>CBIHNZ010000001.1:0-316586 GCA_966211615.1 uncultured Sphingomonas sp.
ACGAAGGGCTTGGCGATATCCTCCTCGGCTATGCCCATGGCGTAGTAATAGCTGCGGTGGGGAGAACGCTCAGGTCCGACGGAAACGTGGCGGCTGGGCAGGCGGGACTTGTCGAATCGGTTGGTCATGGCGCGCAAGCCTATGTCGCGGGGAACACCTTTTGCGCAAGATGATTGCGCAAAGAATTTGTCAGGTCGGCCAAAATCTGGCTCCACCGCCCGACGCCGGCGGAATCGCGGATCAGGTCGTTGCGGATCTCGATCGCGACCGAGGGAATCCCCTGCCCTTCGGCATGGCGGTTGAGCGTCGCGTTGAGCAGGCGTCCCGAATAGGGCTCGTTGTCGCCGGTGGTCAGGCCCTGGTCGCGGAAGAACTGCACCGCGGGCAGCGCGGCGCGGATATCGCGATTGTAGAGCACGCCGACCTCCCAGGGGCGCGGCGTGCCGCCATGCTCGAGGCAGGGCGTGAAGCTGTGGATCGAGAGGATCAGCTTAGGGCGCCGGGCGCGAACCTGGTCGCGGATCAGGCGGTGATAGGGCGCGTGGAAGCGGGCGATACGGCCCAGGCGATCCACGGCCTCGTTGCCGGGGATCATATGGCCGTCGCTCCGGTGCGGGATCAGGCCGACATGATCGGGCTCGCGGTGCAGATCGATCACCAGGCGCGAGACCGTGGCGAGGATCGCGGGCACGCCGAGGGTTGCGGCCAGCGCGCGGGTGACGGCGGCAGCGCCGATGTCGATCGCGATATGGAGGTCGAGCAGCTCGGGCGCGATGCCGAGATCCACGCCCTCGGGCACCGCGTTCGAGGCATGGTCGCAGAGCAGCAGGACGTCCTGCGCGCTGCCTTCGAGCGTTTCGGCGGCGGGCTGCATCAATAGACCGGCTTGCGGCGCGCGCCGAACGCAGCGAGGCCCTCGGCGAACTCGGCGCCGCCGAACGCGTCGTCGAACGCCCGGTCGAGATCGGCGGCAGGACCGTTCAGCGCGCGCTTGAGCTGGCGGACTGCGTCGGGCGCGTTGCCGGCGATGGTCTTGGCGATGGCGAGCGCGGTCTCGCCTGCCTTTTTGGCGCGGATCTCGACCAGGCGGATTGCCTTGGCCTCGTCGGCCCGCACCCAATCGCCGGTGAACAGCATCATCGATGCCACGCCCTTCCCGACCTGTGCCTGGAGGCGCGCGACATCTTCCTGCGGGTAGCCGAGGCCGAGCCGTGCAGGGGTGGTGGCGAACTCGGCGCGGTCGCCGGCGACGCGGATATCGGCGGCGAGGATCAAGGCGACCGCGGCGCCGAAACAGCCGCCCTCGATCGCGGCGATCACCGGCATGGGCAAGGCGGCGATCGCCTCGATCCCCGCGCGCATCGCCTCGCGGAAGCGGATGCGCAGGGCCGGATCCGCCTGGAGCTGCTCGAACTCGCGGACATCGGCGCCGGCGGAGAAGATCCCGACCACGTCGGAACGGAGGATCACGGCGCGGGCGTCCTCGACCTCGCGCGCGGCGGCGGCGATGGCCTGCCAGGCGGCGATCGGGAGCGCGTTCTTGGCTTCGGGACGCGCCAGCGCGATCGTGGCGACGGGTCCGTCTCGGCTGATCTGGATCATGGAGCGCGGCTCTGCCCGATCCGGGGGCCGCTGTCACGGGCCAGGGCACCGGCCGAGATACGGGGATGGCGCGCGGGCGGGGCTTTCACCCAGGCACCGCGAGCCACCAGCGAACGTCCCGCGCCGGGCTGATCCGCTGATGCCCTTCTACGCGCAACATTGCCAACAGCGGCTTTAGGGAATTGGTAAACGGATCAGGCGAGGCGGGTTTCGAGATGCCACCAGCCCTGGGGGACCTGCGCCGCGGTGGCGGCGCGCGCGGCTTCGCTCTCGAACAGCGCGAAACAGGTGGCACCCGAACCCGACATGCGCGCGAGCGTGACGCACGGCTGCGCTTCGAGCCACGCCATCACCGATCCGATCACCGGCGCGACCAGCCGCGCAGCCGCGTAGAGGTCGTTGCGGCCGGTCATCGGATCGGCGGCCAGCGGGCCGCGATCGATCCCGTCCCAGCGGGCGAAGACCTGGGCGGTCGATACCGCGACGCCCGGATTGACGAGCAGCACCGGCGTCCCCGGCAGCCCGGGCACGGGCTCCAGCCGCTCGCCCCTGCCCCGCCCGATCGCCGTCTCGCCGAGCAGGCAGGCGGGGACGTCCGACCCGAGTTCGGCGGCGATGTCGAACATCCCGCCGAGCGGAACGCCGTGCAGCCGTCCCAGCGCGCGGAGCGCGGCGGCGGCGTCCGCCGATCCGCCGCCGATGCCCGAGGCGACCGGCAGGCGCTTGTCGAGGGTGATCGCATGCGCGCCGCCGCCGAAGGCCGCGCGGAAGCGCGTGGCGGCGCGGGTGACGAGGTTGTCGCCTTCGCCCGCCAGCGCGGCGGCGAAGGGTCCGGTCAGGGCGAAGCTGTCGATATCGGCGGGCGCGACGTGCAGCACATCGCCATCCTCGACGAACGCGAACAGCGTCTCGAGCTCGTGATAGCCGTCGGGCCGGCGGGCGCGGACATGGAGCGCCAGGTTGAGCTTGGCGCGCGCGATCTCGGTGATCATGGCGTCAGTTCGCAGCGACCACGAGCCCATGGGCGAGCTTGCCGGCGATGCGCCCCGCCGCGGTGGGATCGGCATAGACCGCCGCCGCGCGCCAGGCGTAGCGCGCCTCGTAGTGCCGGCCGAGCCGCCAATAGGCGTCGCCGAGATGCTCGTTGGCGCGGGCACCGCCCGGATCGACGCGCGCCGCTTTCTCGAGCAGCGGCAGCGCGCGGGCCACGTCACCCTGCTGGTAATAGGCCCAGCCGAGCGAATCGGCGATGCCGGGATCGTTGGGCCTGAGTGCCTGGGCGCGGACGAGCAGCGCTTCGGCATCGGTCAGGTTCTCGCCGCGCTCGACCTGGGCATAGCCGAGATATTCGAGCGCCTCGGGCTGCATCGGCGCAAGCTGCACGGCGCGGCGGAGCGCGGGCAGCGCCTCGTCCCAGCGGCCGGCGCGATCCAGCGCGGTGCCGCGGAGATAGTGGAGCATCCATTCCTCCCCGACCGGCTTGCGATCGAGCCCGGCGGCATAGGCTGCGGCGGCGGCATCATATTGCGCATCGTCGGCGAGGAGATCGCCATAGGTCTGCGCATCGGCACCGGTGGCGTGCTTGTCGCGCGCCATCGCCCTTGCGGCGGCCAGCGCCTCGGCGGCGCGTCCGGCCCGGCGGAGCGCCGCGACCCGCCCGGCAGCGGCACCGCGCGCGAACGGGCTCTTGCCGCGCACGTCGCCCAGCACGGCGAGCGCGAGATCGGACGAGCCGCCTTCCGAAAGCGCCTCGGCAAGATAGAGCCGCGCGCGATCGTCCTCGGGATCGAGCAGCAGCGCCGATCGGGTGAGCAGCACCGAGAGCGGCTGCATGTCCTCCTTGGCGATGTCCTGGGCAAGACCGAGGAACAGCCGCGAGGCGCCGAACGCCGCGTCCGGCTTGCCGCTCTTGTCCAGGCGCTTGCGCAGTACCGCGATCTCGGGGCGATCGCCCGTGAGGAGATTGCGCGCCCTGTCGCGCTCGCCGGTCGCGGCGAGCAGCCGCGCGGCGTCGATCCGCAGATCCTCGTCATCGTCGGGGTTGATCATCAGCGGCAGCAGCGAGACCATCGCCTCGCTGGTGCGGCCCGCGGCAAGCAGCAGCAGCGCACGGTGGCGGCTGGTGTAGCGCCGCGAAAGCCCGCTGCCGCCGGCCTTGTCGAGCGACGCCACGCCGTCCTCGCCGCGATCGAAGGCAAGCCAGGCGCCGAGCACCGGCGCGAGGAAATCGAGCGGGCCGCCGGACATCCGCTGGATCGCGGTCTGCGCGCCCAGCCGGTCGCCATTGTGGAGCGCGATCGAGAACGCGAGCACGGCAGTGTCGGGCGGCGCGACGCCCTTGCGGACCATCACCGCAGCCGCCTTGCTGGCCAGGCTGTAGTCGCCGACCGAAAGCGCCTGGCGATAGGCGCGCAGCGCAATGACCTCGTCGTCGGGCGAGGTGGCCAGCGCCTTGGCATAGCCGGCCGCGGCGATGGCGGCGGCGCCCTGCGCATCGGCCGCCCGAGCACGGACATAGTCCGCCGGGTCCTGCTGCGCGGCCGCAGGCACGGCCGCGAGCAGAGCAAAGGCAAGGCTACATGTTCGGATAATTGGGGCCACCCCCGCCTTCGGGGACCACCCAGTTGATGTTCTGCGTGGGGTCCTTGATGTCGCAGGTCTTGCAGTGCACGCAATTCTGCGCGTTGATCTGGAACCGCAGATCATCGCCTTCCCCCACTACCTCATACACGCCGGCCGGACAGTAGCGCTGCGCCGGCTCGGCGTACACCGGAAGATTGTAATTTATGGGGATTTCCGGATCCTTGAGCGTCAGATGGACCGGCTGGTCCTCCTCATGGTTGGTGTTCGAGACGAACACCGAAGAAAGCCGGTCGAAGGTCAGCACGCCATCGGGCTTGGGATAGTCGATCGGCTTGGACTGGTCGGCACGGCGCAGGCTCTCATTGTCGAGGGGATGCTTCATCGTGAACGGCCAGCGCAGCCCGATCAGCTCCATCCACATCGCGGTGCCGGCCAGCAGCGTGCCCCAGACATCGCCGAACTTCTTGACCAGCGGCGCGACGTTGCGGACGCCGCGCAGCTCCTTGTAGACCCAGCTCACCTCATAGGCCTCGGGATAGGCGGTCAGCTCGTCCGCGCTGCGCCCGGCCTGAAGCGCGGCGAAGGCGGCCTCGGCGGCCATCATCGCGCTCTTCATCGAAGTGTGGGTGCCCTTGATCCGCGGCACGTTGAGGAAGCCCGCCGCATCCCCGATCAGCGCGGCGCCCGGCGCGACGAGCCTGGGCACCGATTGCCATCCGCCGTCCGAGATGGCGCGCGCGCCATAGGAGACGCGCTTGCCGCCCTTCAGCATCTCCGCGATCGCCGGATGCGTCTTCCAGCGCTGCATCTCGTGGAAGGGGGAGAGATAGGGGTTGTGGTAGTTGAGCCAGACGACGAAGCCGAGCGCGACCTGGCCGTCGGCCTGATGATAGAGGAAGCCGCCGCCATTGGCGTCGTCGTCGAGCGGCCAGCCCTGAGTGTGGATCACCTTGCCCGGCACATGCTTCGCGGGATCGATGTCCCACAATTCCTTGATGCCGATGCCGTAGATCTGGGGCTGGCTGTCTCTGGCGAGATCAAAGTTGCGGATGAGCTGCTTGGTCAGATGGCCGCGGCAGCCTTCGGCGAAGAAGGTATATTTGGCGTGGAGCTCGAGGCCGGGGGCATAGTCGGGCTTGTGATGCCCGTCGCGCGCCACGCCCATGTCGCCGGTGGCGACGCCCTGCACCGATCCGTCCGGATTGTAGAGGATCTCGGCGGCGGCGAAGCCGGGGAAGATCTCGACGCCCAGCTCCTCGGCCTTGCCCGCCAGCCAGCGGCAGAGATTGCCGAGCGAGCCGGTATAGGTGCCCTTGTTGTGGAGATAGGGCGGCGTCATGAATTCGGGGAAGGCCGACTTGCCCTTGGCACTCAGGAACCAGTGATGATTCTCGGTCACCGGGGTGCGCGCGAGCGGGCAATCCTGGTCGCGCCAGTCGGGGATCAGCTCGTCCAGGCCCTTGGGATCGACGACCGCGCCGGAGAGGATGTGCGCGCCGACCTCAGAGCCCTTTTCCAGCACGCAGACCGACAGTTCGGCGCCCGCTTCGTTGGCCAGCTGCTTGAGCCGGATCGCCGCGGAAAGCCCGGCAGGCCCCGCGCCGACGATCACGACGTCATAGGGCATCGACTCCCGTTCGCTCATCCCAAATCCCCTAGTCTTCCTTGCCTTGGACGCGCTGGCATGCTTGTCGTCGCACCTTGGCAACGTCCTGTCCCTCTGGCGATGGGGCCAGATTGACCGCGCCGTCAACAGGGATTCAAAGCTTTAGCCATGGGGAGGGAAACGGTTCAGGACTGGCGCCAGACGCTCAGCAGCGCACTCGAATGGTGGCAGGATGCCGGCATCGACGCGCTGGTGGACGAGGAGCCGCGCGACTGGCTGGCGCGGCGCACGCCGCCCGCCGAGGCCATGCCGGGCGCGGTTGCCGTAGCGGCGCCGGTCGAGGTGCTTCCCGATACGCTGGATACGTTCATCGCCTGGCGGATGAGCGAAGCCGCACCGGAACAGAACTGGCTGACGCCCCGCGTGGCGCCCGCGGGATCGCCCGATGCAGAATGGGCGATTTTCACCGACATGCCCGAACCCGACGATACGGATGCGCTGCTGACGGGCCCCTCGGGCCGGCTGCTCGACCGGATGCTGGCGGCGGTCGGGCTCTCCCGCGACTCGGTCTATATCGCCTCGCTCGCCGTGGCGCGGCCGCTGACCGGGCGTATCCCGTCCGAACAGCAGGCGCGGCTCGTCGAACTGGCGCGCCATCATCTGGGCCTGATCGCGCCGAAGAAGCTGCTGATCCTGGGACAGGCGACGAGTTGTGTGCTGGACGAGACGAGCACCGCCGCCGGGTTCAATCGTATACATGACATTAACCATTCCGGGGCCAGGATGCGGGCCTTGGCGACCTATCACCCCCGTCTCCTGATCGAGCGGCCGGCCGCCAAGAGCGAAGTCTGGAGGCATCTGCTTCCGTTCAGCCGGGAAACCAGCGAGTGACACTGCGTATCATCCTAGCTGCGGCGCTGACCGCGACGCCGGCGATTGCCCATGCCGATGACCTGAACACGCCCAGCGGCGGCACCGTCTACGCCCCGCCGATTACCCTGGCTCCGGCCCCTGCCCCGATCCGCGACGGCGACGGCATCCCCGACCAGCTCGATGGCGATCAGCGCGCCGGCTATCGCGCGGTCTTCGCCGCGATCCGCGCCGGCAGATGGTCCGATGCGCAATTGCAACTCGATTCGATGAAACCCGGCCCGCTGCACGCGATCGCGCGCGCCGAGCTCTACACCGCCAGGAATTCGCCCCGGGTCGAGATGACGCCGCTGCTGGCGCTGCTCGCCGAGGCGCCCGAGCTGCCCGAGGCCGAGCAGATCGCCCGCATGGCCAAGACGCGCGGCGCCACCGACCTGCCGGTGCTGCCCGTCGCGCAGCGGCTCGTCTGGTTCGATGCCGCGCCGGTGCGCCAGCGCGCGCGATCGGTGAAGAGCGATGCCGCGGCGACCGAGATCGCGCTGGCGATCCAGCCCTATGTGAAAAGCGACAACGGCCCCGAAGCCGAGGCACTGCTCGACAGATTCTCCCCCGACCTGACGCCCGAGGCGCTGACCGAATGGCAGCAGAAGGTCGCGTGGATCTATTACATCGCCGGCGACGACACCAATGCGCGCCGCGTGGCGGCCAAGGCGCAGGACGGCGCCGGCACCTGGGCGCCCCAGGCCGATTGGGTCCAGGGCCTGGCGGCGTGGCGCCAGCAGGATTGCGAGACTGCCGACGCCGCGTTCGAGCGCGTCGCCACCCGCGCCGCCGATACCGAGATGCGCTCCGCCGGTCTCTATTGGGGATCGCGCGCGGAAATGGCGTGCGGCCGGCCCGACCGGGTCGCTGCCAAGCTCAAGGCCGCGAGCCAGTATAACGAGACCTTCTACGGCCTGCTCGCCCGCTCCGCGCTGGGCGTCGAGGACAAGTCGAGCAAGGGCGAGGCCTTCGTCACCCAGGACTGGAAGGCGCTCCAGCACCGCCCGAACGTCCGCGTCGCCGCCGCTTTGGTCGAGATCGGCGAGAATGGGCTGGCCGACCAGGTGCTCCGCCACCAGGCCAAGTTCTGCAATCCCGGCGAGCATGGCGCGCTGATCCGCATCGCCGGACTGCTCAGCCTGCCCGCCACCCAGCTCTGGCTCTCGCACAACGGCCCCGCCGGCGCCCAGCCGCTGGCGGAGGCGCGCTATCCCGCGCCCAACTGGACGCCCGATGGCGGTTGGCGCGTCGACAAGGCGTTGGTCTTTGCCCACACGCTCCAGGAATCGCGCTTCAACGCCGAGATCCGCAGCGCCGCCGGCGCGATGGGCCTCATGCAGGTCAAGACCGGCGCTGCGATCGATGTCGGCCGCAAGCGCGGCGTCACCTATGCCGCGTCCGACCTCACCAAGCCGTCGGTCAACATGGAGATCGGCCAGTCCTATCTCGAGCAGCTGCGCGACCAGCCCTTCACCCAGGGGCTGCTGCCCAAGGTGATCGCCGCGTACAATGCGGGACCCTCGCCGGTGCAGCTGTGGAACAGCATGTCGCGCGACGGCGGCGATCCGCTGCTGTACATCGAGAGCATCCCCTATTGGGAGACGCGCGGCTATGTGATGACGGTGCTGCGCAACTATTGGATGTACGAGCAGAAGGACGGCCGCAAATCGGTGAGCCGCGCTGCGCTCGCGCAGGGGCTGTGGCCCAAATTCCCCGGCCTGCCGGGCTCTCCGGCGATCAAGCTCCAGACGCGCCGCGCGCCTGCGTTCGTGCCGCCTGCCCCCATGCTGCGCGCCGAACCCGTGCCCGAGAACGAAGTCCCCGCAGTGACGCTGAGCGCGCGCACGGTGCCGGCACAGGTTGCCAATGGCAATTGACGAGAGCGTCGCGTTCCGCCCGGTGCGGATTGCGGTGCTGACGGTCTCGGACACGCGAACGCTCGCCGACGACCGCTCGGGCGACCGGCTGGTCGAGCGGCTGACCGGCGCGGGGCACGCGCTCGCCGACCGGACTATCGTGAAGGACGACCCCGATACCATCGTCGCGCGGCTGCACGCCTGGATCGACGATCCGGAGATCGACGTGATCCTGACCACCGGCGGCACCGGCGTCACCGGCCGCGACGTCACGCCCGAGGCGCTGGCCCGGGTCTGGGACAAGGAGATACCGGGTTTTGGCGAGCTGTTCCGCTGGCTGAGCTACCAGACGATCGGCACCTCGACGATCCAGTCGCGCGCGACCGCCGGGGTGGCGCGCGGCACCTACATCTTCGCGCTGCCGGGCTCGACCGGCGCCGTCACCGATGCCTGGGACGGCATCCTCGCCACCCAGCTCGACATCCGCCACAAGCCCTGCAACTTCGTCGAGCTGATGCCGCGCCTGACGGAGCGCTAGGCGGTCACTTCTTCGCGGGCTCAGGGTTGTCCGGAAGGTTGAGCTCTTTCTTGAAGAATTTGCCGAGCTCATTGAGCTCGGACGTCCACCAATCCAGGACATCGGCGAAATTGGCGTCGTTCACGCCGCCGATCGTCGGTACGTCATAGGCGAACGCCATCTCTCCGCTGTCGCGCACCGATGCCTGGAGGAAGCGCTTCGATACGTTCCACTTGTTCGCAAGCTCGATCGTGTTTTCCGGCGCCTTCTCGAATATCGCCTCGAAGCGCAGCGAATCGCAGTTGATGTGGTTCTCGCACCCATAGAAATAGACGTCGAAATGATAGATGCCCTCGTCGCTCTCGATCATCGGATCGCCGCCATTGTCCTTCGAGAGCTTGGGCTTGAAACCCGCCTTCTCCATGGCCGCCATCACGGTCTCCGGCTTGCTCGCGCAGACCATGTTGGCGCCACAGGGCGCCTTGTCCTCGGCGGATGCGGGCAGGATCGCCGCGCAGGACAAGGCCAGGCCGGCAGCAACCGAATAGAAAAGACGCATCGATGATTCCCCCTAATGCAGCGCCTTCTCTATCAGCCGATGCCGTACCCGCAATCGCGGCTATTCGGGCTCGTTGACGAACGCGCCGAGTTCGTTGCCGTCGGGATCGCGGAAGTGGAAACGGCGACCGCCGGGAAAAGCGAAGATCGGGACGGTGATCGTGCCGCCCGCCGCCGTCACGCTGGCGAGCGCGGCTTCCAGATCCTCCACCTCGATGATCGGCAGCAGCTGCGCGATCGCGTGATCGGTGCTGCCGTTCAGTCCCAGATCGACGTCGCCGCCGGTAGTCGCCGAATATTCGGGACCGAAATCGGTGAACCCCCAGCCGAACGCCTGGGCATAGAAATCGCGTACCCCTGCAACGTTTTTCACGGGCAGTTCGACATAGCTGATCCGGGCCATCACATCCTCCAATGTTCTTGATTCGTTCTATGCAAGCGCCTAGACTTTGGCAATGGCAAAGACTCGCCCCGTCCGTGGCGCGACCCTCAATACCGAGAGCCGACGCTTCAACCTGCCCGAACGCGAGGCCGATGGCGACTGGCTGGATGCGCGCGAGGACGTGGACGGCGAGGCGCCGAAGCTGCGCACCACGGTGACGGTGGAGAAGGCCAGGACGATCATCACGCGCAACAGCTCGCCCGACATCGCCTTCGACCGTTCGGTGAACCCCTATCGCGGCTGCGAGCATGGCTGCATCTATTGCTTCGCGCGGCCGACGCATGCCTATCACGATCTGTCGCCCGGGCTCGATTTCGAGACGCGGCTGTTCGCCAAGCCCGACGCCCCCGCCCTGCTCCGCGCCGAAATCGCCAAGCGCGGCTATGTCTGCCGCCCGATCGCGTTCGGCACCAACACCGATCCCTATCAGCCGATCGAGGCGATCTGGCGGATCACCCGCGGCTGCATCGAAGTGCTCGCCGAGTGCAACCATCCGATCACGATCACCACCAAGTCCGATCGGGTGACCCGCGACATAGACCTGCTTGCCCCGACGGCGGCCAAGGGGCTGGCGGCGGTGATGGTGTCGGTGACCTCGCTCGATCCCAGGATCGCGATGACGGTGGAGCCGCGCGCGCCGCATCCGGAGAAAAGGCTGAAGGCGGTGCGCATGCTCACCGACGCCGGCATCCCCACCTTCGTCTCGCTGGCGCCGGTGATCCCGCAGGTCACCGATCACGAGATGGAGCATATCCTCGAGCGCGCAGCCGAAGCGGGCGCGCGGGCGGCGTTCTTCCTGCCGGTGCGGCTGCCGCACGAGGTGGCGCCGCTGTTCCGCGCCTGGCTCGACACGCATTTCCCCGATCGTGCGGGCAAGGTGATGGCGACGATCCAGTCGATCCGCGGCGGCAAGGACAATGACCCGAACTTCCACACAAGATTTCGAGGGCAAGGCCCCTGGGCCGAACTGCTGCGCACCCGCTTCAAAAAGGCAGCGCGGAAATACGGGCTCGACTCCGATCCGCTGCGGCTGCGGACCGATCTGTTCCGCCCGCCCGCGGGGCCGCAGGGGGAGTTGTTCTAGGGAGGCCAGGGCGGATGCAGGAACATTGACCGCTTTTGACCCAATTGTATGGTCCGGCGGTGACGCAGCGAAAATCTACAATCGCCCTATTCGCTGCCGTTTCAGCGCTCCTCTTGCTCAGCGGTTGCCCCGAGCCGACATATGAATCCTCCAAGCTGGAGGCGATCAAAGCCGAATCCCAACGCTTGGCGGCTACGCATCCGATCAATGCCTCTCGGGGTTGGGTGGAGGTGCCGAAGGGCGAGTGGCCACCGGTTATTGCCAGCCTCCGACCCGAGCTGGTGACCCTCAGAAGGAACAGCGTTCATATCTCGATCAAACCGTTCCTCGACGGAGGCTGGGGGTATGAGATCGCCCGGGACAAGCAGCATCTAGGCATGCCCGCGGAATGCTATTCCGAGTTGGGCAAAGGAGTCTTCTGGCACGGCCCCTGCTGATCCCGACCGCCGCCGCACCACGCGCAATAATCTTGCGAGATTGCGCGCCTTCTCGTGAACGATGTCAATTTTGGCGGCGGCGCGAACCTCAACGCAGCAGCGCGAGCGGCACGGCATCGGCCATCGCCTGATAGCCGACCACCGACGGATGCAGCCCGTCATTGTCGAACGCCTTGCGCAGCTTGTTCGGCTGGGCGGGATCGCGCATCGCTGCGTCGAAATCGATCACCCCGTCGAAATTGCCGGGGGTGCGGATCCATTTGTTGACCGCCTGGCGATCGGCCTCGTTCTGCGCGTCCGGATGATAATAGGCCGAGGCGCCATAGGGCAGGATCGTCGCGCCGATCGCCTTGATCCCGTGCGCGCGGGCGCGGGCGACCATCTGGCGATAGGCGCCGATCATGCGCTCGACCAGCGCGGCATGCGCTTCGGGAGAGACCGGCGCGTCGCGGGTGAGCGTGCCGAGATCGTTGACGCCTTCGAGAATGACGAGGTGCGTCACCCCCGGCGGCGAGAGCACGTCGCGGTCGAAGCGGGCGAGCGCGTTGGGGCCGAGCCCGTCGTTGAGCAGGCGGTTGCCGCCCAGCCCGGCGTTGAGCACCGCCTTGTCCCTGAGGCCGGGCGTGGCGCGCAGGCGGAGCTGGAGGCCGTCGGTCCAGCGCTTGTTGGTATCGGGCTGGACGCCCGAACCGTCGGTGATCGAGTCCCCCAGCACGACGACGGCCGACCCGCGCGGCGAGACGGTCTCGATCCCGGCAAGCTGGTACCAATGGACCACGGTCTTGGCACCGGCGAGCTCGGCGTCGCCGGTATGATCCCCGCGCAGCGTGTAGCTGGTGGCGCGCGAGCCCGGATGGCCGGTCTGCTGCGCAGGCGCCTCGGGCAGATGGATCGAGATGGCGAGATCGGTCCCGGCCGGGACCGGCAGGTCGACCGCATCGGACCAGTAATCCGCACCCGCGGGGATGATCACCGCCGCCGCACCGCCGAAGCGCAGCGTCTTGAGGCTGGCGGCATCCACCCGCGACGTGGCGGCATTGGCCGAGCGCGCGATCGTCGCCGCGTCGATCCTGAGCGGCGCGGTGCCGAACGCATTGGAGAAGCGCACCCGCAGCTTGCCCACCGGCACCTGGATGCGGACGATCTGGCGCAGCGTCGCGTCGGTCAGGTCTTCCTTCGGCAGCGCGTTGGCCGGCTCGGGGATCTGCTGCGACGTGCCCCAGGCCGCAACCCAGCGCTCGCCCGGCTTCGCCTGTGCCGTGGTGCCTATCAGCAGGACGAGCGCCAGCCAGCGGACCAATCGAGCCATTCATCCTCTCCCTTGTTCTGATACCGCTACCATAACTCGGGCTATTGGAAGGGCAAGCGGCCGGGATTCAGAATCCCAGCCGCCCCATGCCTCCGGGCTTGGCCTCGGCCTCGGCAGCAAGCCTGGCGAGGATGAAGCCCGCATCGCCGCCGCTGAAGCGCAGCTGGCGCTTCACCACGGCGAAATCCCCCGGCGTCAGCCCAGCGATCTCCGCCAGCCCGGCGGGCGCCGGCAGTGCGAAGAACCGCTCGAACGCCGCCGCCGCGCGCACGGCCCCAAGCGGCTGCAAGTCCAGCTTGAACACGAAGCGCCGGAGCGCCGCGGGATCGAGCCGCCCGACATGGTTCGTCGCCGCGACGAAGGGCAGCGGGTGCCGGTCGAGCCAGCTCAGCAGCTCGTTGACCTGCCCCACCTCCCAGCTCGCCCGCGCAGTGCTGCGATCGAACAGGAGCGAATCCGCCTCGTCGAAGAACAGCACCCCATCCTGGCGCTCGGCTTCGCGGAACGCGCTGGCGATGTTCGCCTCGGTCTCGCCGACCCACTTGGACAGCAGGTCCGACGCACGCCGGACCAGCAGCGGCCGATCGAGCAGCCGGGCGAGATGGTGCGCGAGCCCCGTCTTGCCCGTACCCGGGGGACCGGTGAGCAGCAGCGAGATGTCTGCCGGCGCGCCGGGCGCCGCGATCTGCTCGAACAGTTCCGGCAGGTCGTGATCGGCCTCGAACAGGGTGAGGTCGATCTCGCCCTCGGCGATCGGTGCCGGCACGCCCTGCCGCAGCGCGAGAATGAGCGACTGTGCGGCGCGACCGATCTCCTCGGCCCCACCGGCAAGCCGCCCCGAACGCGCCGCGACCCGCAGCACCGATGCCGCTTCCGGTACCGTCCCGACGAGTGCCCGCACCGATTCGGGGAAGGCGACGCCCTCCTCGCGCGCGATGCGGTCGACCATGCCCAGCCCCGCCGCCCGCGAAGGCGGCCCCAGATGCAGCACGAAACTCATCCGCCGGACGATCGCCGGATCGAGGTTGCCGATCGCATTGGTCGTCCAGACGACCGGGACCGGGTTGGTCTCGATCAGCCGGTTGACCCAGAGCTTCGAGCCCTGGCGTCCGCGCATCCAGTCGCCTTCGCCGGGCTGGGCGTCGCCGATCATGTCCTCCATCTCGTCGAACAGCAGGACCGCATCGCCGCGTTCGCCGAGCATGCGATGCGCGAGCTTGAGCGCGGTGATCCGCTCCCACCGGTTGGGCTCGTCCCCGTCCTCGTCGGCCTCGCCCACGCTGAAGAGCTGCGCACCGGCGCTCTCGGCGAGCGTGCGCGCCAGCTCGGTCTTGCCGGTGCCCGGAGGCCCGTGGATCAGTATGTTGATGCCAGGCGCACGCTGCCGGACCGCACCACCGAGCAGGCGGGCGAGGAAGTCGACATCGGCTTCGCGCCCGACGAAATCGGCGAGCGCGAGCCGCGCGCGCTGGCGCGGCCCGACGACGATCTCGAGCAGGTCCTCCGGACTTGCGATCGGACGATCGAGCAACCGCTCGAGCGTCCAGCCGAGTTCGATCTCGACGCCCCCGCCCCGCCGGACGAACGGGCGCACCAGCCCGAGCCGGATCGGCTGGGCGCGGCGCAGCGCATGCGGCTCGACACCCGCCAGCTCGGCGAGCGGCAGGGTGAGATCGGCTTCATGGTCGAGCAGCAGCCGCGACAGCGTCCTGGCGCGGGCGCCCCGCTCCATCACCACCGCCGCGAGCAGGACGCGGCTGTCCTCCTCGCCGAAGCGGAGCGCCTCGGCGAGCTGCATCGCGACCTGAAGCGGCCGCGTTTCGGCCTCGGCTCGCGCATCCGCCTTCGCGAGACCGGCGCGCAGGTCGCGCCAGCCGAGCCGCGCCTTGTCGGTGCGGTCGCCCAACAGCCACTGTGCGTGCGGCTTGGCCCAACCGAGCACCGCCCTGGCCAGCGGTGCGGTGCCGGGCGTATCCCGGCCGATCCGGAGCAGCATCGCCCGGACCACATCATGTTCGTGCATCATAACCCATCCCGGGCCCGGCGACGGCGTGCAGACGCAGCTATCCCCTGGGCCGATTCAATGATTTCTGGGATTTCCGCGGGGATGCCTTCACCCGCCGCGGCGCCTGGGAAGGCGCTTTACGGAAGGGTGCGGACGGTTCCCGGGGCGATCCCCAATAGGAATTTGCGGTCCGACAATTCACTTCTCCGTGTCGCGCAGGCATGGGGCCTGCGACGGAGCGGGCGATTAGCGGATTCGTTGCGGATACGCAAGGTTCGCCCGCGATCCGATCAGAATGGAACAATATATCACCGCACCTCGTGCGCTGCTGTTGCAACACAGCAGTTCAGGCCATAGGCAGTGCACTCCCTACAGGAAGTCTCGATGCGCCTTTTCCCTGCCGCGCTCTGCGCTCTGCTCGTTCCCGTCACCGCCCTCGCCCAGGAAGCGCTGCCCGCCGGCAAGCTGCCCGACATGGTGGCACCGATCGCCTATCGGCTCGACATGACGGTGGTACCCGAGAAGGAGCGTTTCAGCGGCCATACCGAGATCGACATCCAGCTGAAGCAGTCGGCGGCATCGGTCTTCATGCACGGCCGCGATCTGCACGTGACCCGCGCGGTGGCGAAGATCGGCCGCAAGGAGATCCCGGTCACCTTCACCCAGAAGAGCCCGACCGGCCTGGCCCAGCTCGATTTCGGCCGGACGGTGCCGGCGGGCAAGCTGACGCTCAAGTTCGACTATGACGCGGCGTTCGGCGACGGCCCGTCGGGGCTCTACCGGATCAAGGTGGGCGACGACTGGTACAGCTGGTCGCAGTTCGAATCGATCGATGCGCGCGCCGCCTTCCCCTCGTTCGACCAGCCCGGATACAAGACGCCCTTCACCGTCTCGATCACGACCAAGCCGGGCTTCCTGGCCGTCAGCAACGCGCCGCAAGTCGGCACGAGCAAGGCCGGCGCACTGGTGAAGCACCGTTTCGCGGCGACCAAGCCGCTGCCGACCTATCTGGTCGCGCTCGTCACCGGCCCCTTCAACCGGATCACCGGGATGATTCCGCCGACGCCCGAGCGCAAGGATCCGCTGCCGCTGGGCGTGGTCGGCACCAAGCCCAATGCCGGCCAGATGCGATATGCGCTCGACGAATCGGGCAAGATCGTCGCGCTGCTCGAACATTATTTCGGCCAGCCCTTCCCCTATCCCAAGCTCGATCAGATCGGCTCGCCGGTGATGCCGGGCGCGATGGAGAATGCCGGCGCCGACATCTATGGCGACGGCATCCTGTTCCTCGACGAGAGCGCATCGACCGGCGACAAGCAGGGCTTCGGCATGGTCGTCGCGCACGAGCTCTCGCACCAATGGTTCGGTGACCTCGTCACCCCGGCCTGGTGGGACGATATCTGGCTCAACGAGAGCTTCGCCAACTGGATGGGCTATCGCATCGGCAACGAGTGGCGGCCCGACCTCAACATCGGCGTCGACGCGATCGGCGAAGGCTTTGAGGCGATGGAGCTCGACGCGCTCTCCGCCGGCCGCCCGATCCACCAGCGCATCGAGAAGGACGCCGATATCGACGCCGCCTTCGACCAGATCACCTATGGCAAGGGCGGCCAGGTGGTCGGGATGATCGCCGGCTATATGGGCGACGAGAAATTCCGCGACGGCGTGCGGCTCCACATGAGCCGGCACACCTATGGCAATGCCACGACCGACGAGTTCTTCGGATCGCTGGCCGATGCGGCGAAGGATCCGCGCGTGCTTGAATCCCTCCGCAGCTTCGTCGACCAGCAGGGCGTGCCCGTGGTGACGCTGCACCGGGACGGCGGCACGCTGACCGCGAGCCAGTCGCGCTACGCCTATTTCGGCAGCAACCTGCCCGCCGAGCAATGGATCATCCCGCTGTGCATCCGCCGCGGCGAGACCAAGAGCTGCACCCTGCTCGACAAGGCGAGCCAGGCGGTGGAGGCCAAGGGCGACGGCGTGATCGTCCCCAATGCCGGCGGCTGGGGCTATTACCGCTTCGACCTCGATCCCGCCGACTGGGACGCGCTGATCACCGCGGGGCCGAGCCTGCCGCAAGGCGAGGCGCTGGCGCTCGACGACAGCCTGTGGGCGAGCTTCTATGCCGGCAGGATGGGCGTCGCCCGCCCGATCGCGCTGGCGCGTTCGATGGCGGCCTATCCGGCGACCAAGATCATGCTCGACAATGCCGGACGGCTGCGCGAGCTCGAACGGCGCGGACTGGTGAACGACGCGGCGCTCCCCGTCTTTCGCAAGCTGATCGCCGACACCTATGGTCCGCTGCTCGACAGGCTGGGCTTCGACCCTGCCGCCGGCGCCTATGCCAAGGAGACCGCCGACCAGCGCGAGCATCGGCAGGACCTTGTCGACCTGGTCGCGGTGGCGGGACATTCCGCACCGCTCCGTACCAAGCTGATCACGGCGCTCGATGCCTATCTGGCCGGCGACGCGAAGGCGCTCGATCCCGATTATGCGGGCGCCGCCGCCACGGTGGCGCTCAACGAACGCGGTGCCGCCTTCGCGAAGACGCTCGCCGACAAGGCGCTTGCCGGCAATGATCCGATCCTCCGCCAGGCGGCCAACCGGGGCATCGGCGCTTCGGCCAATGCCGAGGTCGCGCGCTGGTTCCTGAACGACTTCAAGGATCCGCGCCTCACGCCGCGCCAGCGGCTGTTCACCGTCTCGGCGCTGCTGAAATCGCCCTATACGCGCGACGTCGCCGTCGATTTCATGCTCACCCATTTCGACGAGTTCGTGAAGAATGGCGGCGGCGGCGGCATCTTCTCCGGACGCGCCGCGCAGATGTTCAACGTGCTCTGCTCGAACGACCAGGCCGATGCGGTCGACGCCAAGCTGCGCGCGCAGAACGGCAATGGCAGCACGCTCAACATCGAGCGCTCGGTGGAGGCGATCCGCAACTGCTCCCGCTTCCGCGACGCGAAGGCGGCGGAAGTGAGCGCGGCGATCGTCGCGACGAAGTAATACAAAAAGCCCCCCCCCTTGATGGGGGAGGGTTGGGTGGGGGTGAGCCCTTCTCTTGGCGACACCGCCGGCGGATAGATCACCCTCATCCTCCCACGCTCTCCGCGCGCGGACCCTCCTTCTCCCATCAAGGGAGAAGGGTCCTGCGCTAAGCCGCGGCCAGCTTGAAGTCCTTGTACTGCGCACGGATCGCGGTCTTGAGCAGCTTGCCGGTCGCGGTGTGCGGCAGGCTTTCGACGAAGTGGATCTCGTCGGGCAGCCACCATTTGGCGACGTGCCGGGCCAGATGCGCCTGGATCTGCTCGGGTGTGACCTCGCTGTCGGGCTTGCGCACCACCAGCAGGATCGGCCGCTCCTCCCAGCGCGGATGATGGACGCCGATCGCCGCGGCCTCCGCCACGCCCGCACAGCCGACGGCGCAATTCTCGAGCTCGACCGAGCTGATCCATTCGCCGCCCGACTTGATCACATCCTTGGCACGATCGGTGATCTGCATCGTGCCGTCGGCGTGGAGCACCGCGACATCGCCGGTGTCGAACCAGTCATCGGCATCGATCGCGAGTGCTTCCTCGCGGAAATACTGTTTGATCACCCAGGGCCCGCGCACCTGGAGCCGGCCCGAGCTCTTGCCATCGCGCGGCTGCACGACGCCCTCGTCATCGACGACGCGCAGTTCGACCCCGAACGGCACCTTGCCCTGCATCGAAACCTGGGTGACCTGCGCATCGAAGCTCAGATCGTCCCAATCGGCCGAGGGCGCCCCCATCGTGCCGATCGGCGAGGTCTCGGTCATGCCCCAGGCATGGTTGACGCGGATGCCCATCTGCATCAGCCGCTCGATCATCGCGCGCGGCGCCGCCGAACCGCCGATCGTGACGATCTTGAGATGCTTGGGTTCGATGCCGGTGGCATCCATGTGCTGGAACATGCTGAACCAGACGGTGGGCACCCCGGCGGAATGCGTCACCTTCTCGCGGTTCATCAGGTCGCACAGTATCTTGGGCTCGTTGACCGCCGAGAAGACGAACTTGATGCCGACCGCGGCACCCGCCCAGGGCAGGCCCCAGCCGACCGCGTGGAACATCGGCACGATCGGCATCGCCACCGACTGGGTAGAGAGATCGAACTCGGCGGGCTGCAGCTCGGTGATCGCGTGGATCACGGTGGAGCGGTGGGTGTAGATCACGCCCTTGGGATTGCCGGTCGTCCCGCTGGTGTAGCAGAGCATCATCGGCTCGCGCTCGTCGCCGGTCACCCAGGCATAGTCGCCGTCCTCGCGCCCGATCCAGGCCTCGAACCCGTCGGGGCCGCCTGCCCCGGACTCCGATCCGGGGTCGAAGCAGACATAATGCTCGATCGTCTTCCATTGCGGCTTCAGCCGCTCGACGATGGGCGCGAACGCCTTGTCGTAGAGCAGCACCCGGTCCTCGGCATGGTTGCCGATAAAGGCGAGCTGATCGTCGAACAGGCGCGGATTGATCGTATGGATGAGCCCGCCCATGCCGGTGATGCCGTACCAGGCGACGAGGTGGCGGCTATGGTTCATCGCCAGCGTCGCGACGCGGTCGCCCTTTTTGATGCCGAGCCTCTCCAGCGCCTGGGCGAGCTTGCGCGCGTCGCGGGCGATGCCGGTCCAGTTGGTGCGGGTCTCGCTGCCATCGGCCCAGCGGGTGACGATCTCGCGGGCGCCATGCTCGCGCGCGGCATGATCGATCAGCGTCGATACCCGCAGTTCGAAATCCTGCATTCCGCCCAGCATTTCCGTCTCCCCGGCTTATTTTCCCGAGAGGGTACCTCTCGACCGGTTCGCGAGTCGAGGGCTGGGCGTCGCGAGCAACATTTCGTCGTTCCGGCAAAGGCCGGAGCCAAGGCACAGAGCCTCAGGCCGCCGCCGCCAGGCGCTGGCTCTCCGTGGTCTTGAGCGAAGCGCGGCGGATGCCGGGAAGCCCCTCGATCTTCTGCGCGAGCTCGCCGTCGAGGCGGAAGTTGCGGCCCAGCACCACCTTGGCCTCGCCCTCGCCGAACGGCGCCTGGACGATGATCTCGCCGCGCCCGCCGCGCTGGTCCGCGACGATATCCGCGAGTACCGGCAGCACCCGGGGATCGTCGATCGCGACTTCGAGGATGAGCTGCGCGGTATTGGCCAGGCTCTCGAAGAGCTGGACGCGCTTGACCGTGACGCGCGGGCTGTCCTCGCCCGGGCGCTTGTCGAGCTCGACGGTGAGCACCGCGCAGCCGCCGGCCCGCGACGCCTCTTCCATGTCCTTGGCGACCATCTCGTCGAAGCAGGTGGTGAGCGTCTGGGCACTGGTGTCGGAGATCGTCGCCATCAGATAGCGGTTGCCGCGTGCCGAGGTGCGCCAGCGCGCATCCTCGATCAGCGCGGCGATCGTGGCACCCACGCGCGCGCCCTCGGGGACCGGGATCTCGCCGAGCGAGGCGATCGGGCGGGCGCCATGCACGCGGATGAGATGCTCGTAGCGATCGAGCGGGTGCGCCTCGAAATAATAGCCGAACGCGTCCTTCTCGGCGTTGATCTGCTCGGCCTTCGACCATTTGGCGCTCTTGGGCAGGCTGATCCCGCCGCCGCCCGGCTCGGACTGGCCGAACAGGCCGCCCTGCCCGCTGATCCGGCTCTCATGTGTCCGCTGCGCCACCGCGAGGATCGTCTCGGCCGCGGCGAACACGCCCGCGCGGTTGGGCTCGATACCGTCGAACGCCCCCGCTCCCGCCAGTGTCTCGACCTGGCGCTTGTTGAGCAGCCGCGGATCGACGCGGCGCGCGAAATCGTCGAGCGACTGGAAGCGGCCGCCGCTGTCGCGCTCCTCGACCAGCAGCTCCATCGCGCGCTCGCCGACGCCCTTGAGCGCGCCCAGCGCATAGCGGACGGCGAGCCCCTCGCCCGCCTTCTCGACGTTGAAATCGGCAAGGCTCGCGTTGATGTCCGGCGGCAGGCACTCGATGCCGAGCTTGCGCATGTCGTCGGCGAAGATCGCCAGCTTGTCGGTCTGGTGGATGTCGTACGCCATCGACGCGGCGAAGAATTCGTGGGGATGGTGCGTCTTCAGCCACGCGGTCTGATAGGCGAGCAGCGCATAGGCGGCGGCGTGCGACTTGTTGAAGCCATAGCCGGCGAACTTGTCAATCAGGTCGAACAGCTCGTTGGCCTTGGCCTCCTTGATGCCGTTCACCTTGGCGCAGCCCTCGACGAAGATCGCGCGCTGGGCGTCCATCTCCGCCTTGATCTTCTTGCCCATCGCGCGGCGGAGCATGTCGGCGCCGCCGAGCGAATAGCCCGCCAGGATCTGCGCGGCCTGCATCACCTGTTCCTGGTAGACGAAGATGCCGTAGGTCTCGCCGAGCACCGTCTCCAGCAGCGCATGCGGATAGGCGATCTCCTCGCGCCCGTTCTTGCGCGCGCCGAACATCGGGATGTTGTCCATCGGGCCCGGCCGATACAGCGAGACGAGCGCGATGATGTCGCCGAAATTGCTTGGCCGCACCGCGGAGAGCGTGCGGCGCATGCCTTCCGATTCCAGCTGGAACACGCCGACCGTGTCGCCGCGCTGGAGCAGCTCATAGACTTCCGGATCATCCCAGCCGAGCGTGTCGAGATCGACGTCGAGCCCGCGGTCGGCGAGCAGCTCGACCGCTTTCTTGAGCACCGACAGCGTCTTGAGGCCGAGAAAGTCGAACTTCACCAGCCCCGCCGCTTCGACATATTTCATGTCGAACTGGGTGACCGGCATGTCCGAGCGCGGATCGCGGTAGAGCGGGACCAGCTCGGCGAGCGGTCGATCGCCGATCACCACGCCGGCGGCGTGGGTCGAGCTGTGGCGCGGCAGGCCCTCGAGCCGCATCGACAGGTCGACCAGGTGCCGCACTTCACGCTGGTTCTTATATTCGGCGTTGAACTCGCTGATTCCATTCAGCGTGCGCTCGAGCGTCCAGGGATCGGTCGGGTGGTTCGGGATCTGCTTGGCGAGGCGATCGACCTGGCCGTAGCTCATCTGGAGCACGCGCCCGACATCCTTGAGCACCGCGCGCGCCTTCATCGTACCGAAGGTGATGATCTGCGCGACGTGATCGCGGCCATATTTCTCCTGGACGTAGCGGATCACCTCGCCACGCCGGGTTTCGCAGAAATCGATGTCGAAGTCGGGCATCGACACGCGTTCCGGATTGAGGAAGCGTTCGAACAGCAGGCCGAGCTTGAGCGGGTCGAGATCGGTGATCGTCAGCGCCCAGGCGACGACCGAACCGGCGCCCGAGCCGCGGCCCGGACCGACCGGGATGTCGTGCGACTTCGCCCATTGGATGAAGTCCGCGACGATCAGGAAATAGCCCGGGAACCCCATGTTGATGATGACTTCGAGCTCGAAATCGAGCCGGTCGGCATAGGCCTTGCGCGCTTCCGCGTCGGTGATCCCCGCCTTTTCGAGCCGCCGGTCGAGCCCGGCGTGTGCCTGGTCGCGCAGCATCGCGGACTCGCCTTCGCGATCGCCGGCGAGGCTGGGCAGGATCGGCTTGCGCTTGGGCGCGGCGAAGGCGCAGCGCTGGGCGACGACGAGCGTGTTCGCGATGCCCTCGGGCAGGTCGGCGAACAGCGACTTCATCTCGTTCGCCGGCTTCATCCACGCATCGGGCGAGCTACGCGGGCGATCGTCGCTGGCGATATAGCTCGAATTGGCGATGCACAGCATCGCGTCATGCGCCTCGTGGAAGCTCTCGTCGGCGAAGCTGCTCGGATTGGTGGCGACCAGCGGCAGATCGCGCGCATAGGCATAGTCGAGCAGCTTGGGCTCGGCCCTGCCCTCAACCTCGTTAAGGCGGCGGACAATCTCGATATAGAGACGCCCCGGGAACAGCGATTGCAGGCGTGCGCCATAGGCCTCGGCCGCCGAATCCTGCCCCTCGGCATAGAGGCGCGCCAATCCGCCCTCGCCGCCCGCGGTCAGCGCGATCAGGCCGTCGGTGCGCCCGTCCAGCGCTTCGAACGGCACATGGGCGTCCTCTTCGATCGGGCGGTCGAGATGCGCCATCGAAACGAGGTCGCAGAGATTCTCGTATCCCGCCTTGTCCTGCGCATAGAGCGCGAGCCAGTCGATCGGCGCGGTCACGCCATCGGGCATGTCGGGCCGCTTCACCGCAAGCAGCGTGCCGACGATGGGCTGGACCCCGGCCTTCATGCACGCTTCGGAGAAGGACATCGCGGCATAGAGGCCGTTGCGATCGCACAGGGCGACGGCGGGAAAACCCAGCTCTTTCGCGCGCTTGGCGATCGCCTTGGGCTCGATCGCGCCTTCCAGCATCGTGTAGCAGGAGAAGACCCGGAGCGGAACGAAACCCGAATGCGCCATGCCGGACCCTAGGCGCCGCGCAGGCGATTCCACAAGCCGCACGACGGCATAATCCACAGCTTTCGCCCGATGGTTAACGAGACGGTAACCGGTGGCTCCGGGGCTCCCCTTAGCGCGCGGACGCGGATGGGATGCCCCCTGAATGGCGACTCGCAAGGCATTGCGCGACAACGTGGTTAACGGAGCGGCAACCATAAAGGCGCGCCAAACCGGATCGCGGAACGTGAGGGTCGCCCGACCCGCAGATCACGGTCCTGACAGAATTTGAACGAGCGCCGCGTCTGCGGCCACGGTGAAGTGAGCCTGAAGCCGATGACCTCCCTGTTCCATGGCAGCGCGATCTGCGACGTCGATGCGGAAGGCAACGTCACCGTTCCGGAATTCCTCGCCGACGCCCTGGCCGCCGACACTGCCGATCTCGTCGTCGCCAAGCACGACGCCGAGGCTTGCCTGGTCGGCTATGGCCGCGAGCGGCTGACCACGCTGCAGGATCGCGCCGAGCGCCGCCGCCAGGCCGAAGAGGATCGCGGCGAGGACGCCCGCAAGCACTATCACCGCATGCGCCGCACCTTCGGCCTCGCCGACCGCATGCCGCACGGCGACAATGTCATCCGCATATCCGCCGCGATGCGCCATCTCGGCAAGATCGACCGCCTCGCGCTGTTCGTCGGCGCCGGCGACAGCTTCGAAATCTGGAACCCCGATCTGGCGCTGCAGAGCGACGACGCGATGTTCCGCGAGCTTGCCGCCTTCCGCCTGCGGATGCGCCGCGACACCAACACCAAGGGAGTACAATGAGTATGACGATGCTTTGCTCGATCGCCGGCCATTCGGCAGAGACCACGCATCGCCGGAACCAGGGCCTGGATTTCAGCATGTGCCACCATTGCGGCTGCGATCTGATCCGCACCGCCCATGGCGACTGGACCCAGGTGCCCAAAGGGATGCGCGTGGTGTGGCGCGAGCCTGCCCGTTTCGGCGACAGCCCGTCGATACGCGACCGGTTCGATGCGATGGGGCATCCGCCGCGCCGCCGCGCGCCGCGAAATGCCCGCCCGGCCCCGCGCCGCGATCCGCGCGGACGCCCGCTGGAAGGGGTCACCGCGATGTTCGGCATCCTCGCCAATCTGGGCAGGGTCGTGAGCGGCGACATCCCGGAGGATGTCCAGGGCACGATGTCAGGCTCGAAGCCGATCCACCTGCCCCGTTCCTTCCATTGAGACAGGCGACCGTACCCTTTCGGGCGCGGGCGGTCGTCCAGGCGCGGTGACGGGGTTCTGCTCCTCCTCCCCGTCACCGCGCCCAATATTACAGCAGCTTCTCGATCGCGCCCTCGATGTCCTTCGGCGCGGTGGTCGGCGCATAGCGATCGACCACCTTGCCCGAACGATCGACCAGGAACTTGGTGAAGTTCCACTTGATCGCCTTGGATCCCAGCAGGCCCGGCGCTTCGGCCTTCAGATATTCGAACAGCGGCGCGGCACCGTCGCCATTGACGTCGATCTTGGCGAAGACCGGGAAGCTCACATCATAAGTGAGCGAACAGAAGTTCGCGATCTCCGCGGCATCGCCGGGCTCCTGCGCACCGAACTGGTTGCACGGGAAGGCCAGCACCGCGAAACCCTGGTCCTTGTGGGCGCGGTAGAGTTCCTCCAGCCCGGCATATTGCGGGGTGAAGCCGCATTTCGACGCGGTGTTGACGATCAGCATCACCTGACCGTCATAGGCCGAGAGATTGGTCTCGGCGCCGTCGGCGGTCCGAACGGGAATGTCGGTGATCTTGGTCATGCATCGTCTCCGTCATATCTGGCCATCAACCGGTCGAGGTTGCGCCGCACGCCCGGCCACTCATGCGCGAGGATGCTGTAGACGACGCTGTCGCGCAAATGCTCGCCCAGGATCAAATGCCCGCGCAGCACTCCGTCCATCCGCGCGCCGAGCCGCTCGATCGCACGGCGCGAGGCATGGTTCAGGAAATCGGTGCGGATCTGCACGCAGTTGCAGCCGAGCGCGTCAAAGGCGTGGCCAAGGAGCATCCGCTTCGCCTCGGTGTTGAGGCCGGTGCGCTGGACGCGCTTCGCATAGACGGTGCCGCCGATCTCGAGGCGGCGATGCGCCGGGCTCATCCGCATGAAGCGGGTGACGCCCGATACGCGGCCCTCCGCGTCGAGCACGGTGAAGGGCAGCACGCGTCCCGCGGCCTGCTCGCCCTCGATGCGATCATACCAGCGATCGATCGTCGCGTCGGTGGGGACGGTGGTGTGGAACAGGTCCTCCAGCCCGACAAACGCCGCGACGATCGCATCGCGATCGGCCCGAGCCAGCGGGCGCAATGTCACGTGGCGGCCGGCGAGCGTTGGCGTCTCGGCCCAGCCCGTCACCCCAGCCGGCCCTCGTGCAGCCGCACCACGCGGTCCATCCGCGCGGCCAAGCGCTCGTTGTGCGTCGCGATCAGCGCGGCGGAGCCCTCGCCGCGGACCAGCGTCAGCAACTCCTCCAGCACCTTGTCCGCCGTCGCCTCGTCGAGATTGCCGGTAGGCTCGTCGGCGAGCACCAGCGCCGGGCGGTTGGCGAGCGCGCGGGCGACCGCGACGCGCTGCTGCTCGCCGCCGGACAGCTGGTTGGGACGGTGGGTCAGCCGCTGGCCGAGGCCCAGCACGGTGAGCAGATGCTCGGCGCGGGCGTTGGCGTCGCTGCGCGTGGCGCCATGGATCATCTGCGGCAGCACGACATTCTCGAGCGCGTTGAAGTCGGGCAGCAAATGGTGGAACTGATAGACGAAGCCCAGGCTGTCGCGGCGCACCTCGGTGCGCCCGCCCGCCGGGAGCTGCGACGCTTCCTTGCCCGCGATGCGGATCGATCCCTGGAAGCCGCCTTCGAGCAGGCCGACGGCCTGGAGCAGAGTCGATTTGCCCGATCCCGAGGGGCCGAGCAGCGCGACGATCTCGCCGGGCCGGACGTCGAGATCGACGCCGCGCAGCACCTCGATCACTGCCTCGCCCTGCTTGAAGCTTCGCTTCAGCCCGCGTGTCTGGAGGACGGGCGTGGCCCCGTCCATGGCGCCCTCGACGTTATTCATAGCGCAGCACCTGGACGGGATCGGTGCTCGCCGCCTTCCACGCCGGATAGAGCGTGGCGAGGAACGCGAAGAGCAGCGCCATCGCGCAGATCGCGATCGTCTGGAACGGATCGGTCTTGGCGGGAAGCTCGGTCAGGAAGCGCATCTCGGGGTCCCATACCTTCTGACCCGTGACCGCGCCGATGAACCACACGACCTGCGCGCGGAAGGTGATGAAGAAGAAAGCGAGGATGCCGCCCGCTCCCACGCCGAGCGCGCCGATCGTGGTGCCGACGGTCACGAAGATCCGCATCAGCCCGCCGCGTGTAGCGCCCATCGTCCGCAGGACCGCAATGTCGCGGGTCTTGGCGCGGACCAGCATGATCAGCGACGATACGATGTTGAACGAGGCGACCAGCAGGATGATCGACAGGATCGTGAACGAGACGATGCGGTCGACCGAGAGCGCCTCGAACAGCTCGCGGTTCATCTGGCGCCAGTCGGTGATCTGGCCGATGCCCTCCACCTTGTCCTGCAGCGGTGCGAGGATCTCGCCCACCTTGTCCGGATTGACGATGTCGATCCGGATCATGCCCACGGCATCGCCCATCAGCAGCAGCGTCTGGGCATCCTCCATCGGCATGATGATGAACGCCTTGTCGTAGTCATAGACGCCGACCTCGAAGATCGCGGCGACGCGATATTTCACGATCCGCATATTGGTGCCGAACGGCGTCGCCACCCCCTGCGGATTGATGATCGCGATCTCGCTGCCGATCGTCGCGCCGAGCGACTCGGCGAGCCGCGATCCGATCGCGATCTGCTCGCTGCCCGGCGTCAGCCGCTTGAACGAGCCGACGACTTCCTTGCCCTTGAGCGTGGCATTGTTGCGGATGTCCTCGATCCGCATGCCGCGGACCAGCGCGAATTCGACCCGGCCGTTGAAGCTGGCGAACAGGGGCTGCTCGATCAGGGGCGTGGCGCTGGTGACGCCGGGGATGCGCCGGGTCTCGTCCAGGACCGTGCGCCAGTCGCGCACCTGGCCGCCATAGCCGTTGACCACGGCATGGCCGTTCAGTCCCGAGATCTTGTCGAACAGCTCGGCGCGGAAGCCGTTCATCACGCTCATCACCACGATCAGCGCGGCGACGCCGAGCATGACGGCGACCAGGCTGAACCCGGCGACGACGGCGATAAAGGCTTCACTGCGGCCCGGCAGCAGATAGCGGCGGGCGATCATCCGCTCGTAGCGCGAGAGTAGCATGGCAGCGCTCTAGGCCAGCAAGGCACCTGCTGGCAATGCAGAGGCCTGAATTCCTAGTGGCTAACGAGATGTTGCCGATTCAACACAGGGTGCGACCAATCTGTTCAAACTGGAAGCAAAGCCGATGACAAAAGCTGCGTCCGCACGTAGCAAACCAGTGTCGAAGCGCAGGCAGCAAAAACGGCCGTGGTTCGGGGAGGGTCTCAGCCCCGCTTGCAGGCAAGTGCAAGCGTGTGGGCGAGGCCTGACAAAGGGGGCTGACGAGCATTCGTCACGCAGGCGGCCGGGTTGGAAACAGCCCGGCCGTTTCGCGTTCGGGAGCCGCCGAGGTACGCTCTTGCAATGTAGGACTTCAAGAGCGACCGGTGGGACGGCTCTTTCTCATCGTCATGGCATCAGGAATGCGCGGCACCCGTGCTGCGTTCATACCCGCGGATTGAGTCAACTTCGTCAATCGGCGGATCAAGTGATTTTGCGCGATAATCGTGGATTACCCTGTTTTCACAGCAATTTGGATATTCAACCGATCGGTTTGGCGATTTCGCACTCAACCGATCGGTTGAACGAGCGGCTTCCCGCAAATGAAGAGGGAGGCGGAACGGGCGCCGCCTCCCTCCCCTAACCTCCCCCGGCCATGGCGAGAGGCTAGCCGTGTAACCGTCAGAACGACTTGCTGAGCGTGAGCCCATAGGTCCGCGGATCGGCGGGCTGGCCGACGATCAGTCCCGTGCTGCCCGACTGGGTCGAGAGCAGCTCGAAATAATGCTGGTCGAACGCGTTGCGGACCCAGCCATAGATGTTGAGATCGTCGCGCTTCCATCCGGCCCGGAAATTGTGGAGCGAATAGCCGTCGATCCAGGTATAAGCCGAGGGCGACGGGTTGGACGAGAAGCGCGTGCGGTAGCTGCCGTCATAGCCGATATAGAAATTGCCGTCGCCAAAGGGCTGGCGGACTTCCCCGCCCCAGCTCAGCGACCATTTCGAGATGCCGGGAAGCACCTGGCCCGAAATGTCGCAATAAGCGGGGCTCCGGCCCCCCGGCGTTCCGGCAGGATCGGTCACGCCACCGGGCACGGTCGCGGTGCCGCCGGAAAGCTCGGGCGGGCATGGCGCATTCTTGAAGTCGGTATATTTCGCGTCGGTATAGGCGCCGTTGAAGTAGAGATTGACCTGCGCGCTGGGGCGGAACGACGAATCCCATTCGAAGCCGCGTACCCGCACCTTGCCGGCATTGGCGAGGTAGCCGCGGATCACGTTGATCGCGTTGTTGTTCACCGTAGCCTGATAGTCGGTGATCTCGGTCCAGAAGCCGGCCAGATTGAGCGTGACGCGACGATCGAGGAACTGCGTCTTGAGACCGACCTCGTAGTGATTGACCTTCTCGGGCTTCACCGTCTGGGTGGACAGGTCGACGCCCGTGCTCGTCGAGTTGAGCGGCAGGCCGGAAAGGTTGATGCCGCCCGACTTGAAGCTGCGCGCATAGGTCGCATAGCCGTGGATATCGGCCGCGAAGTCGTAGGAAAGCGTGATGTCGCCGGAGATGTTCCAGTCGCTGAACCGCGGACTGTAGCGCTGCGGCGCCAGCGTGTTGATCTGATTCTGGAACGTGGTCCTGGCTGCTCCGACAGGCTTGGCCGCCAGCAGCGCGGCGACATTGTCGGCGGTCGCGATGAAATCATACTGGCTGTTATGGATGCTGACGATCGCGTCGTAGGATCCGGACTTCTTGTCGTAGTTGAGGCGAAGGCCCGGCTGGACGTGAAAGCCGTTCACCGCCTCCCAGTTGAGCTTGCCGAACAGCGCGAAGCTGGTGTTGTCGAAGCTGATCGTGTTGGTCGAGGTCAGACCGTTGAGCACGTTCGGGTTCGACGCGTCTGCACCCGACAGCAGCCAGCGGCTCGCCGCGGGGCCTTGGACCTGCGATCCCTGCGTGTCGATCACCTGGTGGAAGAGGAAGGCGCCGACCGTATATTGGAGCTTGCCATTGCCGTTCGAGCTCAGCCGCAGTTCCTGGCTCACCTGCTTCTGCTGCGACGGATTCTGCGAGACGGTAGTGATCGGCAGGCCGATAAAGTCGCGATCGTTGGCGGGCTGCCAGTCCCAGTAGCGCCACGCCGAGATCGAGGTCAGCGTCGCCGGGCCGAGATCCCAATTGGCGACCAGCGAGACGCCGCCGATCTCCTGGCGCGAATTGATCGAGGCATCGAGATCGGTGACGCGGTCGAACGGATTCGTGCTCGGCGGGGCATAGCCAAGCGCGGTAGCCAGCGCGGCATATTGCCGGGCGAGCGGACGCTGGGTCGCGCCGACGCGCGCATAATATTGCACGCAGCACAGCGGATTCTGACGGTTGAAATCGCCCGCGAGCGTGAGATCGAAGCTGTTGCTCGCCTTCCACAGCAGCTGGCCGCGGAAACCGAACGTGTTCTGCCGGTGGAGATGTTCGTCGCTGGCAACATCGTAGATAGTGCCGCTGCGGCTGGTGATCGAGCTCGAGATCCGCACCGCGAGCTGATCGGTCAACGGCCCCGAGATCGACGATTTCGCCTGGAGGAAATCATAGTTACCCAGGCTCACCTCGACCCGTGACTCGGGCGTGAAGCTCGGCGCGCGCGTCGTGATGTTGACCGCGCCAGCGGTGGTGTTCTTGCCGTAGAGCGTTCCCTGCGGCCCGCGCAGGATCTCGACCCGGTCGACATCGACGAAGTCGAAGGTCGAGGCGCCGACGCGGCCGATATAGACCTGGTCGACATAGAAGCCAACGCCCTGCTCGATGCCGTCATTGGTGAGGCCGAACGGCGCGCCCAGGCCACGGATATTGATCGCCGAGTTGCGCGGGTTGCTCGAATAGAATTGCACCGCCGGCTGGCTCGTCTGGAGCCGGTTCAGGTTATAGGCGCCGGAATCCGAAAGCTGAGTCCCGCCGATCACCGAGATCGCGATCGGCACTTCCTGCGCCTTCTCCTCGCGGCGGCGCGCAGTGACGACGATTTCGCCACCGTCCTGCACGTTCGGGCGCGCTTGCGCATCCTCGGCAGTGGGATCTTTTTGGGCAACGACGACGGGCGGGTCCTCGGGTGCGGAAGTCGGCGCGGCGGCGAGCGGCGACGTGCCGGCCATCAGCAGCAGCGCGAGCGAAGACAGGCTCATCAATATCCCCTTCTTTGTGTCCTGGCTAATCTCCACTTATTTGGTGTGAATTAGCGAGCAAGGAGATGTTTAGGAAGCCGTAGCTGGGGTTGCCGGGCGCGATCGGCGCGCGTTTCGCCGCACTTGAAACACGAAATCTGTCACCCAGATTGGTTGGGCACGGCGCCGTTCGGGTCGTGCACCGAGGCGCCGCGGAAGTCCGGGCGCCCGAGAGAAGACGTTCAATTTGCTCATTGGAGGCTTTGAAAATGCGTCAGTTCGATTTTACCCCGTTCCGCCGATCGGCCATCGGTTTCGACCGTCTGTTCGACCTGCTCGAAACAAGCGCCCGCCAGGCCGGCAGCGAGAATTATCCGCCCTTCAACCTCGAGCGCGTCGCCGATGACCGCTACCGGATCACGATCGCCGTCGCCGGCTTCAAGAGCGACGAGATCGACATCACCGCGCAGCAGAATCTGCTGCTGGTGACGGGCAAGAAGAGCAGCGAGAACGAGAACAGCCAGGGCTCGTACCTGCATCTCGGCATCGCCAACCGCAGCTTCGAGCGTCGCTTCGAGCTCGCCGACTTTGTTCGGGTCGAGAGCGCGAACCTGGCCGACGGCCTGCTCACCATCGAGCTGGTCCGCGAGGTTCCCGAGGCGATGAAGCCGAAGAAGATCGCCGTGAATACCGACAGCCAGCCGAGCGCGATCCCGCATCGCGACGCAGAGGCCGCGTAACCACGGCAGCACTCGCGGCGTCTTCCTCCCTTTGGGCGCCGCTGCAGCAGGGGCGTCCGGATTTCGGTCCGGGCGCCTTTTGCTTATCTGCGGTCCAACGAAAAAGAGGAGAAGGGTGGCCCCCTCTCCTCTCTCAGTGCTCGCGGTTCTAATCTAGATCAAACTCTGATGCATTTCAGCATCTTCCGGCATATATTTATCACATCCGCGGTGGACCTATCAACCAGGGCTTCACCCGGCCCGTCGGTCGCGCCGCGCCGTCCAGCCGCTCGGCGCGGAGGATGCGCACCGGCTGGAGGATCATCTGTCCCCTCATCGCCTCGCGCCCGCCGCCGGTGGGCATGGCGAGGATGCGCCTGACCGTGTCCATGCCCGACACGACCCGTCCGAAGGCGGCAAAGCCGCGCGAGCTGCCATGCGCGTCGAGCGACGGATTGGCGCCGACCATGATCGAGAAATTGCCGTTCGCTGCATCCGCATTGGGCCCGTGCGCCATGGAGATGGCGCCATCGAGATGCTTGATGCCGGTCTTGTCGGTCGACTCGAGCGGCAGGGGCTCGAGCATGCGGCGCGCGTCGGTGCCGATGCCGCCCTGGATGAAGCCGAGCTTGGGATCGCCCTTGCGCCGCGCCGAGCGGTAGAAAAGCGTCCCCTCGAAGCGCCCGTCATCGACATAGGCGAGGAAGTTCGCGGTGGTCTTGGGCGCGCGCCTGGCGTCGAGCGCCACCACGATCGGCCCTGCCGAGGTCACCAGCCGCACCCGCACCATGCCGGGGATCGACCCGCCCTGCCGCCCCGGCGCGGCATTGGACGCCAGGAACAGCGCCAGCAAGGCCAGAACCAGCACGCGCATGCGGATCAGACCAGGCGCGAGTGCTTGACCGCAGCCTCGATGAAGCTGGCGAACAGCGGATGCGGGTCGAACGGCTTGGACTTGAGCTCGGGATGGAACTGGACGCCGACGAACCAGGGATGGTCCGGCCGCTCGACGATCTCGGGCAGCGTGCCGTCGGGCGACATGCCCGAAAAGACCAATCCGCCCTGCTCCAGCACACCCTTGTAGTGGGTGTTCACTTCATAGCGATGGCGATGGCGCTCGCTGATCGAGTCGGAGCCGTAGATCGATGCGACGACGCTGTTGCCCGAAAGCCGGGCCTGGTAGGCGCCGAGCCGCATCGTGCCGCCCAGATCGCCGCCGGCCTCGCGCGTCTGCATGCCCTCGGCCGACATCCATTCGGTGATCATGCCGACCACGGGCTCTTCGGTCGGGCCGAACTCGGTGGTCGACGCATCCTTCACGCCCTGTTCGCGCGCGCCCTCGATACAGGCCATCTGCATCCCCAGGCAGATGCCGAAGAACGGGACGTTGCGCTCGCGGGCGAAGCGGACGCCGGCGATCTTGCCCTCGCTGCCGCGCTCGCCGAAGCCGCCGGGCACCAAGATGCCGTGCATCGGCTCGAGCCGCGAGGTGATCTCTGCCTCGCCCTGCTCGAACAGCTCGGCATCGAGCCAGCGGATGTTGACCTTCACCCGGTTGGCGATGCCGCCATGGACCAGCGCCTCATGCAGCGACTTATAGGCATCGGGGACGCCCATATATTTGCCGACCACGCCGATCGTGACTTCGCCCTCGGGATTGTCGAGGCGGGTCATGATGTCTTCCCAGCGATCGAGCCGGGGCGGTTCGCCCGGATCGATCCCGAAGGCGCGCAGCACCTCCGAATCGAGGCCCTCGCGGTGATACTGCATCGGCACCGCATAGATGCTCTTGGCATCGAGCGCAGGAATCACCGCCGCGGTGGGCACGTTGCAGAATTGCGCGATCTTGGCGCGCTCGCTCGCCGGCAGCTCGCGCTCGGAGCGGCAGACTAGCACGTCCGGCTGGACACCCAGCGCCGCGAGCTCGCGCACGCTGTGCTGGGTCGGCTTGGTCTTCAGTTCGCCCGCCGCGGAGATATAGGGCACCAGCGTGACGTGGATGCTGACGGTGTTGCCGCGGCCCAGATCGTTGCGAAGCTGGCGAATCGCCTCGATGAACGGCAGCGATTCGATATCGCCAACCGTGCCGCCGATCTCGCACAGCACGAAGTCGAGATCGTCGGTCTCATCCTGTGCGAACGCCTTGATAGCATCGGTCACATGCGGAATCACCTGGACGGTGGCGCCCAGATAGTCGCCGCGCCGCTCGCGCTCGATGATCGTCTTGTAGATGCGTCCCGAAGTGACGTTGTCCGACTGGCGCGAGGCGACTCCGGTGAAGCGCTCGTAATGCCCCAGGTCGAGATCGGTCTCCGCGCCGTCGTCGGTGACGTACACCTCACCATGCTGGTGCGGCGACATCGTGCCGGGATCGACATTGAGATAGGGATCGAACTTGCGGATGCGGACTCGATAGCCTCGGGCCTGGAGCAAAGCCGCGAGGCTCGCCGCCATGAGACCCTTGCCGAGCGAGGAGACCACGCCGCCGGTGATGAAGATATACCGCGCCATGGGAGAAAACGCCTAACGTGAATGGGCGTGCACCGGCAAGCGCTTGAATCCGCGCCGGCGCACTATTTTTTCGTTTTGCTGCATTCTAGGAGGGAAGGCAGCGAGCGATTACTGGCTGAAAGGAACCTGCGAGTTGCCCGGTGCCGAGCTGTTCGCAGGCGCCGTGACGCCTGCGGGAGCGGCCGGAGCAGCGCCGTTGCCCGTCGCGCCGAACGGCACTTGGCCCGGTGCGGTCGTCGAGATCGGAGCTGCCGGGGGAGCCTTGCGCTGGAGCGAGGTATCGATCGTCGTCGAATGACGAGTCGCGGCGATCACCGCCAGCGCGATGCTCATCACGATGAACAGCCCGCCCAGGATCGAGGTCGCCCGCGTCAGGAAATCCGCGGCGCCGCGCGCCGACATCAGGCCCGACGGGCTGCCGCCCGTGGTCAGACCGCCGCCTTCCGAGCGCTGCATGAGAATCACCGTCACCAGCAAGGCGGCGATGATGGCTTGGACGACGAGCAGGAAAGTGAACATGAAGGACCGGGACCTGTTGCGGAAAGGCGCGACATAGGGGAGCAGCCCGGGAGGATCAACCTATGGATCCGGGCCGAACCGGCGAATCTGCGGCGCGAAAGCCACATATTGCCTTCAGAACCGAAACATTTCGCCATCGCACTGAAACCTAGCGCCGAGACGGGCGTTAGTGCTCTGGATCCCTAGGCGTATCGGGGTCGTAACGTGTGGGTAGAAGCCGTGAACGCGATGGCCGACCAGTCCTTATCTTCATGGAAGAACACGCTGATCGACTATGTTCGTTCAGGTGAGCCCGATCTGACCAATCGGCAGATGGCGCTTTTGATGCTGGTTTATCTGGATCCAGGCCCCCATACGGTGCGCGGCCTGGCGCGTGCGTTGAACGTCTCGAAGCCCGTAGTTACCCGAGCCTTGAACAGACTGGGCACGCTCGGCTATCTGCGCCGCCAGCGCGACGATAGCGACAAACGAAATATCTTCGTGGCGCGTACCGCTGAAGGGGCAGATTTTCTTGCAGAGTTCGGGCATTTCCTCGCGGGGGACCACATCCAGCCCGTCGCCCGCAGGGCCAACGCGTAAACGCTTCTCTCTCAAGGGACGTTCGATCGCCGTGGACCCGCGGGTCGACGCCGTTCGTCGCGATTTGGCCGACGTACGACTGGCGGATCGCGTCTTCGCTCCCCATTATGCAGCGCCTATGCCCAGGACGCTTTCCACCAATATTCCGCTGCGCGCCGCTTCGACGGCCGATTCGGAAATCCTTGCCCAACTTGCCGAAGGCGACGTCTTCGAGGTGCTGGAGCTTGCCGGCGGCAATGCCTGGGGCGTGGCGCGCGGGCCCGGGCTGGTCGGCTATATCGATGCCGGCGCGCTGGGGGATTCGGCGTGAGCGTCCAGGTCTTCATCGACGGCGCCGCAGGAACGACGGGCCTGGAGATTCGCGAGCGGCTCGCCGGCCGTAGCGAGATCGACCTGCTCGTGCTCGACGATTCCGAGCGCAAGGATCCGGCGAAGCGCGACGAAGCCCTCAATTCGGCCGATTTCGTGATTCTCTGCCTGCCCGACGATGCGGCGCGCGAGGCGGTGGCGATGATTCGCAGCGACCGTACGCGTGTAATCGACGCGTCGACCGCGCACCGCGTTGCGCCCGACTGGGTCTATGGCTTTGCCGAGCTCGAACCCGGCCAGGCGACCGCGATCGCCGAAGCGGCGCGGGTGAGCAATCCCGGCTGCTACCCCACCGGCTTCCTCGCGCTGGTCCGCCCGCTGATTCGCGCCGGGCTGGTGCCGCACGACTTCACGCTGACCGCCAATGCCGTCTCCGGCTATTCGGGCGGCGGCAAGTCGATGATCGCCGAGTTCGAGGACAGGGATTCGGCCGGCTTCACCGAGACGGCGTTCCGCGCCTATGGCCTGCCGCTCGCGCACAAGCATGTCGCCGAGATGCAGAAGCATGCGCGGATCGAACATCCGCCGATCTTCCTGCCGTCGGTCGTCCGCACCTATCGCGGCATGGTGGTCGAAGTGCCCCTACCCCTCCACGCCTTCACCCGTCGCCCGTCGATCGAGGCGTGCGAGAACGCGCTGCGCGACGCCTATAAGGATTCGCCGGTGGTGCGCGTGCTCGCGGCCGACGCACCGACGGTGACGATCGAGGAGGATGCGGGCACCGACCGACTCTCGCTCCGCGTCTTCGGCAATGTCGAGACCGGCCAGGCGCGCCTGATCGCCACGCTCGACAATCTGGGCAAGGGCGCCGCCGGCGCCGCGGTGCAGAACCTCAACATCATGGCGGGGCTCGATCCGGTCGCGGGGCTGGTTCTCTAGGCTCGCGACATACGTATGCCGCGCGTGGCGGCTTGATCTTTGCCGCCCATTGGTGTCGAGCGTTCGCAGAACAACGACGAGAGGCGATCGATGCATCAGGCCGTGGGCAAATTGCTGCTGTTCGGGGCAACCGGCGATCTCGCCCAGCGGATGCTGCTCCCTTCGCTTTACGCGCTCCATGCCGATGGGCTGCTGCCGGCCGGGCTGACCATCACCGGCACCGCGCGCTCCGATCACGACGACGCAGGCTATCGCGATTTCGCCCGCAAGGCGCTCGACGAATTCCTTCCTGCCGACCGCAAGGATGACAGCGCTGTCGGCAGCTTCCTCGAACGGCTCAACTATCAGGCGCTCGACGCGTCCAAGACCGACGGCTTCACCGCGCTCAAGGACAAGGTCGGCGACATTTCGGGCGGCCTCGCGATCTTCCTGTCGACCGCGCCCTGGCTGTTCGGCCCGACGATCAAGGGGCTCGAGGCCGCGGGCCTCGCCTGCAGCAATGTCCGCATCGGGCTCGAGAAGCCGCTGGGCCGCGACCTGCAGTCGAGCCGCGAGATCAACGACATCGTCGCCGAGGCCTTCCCCGAGGACCGCACCTTCCGCATCGATCACTATCTCGGCAAGGAGACGGTGCAGAACATCCTCGCGCTGCGCTTCGGCAATTCGCTGTTCGAGCCGGTGTGGAACGCCCAGGGCATCGACCATGTCCAGATCACCGTCTCGGAGACGGTGGGCCTGGAAGGCCGTGCGGGCTTTTACGACGAGACCGGCGCGCTGCGCGACATGGTGCAGAACCACATGCTCCAGCTGCTCGCGCTGATCGCGATGGAGCCCCCCGCCCGCTTCGACGGCACCGCGATCCGCGACGAGAAGGTCAAGGTGTTCCGCTCGCTGCGCAGGATCAGCCCGCAAGAAGCGACGCACCTCACCGTCACCGGCCAATATGGCGGCGGCGCGGTGAAGGGCGAGATCGTCCGCGACTATACGACCGACCTGGAGAAGCCCTCGAACACCGAGACCTTCGTCGCGATCAAGGCGCATGTCGACAATTGGCGCTGGCAGGGTGTGCCCTTCTATCTGCGCACCGGGAAACGCCTGGGCGAGCGCCGCTCCGAGATCGTGATCCAGTTCAAGCCGGTACCGCATTCGATCTTCGCCGATCGCGGCGGCATGCTGCAGCCCAACGCGCTGATCATCCGCCTCCAGCCCGAGGAATATGTCCGGTTGCTGGTGATGGCCAAGCAGCCCGGGCTCGACCGCGAGGGCGTCCGCCTGCGCGAGGTGCCACTTAACCTGAGCCTCGACACCGAATTCGCCGGCACTCGTCGCCGCATCGCCTATGAGCGGCTGCTGCTCGACCTGATCGAGGGCGACCCCACGCTGTTCGTCCGCCGCGACGAGGTCGAGGCGCAGTGGGAATGGGTCGACGCGATCCGCGCCGGCTGGGATGCGAACGACATGAAGCCCAAGCCCTATGCCTCGGGTAGCTGGGGCCCATCGGCATCGGTGGCGCTCACCGAGCGCGACGGCGTAACGTGGCACGAATAGGCGCCGGGCCCCATATACGGGCCGGCGGCCCACCAAATACCAAGGAGCAAGCATGACAACCGAGATCGAGTGGTGGGAATATGACGATGCCGGCGAGATGGGCGAGGCCCTGGCCGGCGACGTGCAGTTCATCATCGAAAGCGCGATCGACGCGCGTGGCGGCGCCGTCGTCGCGCTGCCCGGCGGCCGCACCCCCGCGCCGATCTACGCCAAGCTGAGCAAGGCGAAGCTGGACTGGAAGCGCGTCACGATCATCCCGACCGACGACCGGATCGTGCCGATGGGCGATCCGATGTCGAACGTGACGGGCATCGCCAAGATCTTCCTGCCGCTCGGCGCGCGCGTGATCCCGCTCGTCAGCGATAAGGCACCCGACTACAAGGCCGCCGGCCGCGCCGCCGATGCACGCCTGCTCGATTTCCACTGGCCGCTCGATCTGTGCGTGCTGGGCATGGGCGCGGACGGGCATACTGCCTCGATCTTCCCCGGCCCGGACCTCGACGAGGCACTGACCGGTCCGCGCGAGCGCCGCGCGCTGGGCGTGATGCCCGAGCCGCTGCCGCCCGAAGCGCCGGTCGCACGGGTCACGCTCTCGCTCGCCGCAATCGTCGCCGCGCGCGCGCTGATGGTCGCGATCACCGGCCAGGAGAAGCGCGACGTGCTGGAGCGTGCCATTTCCGAGGGCGCAGGCTCCACGCTTCCAATCGGCCGCGTGCTCGCCGAAGCGGAACTGCCGGTAGACGTACACTGGAGCGTCTGATGCCCGGCCTGCATTCCGAAATCGCCGCCGTTACCGATCGCGTCATCACCCGCTCGAAGGAGCGGCGCGCCGCCTATCTCGCGCTGATCGATCGCGAGCGAGAATCGGGCAATGACCGCCCGAAGCTCGGCTGCGCCAATCTCGCCCATGCCTATGCCGGCACCGACGAGCAGCGCGAGCAGCTCAAGGCCGGCCGTTCGATGAATATCGGCATCGTCACCTCGTACAATGACATGCTCTCCGCGCATGCCGTCTATTATCGCTATCCCGAGCAGATGAAGGTCTGGGCGCTCGAAGCCGGCGCCACCGCGCAGGTAGCGGGCGGCGTGCCGGCGATGTGCGACGGCGTGACCCAGGGCTATCAGGGCATGGAGCTGTCGCTGTTCAGCCGCGACACGATCGCGCTCTCCACGGCGATCGCGCTCAGCCACCGCACCTTCGAGGGCGCCGCCCTGCTCGGCATCTGTGACAAGATCGTGCCCGGCCTGCTGATGGGTGCGCTGCGCTTCGGCCATCTGCCGATGGTGCTGATCCCGGGCGGACCGATGCGATCGGGTCTTCCCAACAAGGAAAAGGCCGCGGTCCGCGAGCAATTCGCGGAGGGCAAGGTCGGCCGCGACGAGCTGCTCGAGGCCGAGATCGCCGCCTATCACTCCAAGGGTACCTGCACCTTTTACGGCACGGCGAATTCGAACCAGATGATGATGGAGGCGATGGGCCTCCACATGCCCGGTGCCGCTTTCGCCAATCCGGGTACCAAGCTGCGCCAGGAATTGACCCGCGCCGCGGTCCATCGGCTCGCCGAAATCGGCTGGAACGGCAACGACTATCGCCCGATCGGCCATGTCGTCGACGAGAAGGCGATCGTGAACGCGGCGATCGTGCTGCTCGCGACCGGCGGATCGACCAATCACCTGATCCACGTCCCCGCCTTCGCACGCGCGGCGGGAATCGTGATCGACTGGGACGATTTTGATCGCCTGTCGCGCACCGTGCCGCTGCTCACCCGCGTCTATCCCAACGGTTCCGCGGACGTGAACGGCTTCGAGGATGCCGGCGGCCCCGCCTTCGTGATCCGCGAGCTGATCAAGGGCGGGCTGATGCACGGCGATACGGTGACGGTCGGTTCGGGCGGCATGGCAGCGTATGGCCGCAAGCCTGTGATCGAGGACGACAAGCTCGTCTGGCACGACCTGCCCGAGAAGAGCGGCGACGAGACGATCATCCGTACGATCGACGCGCCCTTCTCCGACGAAGGTGGCTTCCGCATCCTCAAGGGCAATCTGGGTCGCGCCTGCATCAAGGTGAGCGCGGTCGAGCGGGATCGCTGGACGATCGAGGCCTCGGCCCGGGTCTTTTCGGACCAGAGCGAGGTCCAGACCGCGTTCAAGGCCGGCGAGCTCGACCGTGACGTGGTCGTGGTCGTGCGCTTCCAGGGTCCCAAGGCCAACGGCATGCCCGAGCTCCACAAGCTCACCCCGCCGCTCGGCGTGCTCCAGAATCGCGGTTTCCGCGTCGCCCTGGTCACCGACGGGCGGATGTCGGGCGCATCGGGCAAGGTGCCGTGCGCGATCCATCTCTCGCCCGAGGCATTGGGCGGCGGACCGATCGGCAAGGTGCGCGACGGCGACATGATCCGGGTCTGCGCCGAGGAAGGCGTGCTCCAGGCGCTGGTCGACCCCGCCGAATGGGAGGCCCGCGAGCAATGCGTCGCACCACCACCCGCCCAGGGCACCGGCCGCGAGCTGTTCGGGATGCTGCGCACGCATTGCGACGAAGCCGAAATGGGTGCTTCGGCGATGCTGGCGGAGGCCGGACTCTAGAGGAAAACCGCCCTCTCGCCGCACTCCCCTTTACTTATCGGCGAAGCGCGGGAAGAAGGGCACCGCATCGACTGCCAACGTTGACAGGCCGTCGAGCCGCAGAGGATCAGAAGCCCCATGGAAGTCGTCGCGGTCGATATCGGAGGGACCCACGCCCGCTTTGCCGTAGCGGAAGTGGCCGACGGCCGTGTCGTCTCGATCAGCGAGCCGATCACCCAGAAGGTCGCCGAGCATCCCAGCCTCCAGCTCGCCTGGCAGGCCTATGGCGAGGCGCTGGGCCGCCCGCTGCCCAAGGCCGCGGCGATCGCCGTCGCCTCGCCGATCAACAGCGAGCTGATCAAGCTCACCAACAATCCCTGGATCATCCGCCCCGCCCTGATTCCGGAGCGGCTGGGCGCCGATACCTGGACTCTGGTCAATGATTTCGAGGCGATCGGCCACGCCGTCGGCCAGTTCGGCGAAGATGCGTTCGTGCATCTCTGCGGCCCCGATGAATCGCTGCCCGAGCTGGGATCGATCACCGTTTGCGGACCCGGCACCGGCCTGGGCGTCGCGCAGGTCTTCCGCCACAAGGGCGGCTATAGCGTGATCGCCACCGAAGGCGGCCATTCGGACTTCGCGCCGCTCGACCCGATCGAGGACGCGCTCGTGAAACGGCTGCGCAAAACCTACAACCGCGTCTCCAAGGAGCGCGTGGTCGCGGGGCCGGCGATCGTCTCGATCTACGAAACCCTGGCCGAGCTCGAGGGCCGGCCGGTGCAGCGCCTCGACGACAAGCAGATCTGGGCCCTGGCGCTGGAGGGACAGGACAGCCTCGCCGTCGCCGCGCTCGACCGCTTCTGCCTGAGCCTGGGCGCAGTCGCGGGCGACCTGGCGTTGTCGCACGGGCCTCGCGGCGTTGTGATCGCCGGCGGTCTGGGCTTGCGTTTGAAGGACCAGTTGCTGCAATCGGGATTTGGCGAGCGTTTCGTTGCCAAGGGTCGCTTCCGCAACCTGATGGCGTCGATCCCCGTCAAGCTGATCACCCATCCCCAGCCGGGCCTGTACGGCGCAGCCGCCGCCTTCGCCCAGGAGCATGCCCAGTGACCGCCAATGTGAGCGACATCGAAACGATCATGCGCACCAGCCCGGTGATCCCGGTCCTGGTGATCGAGGACGCCGCCACCGCGCGCCCGCTTGCCGAAGCGCTGGTCAAGGGTGGGCTGCGCGTGCTCGAAGTTACGATGCGCACCCCGGCGGCGCTCGATGCGATCCGCGAGATGAAGCAGGTTCCCGGCGCGATCGTCGGCGCGGGCACCGTGGTGAACACCGAACAGTTCGAACAGGTGATGAAGGCCGATGCCGAATTCATCGTCTCGCCCGGGCTGACCGAGCGTCTGGGCGACGCGATCACCGGCAGCGGCGTGCCGTTCCTGCCGGGCATCGCCACCGCGGGTGATCTGATGCGCGGGCTCGACATGGGCCTGACCCATTTCAAATTCTTCCCGGCCGAGACCTCGGGCGGGCTCAAGGCGCTCAAGGCGCTCGCCGCGCCTTTCTACCAGGCGAAATTCTGCCCGACCGGCGGCATCACCCTGGCGAGCGCACCCGAATGGCTGGACTTTGGTCCGGTGCTATGCGTCGGCGGCAGCTGGATCACGCCCAAGGGCGCCAGCATCGAGCAGGTCGAGACGCTGGCCCGCGAAGCCGCAGCGCTGGCTCGCTAAGTGCTTCCGTCACCCCGGACTTGTTCCGGGGCCCACGGTGCGGCACCCGCTGGCCTGCAAATTCAATCGCCTCACCCAGACCTCCGGTGGGCCCCGGAACAGATCCGGGGTGACGAGTAGGTGCGTCAGGAGCCCGTCGCCACGATCTCCAGGCTCCTTACTTCGCAATCCACACAGTTCTCTGCCTTCAGCACGATCCGGTTGTTGCCTGGAAGCAGCTTGAACCCGGCACCGCGCAGCGTCTGCCATCCTGCTCCCGCCGGCAGCGGCACCTTGACCGGCACATCGCCGTTGAGGCTCAGCGACAGCACGCCGCCCTGCCCGCCCCGCGCCGTGACCGACAGCGTCCGCGTGCGCGCCGCCTCGGCATCGAGCGTGTACTGCATCCATTCGCCCGACTGGAAACTGGTCACATAGGGGCGCCCTTGCGGGTCGCGCGCCATGTCGACGCCGTCGTTGCGATACGTCAGGCCGGTGTTCCAGGTGACGCGCTTGTCGCCCGTGGCGATGTGATAATTGGCGTCCTCGCGATCGGCATAGGCGCTCCCTGCCGGCCCGAAGTCGAAATCGACCGCAGCGATCGTCGCCAGGCCCTTCCCCACCCGGTTCGGTTTGAACGGGCGCGTCCCATCCGCGTGCGGCTGGCGGAGCATTGCGTCGATCACATCGGGGTGGAAGATATTCTTCTCAAAGCGCACATCATGCGTCGCGAGCCGCATCAGCGCCGCCTCGGCGGACTTGGCGTCGGGCTTCGGTCCCTTGCCCAGCCACCAGGCGACCAGCGCGTCCCAGCCCGGATTGGCGTCGATCTGGAGCGGATTGTTGTAGCGAATCTTCTTGAGCGGCCAGAACGCCCAGCCAATGCCATGCCCCTCGACCAGCCGGATCGCGTCGCGGAACCAGACGTTCGAATTCTCGCCCGATTCGCCCAGCCATAACGGCACGCCCAGTTTGTCGCGCAGCGCCAGATGCTGGGCGATCGAGGCCTCGTCGTTGCGGTTCCAATATTTGTGGAAGCTGAGCGTCAGGTTCGCGTCGGGCGCCTTTTCCAGTCCCTGATAATTGTTCCCCCAGCAATTGCCCTCGATCACGATCATGTGGCGTTTGTCGACCGATCGGATCGTCGCGATCAGTTCGCCGTACAAGGCCCAGAGCGCCGCGTTCTTCGTCGATTTGCAGCCATGGCCGTCCGCCGGCCCGTCAAAGTCCCAGTTGGGCTCGTTGATCAGGTCATAGGCGCCGATACCGGGCTCGTTCGCATAGCGCTCGGCCAGCCGCTTCCACAGCGCCACGGTCTTGCGGCGGTTCTCGGCGCTGTCCCAGAGCGACGGCTTGGTCGGATCGCGGTCGGCGATCGGCAGATCGGTGCCCTGCCCGCCCGGCGCGGCGTGCAGGTCCAGGATCAGGTGCATGCCGTTGGCGCGCGTCCATTCGAGCAGCCGGTCGATCCGCTCGAACCCCGCCTCGAGCCAGGTGTCCTTGCCCGGCACCGGCTCCTTCTCGATCGGGAGGGTGAGCAGGTTGTAGTGCATCGGCAGGCGGACCGAGTTGAAGCCCCAGCCCGCCATCGCGTCGATATCTGCCTTGGTGACGAAATTATCGAGCCAGGCCCGGTAGAAGCGCTCCGCTCCCTCCTCGCCGATCGTCTCGGCGATGCGGCGGCGGATGACGTGCTGCTGGCCTTTCTCGAGATCGCCCAGGCCGAGCATATAGCCTTCCTGGAGCATCCAGCCGCCCAGCCCCATGCCGCGCAGCAGCACCGGCCGGCCGTCGTCATCGACGATCCGCGTGCCCTGGCTGTGGAGAAAGCCCTGTCCCTGGGCGTGGCAGACCGGGGTCGATGCCAGAAATGCCGCCGCCATCCCGGCCGCGATCCCGCGCAAGCGCCTCATCCTCATCCCCTCGGCTGATATTTTGAGAACGTTATCAACCGCGGAAATGCGCGTCCACTCGGATGCGCGAACCGGCTACATCTCGCCGCGCGATTTCCTCAGCGCATACCATTTCTGGACATTGGCGTTGTGCTGCTCGAGCGTGTCGGCGAACACGTGTCCGCCGGTGCCGTCCGCGACGAAATAGAGCGCGCTCGACGCCGCCGGATCGAGCACCGCGTCGATCGACGCACGCCCGGGATTGGCGATCGGACCGATCGGCAGGCCGGTCATCGCATAGGTGTTGTAGTCGTTCTTCGCGTGCAGCTCGGACTGGAGGATGCGCCGGCCGAGCGGCTTGCCCTTGGTGATCGGGTAGATGATCGTCGGATCGGCCTGGAGCGGCATGCCCCGCTTCAGCCGGTTGCCATAGACTGCGGCGACCGTGCGCCGCTCCGCGGGCTTGCCGGTCTCCTTCTCGACGATCGAGGCAAGGATCAGCGCGTCGCGCGGACTGCTCACCGCGATACCCGGCTTGCGCGCAGCCCAGGCCTTGGCGAGGTAGCCGACCATCGCCTTCTGCATGCGGTCGAGCACCGCCTGGCGGGTATCGCCCTTGTTATAGGCGTAGCTGTCGGGCAGCACCGTACCTTCCACCGGCACGGCGAGCGGGCCCGAGAGCTCGGGCGCCTTCATCAGCGTCTCGTAGACGATTATCGCGGGCGTGCCCTCGGGCACCGTCACGAAGCGCTGGAGCGTCTTGCCGCCCTGGAGCATCCTGAGGATGTCCGACTGGCTGAGCCGGGCCGGCACGCGATACTCGCCCGCCTTGATCGGGCTGCTACCGCCCAGCACCTTGGAGAAAAGCACGAAGGCGCGCGCCGAACGGATCGCGCCTGCTTTTTCCAGCTCGGTCGCCGCGCGCGACAGCGTCGCGCCCTGCGGGATCACCACCGAGATATTCTGCTTCGCCGGCCCCGCCCCGCCCCACATCTGGAGCAGGAAGAACGCCACCGCCACGATCACCAGGATCGCAACGAGCGCCGCGCAGCCGCCCCGCCGCCGGCGCAGGCCGGCACCGGAGCGTGGCTCCGGCTGAGGCTCTGGCGCCGGCGGAGGCGTGTCGTCAGACAGCTTTCATCACCAGGCTGGCGTTGGTGCCGCCGAAGCCGAACGAATTGTTCAGCACGGCCTTCACCTTCCGCTCCTTGGCGACATGCGGCACCAGGTCGATGCCCGCGCAATTCTCGCTCGGATTGTCGAGGTTGAGCGTCGGCGGGACGATCTGGTCGCGCAGCGCGAGGATGCAGAAGATGCTCTCCACCGCGCCCGCACCACCCAGCAGGTGGCCGATCGCCGACTTGGTCGAGCTCATCGACATATGGCCGATATTGTTGCCGAACAGCCGGCGAACCGCGCCCAGCTCGAGCTCGTCGCCGAGCGGAGTCGAGGTGCCGTGCGCGTTGACATAGTCGATGTCGGACAGGTCGAGGCCCGACTTCTTCATCGCCATCTGCATCGAGCGGAACGCGCCCGAACCCTCGGGATGCGGCGCGGTCACGTGATAGGCATCGCCCGACAGGCCATAGCCGACGACCTCGGCATAGATCTTCGCGCCGCGGCGCTTGGCATGCTCATATTCCTCGAGCACGATCACGCCGGCGCCCTCGCCCATCACGAAGCCGTCGCGAGCCTCGTCCCAGGGACGGCTGCCGCGCCACGGCTCGTCGCGGAAATTGGTCGACAGCGCGCGCGCCTGGCCGAAACCGGCGATGCCGATCGGACAGATCGCGCCCTCGGCGCCGCCCGCCAGCATCACATCGGCATCGTCCATCGCGATCATCCGCGCGGCGTCGCCGATCGAATGCGCGCCGGTCGAGCAGGCGGTGACCACCGCATGGTTCGGGCCCATCAGGCCATATTTGATCGAGACCTGGCCCGAGATCAGGTTGATCAGCCGGCCATGGACGAAGTGCGGGCTGACGCGCTTCGGGCCCTTCTCGGCCAGCACCAGCGATTCGCTCTCGATGCCCGGCAGGCCGCCGATGCCCGAACCGATCGAGCAGCCGGCGCGATAGCGCTGTTCCTCGGTCATATCGAGCAGGCCGGCATCCTCGATCGCCTGGCCCGCGGCATCAATGCCGTAGACGATGAAGGGATCAACCTGGCGCTGCACCTTGTGATCGACGCGCCTGCCGGGATCGAAGCCATATTCATGGTCCGCCGGTTTCACTTCACAGGCATAATTGCTGTGGAAGTCGGTCGCGTCGAAGCGCGTGATCGTCGCCGCGCCCGATTTGGCGGCGATGATGTTCTTCCAGGCCGTTTCGACATCGGCACCCAGGGGGGTGACGAGCCCAAGGCCGGTAACGACTACACGGCGCATGGCATTTCTCCGTCAGGGTTCATTCGATTGCGCCGCCTTTAACCCAGGCGGCGCCAGAAAAACAAAACGGCTCCCCGTCCGCTCTCGAAGAGCCCGGGACGGGGAGCCGCTGATATGCATTGCCGGCCCATCAGGGCGCGAGCCTAAGGGCTTCAGCCCTCCTGATGCTCGCTGATGTACGACACGGCGTCGCCCACGGTCATGATCTTCTCGGCGGCGTCGTCGGGGATCTCGACCCCGAACTCTTCCTCGAAGGCCATCACCAGCTCGACGATGTCGAGGCTGTCCGCGCCGAGGTCGTCGATGAAGCTAGCGGTCGGAACCACTTCCTTCGCGTCGACGCCGAGATGGTCGACGACGAGGGCCTGGACGCGGGTGGTGATCTCTTCCTGGTTGGCCATGGTCCCTATTTTCCTTTGTGACTGGGGCTCTGATTTCGTGACAAACGCACCTAGTTCGGGTGCGGTGCCGTGGCAAGGGGGTGCACTGTCCCAGTTGAACGCTCATGCTACCGAAAAATCGTGCGCCGCATACTGGATCGTGCTGAGGAACGCGAAGAATTCGGCGAGAAGCTCGGCATTCTCGCGAGTCTGCTTCGCTTCTTCGGTAACCGCCGCCTTGATTAATTCCTGGTTCTCGGCCGCGGTGAGCGGACGATCGCGCGTCTCCTCGGGCAGCGCCTGGAACTGGTCTTCGAGCGCAGCGGCGTCGAATCCCTTCTCCCCGATCACGCGCTGCGCGGTCGGCATGCCGATCTTTGCCAGCGCATAGATGCCCGCCGCCTTGGTCGCGGCTGGGGTCCAGCCATTGTCCTTGGCACAGGCGGTGGCTGCATCGTTCAGCCCGCGGCTGACGCCCAGATCATAGGTCGGTCGCTTGCCGGCCTCGCCCAGATTGCGTTCGACATCGGCCTCGATCTGGGCCCTGGTCGCGGCATCGAGCTTGGCGCCGACGCAGTCGATCGTCGCGAGATCGGCGGCCTGGGCCGGTGCCGATATCGCACCGAGGGCAATAAGGGCAGGTATCAGGATACGCATTGCTTTCACTCCTGCCCCCAGGATTCGCATCAAAGCATCGCCATCCCGCCGTTCACATGCAAGGTCTGGCCGGTGACATAGCCCGCTTCCTTGCTGGCGAGATAGACGACCGCCGCGCCGATATCCTCGCCGGTGCCGAGGTCGCCGGCCGGGATGCGGGTGAGCAATGCCGCCTTCTGCGCCTCGGGCAGCACATCGGTCATCGCCGAGCGGATGAAGCCCGGGGCGACGCAATTGACCGTGACGTTGCGGCTGGCGAGTTCCTGCGCCACCGCCTTGGACATGCCGACCAGCCCCGCCTTCGAGGCGGCGTAATTCGCCTGGCCGGGATTTCCGGTGGCGCCCACCACGGACGTGATCGACACGATCCGGCCGAAGCGCGCCTTCATCATCGGCTTGGAGGCGGCGCGGATCAGGCGGAAAGCCGCCTCGAGGTTTACCGTGATGACCTGGTCCCACTCCTCGTCCTTCATCCGCATCGTCAGATTGTCGCGCGTGACGCCGGCATTGTTGACGAGGATGTCGAGCTTGCCGAGCGCCTCGACCGCCTGAGGAACGAGCGCGTCGACCGCGGCGGCGTCCGAAAGATTGCACGGCAGCGCGACATGATCGCCGCCCAGCTCGGCGCGAAACGCCTCGAGCTTCTCGGCATTGGAGCCGGAAACCGCCAACCGAGCCCCCTGCGCGGCCAGCGCCTTGGCGATCGCCGAACCGATACCGCCCGAGGCGCCGGTGACGAGTGCGGTCATGCCAGTGAGGTCGAACATGTTCTTCTCCTTCGAAGCCCTCTCCCGCCCGCGGGAGAAGGTTGGGTGAGGGTGAGTCCGGTACGGCAAGCGCTGCATCGCGGCTCACTGACCCTCACCCCGGTCCTCTCCCGCAAGTGGGAGAGGGAGAAATTACAGCGATTTCGCCAGCGCCTCGATATCGTCCATCGTCACGATGCTCACCGGGTTGGCGTCGGGGGCGATGCGCTTGACCATGCCGCCGAGCACCTTGCCGCCAAGCTCGACGAAGCCCGTGACGCCGGCCGCCTGCATCGCCAGCACCGATTCGCGCCAGCGGACCATGCCGGTGACCTGCTCGATCAGCAGCGTGCGGATCGTCGCGGGATCGGAGACCGGCGCGGCGGTGACATTGGCATAGACCGGCACCAGCGGCGCCTGGATCGCGACATCCGCCAGCGCCTTCTCCATCGCATCGGCGGCAGGCTGCATCAGCGGGCAGTGGAACGGCGCCGAGACCGGCAGCAGCAGCGCGCGCTTGGCGCCATGATCCTTAGCGATGGCAATTGCGCGCTCGATCGCGGCACGGGCGCCCGAGATGACGACTTGGGTGGGATCATTGTCGTTGGCGACGGTGCAGATCTCGCCCTCGGCCGCCGCGTCGGCGATCGCCTGTGCCTTGACCAGGTCGGCGCCGAGCAGGGCGGCCATCGCCCCCTGCCCCACCGGCACCGCCGCCTGCATCGCATCACCGCGGATGCGCAGCAGCCGTGCCGCGGTCGAAAGGTCGAACGCGCCCGCCGCGCAGAGCGCGGTATATTCGCCCAGGCTGTGCCCGGCGACGAAATCGGCCTTGTCGGCCAGGCGGATGCCGCCTTCCTTCTCGAGCACGCGCAGCACCGCGATGGCATTGGCCATGATCGCGGGCTGGGCGTTGGCGGTGAGCTGCAGTTCGTCCTCGGGACCCTCGGCCATCAGGCGCGACAGGGCCTGGCCCAGCGCCTCGTCGACTTCCTGGAAAACTTCGCGTGCAGCCGGGCTCGCATCGGCGAGCGCCTTGCCCATGCCCACTGCCTGGCTCCCCTGCCCGGGGAAGATGAATGCGCGCACGTGCCTCTCCTTAAAGCTGCGGGCCAAAAGCCGTGGGGCCGCGCGTTAGAACCGATCCATACCGCCGCGCAACCCCGGCACCCAGGCCCAACGCACCGGCGACAAATTGCGACCAAATTCCTTCCTGCCGGGAAATGTCTGCGACACGTGTTCCCCAGATAGGGAGCAACGCCACGCAAGGCGTTGGGTTAAGAGGAGTAGCAATCATGAAGAAGTTTTTCCTGGCGGCGGTCGCCGCGACACTGGTGGCCTCGCCCGCGCTCGCCGCGGCACCGCAGCAGCATGGCCAGCACGGCCCGCAGCGCGCGCAGGCCCACAAGCCGGCCCCGGTGCAGTACAAGAACTGGAAGAAGGGTCAGCGTTTCGACAGCCGCTATGCCCGCAACTACCGGCAGATCGACTATCGCCGCTACCACCGCCTGAAGGCGCCGCCGCGTGGCTATCGCTATGTCCAGTCGGGCAATGACGCGCTGCTGGTCGGCGTCACCAGCGGCATCATCGCAGCGGTGATCGCGAACGCAATCAACTAACCACTAGATTGTCGGATCGAAATGGAGGCGCGGAACGGAGACGTTCCGCGCCTTCTCTCATGTATCAGGCTGGCACACACGACACACGTAACAATTCGGAAACATTCTTGATCACGCAGGGTTCTAGCGTAGGATGTATCCATATTGGGGATATAGAATTCCGGGAGATGGTAATGCGTTTTAAGTCGGCGATCCAGGCGGCGGCCCTGGCATTCAGTGCGCTTCCGGTCGTGGCGCAGGCAGGCCCGATCGTCGCGGCGAACTGCAATTCGGTGGCGAGTCCTGCTGGGTGCCTGTTCCAAGGCAACATCAACGACAACCCGAACGCGGCGAACGCGAACAGCTACAAGAACGCCGAAGCGCTCTACAATCTGTTCAACAACACGCATCCCAGCGCCAATCCGGACATCACCCTGAACTTCCTGTTCAGCACCGACCTCACCCCCGGCCTGATCACCGGCGGCGGCACGTCGTCCGGCACCTGGTCGCTCCCGGGCTATCAGGTCGATTTCGTGGCCGTGAAGGCGGGACCCTATTTCGTGCTCTACCAGATCGCCGCAGCAGCGTCGGGTAGCTGGGACACGTTCGACATCCCCTACAACAACAACCCGCGCGAGCTGTCGCACATCGTGTTCTTCGGCCAGGAGAGCGCGGTGCCCGAGCCGGCGGCCTGGGGGATGATGATCGGCGGCTTCGGCCTTGCCGGCGCCGCGGTGCGCCGCCGCAAGACCCGGGTCCAGACCAAGCTCGCCTGAACAGGCTTCGCCAGCTTTCCCGTGGGGGGAAAAGGGCCCGCTTCCCTTCATGGGAGGCGGGCCTGCTTGCAATGTAGGCTTTCAGGCACGATCGAACCGGTCGCCCTTTCTCATCGTCGAGCTCCCCGAAAAGCCGATTTTCGGGAAGGAAGATTTTTCCGCATAGCAGGTATCAACCGTGTCAACTGAGCCGGCGGCCGATCGCGCCTGAAAATCCGCAACCGCGCGGAACTGGTCGATTTTCCTTTTTCGACCGATCGGTGCGGCAAACCCGTCCCCCGCCTTGCCAACGGCGCCCCGATACGCTAGGGGCGCGCCTTCGCGAGTGGGAAGCCCTGCGCTTTCCGCTCGTGTTGCATTCGAGACGACAGCCGGAGGGGCGCTGCGCATGGTGCGCAGGTCAGCGATCGGCCAACAGTGAGAAGAACCATGGCTCTGTACGAGCACGTGTTCCTTGCGCGCCAGGATCTGGCACAGGCGCAGGTGGATACCCTGGCGGAAACCGCCACCAAGATTATCGAGGACAATCAGGGCAAGGTCGTCAAGACCGAGACCTGGGGCCTTCGCAGCCTCGCCTATCGCATCGCGAAGAACCGCAAGGCGCATTACGTGATGCTCGAGATCGACGCGCCCGCAGGCGTGGTCGCCGAGCTCGAGCGCCAGACGCAGATCAACGAAGACGTGATCCGCTACATGACCGTCAAGGTTGACGGCCATGAAGAGGGCCCCTCGGTGATGATGCGCAAGGGCGATCGCGGCGAGCGCCGTGGCCGTCGCGAGCGCGACGATTCCGGCTTTGGCGGCGAATAAGGAGTTATAGACCATGGCACGCCCATTTTTCCGCCGCCGCAAGAGCTGCCCCTTCTCCGCGAAGGACGCGCCCCGGATCGATTACAAGGACGTCCGTCTGCTCCAGGGCTTCGTGTCCGAGCGCGGCAAGATCGTCCCCTCGCGCATCACCTCGGTGAGCGCGAAGAAGCAGCGCGAGCTGGCCCAGGCCATCAAGCGCGCCCGTCACCTGGGCCTGCTGCCCTACATCGTTAAGTAAGGAGCGCGGGACATGGAAGTCATCCTGCTTGAGCGCGTCGAGAAGCTCGGCCATATCGGCGACGTCGTGAAGGTGAAGGACGGGTTCGCCCGCAACTACCTTCTGCCGAACAAGAAGGCGCTCCGTTCGAACGCCGCCAACCGCAAGGTCTTCGAGGCCAACCGCGCACGCATCGAGGCCGACAACGCTTCGCGTCGTGGCGACGCCGAGAAGGAAGCCGGCAGCTTCAAGGACGCGTCGGTCACGCTGATCCGTCAGGCGTCGAACACCGGCCAGCTCTATGGTTCGGTAGCGGCTCGCGACCTGGTCGAGGCGCTCGTCGCCGACGGCCACAAGGTCAACAAGTCGCAGGTCGTCCTCGACAAGCCGATCAAGGCGATCGGCGTGTACGAGGTCAAGATCGCGCTGCATCCCGAAGTCGCGGTGACCGTCAAGGTCAACGTCGCTCGTTCGCCGGAAGAGGCCGACATGCAGGCGCAGGGCGTCGACGTGATGTCCGCGATGTTCGAAAAGGACGAGACCGGTTTCGTCGAGGATTACGATCCCAACGCCGAGCCGGGCGCGACCGCCGAAGTCCGCGAAGAGCCGACCGAGGAAGAGAACGCCGAGGGCTGATCCGCTCTCAGCGACGAATTCAGAGCCGCTCCGGGCAATCGGGGCGGCTCTTTTCGTTCAGGGGTCCGATCGCAAATAAAAAGGGCCGCGCGAGTGGTGCGCGGCCCGGAAATACAGGCTGATAGGCTGAAATTCGATCAGGGGCATGAAACACAGGCACTGATGACCGCCGCAAGCGGGATCAGTGCGAATAATACCGGTACAAATTTGTGCATCCTAAACCCCTGAGCTAATTTGTTTATTGCCTGTTAGAACTCGCAACACGGGTTAAGGTTGCGAGCGATCGCCTTGTCGGTCTGGAGTGGCGGACGGGAGATCTAGCGGGCGATGCGTGTGACGGGGTTCAGGCGTGCCTATTTCGCCCGAGTCCTCGGGTAACTCCGGAGTGCCCGCTTGCCTTTTCAGACGTTTAAGGAGAAGCACCGATCCTGAGCGATGGGGGCCGTGCGGTAGGTCACGGTCGGGTTCCCGGGGGAGTTCTCATGACTGGGCTTGGCCGTTTCGCCGCCGTGGCGCTTGGCGCGTGCTGGATCGTGCTGACCGGCGCCAGCGACCGCCCGTCGCTGGAGGCCCAGGTACTCGACCGCATCAATTTCGCGCGCCAGCACCCCCGCGAATATGCCGATGAGCTGCGCGAATATCTCCGCTATTTCGACGGCCGGGTGCTCTATCTCCCCGGTGACGACAATGGTGTTCTCACCAACGAGGGGCCCGACGCGGTCGACGAGGCGATCGATTTCCTCGAGCGGCAGGCGCCCCTGCCCCCGCTGCGCCGTGGCGACCTCCTGGAGCTCGCGGCGCGCGACTATGCCGACGAGCAGGGCGCGACCGGTATGAGCGGCCACATTTCCTCCGACGGCGCCTCGCCCGGCGAACGCGTCCGTCGGCTCGGGGGCGACATCTATGTCGGCGAAGGCATTTCCTATGGCCTCGATCGGGCCGATGCGATCGTCCGCCAGATGATCGTCGATGACGGCGTGCGGGGGCGTGGCCACCGCGCGCTGCTGTTCAACACAGGGTATCGCTATGCCGGAGTCGGCTGCGGCGAGCATCGCCGCCTCGGCTATATGTGCGTCGTCGACATGAGCGGCACGATCAACGGTAGCCCGACGCTCCCCGCACGGACGAACAAGGGACAGCATGTAGGGGGCAACGTAGCTAGGCGCTAAGCCCGGCTTCGCTCAAAAGTCCCGGCCAAGGAGCGACATGTTCGGCGACTTCCTGTCGCGCATCGCCGAAACGGCCTTGTCGTTCGTGCTGGCGAACTCTCGCCATTCGCTCTTGGTCAAGCAGAAGCGCTTGGGCATCATCGACCCGGTGGGCACAATCTGGCGACAGATTTTCTTGTCCGCGACCGGCTGTGCCGGCGACTGGGTGGAATCCTGAGCCATTAGCGGCCCGGCTGCCAAACCCAAGGCTGCCACGGTCAGAAGCGCACGCATCAGCATTTCCCGATCCCCCTAATCATAGCTTCTGAGAGTCGCATATATTTTCAATATTGGGAATATACCATATAATATTGAAAATATTGCCATTTCTTCAAAAAATAGGCAAGCCCGCTTACAAATACGCGGCTGGGCGGACTCACTTCACCGTGGTGCATCCTCCGAAGTGGAAATTGCGCGTTACTGCTCGCAAGCACCTGCGCCGCCGATTTTACCGCATCCGATCGCGCGCTTGTTCCGGAAGGCATCGCGAGCACCACCGTTCCTCTCGTCCAGGTCGCGCCATTCCGCCTTCGTCAGACAGAATTTCTTGGCCATGATCGTGCCGGTTGGAACAATGTGGCGACAGATCTTCTTGTCAGATTCCGGCTGCGCCGGCGACGGCTGCGTGGAATCCTGCGCCATTAACGGCGCGGTTGCCAAACCCAAGATCGTTACAGTCAGAAGTGCACGGACGAGCATCTTAGAATTCCCCCGAATCACCAACACTGTAAAAATCGCATACATTAATTATATTTGAAATACCCCATATAACACGGGAAATATTCGCTTTTATTGGCAATCGGCAAAGGTCGCAGTCATCCGATGCGCGACATCACTTCCGCCCGAACAGCTTCTCGATATCGCCATGCGCCAGCTTCACCCAGGTCGGCCGGCCGTGATTGCACTGGCCGGAATGGGGTGTGACTTCCATCTCGCGGAGCAGCGCGTTCATCTCGGTGACCGAGAGGACCCGGCCAGCGCGGACAGACCCATGGCACGCCATGGTCGCGGCGACATGATCGAGCTTCTCCTTGAGCGACAGCGCTTCGTCGAAGCTGGCAAGCTCGTCGGCGAGATCGGTGACCAGGCCGTGTACGTCACCGGTACCGAGCGCGGCCGGCACTGCCCGGACCAGCATCGCGCGCGGGCCGAAGCGCTCGAGTTCGAGGCCGAATTGCGCGAGTTCCTCGATGCGCGCCTCGAGCCGGTCGCAGCCCGGCTCGTCCAGCTCCACCACTTCGGCGAGGAGCAGTGCCTGGCTGGCGACGCCGCCATTGGCCATCGCGCGGCGCATCCGCTCAAGGACAAGCCGCTCATGCGCGGCGTGCTGATCGACGAGCACGAGACCGTCCTCGGCCTCGGCGACGATATAGGTCTTGGCGACCTGGCCGCGCGCGACACCCAGCGGGAACTGGATCGTCTCGGGAACCGGGGCATAAGCAGGTTCGGCGCGCGCTTGCGGCGGCGGCGTGAGGAAAGTCGGGCGGCGATCGTGCACGACCGCGGAGGTGCCGGACGACGGCGATGCGTCGCGATAGTCCCAGAGCTGCTGCGGCCGCGCCTCCGGCTCGCTCTGCCACATACCCAACGCGGCCTCGCTCGGCCGCTGGACGCTGCGATGTCCAGCCTCGTCGAGCGCGCGGCGCAGGCCGCTGACGATCAGGCCGCGCGCCAGCGCGGGATCGCGGAAGCGCACTTCGGTCTTGGCCGGGTGGACGTTCACGTCCACCGCATCGGTCGGCACGTCGAGGAACAGCGCCACCACCGGGTGGCGATCGCGCGCGAGCATCTCGGCATAGGCGCCGCGCACCGCGCCGGCGAGCAGCCGGTCCTTCACCGGGCGACCGTTGACGAACAGATATTGGTGGTCCGCCACGCCGCGATTGAAGGTCGGCAGCCCGGCGACGCCGCCGAGCACCAGCCCCTCGCGTTCGAAATCGATCGCGACGCTGTTGTCGAACAGCGCGCGATCGGTGAGCGCAGCAACGCGCTCCGGCCGGGTCTCGCCGCCCTGCACCGCGAGCACGCGGCGCCCGTCATGTTCGACCGAAAAGGCGATATCGGGCCGCGCCATCGCCAGGCGCTTCACGACGTCGAGGCACGCGCCATATTCGGCGCGCGCCGATCGCAGGAACGTGCGGCGTGCCGGCACGCGCGCGAACAGGTCCTCGACCAGCACGCGGGTGCCGGGCGGTAGCGCCGCCGGTCCCTCGGCTTGCCGGGAGCCATTGTCGACAGTCAGCGCCCAGCCTTCTGCCCCGCGTACCCGGCTCTCGATCCTCAGGCGCGCCACGCTAGCGATCGAAGGCAGTGCTTCGCCGCGAAAGCCCAATGTCGTGACCTGATCGATCGCGTCGTCGGGCAATTTCGAGGTCGCGTGCCGCTCGAGCGCCAGTGCCATTTCGGGCGGTGCCATGCCGCATCCGTCGTCGATCACTTCGATCCGTTCGGTGCCCCCCGCCTGCAAGCGTATGGCAATCCGCGCGGCGCCCGCATCTATGGCGTTTTCCACCAGTTCTTTCAGCGCGCTGGCAGGGCGTTCGACCACTTCTCCGGCAGCGATACGGTTGACAAGGTGTTCGGGCAGACGGCGTATTGACATGGCAGTCGGTGTAGCCCAAGCGACGGCATCCCGCGACCCGCATCCGCATGGCACCAGGCCGGATTTTCGTCCGTCCCGGAGGGTCAGGGCTAAAATTTTGTGCGAACAAGCCGGCGGCGGGCGCTCGCGTGGCAGGACGGATTAATCGATGGCTTTTTCCCGCTTTTTCAAATTCATGTCCCACGACATGGCGATCGACCTGGGTACCGCGAACACCGTCGTCTATCTTCGCGGCAGAGGCGTGGTGCTCAATGAACCTTCGGTTGTGGCGGTTGAGACGCTGAACGGAGTCAAGCGGGTCAAGGCAGTTGGTGACGACGCGAAGCTGATGATGGGCAAGACGCCAGGCACGATCGAGGCGATTCGTCCGCTGCGCGACGGCGTGATCGCGGACATCGATGTCGCCGAACAGATGATCAAGCACTTCATCCAGAAGGTGCACGGCCAGCGGCGCTTCATGCGTTGGCCGCAGATCGTGATCTGCGTCCCCTCGGGCTCGACCTCGGTCGAGCGCCGCGCGATCCGCGATGCCGCATCGAACGCGGGCGCTTCGCAGGTCTGGCTGATCGAGGAGCCGATGGCGGCGGCGATCGGCGCCGACATGCCCGTCACCGAGCCGATCGGTTCGATGGTCGTCGATATCGGCGGCGGCACCACCGAAGTCGCGGTGCTCTCGCTGCGCGGCCTCGCCTATTCCACCTCGGTCCGCGTCGGCGGCGACAAGATGGACGAGGCGATCGTCTCCTATGTCCGCCGCAACCACAACCTGCTGATCGGCGAAGCAACGGCCGAGCGCATCAAGCAGGAAGTCGGCGTCGCCAAGCCGCCCGCGGACGGTATCGGCAAGACGATCCACATCAAGGGCCGCGATCTCGTCAACGGCGTGCCCAAGGAAATCCAGATCAACCAGGGTCAGATCGCCGAAGCGCTCAGCGAGCCGGTCAACACGATCGTCGAAGGTGTCCGCATTGCGCTGGAAAACACCGCGCCGGAGCTCGCCGCCGATATCGTCGACCAGGGCATCGTGCTCACCGGCGGCGGCGCGCTGCTCCAGGGTCTGGACGAAGTGCTGCGCGACGAGACCGGACTGCCGGTGACGGTTGCCGAGGATCCGCTGACCTGTGTCGCGCTCGGCACCGGCCGCGCGCTCGAAGATCCGGTGTTCCGCGGCGTCCTCATCCAGGTTTAAGCAGGGGCAAGGAGATGGCGCCGCCACGCAACCGGCGCCCGGGATTTTCGCGGCGGGCGCAATATGGGCTCTTCCTGGGATATGTGCTCCTCCTCGGTGGCGCATTGATCGGCGTGGTTTTGCTGCTGATCTCGACGCTGAACCCGCCCGCCTTCGCCCCGCTGCGCAGTACCTTGTCGGAGATCACCACGCCGGTTTCGTCGGCGTTCGATTGGGCGCGTCGTGGCCTCGCCAGCATCCCCGGCGGGATAGTGAGCTATTTCGGCGTCCATTCCGAGAATGCCCGCCTCAAGCAGCAGATCGTGAACGACAAGCGGCTCGTTGCCGAGGCCCGCACGCTGGGTCAGGAAAATCGCCACCTGCGCGACATGCTCAAGCTGCGCGACGTGGCGACCGACGCCGTGATCATCGCCCGGCTGGTCAATTCCAGCTCTTCCAGCACGCGTCGCTATGCCACGCTCAATGCGGGATCCTGGCAGGGCGTGAAGCATGGCCAGCCCGTCCGCGAGCCCGACGGGCTGATCGGCCAGGTGATCGAGACCGGGCCGAACACGTCGCGGGTGCTGCTGGTGGTCGACGCCGAGAGCATCGTGCCCGTCCGCCGCATCCGTGACGGTATGCCGGCGATCGCGTCCGGACGCGGCGACGGGCTGATCGAAGTCCGCTCCGCCAATGTCGCCAATATGCTCTTCCAGCCGGGCGACACCTTCGTCACTTCGGGCACCGGCGGCGTGTTTCCGCCCAACGTCCCGGTCGCGCGGGTCATCAAGACAGCGCGCGACGTCGCCACCGCCGAGCCCAGCGCGAATCCCGACTCGCTCGATTTTGCACTGGTCCAGCAGGTCTTCCTGCCCGAGCCGCCGCCCGCACCAACGCCCACGCCCACCGCTAAGTCCAAGGCTAAGAAGTGAGCCCTGTGGAATTCCTGTCGCTGGGGCAGAGCGAGCGCAAGCCGCGTGCGCGCTGGCTCGCGCCGCTTTCGGTGATGCTCGGATCGATGATGACGCTGATCCCGGTGATCACGGTCGTTCCTTTCCTGCCGCCGTTCGGGTTGATGATGCTGCTCGGCTGGCGGACGCTGCGGCCGGACGCGATGCGCGTTTGGGCGCCCGTCCCGCTCGGTTTCTTCGACGATTTGCTGAGCGGGCAGCCGCTGGGATCGGCGATGCTGCTCTGGACGCTGTGCGGACTGATGATCGACGTGATAGACACGCGCCTTGTGTGGCGCGATTTCTGGCAGGACTGGTTGATCGCGTCCGGCGCCATCGGCTTCTGCCTGATCGCCGGGCGGCTGGTAGCCGCGTCGTTCAGTGCGCATGTCGATACCGCGATGCTGCTCCAGATACTCATCTCGGCCCTGCTCTTCCCGCTGATCGCCCGGCTGTGCGCCTGGCTCGACCGCGACGCGCGAAGGACCTGAGCAATGGTCCGCGTCACCGAAGCCACGCAAGCGTACAGCTTCTCGCGCCGTGCGCTGGTGCTCGGCGCCGCGCAGGGTGCCGTCGCGATGGTGCTAGCCGGGCGGATGACCTGGCTTTCGGTGTTCGAGAACGAGCGCTACCGGCTGATGGCGGAGAGCAACCGCGTCAATCTCACGCTGACGCCGCCGCGGCGCGGCTGGATCGTCGATCGCAAGGGCATGCCGCTTGCCAACAACCGCACCGATTTCCGGGTCGACCTGATCCCCGACCGGATCGAGAACAAGGAGAAGGTGCTCGGCACGCTCACCCAGATCCTGGGTCTCACGCCGGAGGATCTCGCGCGCATCGATACCGACTTGAAGCGTGCCGCCGGTTTCCAGCCCGTCCAGGTGCTGGAGAATCTCGACTGGGACCGCTTCGCCGCGGTCAGCGTGCGCTTGCCCGAACTGCCCGGTGTCGCACCCACGCGCGGCTATGCCCGCAACTATCCGCTCGGTGCCGCGATCGGCCATCTCGTCGGCTATGTCGGCGCCGCGTCGGCCGAGCAGTTTAAGAAGGAAAAGGATCCCCTGCTCGTCACCCCGGGCTTCAAGCTGGGCAAGGACGCGCTGGAGAAGACGCTGGAGACGCAGCTTCGCGGCGCGCCCGGCGCCAAGCGCGTCGAGGTCACTGCGCATGGGCGCCTCGTCCGCGAGCTCGAAACCCGTGCCGACAAGCCGGGTGCCAATGTCCGGCTGACGATCGACGCGGGACTCCAGGAATATGCGGCGCGGCGCCTGGGCACCAATTCGGGCTCCGCGGTCGTCATCGATGTCGAGAATGGCGACATCCTCGCGATGGTCTCGATGCCGTCCTATGATCCCAACAGCTTCTCGGACGGCATCAGCCAGAGCGAGTGGAAGATGCTGTCGGAAGACGATCACGTCCCGTTGATGAACAAGGTGCTGCAGGGCCTGTATCCGCCAGGCTCCACGGTCAAACCGATGAACGGCCTCGCGCTGATGCATGCCGGAGTCGATCCGCATGCGCGGGTGAGCTGCTCGGGCTCGATGCGCGTGGGCAACGGTGTGTTCCATTGCCACAAGCGCGGCGGCCATGGCCCGCTCGACCTCAAGAACGCGATCATGCAGAGCTGCGACATCTATTTCTACGAGATGGTGCGGCGCGTCGGCTATGACGCGGTCGCGCCGATTGCGCGCTCGCTCGGGCTGGGCCAGAAATTCGACCTGCCGTTCGGCACCCAGCGCTACGGCACCGTTCCGGACAGCGCGTGGAAGCTCAAGCGCTACAAGGCGAACTGGACCGTCGCGGATTCGCTCAATGCATCGATCGGACAGGGCTATGTGCTCGCCAACCCCCTTCAGCTCGCGGTCATGGCGAGCCGGATCGCCTCGGGCCGTGCGCTGACTCCGCGGCTTCTGGCGGGGCTACCGCTGCAGCCCGCGCCATCGCTCGCCGCCACGCCGGAGCAGCTCGCGATCGTCCGCGATGCCATGTTCGGCGTCGTCAATTCGGGCGGCACCGGCGGCGCGGCACGCATCCAGGTGCCGGGCGTCACGCTGGGTGCAAAGACCGGGACCGCGCAGGTCCGACGCATCACCATGGCGGAGCGGCGCTCCGGCGTGCTCAAGAACGCCTCGCTGCCGTTCAAGCTGCGCGACCACGCGCTGTTCGTCTGCTTCGCACCGGTCGAGAATCCCAAATATGCCGCGGCGATCGTGCTCGAGCATAACGGCCACACCGTGCGCAACCTTGACACGCCGATGATCGGCCGCGACATCATGACCTTCCTGTTCGACCGCGACCGCGCGATCAAATCGCTCCACGAGGTCGAGCCGACCTGGGGCGGCGACTATCGTACGCGCGCCGCAGCCCAGGCGGAAGCCTTCAAGGCCGCGCAGAGCGCCCCGCCCCCGCCCGCGCCCGAGGATGCCGCGGAGGCCGCGAGCAACGTTGCCTCCGAGGCCGCCAACGCCACCACCAACACCACCGACAGCAACGTGGCGCCTGTCGGCAGCGCGGATACCGACTGATGCCATCGATTGGCCCCGGAATCGTCCCCCAGCCGCTTACGCAGCTCCCGTGGCGGGTCATCCTGCTCGTGATCGCGATCGGGTCCTTCGGCTTGGTCGTGCTCTATTCGGCCGCCGGGGGGCATATCCAGCCCTGGGCCTTTTCGCAGGGTACGCGTTTCTTCGCCTTCCTGGCGATGGCGATCCTGTTGTCGCGCGTGCCGGAGAGCTTCTGGGCGCTGAGCGCCTTCCCCATCTATGGCGTCATTGTCGTGATGCTGATCGGCGTCGAGGCACTGGGCGCGGTGGCGGGCGGCAGCCAGCGCTGGCTCGATCTCGGCATCATACGCCTCCAGCCCTCGGAGCTGATGAAGCCGGCGATCGTGCTCACCATGGCCCGCTTCTACGAGATCCTGCCTGCTGCGGAGATCCGCAAGTTCGGGGCGATCTGGCCCGCCGCGGTGCTGATCGGTGTACCCGCGGGGCTGGTGATGCTCCAGCCCGATCTCGGCACCGCGTTGATGATCACCGGCTGCGGCCTGATGGTCGTGTTCCTGGCCGGCGTGCCGCTCCGCCTCTTCATCGGCGGCGGCCTCGCGATGGCGGTGTCGGCCCCGCTCGCGGTCAACTTCCTGCTCCACGACTATCAGCGCAACCGCGTGCTGATCTTCATGAACCCCGAGAGCGACCCGCTCGGCACCGGCTACCATATCACCCAGTCGAAGATCGCGATCGGATCGGGCGGTATCTTCGGCAAGGGGTTCCTCAACGGCACGCAGAGCCACCTCGACTATCTGCCGGAGGGCCAGACCGACTTCGCACTGGCCACGATGATGGAGGAATGGGGCCTGATCGGCGGCGTGTTCCTGATTCTCGCATTCGGCGCGCTGATCTGGTGGGGCATCAATGTCAGCCTGCGCGCCAAGAGCCGTTTCGGGCGGCTGACCGCGGCAGGGCTCTCTGCCACGATCTTCCTCTATGTCTCGATCAACATGGCGATGGTGATGGGTCTGGCGCCGGTCGTCGGCGTGCCGCTGCCGCTGATCAGCTTCGGCGGGACAGCCGTGATGACCTTCATGATCTGCCTCGGAATCCTGATGTCGATCGACCGCGAGAGCCGCCGCATCCAGCGTTGGTGAGATTTAGACGATTTTGGGGTTTACAATCCGGAGAAGTGGGTGCTAACGGCGCCCCTCCAATCGCGGTGGCGCCCTACCAAAGGCGCCTCAATCGCCCGGTACGGACGCATAGCTCAGTTGGTAGAGCAGCTGACTCTTAATCAGCGGGTCCTTGGTTCGAGCCCAAGTGCGTCCACCATTCTTTATTCTTTACAATCAGTTACTTAGATCGGTCCCAGCCACGAGCTGGAGCCGCGGGCGGCCCTCACTGTGACCATTTTTGGACCCTTCCGCCAAATCCGGGGCTGACGGTTTTCCGCTCTCTCCCGATGTGGCCGGAATAGTCAGCCGGTCCGCATAAGGCGCCAGATGCTTCACCGACATATGGGCATAGCGCCGCACCATCGATTCCGACTTCCAGCCGCCCAGCTCCTGAAGCACCCAGGTGGGCACGTCATTCTGCCGCAGCCAGCTCGCCCAGGTGTGCCGCAGATCGTGCCAGCGGAAATCCTCGATCCCGCAGGCCTTCAATGCCGCGCGCCAGCCCCGGTTGTTCGCGTTCCTGAGCGGCCTGCCCCGGAACGTGAACACATGGGTCGCATGCCTGCCCCGTTGCCGGGTCAGCACCGCCAGAGCCACGTCGTTCAGGGGCACGCCGAGCGCCTCCCCGTTCTTCGTGTCGCCATGCTCGATCGTCGCGATGCGGCGGGTCATGTCGACCCTGTCCCATGTCAGACCGAGAATGTTGCCCTGGCGCAGCCCCGTCGCGAGCGCGAAGCGTACGACCTCCGCCTGGTGCGCTGGTAGACGTTCCAGGAGCGTCTTGGCCTGATCGTGCGTCAGATGCCAGCTGGAGCAGATCGCGCCTCTTGAGCGGCCCGGCCGCGGTGCGTTCAGACTCGCCCGTCATGCCTTCTTCTCCATCGATCCGTCTCCCGCCAGGCTTCGTGCTTAAGTTCGCGCGAGGGGCCGAGGCGTTACAGACCCCTCACGCGGCGTCTTGGGGATCGGACCATTCGTCGAGCTTGCACGCATCGATCGCCCAATCATGCTTATGCACCCGCTAGATTGCGACACGGGCCTCGATCACCCGCCGGGCATCTTCCTTGAGGAGATAGATCGAGACGGCGAGCAGCACGACGTCCTTCATCAGGAAGGGCACATTGCCGACCATCGCCGGGAAGCCGCCGGCGGACGCCGCCCAGCCGTCGGGCATGAAGGGAATGATCGTGACCGTCCCGGCAAAGGTGGCAACCGAACCCAGCGCGCCGAGCACGCCTGCCTTTCTGCTCCAGAACCCGGCCAGCAGCAGCAGGCCGAAGGTCCATTCGGCAACGCCGAGGAAGGTGCTGGCACCGCGGATGCCGAACACCGGATACATCCAGGAAATCAACGGGCCGTTGCTGATATAGGGGATCAGCACCTGCGCCTCATATTCGAACCATTTCTGATAGCCGAAGAACGCGAAGATAATGACCATCGAGGCGCGGAGCAGATGATAGTCGAGGTCGCGCTTGAGCAGGCCCGAGCGACCGAGCGTGTCGACGATGAAGTTCATGATATCCTCCTGTTGAGACAAGGATGCCTCGCCTCACCCGCGACGGCGGGCGAGCTAAGTGGCCGGGGAATAGGGGTTGGCACCGCATCGGCGGTGCCACGCGGGTTCAGCGGACCGCCGGAAAATCGACGGCGGTGTCGTTGATGCGATTGAAGACGTTGGTGAAGGAGGTGACCGCGATCGCCAGGCTGATGTCGACGAGCTGCTGGCCGGTATAGCCGGCGGCCTTGATCGCCGCGAACTCGGCCTCGTCGATGGTTCCGCTGGTGCTGGCGAGCAGTTTGACGAAGCGGATCAGTGCGTCGCGGCCGGCATCACCGGTCGGTTCGCCGGCGCGGATGTGCCGCAGGGCTTCGGGAGACAGCCCTGCCATCTTGCCGAGCAGGCTGTGCGCCGCGACGCAATAGCCGCAGCCGGCGACTGCGCTCACCAGCAGCTTGATCGTCTCCTGGTCGGCTTTGCTCAGCGTTCCACTGGCGAGCACGCCGTCGGCGGCGAGCACTGCCTTGAGCGCGGCTGGGCCGAGAGCGCCGATCGCCGCGTAGGTGTTGGGGACGCTGCCGACTGCCTTGCGGATCTGGGCGTAGACCTCGGCGGAGGCGCCTGTGGCATCATCGATTGCCGGGGTGTGGATGCGGGACATGGGGTTTTCCTTCCATAGCTGCCGTCCTGCATGACGGTGACGGCTATCTATGGAGGCTAGTTGAGATTGATAATTCCGTATTCGCTCAATAATATGCTCATTCGTCTCATATATCGGAGGGAAGATGGAATCGCTCGATTGGCTCAGCCGTCTGCTCGAGCTTGTGCCGATCAGTGGACGCGTCGAGCATCGCTGTTTTTTCGGGGCGCCTTGGCAGCTGGCGTTCGAACCGTCCGACGCGGGACAAATTCCCTATCACATCGTGCTCGCCGGATCGGCGACGCTGGAGGATCCCGCGGGCGGTCCGTCGCGTCAATTGGCCGCGGGTGACATTCTGCTCCTGCCGCAGGGCACGGCACATCTCCTGCACGATGGAAGCGGCACGGCGCCGGCAAAATCGCGCCAGCGGATCGGTCCCGGGATCATTATCGACGAGAATGAAGGTACTGGCGAACGGCTCGACATGCTGTGCGGCCGCTTCCTGCTGTCGCCGGCTCATGAACGTCTGCTGCGCGCTTATTTTCCGCAGCGGCTCGTGGTGAGCGCTGCCGAGCGCCCCGGGAATGCGCATATTGGCACCAAAGCGCAGCTGGCAAACCTGGTGGACCTGATGCGCGTCGAGTCCGCCGAGGAAAATCTCGGCGGTCACGCGATGCTGAACGGGCTGTCTTCCGCGCTGTTCACGCTGACAATGCGCCTTGCGAGTGAAGCGACGGAGATGCCCGCAGGGCTTCTGGCGCTGGCCGGATATCCGAGGCTCGCCCCGGCCCTGTCCGCACTGTTCCACCAGCCCGGCCATGGCTGGACGCTGCCGGCGCTGGCAGCACTTTGCAACATGTCGCGGGCGACCTTTGCGCGTCAGTTTCAGCAATATCTGGGTCGTTCGGCAGCCGACCTGCTCACCGATATCCGCATGACTGTGGCCGCCAGACAATTGCGTGGCTCGAACGCCTCCACCGGCCTTGTCGCGGAAGCCGTCGGCTACCAGTCCGAAGCCGCATTCCAGCGCGTCTTCAAGCAATATATGGGCGTGACGCCGGCCCAGTATCGACGGAACGTCGAGGTGGCGCGGAGCGGCCGCTAGCCGCTCCGGACGTCAGGTGACCTATTGGAGGCCGTTCCGGGCCTTCCCGCCTTCTCCAGATCGCGAGCCATGCGCGAGCACAGCGCGATGAGGCCCAGCGTTCATTTTACCTCCGCCACGGGCTTGAGGTCAAGATCGTGATAGTCCCAGCTGAAATCGGCGATCGGATTGGCGGCCTTCATCGTCACGCCTGTCACCTTGCCATCGGCGTCGAGCGCGAAGGTCACATAGGCGGGTTCGATGGCCTTGTCGTCGAACTCGCTGACGAAGCTGTCATATTGCCAATGCCTGAGCCGGCCCGTCATGCGCGGAGTCGAGGTGAAGTCGATGGTCAGCCCGTCGGGGGTCGATGCGACCACGACGTCACCATACCAGGGGTCGCGATAGCGGCCCGCATAACGCGCCACGTCGAGCGACGGACCCACCTTGACGGGCGATGCCTTTGCCTGCGCCAGCATTGCCCGCCCGCCCTCGAGCCGTGCCTCGTACCAGTTCTGCCATTTCGTCGGCCAGTCCTGGTCCGGCAGGCCCAGATAATGGTCCATCAGCATGTAGGTGAGCCCGAGCAGCATGCCGCTCTCCTCGGAATTCATCATGATCGCGAAGGCGACGTTCTTCTCGGGCAGGATCACCACGCGCGTGATCGATCCGAACACGCCGCCGCCATGGATGATGACGCGGTGACCGCGATAATCCTGCACCTGCCAGCCCAGCGCATAGGCCTGGAAGCTCGGCATCGCCGGCTTGAGCGGATCGGGAAGCGTGCTGATCGGCATCATCGTCACCGGCTTCCACATCTCCCGGGCCTGCGCTTCGCTGAACAGCCGGCCGCCGCCCGGCAGCGCACCGTGCGCCAACTGGATCTTGAGCCATGCCGCCATGTCGTCCGCGCTGAGGGCGAGCCCGCCCGCCGGCGCACCGTTGCGGCCGAGCTCGTCGCGCTCGTCGAGCAGCTGTTGCGGGCCCAGGCCGCGGAGCGCACCGGACAGGCGCGCATGCGGATAGGAGCGATCGACGGTGCGGAAGCGGTCCTCGCTGTCGCTGGTAGCATTCTTCATGCCGCCGGGACGAAGCACCCGGTCGCGCATGAACGCCTCCCAGGTCTTGCCCGTCACTTCCTCGATCAGCTGTCCGGCGACGGCGTACAGCACGTTGTCGTACGCATAGGCCGCGCGAAAGCTGGCGCGCGGCTTGAGATAGGCGATCCGCTCCACCGTCTGCCTGCGCGTCAGGAAGGTTCGCGGCACAAACATCAGGTCGCCCTGCCCCAGGCCGAGGCCGCTACGGTGAACGAGCAGGTCGCGCACCGTCATCTCGCGCGTCACCCAGGGATCGTACATGCGGAACCAGGGCATATGCTTGATCACCGGATCGTCCCAGGCGAGCTTGCCCTCATCGACCAGGATGGCGAGCGCCGCGGCGGTCATCGCCTTGCCGGTGGAGCCGGTCTGGAAGATCGTCGCGGAATCGACCTTGGCCTTGTCGCCCAGCTTGCGCTCGCCCCAGCCGCGCGACAGCGTCGTCCTGCCGCCCTCGACGATCGCGATCGACACGCCGGTGGCGCCGATCCGCGTGCGCATCGCCTCTACCTTGGCGGCGAGATCGGCGGGCGGATCGGCCGCGGCCGGCGCCGCGACGGCGAGCAGCAAACCAATTGTCGCTATGCGGATCGGCTTCATGGCCGCGACCCTGGTACGCATCGTTCGTGCTCGAGATGTGTCCAATGACCGCATGATTCGCCCCCGGCTCTTTAATTGACCCAATCAGGACATGATGATCCTGAAAAGAAAAATGTCAAACCAGGCCCGGCGAGAATTGGGGACCATTGACGTCAGGCCCATTTTTCTGGACCTTCGAAAGAAGACACCGGTGTCCAAAGAGCGCAAACGACCCGCTCGCATCGGGCTGACAGGAGAGTTCATGGCCGACAGCCGCACCCGCTGCACACCCCTGCGTCGGCCCCGGGCATGAGTTTGGCGATCGACCGGCGCGCGGTGCTGGCGGGCGGCTGCGCAGCGATTGCAGCGCCCGTGGCGACCGCGTTCGCAGCGCAGAGGCCTGCCACGAGCGAGGATCCCTGGCTGGAGGCTGCGGCAATCCGTGCGCGGATCCGTCCGCCCCATTTCCCCGCGGCGAACCGCTTCCCGCTCGCGCAATTCGGCGGTGTCGGCGACGGGACGACGCTCGCCGGCGAGGCGTTCCGCAAGGCGATCGCCGCCGCATCGCGCGCGCCCGGCGGGGGCACCGTCGTCGTCGAGGCCGGCATCTGGCTCACCGGCCCGATCCATCTCCGCTCGAATGTCGAGCTGCACGTCGCGCGCGGTGCCACGATCCGCTTCTCCCGCGACCCGGCGCTGTATTTCCCGCCGGTGCTGACCCGGATGGAAGGCAACGAGCTGATGGGCGTCTCGCCCTTCCTCTATGCGCTCGATTGCGAGAATGTCGCGATCACCGGGCACGGCATCCTCGATGGCCAGGCCGACGAGGCGCATTGGTGGGACTGGGTGCGCCGGCGGCCCGACGGCGGCGAGAGCGACGGCGCGCGCCTGAAGCGGATGGCCGAACAGGGCGTGCCCGTCGCAAGGCGCGTGTTCGGCCTCGGCTCGAGGATCCGGCCGCAGTTCATCCAGCCCTATCGCTGCCGCAACGTGCTGATCGAGGACGTGACGATCATCCGCTCGCCGATGTGGGAGATCCATCCCGTCGAATGCGAGAACGTGACCGTGCGGCGCGTCACCATCTCGAGCCACGGGCCGAACAATGACGGCTGCGACCCCGAATCGTGCCGCGACGTCCTGATCGAGGAATGTCACTTCGACACCGGCGACGACTGCATCGCGATCAAGTCGGGGCGCAACGCCGACGGCCGGCGGCTCAGACGGCCGACCGAGAATGTGATCATTTCCGGCTGCACGATGCTCGACGGCCATGGCGGGGTCACGCTCGGCAGCGAGATCAGCGGCGGGGTGCGCAACGTCTTTGTCGAGAATTGCCGCATGGACAGCCCGCAGCTCAACACTGCGATCCGTTTCAAGAACAATGCCGCGCGCGGCGGCACGCTGGCCAACATCCATGTACGCGACGTGACGGTGGGCCAGGTCGGCCGCGCGGTGATCACCATCGACTATAATTACGGCGAGGGCGCCAAGGGGGGCTATACGCCCGTGTTCGACAGACTGACCGTCGAGCGGCTGCTCGTCGGCCGCTGCCAGCGCGTGCTCGACCTGCAGGGCTTTTCCGACGCGCCGATCCGCAACATCCTGCTGCGCGACTGCGCGATCGTCCGCGCAGACGAGCCCGACATCGTCTCGCATGTCGAGAACCTCCGCTACGACAATGTCCGCCGCAACGGCAGCCCCGTAGCCGGTCCGACGCCCGGCGGCGTTGCCACCCCTGCCGACACCTCGGGCTGAAGGGATTCCCTGCATGCGACACCCGTTCCGAACCCTGGCGCTCGCGCTGTGCATGGCCGCCGGTCTCACCGTGCAGCCGGCATCGGCACAGGTGCAGACCGCGCGCGATCGGCTTATCGCCTATCTCACCGATCTCGCCCGCCAGCAGAGCGCCGCCCGCGCCGCGTCGGTCGCCGCGCTCGCGTCGCCCGAGGATGCGCGCCTCCGCCAGTTGCGCGTGCGCGCGACGATCGAGGAACTGATCCGGCCCGAGCGCTTCGGGGGGCCGGTCACGGCAGCGGTGACCCGTACCGCCGCGTTCGACGGCTACACCACCGAGTCCCTTTGGTACGAAAGCCTGCCCGGCTATCGCGTCACCGGCATCGTCTATCGTCCGGCGACCGGCAAGGGCCCCTTCCCCGCGATCATCCTGCAGCCGGGCCATGGCAGCGACGGCAAGCTCGGCAATCACGGGTTCGCAGCGAACTTCGCGCGCGCGGGCTTCGTCGTCCTCTCGATCGACATTGTCGGCGAAGGTGAGCGGCTCCAGCACTATGATCCGGAGATCGGCGCATCCAAGGTCGGCCGCCCGACCGGCGAGCATTCGATGGCGTTCGGCCAGGCGCTTCCCATCGGCGGGCATGTCGCGCGCTATTTCCTCCAGGATGCGGTGCGCGGCGTCGACTATCTGATGAGCCGCCCGGACGTCGACGATCGCCGGATCGGCGCCTTTGGCTGCTCGGGCGGCGGCACCATGACCGCCTATCTCGCGGCACTGGACACCCGCATCCGCGCCGCGGCGGTCGGCTGCTATGTCAACGATTTCGATCATCTGCTTGCGCCGGGCGGCCCCGGGCCGCAGGATGCCGAACAGTCGATCCCCTTCTTCCTCGAGCGCGGGCTCGACCTTCCCGACTGGATCGAGCTGGTGGCGCCGCGTCCCTTCGCGATTCTCTCCACCACCGGCGACATGTTTCCGATCGCCGGTGCGCGCGCCGCCTATGCCGAGGCCGGGCGCTTCTATGGCCTGCTCGGCGCGCGCGACCGGCTCATGATGATCGAGGGGCCGGGCGGGCATGGCAATCTCGCGCCGATGGCATCGCGGATCATCGGCTTCTTCAATCGCTGGCTGAAGGATGTGCCTGACGAGGCACCCTTTGCGCCTGCTCCCCTGCCCGATCCTTCGGTGCTGCTGACAACCGATACGGGCCAGCTCGCCACCGCCGGCGGCGGCGTGACGCTGCAGGCGGTGATCGCACGCGAAGCGTCACTCCAGGCGCCGTCCGCCAGGCCGAATGTCGCGCAGTTGCGCGCCGCCATCGCCAAGGTCGCGCGAACCGGCGTCGCTCCCGGCGCGGCGCCGCCCCCGATACGCGAGGGCGCGCGCCAATCGCTGGACGGCCATGCCGTCACGCCGGTGCAGTTCGATGCCGCGCCCGGTCTGCGCGTCGACGGCCTGTATGCGCGCTCGGCAAGACCGGGCAAGCGGCCCACCCTGTTGTTCCTCGCCAGCCAGCCGCTGCAGCCGCTCTCCGCATCGGGGGGCATGCTGGAGCGCTGGGCACAGGCAGGATGGAATGTCCTCGCGCTGGAGCCGCGCGGGGCGGGCGGTACCGAGGAGACCAAGTCCTCGCTCACCGGTGACTGGACCTTGCTTTCGCTGCGTGCGTTGCTGGTCGGCAAGACGCCGCTCGGCATGCGCGTCGACGATACGATCGCCGCGCTCAACTGGCTGGCCGAACGCCCCGAGGTCGATCGCGGATCGCTGGAGGTATATGGCGTCGGCGCGCTCGGCCCCGTGGCACTGCACGCCGCCATCCTCGACCCGCGCATCGCGCATGTCGTCAGCGACGGCGCGATCCTCCGCTATCGCGATTTCGTCGAACGTCCGGTCAGCCGCGACATGGCCGAGGTCAATCTTCCCGGCGTCCTCGAACACTACGACCTCCCCGACCTGATCGCCGCGCTCGGCGACCGGGTCACGCTGGTCAACCCGGTCAATGCCGTCGGCGAGCAGCTTCCGGCGCGGGAAGCGCAGGCGATCGCCGGCACCGCTCCCCGCTATCGTGGCGCCCGCGACCCGATCGCCCCGCCCTCCGACCGATGAGCACGCCGATGTCGCCCGATCGCCGCACCTTCCTCGCCACCGCCGGCCTCGGCGCAGTCGCCGCAAGTCTCGCGCCGCCCGGCGCGCATGCGCAGACGGTCCCGACGATGCCGAGCCCGGCCAAGGCTCACGGCAACGGCGTCCGCCTCGATCCGCGCGACTATGGCGCCAGGGGAGACGGCACGACCAAGGACACCGCAGCGGTCCAGCAGGCGCTCGATCGGGCGGCGGTGCTCGGCGGCGGCGAAGTGGTGCTTGCCGGCGGCACATACCTCGTCGGCGCGATCCGGATCGGTTCGAACACCGTGCTGCGCGTCGAGCAGGGCGCGACGCTGCAGGGCTCGCCAGATGTCGCCGACTATCCGGTCACGCAGGTCCGCTGGGAGGGACGCTGGGTCCCGGGCCATATCGGCCTTGTCTGGGCGCAGGATGCCCGCAACGTGACGGTCACCGGCAAGGGCCGGATCCTCGGCTCGGATGCCATTCACAAGCGCGTCTCGGACTCCGGACTGCGCCACCCTGCCCTGCTTGAATTCATCGAGGTGCGCGGCCTGTCCGTCGCCGATCTCGACACCCAGCAGAACGACATGTGGTCGATCCACCCTGTCTATTGCGAGGATGCCGTGTTCCGCGGACTGTCCGTCAAGGGCGGCGCCGACGGGATCGACGTCGACAGCTGCCGGCGCGTGCTGATCGACCGATGCGATTTCGACACCGTCGACGACTGCATCTCGCTCAAGTCCGGGCGCGGCATGGAAGGCAATGTCATCGGTCGCCCGACCGAGGACGTGACGATCACCGACTGCAGCTTTCGCGACCATCGCTGGGCGTGCATCGGCATCGGCAGCGAGACCTCGGGCGGGATCCGGCGCGTGCTGGTGGAGCGGTGCAAATGCCTGCTCGCGCATACCTTCGCGATCTATCTGAAGAGCCGGCCGGGTCGCGGTGCGTTCATCGAGGATATCACGATGCGCGACCTCGACGTGTCAGGCGCCGGCTATGGCTTTCTCCGCCTGAATTTCCTGGACAGCGGCAAGCAGGACCAGTTCCCGGTCCCGGGCATTGCCGGCGTGCCGCGCGTGCGCAACCTCGTCTTCGAGCATATCCGCGTAAAGGATGTGCCGATCCTCGTCGAAGCGGTGAACATTCATCCCGACAAGCCGATCGAGGGACTCACGCTACGAGATATCAGCGGCACCTGCGGCAAGGGCATCACGCTCGCGAACATCCGGAATGCTCGCGTCGAGAGGATCGACGTCAACGTCTTTTCGGGCGCCAGGATCGCGGCCGACAATGTGACCGGGCATGGGCTCGAAAGCGCCGCACGGCTGATCCCGGTCGATCGCCCGCCGCCGGTGCCTGCCGCGAATCCGCCCTATCGACTGGGCATGACATCGGGCGGACCAAACTGAGACAGGTCGCGCCCGCTTCCGAAGGGCGTAACGGCGCTGTCACATAGCGCCGCTTAAGAAGCCTGCGTCTCGCTTCCTCGAATCGGTGAGCAACCTCCCCCGCCGGAGAGCGATTGGGCGCGTCGAATGGATGATCAGCGTGACAGCATCGCCGCATGGGTGGCTCGCGAGATCCTCCCGCACGAAGGCTCGGTGCGCGGCTGGGCGACGCGGCGCTGGGGTTCGCTGATCGACGTCGATGACGTGATCCAGGAAGTCTATTGCCGCATCGCTGGCCTGGACTCCGTCACCCATATCGAGAACGGCCGCGCCTATGTTTTCACGACAGTGCAGGCGGTCGTGATGGACGGTTTTCGGCGCGCAAAGGTCGCGAATACGAAACCGATGACGGAAATCGACTGGTTCGACGTCGAAGATGACAGTCCTCTCGCAGACAGGCGCGTGGAAGCGATCCAGGAACTCGGCCGCGTGAACAATTTGCTTTCAGGATTATCTGCAACCGGGCGCCGCGTGATCGAGCTGCGGCGGATCCATGGGCTTTCCCAGAAGGAAACCGCGCAGCAACTCGGCGTCAGCGAAAGCGTCGTGGAAAATCATATTGTCCGCGGCTTGCGGCGCATATTGAAGACGATCGCCGAACAGGATGCCGGCATCGAGGATTCGAGGCGGAATTGATGGATCCCGAGTCCACCGGTGCCCTGGACGAACAGGCGGCTCGCTGGGCCGCGCGTTCGGCACATGGCGAGATGACCACGCAGCGTCATGCCGAGTTCGAGGCCTGGCTGGCGGCTGACCGGCAGCATCGTGGCGCCTATCTGCGCGCGCGCGCCGGCCTCTACGCCCTGGAGGAAGCGGTAGTCGAGCGCCATGCGCAGCAGACGCCGGTCAATGACAATCCGCCCGCTCCCGCCGGCTGGAGCAGCAGGACGGCTTCGCGCTGGCTCCCTCGCCTCGCGATCGGCGGAGCGGCGATCGCGGCCAGCGTGGCAGGGCTGTGGATGATCGGCGTGCCGGTCCTTCCCGCGATCCACCAGGACGGGTCGCCGACGCGCCAGGAATTGGCGCTTGCCGACGGCTCGGTGGTGACGCTGGGCTCCGGGGGCAGGATCTCGGTAGCCATGGAGAATGGCGTGCGCCGGATCACCCTGGAGAATGGCGAGGCGACCTTCCACGTCGCAAAGGATCGAGCGCGCCCCTTCATCGTGCGCTCGGGCGAAGTCTTCGCCCAGGCGACCGGAACGATCTACACCGTGCGCCGGATGGGAAGCCTGGGCGGCGCGGTCAGCGTTGCCGAAGGCAGCGTGCTGGTTTGGGCGCGGCAGGCACGGGACCAGGCGGTCCTGCTCCATCCGGGCGGCAGCCTGTCGCTCGACCTCGATGCCCGCAGCCAGACGCCGGGCGCCGCCAATATTGCGATTAAGCCGGCGCGTTTCTCCTTCGACAATGTTTCGATCGCCTCGGCCGCCGCGCGCTTCAACAAGGTGAACTCGACCAAGATCGTCCTCGGTGATCCCGCGCTGGGGCGCACGTCGATCGTCGGCCTGTTCAAGGCCGATGATCCCGAACAGTTCGCCCGCGCGGCCGCGACGATCACCGGCGCGCGGGTCAGCCATCGCCAGGGCGAGATTGTCATCGAGAAGTAGCAGCCTTGCGCTAGGGGCGCCTTGCGCAATGCTTCCCTCCTTTTGTCGATTGGCCCCAGTCGCCGCGACGGTCGCGATTTTGACGCCCCTCCCCGCGACGGCACAGGACCGGATGCGCAGCTTCGACGTGCCTGCCCAACCGGCGTCGAGCGGCATCCGGATGCTGGCCGAGCAAGCCGATATCCAGATCATCGTGACCGGCAGCGCGGTCGAGGGGCGCAGCACCAACATGGTGCGCGGCAGGCTCGATGCCCGATCGGCGCTCGACCGGTTGCTCGCGGGGAGCGGCCTGTTCGTCCGCTCGCTGGCCGGCGGCGTTGCCCTACTCGATGCCGATGCCGAGCCCGAGCCGGTGGAGGCCCGGCAGCCGATCGTGGTCACCGGCCGGCGCCCGGCCGAGGCGGAATTGACGTCCACCATGCCCAGCCGCAGCACCTCGATGGAGGAAGCCGAGCGCCTCGGCCGCGTCACGGTCTATGACGCGCTGATGCGCGAACCGGCGATCGGGGCGGGCACCGGGCTTGCCAGCGCCTTCGGTCAAACCTGGGACGCGGGCATCGCGTCGGTTTCGCTCCGCAATCTCGGCACCAACCGCAGCCTCACCCTGATCGACGGAAGGCGCCGCGTCTCGGGATCGGCGCGCTCCTCCGCCGTCGACATCAACATGATCCCGGCCGCAATGGTCGAACGCGTCGAGATCGTCACCGGCGGCGCGGCCCCGATCTACGGCGCCGACGCGGTAACCGGCGCGCTCAACATCGTCACGAAGCGCCATGTCGACGGACTCACCGGTTCGGCCACCAGCGGCATCTCGCAGCGCGGCGATGCCGATATTCGGTCGATTTCGCTGGCGACGGGCAGCGCCTTCGCGGGCGGGCGCGGCTCGGTGGCGATCGGCGCCACCTATTCGAAGATCGCCCCGCTGGTCTTCGCGCAGCGTTACCGGACCTATGTCAACAGCGCCGCCAATCCGGACAATACCGGCGCCAACGACGGTATCCCCGATCGTGTGACCGTCCCGGATTTCCGCCAGATCTATTATGCTTATGCGCCGAGTTTCTATTTCAACGGCAACTCCTATCTCGTCGAGAACGGCGTCCCGCGTGCGGCCGGCTATGACAAGACCCTGTTCCCCGGCGAGTTCAGCTATGGAAATGGCGGCGACGGCAGGAACCTGCGCGACAAGGATCAGCTACGGGGCGGGCTTGAGGCATTCGCGGCGATGGGGCGCGTCGACTATGCGTTCGCCGACACGATCGAATATGGCGCGAGCTTCGACTATGGGCGCACCCGCTACGAGGGGATTGCGGGCATTCCGCTCCACCGCGACGACAGCCGGCCGAGCTGGTTCGGCGGCGCCGGCGGCTCCGTCGCCTATCTCGACAACCCGTTCCTGCCGCCTGCCGTCCGGAAATTCATGCTCGACAACGGGCTGACCAGGCTCGACATCGAACGGACCTATGGCAATTTCCCGGTCATGCGCGAGTTCCATGACCGCAAGAGCTTCACCCTGGGACAAAGCCTGGGCGGCACGCTGGCCGGCGGGCTGAAATGGACGGCCTTCCACCAATATGGCCGCGCCAGCGACGATGTCAGCACCACCGACATTCCCTATACGTCGCATTGGATCGCCGCGCGCGACGTCATCGCCGACCCCGTCACCGGCCGGCCGATCTGCCGCGACGCCGCGGCGCGCGCGGCAGGCTGCGTCCCGCTCGACATATTCAGCCAGGAACCGGCGTCCGCGGCCCTGAAAGCCTATGTCCTCGGCACGCGGCGGGAGAAGCGGACCAACACCCAGAGCGTCCTAGGTGCGAACGTCACCGGCCGGGTCTTTTCCCTGCCGCATGGCAACGCCGCGCTGACCCTGGGAATCGAGCGCCGGCGCGAAACGCTGAAGACCCGCGACGACCCGCTCGCCCGGACCGAGCTGACCTTCGGCCTCGCCGGCTATGCGGCGCATCCCGATCTGGACGTCTCCTCCCGCGTTTCCGAAGCCTATGGCCAGCTGGCCCTCCCGCTCCTCCGGGACCTGCCCCTTGCGCGCCACCTCGAGATCGAGGGCGCCTATCGCTATTCGAAATACAGCACGACCGGCGACGCCCATAGCTGGAAGGTCGGCGGCAGCTGGTCGCCGACGCAGGGGCTCGCCTTCCGCGCAACGCGCTCGCGCAGCGTCCGCACGCCGGACTTCGGGGAGTTCTTCGAGGGCGCGATCGTTCGTGAGGTCGGCTCGATCACCGATCCGTGCGAGGCGGGAGACTATTATCAGAACCCGACGCGATCGGCGAACTGCCAGGCGCTCGGCATCGTCGCCCCGCTGGCCGACTTCAAGATGGGCCCGTTCATCACCACCGAGGGCAATCCCGATCTGAAGCCCGAGACGGCGGACAGCCTCACCCTGGGCGTCGTCCTGCAGCCGTCCCTCCTGCCGGGCTTCAAGGCCACCGCCGACTATTGGGACATCGATATCAGGGATGCGATCATCCAGTACAGCGACACGGTGGTGATGAACCTCTGCGTCGACCTGCCCTCGATCGACAACATCTTCTGCCGTTCCATCGATCGCGATCCCCTGGACGGCCATGTCACCGCCATCCGTACGCGGCAGATCAACGCATCGCGGATGCGCGCGCGCGGACTGGACCTCTCCGCCGCCTATGGCGCCCGGCTCGGGAGCGGCCGGCTCCGCCTCGGCTTCAACGGCACCTATCTCTTCGAGCAGCGCACCGAGACGACGCCGGGCGTCCCCGCGGGCAACATCCGATATGAGGGTGACTGGCAGCATCCGCGCTTCCGGGGAACGCTGCTGACCAGCTACGAGGCCGGCGATCTCAACCTCAATCTCGACACGCGCTTCATCAGCGCCGGCCGCCTCGACGTGAACGCGAAATCCCCCGAAGCCTATGACGACAACAGCATCCCGCCGGTCATCTACAATGACCTGTCCGCCTATCTGAGCGTAAATAAGGAGTTTGCGATCGGCTTCGGGGTGAACAACATCTTCGATATATTGCCGCCATACGCCTATACCGTATACAAGAATGGCACGATCTACGACAATATAGGCAGATTCTTTTATACGAAGATCAAGATAAAAATTTGAACCATGGGCGACATTCCGGCATGTATTCATTGCAATATAAGTGAAATGAAACTGTCCTTGTAGATTAATATATTGCGCTGCGAAGGAAATTGCGGCGCGCCGCGTCATGAAGCCGACAATCATCCAAACGGGGCTTCATCCGATGCTTTCTCCCTATCTGCGCGCGGCGGCTTCCGCCGCGGCGATCGCCACTGCGTTCCTCGCGCCCGTCGCCGCTCAGGCCCAGGTCTCCGGTTCCGACAATCCCGTCCAGGCGGGCGACGCTCCGAGCGACGGCCAGGCCAGCGACATCGTCGTCACCGGCAGTACGCTGCGCAGCCAGGAAGCGGTCAGCAACCGCCGCGCCTCGCTGGGCGTCGTCGATACGCTGACGCAGGACGATACCGGGGACCTCGCCGACGAAACCCTGGCCGACGCGCTGATCCGCGTGCCCGGCGTCAGCTCGATGCAGACGCTCTATGGCGAGCAGGAAGCCGCCTATGTGTCGGTGCGCGGCATCTCCCCCGATCTGAACTTCACCTCGTTCGACGGCATGGCGATGTTCTCCAGCGCGAACGACGGCGAAGGCATCCGGCGCGTCGATCTCAACCTGATCCCCACCCAGATCTCGCGCACCACGCAGGTGTTCAAGACCTTCACCGCCGATCTCGATGCCGGTGCGATCGGCGGCGTCACCAACATCCAGCCGCGCAGCGCCCTGCACGGCAAGGACACCTTCTTCATCGACACGCTGGTCAGCCTCCAGACCGGCAAGGGCAAGTACGTCCCCGGCGTCAACAGCCTTGGCCATTACCGCGACACGCCCTGGGGCGGCGGCGTGAAGGGCCTGTGGGCGCACAAGTTCGGCGCCAACGACCAGTTCGGCATCGTCCTCAGCGGCATGTTCCGTCAGAAGGACTATGACTATACCAAGCGCAATCCGAACGGCCGCGTCTTCTACACGGAGACCGGCGCGACCGCGAAGGCGGATCTGTCGAACTGGGACGGGAAGCACCCGTTCCCCACCCTGATCCGCCCGATGGACTATACCCATTTCACCCAGACCTTCGGCGGTTCGGCCCAGTTCGAATATCGCCCGACGAGCGACCTCGAATTCTCGCTGCTCGGCTATGGCTACAAGCAGATCGAGGATCAGACGCTCAACCAGTTCTATGTCGAGAACTTCACCAATCTGGTCCGCACCGGCGCGGAGACGGCTACGTTCAAGATCGGCCGGACCCGGCCCAGTTTCGACTATGACCGGTTCCAGAACGAGACCCGCGGCGCCATCTTCAAGTCGGTCAAGAGCTTCGGCGACGACGCCTCGCTGGAAGTGCGCACCGGCTACAACGAGAACAAGTTCTACGACAAGGATCTGGGGCTGATCTACGCCTACAGCCCGAAGAACGCCTTTATCGACTTCGACATGAGCGGCCCGTCCGACCGGATCACGATCGCCAACAACGCCGATCTCGCCAACATCGCCAACTACAATATGTCGGCCGCATCGGACCTCTTCGTCCATGCGAAGATGACGTCCTTCGAGAACAAGATCGACTTCAAGAAGAACTATTCGCACGACAGCACGGGCTTCGGCTTCGCGGTCGGCTTGGATGCGCGGCGCGTCACCGCCACGCGCGATTCCGCGACGACCACCTATGTCTCGAACAACAGCGCGCTGGGCTCGCTCGGCATCCATCCCGATATCAGCGCGTTCCTCTACAATTATCCGGTCGTCTGGATCGACTATGCCGCTTTCGCCACGCAGGTGAAGCCGAACCTCGCGGTCAACCAGGCCACGACCAGCAACGCGCAATTCTCGGACGACTATCGCTATCGGGAACGCGTTTTCGCCGGCTACGCATCGGTCACCTATGGCACGGACGACACCCATGTCATCGCCGGCCTTCGCTACGACGATGTCGATTTCGACGCCGACTCCCCGTTCGCCCTGGGCGGCAAATATGACGGGTCCTTCCAGCGCAATAACGGCGGCTACCATCATCTGCTTCCGTCGGCGCTGGTCACGCACAGCCTGACGCCGAATTTCCGGCTCAAGGCCGCCTATAGCCGCTCGCTCGGCCGGCCAGCGTTCGGCGATATCGCCCGCGCGGAATCGCGCAACAACCAGAACCTGACCATCTCGCGCGGCAACCCGGACCTGCAGCCGCGCATCTCCGACAATTTCGATATCGCCACCGAATATTATTTCGGCGGCAGCGGGCTGATTTCGCTCGGCGGCTTTTACAAGAAGATCAAGGACGACATCTACGCGATGTCGGAGGAGCAGGACATCGGCGGCGTCACCTATACCGTCTCCACACCGATGAACGCCTCCTCGTCCAAGATGCGCGGGATCGAGTTCCAGTTCGTCAGCGACAGGATCCCGGGCCTGCCGGGCTTTCTCGGAAGGAAGCTGGGCGTCTCGGTGAACGCGACGCGCATGTGGGCCGACATGGACTATGTGTCGGGCGGCAAGTTCGTCCACCTCGATGCGCTGCAATATCAAGCCGACTGGCTGGTCAACGGCTCGCTCTTCTACCGCCTGCCGGGCAATGGCGAGTTCCGCGTCGCCTATAACTGGAAGAGCCGCAGCCCGATCTCGCTCGGCGCCAATCCGCTGACCACCTATTGGCTGGAAGCGCGGGGACAGCTCGACGCGGCGCTGCGTTTCTCGCTGACGGACCGCTTCATCGTGAAGCTCCAGGCGAACGACCTCCTCCAGGAGCCGATCGCCCAGGGCTATCTCGATCCCTTTGCGATGCGCCGCTACGAGATGACCAAGAACCGGTCCTTCTCGCTCGATCTCATCTTCAAGATGTAACCCCTGGCGGGGAAGGATGCCCGGCGTCCTTCCCCCACCTTTTCAGCGAGAAGTGCAGATGCTGAAGCATTGGATCCTGCTGGCGGCTGGCGTCGCCATGGCGATGACTGCCCCCACCGCCCGTGCCGCCGACTATGGCAAGTGCGGCGCGTTCACTATGGCCGTCATCCCCGACACGCAGAACTATATCGACTACAAGCACCAGAAGGCGGCGGGCTATCCGATCGATGCCGCCGATCTGTTCTTCGAGCAGATGCGCTACGTCGCCGATCACGCCCGCAGCGCCGGCGGGGACATCGTGTTCGCCACCCATCTGGGCGACATCTGGCAGCATTATTCGCGCTGGACCGATCCCGCGCACGAGCTGCGCGGCTTCAAGGCGATGCCCAACGCCATGTCCTCGGAAGTGGCGGAAGGGCCGCGCAAGGAGACGCTGGGCTTCGAGATACCGAGCGCGGTGAAGGGCTATCGGCTGATCGCTGGCAAGCTGCCCTTCTCCGTCGTGCCGGGCAATCACGACTATGACGCGCTCTGGACCGACCCGGCGCATCCGCCCCAGCCGGAGCGCAAGGACGCGCTGAAGACCGGCATCCGCCATCTGGGTGGCTTCACCGGCTATCAGTCGGCGTTTTCGGACCAGTCCGAATTCTTCAGGGGCCAGCCCTGGTATGTGGATTCGCACGACGGCGGTGCCGACAGCGCCCAGATCTTCACCGCCGGCCAGTGCCGCTTCCTGCATATCGGCCTGCAGTTCGACGCGCCGGACGCCTCGCTCGCCTGGGCCACCCGAGTCATCCGGCGCTTCCCGGGCGTGCCCACGATCGTCACGACCCACAAATATCTCGATCGCGACGGCACCCGGGCGGACACGCCCGAGCTCGACCAGAGCGTCCTCGATTCCCGCGACAACAACCCGCAGATGCTGTGGGACGAGTTCATCAGCCAGAACGACCAGATCTTCCTGGTGCTGAGCGGCCATATCGGCGGACAGGGCTACAGCGTCGACACCAATCTCTACGGCCATCCGGTCCATCAGATGATGGCCGACTATCAGGGCCGCTGGCAGGTGGCGAAGGATGCCGGCTTCAAGGGCAGCGGCGCCACGGTGGGCGATGGCTGGATGCGCCTCCTGACCTTCCGGCTTGACGGCGACAAGCCAAGCATCCGGGTGCGGACCTATTCGACTTATTACCGGAAATTCAGCTCCGAGCTGAAGGACTATGCCCCCTGGTACAAGGCGCATGACGGCCAGTCACAGCTTTCCGACGAAGATTATCTGAGGCGGGAGGACTTCACCATTCCGCTCGACGGCTTCCGCCGGCGCTTCGGCGCGGCGGCGAAATAATCTGCATCCCTAGAACGAAGAGATCCCATCGACATGCATTTCGATCGCCGCACGCTGATCCTCGGCGCGAGCCAGCTGGTCCTTCTCGCCGGGCTTTCGCCGCAGCGGCTATGGGCGGCTTCGCTGGGGGGCTATCCGTTCACGCTGGGCGTCGCCTCGGGCGATCCCTGGCCCGACGGTTTCGTCCTCTGGACCCGGCTTGCGCCCAAACCGCTCGAGCGCGGCGGCGGCATGCCGATGCAGGCGGTGCCGGTGCGCTGGGAAGTGGCGGAGGACGAGCGTTTCACCCGGATCGTCCAGTCGGGCGAGGCCGTCGCACGGCCCGAGCTCGGGCACAGCGTCCATGTCGAAGTCGCCGGGCTGCTTCCCGCCCGGCCCTATTGGTATCGCTTCCAGACAGGCGGCGAGATGAGCCCCGCGGGCCGGGTCCGCACCGCACCGCTGGCTGGCGCCCCGGTCGACCGGTTACGCATCGGCGTCGCCGGCTGCCAGCATTGGGAAAGCGGCTATTACACCGCCTATCGCCACCTTGCCGAGGAGCCGGAGCTCGACGCCGTCTTCCACTATGGCGACTATATCTACGAGCACTGGGCGACGCGCGTCTGCCCGAAGGTCGACGGCAAGCCGATGTGCGTGCGCGAGCATGTCGGAGACGAGATCTATTCGATCGATGACTATCGCCGGCGTTACGCGCTCTACAAGAGTGACGCGGACCTGCAGGCCGCGCACCATGCTACCGCCTTTCTTTCGACCTTCGACGATCATGAGGTCGACAATAACTGGGCCGGCACCATCGACGAGCAGGATACGCCGCCCGAGGCGTTCCTGCTGCGCCGCTTCGCCGCGATGCAGGCCTGGTACGAGAACATGCCGGTCCGCAAGGCGCAGTTCCCCCGGTTCCAGGATATGCAGGCCTATCGCAGGCTCGACTATGGCCGCCTGCTGCGCGTGCATCTGCTCGACACGCGGACCTATCGTTCGGACCAGCCGTGCGCGGACGGCAAGCAGAAGCCCTGCCCGCCCGAGGCGCATGCCGCGTCGACCCTGCTCGGCGACCGGCAGGAGGCCTGGCTGGATCACGGGCTGGGCAACCAGGCCAGCTGGAACCTGATCGCGCAGCAGGTGCTGGTCATGCCGTTCGACCGGCGCAAGCCGGGCGAGACCGCGCCCAACCTGCCGACCGACACCTGGGACGGCTATCGCCCGGCGCGCGCGCGGCTGGTGGAGTCGATCCGCCGCCACCGCCTGTCGAACGTCGTCATCGCCTCGGGCGACTATCACAAGCATTTCGCCGGCACCGTGCCCGTGCGCGAGGAGGCGCTGGACGGCGAGATGGCCGCGGTCGAATTCCTCGCCACCTCGATCTCGACGGGCGGCAACGGCGGGCCGATCGCCAATCTCGACACGCTTCACGCCAACAACCCGCATGTGAAACTGTTCGCGGACCAGCGCGGCTATCAGCTCTTCGACATCACCGCCGAGCGCTGGAAGACCGACATCAAGGTGGTCGACCAGGTCGAGCAGCGCGGCGGCACGCTGAGCACGCTCGAAAGCTACGCGGTCACGCCCGACCGCGCCGCGCTGCACCGCGCCTGACCGATCCGAGAGAGAAGCCATGACCAACGCCCCTGTCTTCACGCGCCGCCGGCTGGTGAAAAGCACCGCCCAACTCGCATCCTTCTCGGCCGCGAGCATGCTGATGCCGCCCAATGTCCAGAAGCTGCTCGCCCAGGGGCCGCGCCGCACCGGCTCGCTCAAGGACATCAAGCATGTCGTCATGCTGATGCTCGAGAACCGCTCGTTCGATCATTATTTCGGCACGATGGCGGGGGTGCGCGGCTTCAGCGATCCGCATGCGCTTGTCCTGCCCAACGGGAACAGCGTGTTCCACCAGCCGGACGCCGAGAATCCGAAGGGATATATGCTCCCCTTCCATCTCGACACCTTCTCGACCAAGGCCCAGGCGCTGCCTTCGACCAGCCACGCCTGGGCGGTGCAGCACCGGGCGTGGAATGGCGGGCGGATGGACCAGTGGCTGCCCGCACATCGCGCCGCGGACGGCGCGCACGGCCCCTATACGATGGGCTATTTCAAGCGCGAGGACATCCCCTTCCACTATGCGCTGGCGGAAGCCTTCACCATTTGCGACGCCTATCATTGCTCGGTGATGGGTCCGACGCGCCCCAATCGCTTCTACTGGCTCAGCGGCACGATCGATGCGGACGGACGCTATGGCCCGCCCCAGATCAGCCAGAAGACGCCGCCCGAGGGCCTCAGGTGGAAGACCTATGCCGAACGGCTCGAGGAGGCGGGGGTCAGCTGGAAAGTCTATCAGCATGCCGACAACGGCACCGGCTTCAACGTGCTGCGCCTGTTCCGGCAGTTCATGGATTCGGCGCCCGGCTCCCCGCTCAGGGTCAAGGGCATGCCATCGGCTTCGGACGGCGAGTTCGAATATGACGCGCTGCACGACCGCCTGCCTGCGGTCACCTGGCTGCATCCCACCAACGAGGGGTCGGAGCATCCGAGCAATTCCATGCCCGCCGCCGGCGCGGAGTTCATCGCCGCCAAGCTCGACGCGATCGCCGCCAACCCGGACGTCTGGGCCAAGACCGTCTTCATCCTCAATTACGATGAAAATGACGGCCTCTTCGACCATGTGCCGCCACCGGCACCGCCCCAGGGCACGCCGAGCGAGTTCGTCGACGGTCTGCCGGTTGGCGGCGGCTTCCGCGTGCCGTGCATTCTTATCTCGCCCTGGACCGCGGGCGGCTGGGTGTGCAGCCAGCCTTTTGACCACACCTCCGTCCTCCAGTTCCTGGAACAATTCACGGGGGTGCGAGAGCCGAACATCTCCGATTGGCGACGGCGGACGTTCGGCGATCTGACCCGAGCCTTCCGCTTCGGTGAGCCAACCGCCAGCCCGCCCGTCCTGCCGAGCACGAGCGGATTACTGCACCATGCCCGCCGCGCGGCCGCGACACTGCCCGCGCCGCCCATTCCGGGCGCCGACCAGGTCGCGCCCATCCAGGAGAAAGGGAACCGCAAGCGGACCCGCTGAGGCAGCTTCAGAAAATATCGGTGCCGGCAAATGCGCCGAGCGTGTTGAGCCCGGTGAGGATCACTGCCTGATCGACCACATGATCGCCATTGGCATCCCAGAACAGCCATCCGTCGGTTGCGCCCGCAACGAACACGACCTGCGCGCCGCCGTTCGCGAGCGCCTGCGCCGCGGCCAGGCCGTCGGCATAGGCTGAGGTCGCGATCGCGGTTTCGGCATAGCCGGCCGGCGGCCCGCTGAAGATGTCGAGATCGATACGATCGACGCCGGTGGCGAAGTCGGCGATCGTATCGGTGTTGCCCGCATTGGCCGAGGTGTCGCCGAACGCGAAGACGAAGACGTCGGCGTCAGCGCCGCCGGTCAGCAGGTCCTTGCCCTTGCCGCCGACAAGCGTGTCCGTGCCCGCCTGGCCACGCAGCGTGTCGTTCGAATCGCCGCCGTCGAGCCAGTCGTTGCCGACGCCACCGTCAAGCACGTCGACCTGCGCTCCGCCGAACAGCGTATCGTTGCCGATATTGCCCGTGAGCGTGTCGTTGCCGTCGCCGCCTTCGAGGATGTCGTCGCCCGAACCGCCGTCCAGATTGTCGTCGCCGGCAAGGCCCCAAAGATGGTTGGCGGCGGCGTTGCCGACCATGATATTGCCCACGGCATTGCCAGTACCGTCGATCGCACCGCTGCCGGTGAGCACCAGCTTCTCGACCTCGCTGGCAAGCGTATAGGTGACCGAGGCATTGACGAGGTCGATGCCGCCACCCGCAAGCTCGACGACGAGATCGTCGTTGCTGCTGTTGCCGTCGTTCGACCAGGTGTCGACGAAATAGGTATCGTTCTCGGTACCGCCCTCCATCCGGTCGGCGCCGATGCCGCCGTCGAGCGAATCGCTGCCCGCGCCGCCCTGGAGCCAGTCGTTCCCAGCATTGCCGGTGAGCACATCAGTGCCGGCGCCGCCAATGACCGTGTCGTTGCCGTCGCCGCCCGAGACGATGTCGTTGCCATTGCCGCCGTCGAGCAGGTTGTCTCCGCTGTTGCCGGCGATGTTGTTGCCGAGGTCGTTGCCCCAGCCGGCAATGCTCGCGGCGCCCGTCAGCACCAGATTCTCGACATTGTCGGCCAGGCGATAGCTGGTCGACGCGAACACTTGGTCGGTGCCCGAGGCCGCTGCCTCGATGACCTGATCGTCGTCGGGCGCCCAGCCATTGTCGGACCAGGTATCGATATAATAGGTGTCGTTGCCGACGCCGCCATCCATATAGTCCGCGCCCGCGCCGCCATCGATGCTGTCGTTGCCGCCCTTGGCGGAGATCGTGTCGTTGAGCGCGGTGGTCTGATAGGCGAGCGCCGCGGTCGGCGAGAAGGTCTCGTTGGCGCCATTACCGTTCAGCGTGCGGCCAATCTCGTTGACGTCGCCGATCGTGACCGCGAGTGCCTGCTGATCGGTGAACGTCCCGTCGGTCGCCGACACGATTACGTCATAGACATTGTTGGCGCCGGCATCGAGCGGATGCTCGTAATCGGGAGCGTTGATGAAGCGGAGGACGCCGGTGAGCGCATCGATCGTGAACAGCGCCGCATCGGCACCGCCGGCGATGCCGTAGCTGAGCGGCGGACCGTCGGGATCGGTCGCGCTCACCGTGGTGGCGAGCGTGCCATTCTCGAGCATCGACAGCGCCGCGGTGGCGCCGCCGCCGTTCGAGCCGATCACCGGTGTGGTGTCGTTGAGATCGAGCACGGTCAGGGTGAGTGCCTGACTCGTCGTGGCGACGCCGTCGCTCGCGCCAACCGTGACGAGATAGACATTGTCGCCATTGGCGTCGGCCGGCGCCTCACGATCGGGCGCGGTCACGAAGCGCAGCGCTCCGGTGACGGCATCGATCGTGAACAGCGCCGCGTCGTCGCCGCCGGTGATCAGATAGGTAAGCGGGCTGCCATCGGCGTCGGTCGCGGCGACGGCGGTCACCGCCGTCGAATTCTCGTTGATCGACAGCGCGGCGGTAGCACCGCCGCCGTTCGAGGTAAGTAGCGGCGCGTTGTCGTTGGTGTTGGCCACCGACACCGCGAGCGTCTGCCAGTAGGAATTTACGCCGTCGCTGGCCGACACGATCACCTGATAGACATTGTCGTGATTGGCGTCCGCCGGAGCTTCATAATCGGGCGTGGCGGCGAAGGAGAGCACGCCGGTCGCAGCATCGATGACGAAGCGCGCGCCGTCGGCCCCGCCGACGATCCCATAGGTCAGCATATCACCGTCGATGTCGGTCGCGCTGATCGTCGTGACGACGATGCCGTTCTCGTCGATCCCGGCAGTGGCGGTACGCCCGCCGGCGATCACCGGTGCGTTGCCGTCCGCGAGGTCGCCGACCGTGATCGTCAGCAATTGCTGTCCGATGCCGCCCGCGCCGTCGTCGGCCGCGACCAGCACGACATAGCTGTTGTCGCCATTGGCATCGACGGCGTTCTCGAAGTCCGGTGGCGCCTTGAAGGTCAGCGCCCCCGTGGCGCCGTCGATCGCGAAGAACGCCGCATCGTCGCCGCCCAGGATGCGATAGGTCATCGACTGGCCGATATCTGGATCGGTCGCCTGTACGACCGTGACCGGCAGCAGGCCGTTCTCGTCGTAACTCACCGCCGCGGCCGCGCCGCCGCCGTTCGATACGATGGTCGGCGGAATGCTGAGATGGGTCGCGTCGATCAGCATGTCGGCGAACTGGAAGAACTCGACATTCTTCAGCGTGTCGGACCCATCGGGGGAGCCGGCGCGCTGGTCGGTGAGCGTGACGCTGCCGTCGACATTGGTGCGCAGCAGATAGTCCGCCCGGTTCCCTGTGAAGATTACAGTGTCGGTCTCGGTGCCGCCATCGATCGTGTCGTCACCCGCGCCCGCAAGGATCGTGTCGTTCCCGGCCTCGCCCGCCAGGGAATCGCGGCCGGTTCCGCCATCGAGAAAGTCGTCGTCCGCATTGCCATGCAGTTCGTCGTTCCCGCTCATGCCATAGAGCTGGTCGTTACCTGCGCCGCCCTGCAGCTTGTCGTTGCCGGTATTGGTGGCGTCGTCGCCATAGAGGATGTCGTTGCCCGATCCGCCGAGCAGCGCGTCATTGCCCTCACCGCCATAGAGCTGATCATTGTCGTCGCCACCGTCGAGCGTGTCGTCGCGGCCGCCGCCATAGAGGATGTCGTCGCCCTTCTGGCCGTACAGCGTATCGTAGCTGCGGCTGCCGTCGGACCCGAAATCGTCGCCATAGATACGGTCGTTGCCGTCACCGCCCTGGATCGTGTCGGCGCCCGCAAAGCCGACGATCAGGTCGTCGCCCGCCTCGCCATAGAACACATCGGCACCCGCGCCGCCGATCAGCGTGTCGTTGCCGTCACCCGCATAGATCTTCATGTCCTTGGCATAGGCAACGCCACCGGGACCGTGCGCCGTGAGATCTACGATGTCGTCACCGGCGCCGAGATACATCAGCTGGATGCCCTGGAACCCGCCCAGGCCGTCGTTGAAGGTGCCATTATTGTAGGCGATGAAATCGTTGCCGTTCGATCCGTAGATTGCGTCGAACTTGTCGCCGATGACGAGGTCCATCGAGCCGTTCACGTTCGTACCGGTGAGCTGGAAGATCGCACCCGTGGCGGTGTGGAGCGACGTGGTCCAGACAAAGCTGGTAAACATGATGTCCACCCGCATGTTGTTCAGGTTCGCGTCCTTGTTGAACAGGTAAAAGCTGTCCGCTCCGCTGGTTCCGCCGAGTGTCTGGCTACCGAGGATATTGTAATAACTGGCCATTGGAACCCCGCCACGATCACCACAATCAGGCGAAACCCTAGTTCATCGGGCCTGTGAAGGCATCCCGCCCTCACGGATGTTGCCCCGTCCTTGCGGCTGTGCCCAAATGGCCTGAGCTTCGGCGAATAATCCCAAAGAGTGTCCAATAGGACAGGTCCGCGCAGGCCGGTATCGCGCGCGCCCGTTGGCCCTTAGCCCGCACTCAATGCTCGCGGAAGGACGACCAGAACGCGCCGATCAGCGGCTCGAACGCATAGTCCAGCGCGGTCCGCGCGCGCAGCGGGATCAGGACCTGCACGGGCATGCCGGCCCGAAGTTCGAAATCATAGCTGCGGTACTTGTCGAGCACCCGCAATTGCTCGGGGGAGACGGTCACTTCGCCGGTGAAATAGCTCTGGCCGCTTTTCTCGTCGACAAAACTGTCGGCGGAGAGCCGCGTCAACTTGCCCGCGATATCGGGCAGGCGCCGATCGTGCAGGCCGGGGAACTTGACGCGTGCCTGCTGACCGACGCGCAGATCGTCGGCGTCATCGGGCGATATCCGCGCCTGGATCCGCAGCGGCGAACTTTCGGGCACGATGTCCATCAACTTCTGGCCCGGCAAGATCACGCCGCCCGGGGTGAAGATCGACAAGCCCACCACCGCGCCCGTCGCCGGAGCCCGGATTTCGGTTCGCGCCAACTGGTCGCGCGCGGCGGCGAGCTTGGGCAGCGTCTCGCCGAGCTGATTCTCGACCAGGCGCAGATCGGAAGCGGTGCGCTCGTGGAAGCTGCGATCGGCCTCGATCATCTGGATCTGGCTCTCGCGCGCCGCACCCTTGGTCTGCGCGATTCCGGCCGAATATTGCCCGCGCTGGCCCTGGAGCTCTGCCCGGGCACGTTCGAGTGCGCGGATCCGGGTCTTGGAGACAAACCCCTTTTCGGCGAGCGGCGCCAGCGAGCGGATTTCCTCGTCAAAGAGGCGCAGCTGTTCCTTGGCCGACACCACCTGGTCGCCAAAGCCGCGCCCCTGCGCACTCGACTGTACCGTGCGCTGCGCGAGCGCGTCGCGCTGCGCGGACAAGGTTCCGCGGCGGGCGTTGAGTTCGAGCTGTTGGAGCCGGAGCGCGATCGTCGCCTCCAGCCGGTCTTCGGGGCTGAGCGATGCGAATTCCGCCGGCGGCTTGACCTGGGCTGCGCCAAGCTGCTCAGCCTGCAGCCGTGCCCGCTGCGCAAGCAGGCGTATCGCTTCCGTCGCCAGGGCGCGCTCCTGCGCCTTGACCTCGGCGCCGACGAGCCGCAGCAGCAGCTGGCCGCGTTCGACGCGCTGGCCCTCGCGCACGAGGATCTCGTCGACCACGCCACCGTCGCGATGCTGGACCGACTGGCGCTGTCCCGACACGACCAGCGTGCCCGGCGCATAGGCTGCCGCGTCGAGACGGGCGAACGCCGCCCAGCCACCGAACACGACGAAGAACAGCGCGGCGATGAGGGCCCCGATACGAATGTCACGGCGCGGACTGGCGAAGGTCACCATCGTCGGAACGACGTCCACGGTGGTGGGCAGGAGCGCGGGGACGTTCATCCGATTGCTCCCGCAGCCGATCGTGGCATCTGCCTGACATTCGCCGGCCTGATCTTGGGCAGTATCTCGTCGCGTGGACCGAACAGCTCCATACGACCGTCGCGCAGCACCAGCATCTTGTCGACCACGGGCAGGATGCTGAGCTTGTGCGAGACGATCAGAATCGTGCGCCCCTCGGCCTTGAGCCGGGTAAGCGCGGCGATGAGCGCACTGTCTCCCTCCGCGTCGAGATGCGCGTTGGGCTCATCGAGGAGCAACAGCGCCGGGTCGCCGTAGACGGCGCGGGCCAGCGCGATGCGCTGCGCCTGCCCGGCCGAAATGCCGCGCCCTCCGAGCTGGAGCTGATGATCATAGCCGTTGGACAGCCGCTTGATCAGATCTTCGGCGCCGACCTTGGCCGCGGCGGCGACCACGGCGTCGTCGATCGCCGCGATGTCGGTGCCGAGCTCGAACGCGAAGCGGCAGATATTCTCCTTCACCGTGCCGGCGAACAATGCCGAATCCTGCGGCAGATAGCCGATATGGGTCGCCAGCCGCTCGGGATCCCAGTCGCGGACGTCGGCACCGTCGATCCGGATGGTCCCGCGATCGGGAAGCAGTGCGCCGGCGATCACGCGGATCAGCGTCGACTTACCGGCGCCGCTGGGACCGACGATCGCGACGACCTCGCCCGGTTCGATCCGGAACGACACGCCGCCCACGATCGCGCCGTCGCGCGTATCGTTCAGGACGGTGACGTTCTCGACGCGCAATGCTCCCTTGGGCGCTGGCAGGCGCGTCGGCTGGATACCGGACATGGTGCCGTCGAGCAGCGCGCCGAGATTGCGATAGCTCGTGCGCGCCTGGATGATCGTCCGCCAGGTGCTGATCAGCATCTCGATCGGCGCGAGCGACCGCGTGATCAGGAACGCGGCGGCGAAGATCGCACCTCCCGATATCTTGTCGTCGATCGCGAGCAGCGCGCCCAGCCCGAGCGCCAGCGACTGCAGTGCGAGGCGGGCGAACTTGGTCGTGGTGACATGCCCGCCGGCGGCAAAGCTTGCCTCGGTTTGGAGTTGCAATGCCGCCTGGCGCTGCCGCAGCTGCCGGGCGACCAGCGCGCGGCGCATGCCGAGCGCCCGAACCGCGTCCGCCGATCCGAGAATGGCATCCTGGCTGGCATAGCTCTGGACGGCGACGGTCTGGGCCTGATCGAGTTTCGTGCGCGTCGCGCGTTCGTTGCGCCACGCGATGAACGGCAGGAGGGCGGTGGCGAACAGCGAAACCAGCCCGAGCCAGGGATGGACCAGGAAACAGAGCAGGACATAGATCGGCGTCCAGGGTGCATCGAACAGCGCGATGATCGCCGGCCCGCTCAGTGTGGCGCGCAACGCGTCGAAATCCCGCAGCGCCTGGCGTGAGACCGGCAATTCGGGCCGCCCGAGCGTAGCGTCGAGCAGCAGGGGAGCCAGCATCGCATCGAGCGCGACTCCGGCGCGCACCAGAAGGCGCGCGCGAATGCGGTCGAGCAACGCCAGCGTGACGAGCGCGAAGAGCAGCACCAGGGTCAGGAAGAACAATGTCTGCACGCCGTGGGTCGGGACCACCCGGTCATAGACCTGGAGCATGTACAGGGTCGGCGCGATGTAAAGCAGATTGACGAGCGCGCTGAACCACGCAGCCGCGACGAAATGGCGGCGACAATTCGCGAGCGCGCCGCGCAGCACCCCCAGTTCGACAGGATCACGCATCCGGCCGGACTCGCACGACGCGCGCCCACGGTGCCCGATCGAACCGTGCCGGGCGAGTAAAGGCGGAGAAGCCGCGATGCATTCCTGCGTCCCAGATGCTGTGGGTATCATCCTCCGATTTCGTTCGCAGACCGGCAAGTTGCGCAAAAGGTGCTACCCACATGGTCGAGCGCTGGATTGGGGCTCTTCAGCGTGAATCGTTCGAAACAACCGATGTGCCGTGGTTCGACGCTGTGCGCGGCGCTCATGCCGCGCCGGGCAAGCTGCACCCTAGCCCGCAAGCCGACCGCCTTCTCCACCGATGGGATGATGACTGCCGGCACAGGGTGACCCACGGCATCATCCGATTGGCTGTGGGCTAACCCCGATGCGCATGCCCGTCAGGAGGCCCTTTGACGTATGGTTCGAGGACGATGCGAATGCATTGGGGGTGTCCGGGAGGGCTAAATGCAAGTTGTACTCCTCGCTGGTGGGCTTGGGTCCCGGCTTTCGGAAGAAACGGTAAGCATTCCAAAACCGATGGTCGAGGTTTGCGGTCGACCGATCATTCTTCATGTCATGGATATATATAGCCATTGGGGCTATAAGGATTTTGTTGTTGCCTGCGGCTACAAATCAATGATGATGAAGAAGTTCTTCCATGACCTATATTTCATGGGAAATGATTTTACTGTCGCAGTCCAGGACGGCAACTGCGCGCTCCGCCCGAACCGGCCGTTGGACTGGAATGTCTCGGTCGTAGACACGGGCCAGCACACCATGACGGGCGGCCGCCTGCGGCGCCTTCGCGAGTGGCTTGGGGGCGAAACGTTCATGGTCACCTATTCCGACGGAGTCGGGAATATCGACATCGAGGCGCTGGTCGCTTTTCACCGATCACATGGCGGCCTGGCGACGGTAACCGCGGTTCAGCCCCCCGCGCGCTTCGGCAATCTCGAGCTGCAGGGCGACAAGGTGGTCGAGTTCACCGAAAAGGTGCTGAAGCAGGAAACCTGGATCAACGGCGGCTTCTTCGTCTTCGAGCCCGAAGTCCTGGACTATCTGTCGGGCGATGACGAGCCGCTGGAGCAAGCGCCGCTCGCCGCCCTGGCGCGCGACGGCGAGTTGTTCGCGTACAAGCACACCGGTTTCTGGCATCCGATGGATACGGTGCGCGACCGCGACCACCTCAACCAACTCTGTGTATCCGGCGACATCCCCTGGATGAAGATGCTCTCCCCCGGGGCAGTCGGGAAAGTGCCTCAGGCATTCGCTACCAATGTCTGATGCGGCGCTCGACGAAGGCCGGTTGAGCCGGGCGTTGTCCGGCCGGCGTATCTTGCTGACCGGGCATACCGGCTTCAAGGGCGGTTGGCTGGCACTCTGGCTCCGGCGACTGGGCGCCGACATAACGGCCGTCGCCCTACCCCCGGACGGCGGCCGTCCCAGCTTGTTCGAGGCGCTCGATGTCGCTTCGATGGTAGACCATCACATCGCGGACATCCGCTCGGTCGAGCAATTCACTGCCGCGCTGGCCGATCTCGATGCCGATATCGTGATCCACATGGCGGCGCAGTCGCTCGTCCGCCGCTCCTATGCCGATCCGGTCGAGACCTTCCACACCAATGTGGTGGGGAGCGCGATCGTGCTCGATGCGGCGCGGCGGATGCCGAGCCTGCGCGGCATCGTCATGGTGACCAGCGACAAATGCTACGCCAACCGCGAATGGCCCTGGGGCTATCGCGAGATCGACCGGATGGGCGGTGCGGATCCGTACAGCGCCTCAAAGGGATGCGCCGAACTGGTCGTCGACGCCTATCGCGCCTCGTTCTTCCGGGAACCCGGTGGGCCGATCATCGCCTCCGCCCGCGCCGGCAATGTCTTTGGCGGCGGAGACTGGTCCGAGGATCGCCTGGTGCCCGACCTGGTCCGCGCCGTCACGACCGGCCAGCCCATGAATATCCGCAACCCGCGCAGCGTCCGCCCATGGCAGCACGTGCTCGAGCCGCTCGCCGGGTACCTTACGCTGGCGGCCGGCATGATGGAGGGCAACCGCGCGCTCGAAGGCGCGTGGAATTTCGGGCCCGACAGCGCCGGCGTGGTCGATGTCGAGACCCTGGTGAGCGCGTTCCGCGAAGCTTGGAAGCCGGGCGCGCTCGAGGTGCGGTTCGATCGTAGCGATACGACCCGTCCCGAGGCAGGCCTTCTGAGCCTTGACAGCGCCAAGGCCAAGGCCGGGCTCGGCTGGCACCCCAGGCTCACGATCGAGCAGGCGGTGGCGCTGACGGTCGACTGGTACCGCGCGCATCTGGGCCGTGCCGACATGCGGGCGTTCAGCGAACGTCAGATCGAACACTATGTCGCTGGAACGGCGGACCCGGCAATGGCGACGAACTTCACCCAGGAGGCGACCAAGCTATGCGCGTGAACTACGGCCAGACCGTCCATGGCGACGACGAGATCGATGCGGTTGTCGCAGTCCTGCGCGGTTCGACCCAGATGGGCGATCGCGTCCGCGAGATGCAGCGCCGGGTCTCCGCGCTGTTCGCCAAGCAGCATGGGATCATGGTGAATTCGGGCTCGTCGGCGAACTATCTCGCGGTGGAGCTGCTGGATCTTCCCCGCGGCAGCGAGGTCATCACCCCTGCCCTTACCTTTGCCACGACGGTCGCACCGATCGTCCGCAACGGTCTCGTCCCCGCATTCGTCGATGTGCGCCCGGGAACCTACAATATCGACGAAGACGCGATCGAAACCATGATCGGCAGCCACACGCGGGCGATGATGATCCCGTCGCTGATCGGCAATCTTCCCGACTGGGACCGGATCCGCGACATCGCCGACCGGCACGGACTGATCGTGATCGAGGACAGTGCGGACACGCTGGGCGCGACGCTTCGCGGCACCAGCACCGGCAGGCGATCCGATATCAGCACGACGAGCTTCTACGGCTCCCACGTCATCAATGCGGCAGGCAATGGCGGCATGCTGTGCCTCAATGACGAGGCGATGGCCCGTCGCGGCGTGCTGCTGCGGTCCTGGGGCCGGTCGTCCTCGCTTTTCGTGGATTCGGAAGCGGTGGAGCGACGGTTCGACGTGGAACTGGAAGGCATCCCCTACGACGCCAAATTCGTCTTCGAGGAGCTCGGCTACAATCTGGAACCTTCTGAAATCGGGGCGGCGTTCGGTCTTGTCCAGCTGACCAATCTCGAGCGCAACATTGTCGCCCGTGAACGCCATTTCGCCCGCCACCTCGCATTCTTCTCGCGCTACCAGGACTGGCTGACGATACCGCGGCAGCTGCCCGAGGCGCGGACCGGCTGGCTCGCCTTCCCGCTTACGATCCGTCCGGAAGCGCCGTTCAGCCGGCGCGAGCTCCAGATCTTTCTCGAGAAGTGCGACATCCAGACCCGCGTGGTCTTCACCGGCAACATCCTGCGCCAGCCGGCGATGGCGAACGTCGCCGTCCGCGTCCGGGACGAAGGCTATCCGGAGGCCGATGCCGTCATGAAGGGCGGCATTCTGCTGGCCTGCCATCACGGCCTCGACGAGGCCCAGATCGATCATATCCATGAGTGCTTCGAACGGTTCGCCGAGAGCGTCACCGGAAAGAGCGAACCCCTGCGCGACTGCGCCTAGCCTGAAAGGTCGAACGATGGAGCGACTTGAGCATTGCCGTGCCTGTTTGGCGCCGCAGCCCTATCTCTTTCTCGCAATGGGCGATCATCCGCCCGCCAACATGTTCGTCCGCCCGACCGAGGTCGACGAGATACAGCCGACTTTCTCGCTGAACACCCAGGCCTGTCTGCATTGCGGGTTGATCCAGATCGCCGACCAGATCCCGGCGGATTTCTTCCGGCACTATCTCTACGTCCCGTCGGGCGCCACCACGATGCACCGGCATTTCGGCGAGCTGGCGGAGACGCTGAAGGCGCGCGCCGGGGACGGACTCATCATCGATATCGGCTGCAATGACGGCCTGCTTCTCAAGGCGTGCAACGAGCTGGGCTGCAAGACGCTGGGAGTCGATCCCGCCGCGAACCTGGCCGAGCTGGCCAATGAGCGCGGCGTGGAAGTCCATGTCGCCTATTTCGATCCGCCGACCGCCAGGACGCTGCGCGAGGATCGCGGCGCGGCAAAGGTCATCGTCACGACCAATACCTTCAACCATATCGGCGACCTGCATTATTTCATGGCCGGGGTCATGGAGCTCCTCGATGAAGACGGCACGTTCGTCGTCGAGGTACCCCGCGCCAGCGAATTGCTCGCGCGCAACGAATTCGACACCGTGTACCAGGAGCATGTCTCCGAATTCAGCCTGTTGTCGATGGTCCGGCTCGGCGAATTCTTCGACCTCGAGGTGATCGACGTTCACACTCTGCCGATCCATGGCGGATCGATGCGGGTCTTCTTCCAGCAAAAGGGCAAGGCGAAGGCCACGCCCGCCGTGCAGGCGATGCTCGACGACGAGCTCGCCGCGGGCATGCTCAAGGCGAAGACCTATGACGATTTCGCCGATCGGGTCGAAGAGATCCGCCGCGACCTGATCAGCATGCTGGCCGACCTGAAGGGGCAAGGCCTGAAGATCGCCGGCTATGGCGCTCCCGCGAAGGGCAATACGCTGCTCAACTATTTCAGCGTCGGACCCAACGATCTCGATTTCCTGGTCGATCGCAACCCGCTCAAACAGGGTCTCTTCTCACCGGGCATGAAGATCGAGGTGCGGTCGCCCGACGCGATCGAGACCGAGCGGCCCGACATCCTGATGGTGCTCGCCTGGAATTTCTTCGACGAGATCCGCGAGCAGCAAAGCGAGTTCACCTCACGCGGCGGGCGCTTCCTCGTGCCGCTGCCGAGACCGGTCCTGACGAACTGACCAGCAGAAGGGGACGCGTCGGCAATGTCGGAATCTGTTCTGATCACGGGCGGCGCCGGCTTTATCGGATCGAAGCTGGCGGCGGCACACGCTGCCGCCGGCGACGAGGTGCATATCCTCGTCCGGCCGCGCGGTCAGATCCGATCCAACCGTACGGCCCCCGGGGTGGCGGTCGCGCGCGTGCACCTCGAGGATACCGAAGCACTGGCGGATTATCTGTCGAAGGTACGGCCGACGATCATCTACCATCTGGCGAGCGGCACGGGTCGCGGCACCGGCGTCGCGCATCCATTCGACATGCATTCGCTGACGGGCGACCTGCACAATTTCCTGGCCTTGCTGACTGCGGCCCGGGACGCGGCGCCAAAGGTGCTGGTGCGGTCCGGATCATTGGCGGAGTATGGCAACGGCATCACCCCGGCACGCGAAAGCCAGCGCGAACAACCGCTGTCGACCTACACCACCGCCATGGTGGCCGGAGCGCACTTCGCCGCGCTGCTCCAGCCGACGCTCCCCTTCCCGGTCCTCACGGCACGGCTCGCGCTCACCTATGGCGAGGACCAGTCCGACACCTTCCTGATCCCCCGCCTCGTCCAGCGCTGCCTGGCCGGTGTCGCGTGCGATGTGGCGCATCCCAACCGGCGACGCGACCTGATCCATGTGGACGACGCGGTGGAGGGCCTGCGCACGCTTGCCCGATCGGACCTGCCCGGCGGATCGATCGTCAACCTGTGCAGCGGCATCGCACCGACGATGGGCGAGGTCGCCGAGCGTATCGTCGACCTCACGGGCGCCGATCCGGCGCTGATCACCTCCGGAAACGATGCGGAGTCTGAAGCGGAAATCACCACCGTTCTCGGCTCTCCCGACCTGGCGCTCGCGCTGATGGGCTGGAGCACGCGGATAACGCTCGATGAAGGACTGGCGCGCACGGTGGCGGGCGCGAGACAGCGGGTATACGCATGACGGACCACAGCGACACCCTGGTTTCGGTGCTGGTGCCGGTGCTGAACGAGGCCGCCAATGTCGGGCGTGCCTATGCCGAGATCACCCGCGTGTTCGACGATCTCCCCGGCTATGCCTGCGAGATCATCTTCACCGACAATCACTCGACCGACGCGACCTTCACCCTGTTGCGCGGACTCGCCCTCGCCGATCCGCGCGTCCGCGTCATCCGCTTCTCCCGCAACATCGGATACCAGCGATCGCTGCTGGTCGGCTATCAGAACGCGCGCGGCGCCTGTTCCATCCAGATCGATTGCGATCTCCAGGATCCGCCGAGCCTGATCCCGCGCATGCTGGGGTTGTGGCGCGAGGGCCATCAGGTCGTCTACGGCGTTCGGCGCTCGCTCGCCGAAGGCCGGATCAAGGCAGCGATGCGGCGCTGGTTCTATTACGGCATCAACGCGTTGAGCGAAGACGACCTGCCACTCAACGCGGGCGAATTCAGGCTGGTCGACGGCCGGCTGCTCGCCGAGCTGCGCGCCATCCAGGACACCAGCCCCTATCTGCGCGGGCTGATCAGCTCGATGGGTTTCTCGCAAGTGGGCTTCGAATATGATCGCGGCGCGCGCATCGCGGGCGAAAGCAAGTTCCCGCTCGGCAAGATGCTGGGTCTTGCCGCGGACGGCGTGCTCAACCACTCGCTGGTTCCGCTGCGCGTGGCTTCCGGAGTCGGCCTGATAGTCGGCACGACGACCACCTTGCTCATCGTGATCTATCTGGCCGGGCGGCTAGCTTTCGGACAGCAATGGCCGGCGGGTTTCGCCACGACGACGATGCTCCTCCTGCTCAGCATCACGCTCAACGCGCTGTTCCTCGGCGTGATCGGCGAATATCTCGGCCGGATATTCATGCAGGTGAAGGGACGCCCGGTGCCGATCGTCGAGGCCCGGCTCAACGACACGCCTGCGCCGATATCGCAGGCGCGCCCAAGATCGCGGGCGGCGCCACGCACCCCAAAGCGGGAAGAGCAGGCGGAGGCGGCCGAGTAAACAGAACCATGTCGCGGCCGGCACCGCCCCGCCCGATCCGTATGGGGTGCGCGACATAGCCATGCGTGGTGGCAAAGTCTGCCAGCGGCGTGTCGAGCGCCCCCTCCTGCCCGGTCAGGATCGCCGACGGCGGCGCATTTTCCAGCATGCTTCCGACGGTCGCTGGCGAGGCCAGGGACGTATAATGCCTGCGGTCCTCCGCCGGGATCCACGCGCTCGCGCGGTATACGAAAGGTCCCATCGCCAGCGCCGGGTAGACCTTGAGCCCGCCCTCAAGCGCATAGACCGGCGACAAGGTGGCCATCGAGCTGCGCGGACCCTCGACGCGCGCGATCTTCGCTATCCGAACCGCGTCGCGATGGACCTGAAACCCGGTCCAGTGCGCGACGTCGACGATCCTCGGCGCCGTGGAAAGCAGGACGGGCGTGCCGATGAACGCCGCCAGGGCGAGCGCGGCGATCAGGAACGGCCGCGTCATGGCCTGCTCCGGCGCGTCGAGCGAACCGTGGAGCAGCGCGATCAGCATGAGCGCGAACGGGATCGCTATCGTGAAATATTGCGGGAATGCCGGCGTCGGCAAGAACGATATCATCGCCGCGAGCGCGGTGATGCTGATCAGCAACAGGATCGGCCAGCGCGAACGCCAATCGAACCAGGAGCGGAAGCGGCCGCCGCGAAAGCCCAGCACCACATAGAAGGCCAGCGCCAGCAGCATGATCAGATTCGTCGCGCTGAACCAGGATCGCTGCGCCATGATCACCTTGGCCGACAATCCGATCGCCTTGGGGTCCAGGGGATCGGGGTTGGTCCCCCAGTAACCGAGCTGGGGGCCGCGATGGAACCGCACGACATGCGCCAGGAAGCCCGACGGGTCCTGCGCCAGGAAGTACAAGGTCGGCACCCCGCCGATGATGCCTCCCACCAGCAGCGGTAGCGTGAGCTGGGTCAGGCGGGCCCGCATCGGGAGGTAGGGCGGGACGAGGATCGCGGCGATCGCGACCGGCGGCAACAGTATGGCGTAGTTCGCCTTGAACCCGACCGCCACGGCCAGGAGAAAGCCGGCAAGCGCCGCCAGCCCGCGGGACGGCGACGGCCGCGTGGCCGCTTCGACGAAGCAGAACAGGCCGAACAGCGCGAACGGCGTGGCGATGAAATTGTTCGTGACCGCCATGCCGGTCGCATCGAGCAGCGCGGGATTGGCGACCAGCAGCGCGACCAGGACAGCCGCGACCATGTCGCTCCTCGCGTAACGGCGCCCGATCAGCGCGAGGGCGCCGATCGTCGCGAGCCATGCCAGAAAGATCACGAGCCGTCCGATCAGGACATAGTGGCTGCCGACAACGGCGAACACGCCGGAAAGCAGGATCGGCAGGTTCGGCAAATGGCTAAAGCCGAAATCCGGATACAGCCGGTCGAACGAGAAGAGAATCGCGGCAGGAACGTAGAAATGTTCGTCATGCTGCAGCGGGTAGGTCATGATCCGGACGAACAGGCCGAGCAGGAAGAGCAACGTCACGAACCAGACCAGGCCGGTTCGTTTCGATCGGGAGGCGCGCATCCTCTTGCTCCCGCCGCCCGATGCGACGTGTTCGCGCGTATCGATCTGCATCGGCCCCTTCCTCCCTCGTGCAGAGGCAGAATAGGTCCATAAGCCCCGCATCCGCTGTGCGCAGGGGGAGTAGTCCGTTGTCGAACGCCGCGAGGGTCGCTGCCGCTGCTATCATCGGGGGGCTCCCGAGGGAGCGGCATCTGCGCTTCACCAGACAACGGGCGAACCGTGCAAACCGCATCCAAGTTCTTCTCCGCAGATCCCGACAGCGTGACGCCGCGCGACGAGGCGCGGTTCTTCGGCGGGCTGCGCACGGGCAACTTCACCTTCAAGCGGACCGAGGAAGGCCGACTGCGTGCCGTGGATCGCGCGCTGATCGAATGCCTCGATCGGGCGGACGCCAGGATCGACACGGTGCTCGATCTCGGCATCTCGTCGGGCATCACGACCGCCGAGCTCGCGGCGGCGATCGCGCAATCGGGCCGTCGCGTCCGGTTGACCGGCACCGATCGCGGGCTCGCCGCGCGGATCGTCGATCTCCCGATGGGGTGCCGGGCGCTGGTCGAGCCGAACGGCCATGTCCTGCAATATGAGATACTCGGGCAGGCGATGCGTCCCTGGACACGCCGGCTGGACTATCTGACCGGGATGGTCGTCGCCCAGAAAGTCGTGGACCGGACGCTGGGGCCGCTTGCCCGTGCACGCGGGGTGTCGCCCCATGCCGGCAATCCCGTCGCGCTCGTCAGCCGGCGGCTGGCGCAATCGGATGCCATGCGGCTGATCGAGGACGACATCACCGTCCGCAACCCCGCGCTGACCGGAGGCTTCGACCTGATCCGCGCCGCAAACATCCTCAATCGCCATTATTTCGAGCCGGCCGAGCTGCAGCGCGCCGTCGACAATGTGCGATCCTATCTGCGCGGACCCGGTGCCTGGCTGCAGGTCCTGCGGACCCATGGCGATGCCGACCATCGCGGCACGCTGTTCCGGATGGCCGACGACGGCGCACTTGTCGTCGTCGAGCGCTGGGGCGGCGGATCCGAGGTCGAGGAAATGTTCCTGCAGGCGCGGATCCTTCAGACCGGCTGACGCCCCGCCATCCGCTCATTATGCGCATAGTGCAGGAATTCGTCGAGATTGGCCCAGCCATTGCCATTGGCATCCTGCCACGCATCGTTGCGGGCCGGGTCGCAACCGTTCGCCATTTCCCAGCGATCCGACATTCCGTCGCCATCGCTGTCCTTGTAGGGCGTGCCATTGGCGATCGCCGGGAGCACGCGATTGGGCCGCCCGATCGCGCCGGTCCGCGTGCGCACCTCGTCGACGATGCGCGCGTCGACCTGATCGCGTGGAAATGCGCCGGCGCGGGCCAGCACCGCCGCATAGGCGCTCCTGCCGGGCATCGGCCTCACCGTGAGCGGGCAGACCGGAGCCGGGACCAGCGCCGCGCGTGCCGCCGGGGCTATTATGATGCCCTTGCCGTCGACGACATTGTCGTGGCTGTAGATGCGCGCGGGGCCGGTCGAGGCCACGAGTGGCCGGTCGATCCCGAAGGCGAGCCGCGGCGTGTTGGGGCCGCGGCGATAATAGTTGCCGACGAGGTTCACCGGGGTTCCGCCATAGCTTTCCCAGACCTCGCTGAACTGCACCTGCGCGTTGTACAGGACGTTGTTGACCACCTCGACGCAGGAGCCCGGCGGGAAATTGATGTCGGGATTTCGGTCGCCGTTATGCGCACACAGATTCCGGATGAAGCTCAGCCGCTGCGGGCCCGTCGGGTCGCTCGAGAGCAGCGCGCATTTGTCGTGGCGCGGGACGCCTTCGGCGAAGATCGACCAGGACACGGTGATGGCATCATTGCCGGCATAGCCGCCGAAATTCTCGTCGCGGGCCCAGGAGCCGCTGACATGGTCGAGAATGACGTTGCGGCTGCTCTCGATGATGAAGGCGCTGTCGGCCCGCCGCTGTTCACCGAAGCGATCGAGCCGCACGCGAATATCCCGGACGACGATATCGTGCGTATTCTTGATGACGAACGGCGTGAACGCCCCCTTCCCGCCGGCATGGGTGATCAGGATGCCTCCGCCGGGCGCCGTCTCCCCGGCGATCGTCAGATATGGGTTGTGGATATCCGGACGCATCGTCGTGTAGCGGATGATGCCGCCCACGCGAAAGACGCAGACCCGCGGCCCACTCGCGACGATGCAGGCGCGCAGTGACCCCGGCCCGGAATCTGCAAGCGTGGTCACCGCGATGATGCGGCCGCCGCGCCCGCCCTGCGCCATCCGACCGAAACCCTCGGCGCCAGGGAATGCTGGGCGCATGGGCGCAGCCGGCGGCTTTTCCGCGCCTAGAAACGTGGCAGAGACCAGGATCGCTCCGGCGGCAAGATAGCCGGCCAACCTTATGGTCCGGCGACCCTTGAGATTGGACATGTCCTTCGCCTTCTCGTCAAAAACGGATGCGTACGCCCAACTCCACGGTCGCGCGCGTGAACCGGTCGGTGACGAGATCCGCGTCGCGACGCGCGAATCCGACGGCGATGAACGGTGCCAGCACGCGATTTACGAGAAAGCGTGCTTCGCCGCGTAGCTGGAACGTCTGCTGACTGCGTGGGACGACGCCGCGATACTGCGTGTCGAGCCATGAAATCTCGCCCGTGAGCAGGAAGTTGTGCCGCGCCTCCTGATCGACGCGCAGCGCGATCAGCGTGTCCGTGCGATTGGTGGCGCCGGAGCGCACGGTCGCGACATCGCCGCGGGAAACCTGCGCGGTCAACGCGGTGCGTGGGCGCGGCGACCAGGTCAGCTGGCCGTTCGCGGCGAATCCCGTGAAGCCCGACAGCGCCGGATCGTCGGGATCGAACCGGAAGACGCCAACCCCGAACCGCCCGCGCAGCTTGCTCGAGACGTCCCGGCTCACGCCGGCCAACACACCCAGCGTCGTTGCGTCCCGATTGATGCCGTTGATGTCGACGCTGGTGATGAAATCCCGGCGGGTCGCGAAACCTTCAAGGAAGATCGAGATCGGGGACGACGGCCGCCATGCGACGCTGGCCGAACCGCGATAGATCCGCAGATTGCGATCCCGCTCGCGCACGTCGCGATAGAAGAATTGCTGGTACCCGCCGTTGAGCGCCAGCCCGATCTGGGCGCCGCGAAAACCATATCCGACGTCGCCCCCCAGGATGTCGATCCGCCGGGGCGGCTCGTTCAGGTTGCGCCGGGTCTCGGGATCGGCGCGGCTCTCGATCGCGCGATCGTAGCGGGCGGCGAGCGAAAGCGTCTGTCGGAGACCGGGAACCAGTTCCGCGGAAGCCGCGGCGCCGAAGCTGGCGGCACTTTCGCGGCCGACCGAAGTATGTTCGCGGACCTGAGCATAGATTTCGCCGTGCAGGCGCATGTTCGCTGAATTGCGGTCGACCTCGACCCGCGGCCGCACCACGGCAATCACGTCATCCCGAGGCTTGGTCGAGGTCGCGTAGACATTGGAATCGTACAGCGCGGACGCCTCGACCTCGAGCCTGATTGCGGTCTTGCCGATCAGGATCGGTCGCGGCTCATAGCCCGGCCGGGGCAGATCGAGTGGCGACATCGGACGCGGCTGATCTTGCGCTGCAACGGGCATGGCGGCGATGACCGCCACCAGATAGACGAGCGATGTCGCTACGCCGCGACGACAAGACCGGTGGTCTGGATTGCGCCGTCCCCCTCCGCTTTTCAGAACCATGCTTCCGGCACCATAAGCGTGTCGCCGGGCAGAACCCGTGCATCGGCACTGGCACGTGCCCGGTATGAAACGCGCTTGCGGGTGCGGACGAGTTCGGTGTCCTGCTTGTTCGCACGGAAAGTATAGCCGCCCGCGATCGATACCGCGGTCAGCACCGTCATTCCGGGAACATAGGGATATTGGCCGGGCCTCTGCACCTCGCCGAGGATGTAGAAGGGCCGGAATTTCTGCACCTGGACGCTGACGCTGGCGCGGGGCGCAAGGTCGCGAGTCCGCAACTGGCCACTGATCGCCGTCTCCAGTTCGGCGGTAGACAAGCCTTCGACTTCCAGTGTGGAGATGAGCGGCAGGGAAATCGTGCCCGCATCGCTGACCGTATAGGCGTTGGTCATCGAATCGAAGCCGTACACCATGACCCGCAATTCATCGCCCGGACCAAGCCGATATGTCTGATCGGCGACAGTCTCTACGGCCGGCAATTCAGAGACGCTGCTGGCGCAACCACCGAGCGACATCAGCGCGGCGGCCAAAATCAGTCGAGGCATCGGGTCGTCCCCCTGTAACGCTGCAAGAACCCGATAGAGACTACTCTATTTACCCCGGGCCGGGCCGGGCCATTCGGGTCGGCGGCCTGTCCAAAGGAGGTACGCCAGGCCGGCGCGCGCGCAATTGGGGCGCCAGGATAAGCGCCATGGTGACGAACAGCGGAACACCCCAGCTGCGTGAATACATGTGCGGCGCGGCCATCGAGAACATGAAGAATGATGTGAAGACGGCCAGCCCGAGCCCGGCGGCGAGCCGGTCGCGTGCCATTGTCCGGATCGCCAGCGCGACGGGGACCAGGATCATCATGATCCAGCCGAACATCGCCAACAGGCCGCCCTCCGCCCAGAGCAGAAGGAAGATGTTGTGCACGGGGGCGCGCGTGCGGCTGACCTCTCGATACCGGTCGACGCCGATCCCGATCACGCTGGTCCCGTCGATGATCGTCCAGGCTTCCTTGACCAGATTGAGCCTGCCCGAATAGGTGCCGGCCTGGTTCAGATCCTGGTTCTGCAATGCGCCGACGACGCGCTTTTCGAAGGCGGGAGGCAGCGCGACGCCCGACACGACGACCGCGGAGCTGATCGCGACGAGTATCAGTATCAACCGGGCCGAGCGCCAGCTCCCGCAGATCAGGAAGAACAGTCCGACGCTCGCGACGGTCGCGGTGAATCCGGTGAAGGAGCCGGTGAACAGCAGCGCGACCATCAGAATGGCGAGCGAACATACGGCAATCACCGAGCCGATATGACGGGTGCGCTGAAGGTAGAAAACCAACGGCACCGTCATCGCGATCACTGCGGCGTTCCAGTTCGCGTCGGCCATGAATGCGCCGAGACGATGCTCGCCGGTGATGAATTCCGGGCCGAAGCGCTTTGCCGCCTCATAGGAACCGGCCAGGTAGTAATAGACGCCGATTCCGAACGCCTCCATGATCACGACGCCGGCGAGCGCCGCCTTGGCCTGGCGGATCGCCGTTTCGTGCGTGACCGCGATCACCAGGATCGGAACCAGTGCGAATGCGAAGGCATATTGCGCGGCGACGATGATCCATCGCGCCGGATCTCCATGGGCGACACTGCCGATCAACAGCCCCATCAGGAGCATGGCGAGCCCGGAGAGCCAGATCGGTGTCAGGTCGCCGAGCGGTCGAAAACGCAGCCGCCGTCCGGCGAGATAGAACAGCGCCCCCAGGCAGAAAAGCGCGTCGCTGGCCGTAAACAGGACGCCGTTCATCACCCGCCATGTGGTGTAGGGCGCGAGGAACGTCGCAGCGATCACCATCGTCTCGCCGATCGAACCATATGCGCGGACATTGGACGGCCGCGCGCGGGCGAAATAGATCGGCGTGGCGGCTGACGCCGTCATCGGCCCGGTCGCGCCGCGTCGCCCCAGGCGCTGAGGTCGCGGCCGAGAAGGCGCTCCAGCTGTGCAACGTCCTCCGCATAATAGTCGCTCAGCCGCATGCGCAGATCGGCGGTCAGACGCGGATATTCGATCGGGCGGGCGAAAAGCCTGCGCGTCGCTTCGAACGCCGGATTGCCGCGGAGCGGCGCTACCAGATTCTTGACCGATTGCGGCAGGCGCCGCAGCGGCACCGGCACCAGTGGCGCCTCGCTGTCGTTGCTGCGTCGCCGGATCAGTTCGGCGTCGATGGCCGGCGCCAGGTGCAGTGTGCCGCATATGTCGGTCAGGGCACGCTCGGGCTCGGCGCGAATGTCGTCATAGAGAATGATCTTCAGCCGATTCTCGGGGAAATGATCGCGCCACCGGGCGATATGACGCGCGTAGAGCCCGCTTTGCAGGAAGCGCGGAGTCTCCGGTCTCGAACCGAGATACCGTTCGACATCGCCACCGACATAGCCCCGTCGAAAGTGCATGCAATAGTCGGAATAGGCGCGATCGACGGGATTGCGCAGCTGCGCGATCAGCATCGCGTCGGGCAGGAGCGCCGCGGTCCGCGCGGGGGCTTCGCTGTCCGCGAGATAGTCAGCGGATTTCTCTCCGATCAGTTGCCCGCTGCGCGCTTCGGCGAACAGCGATGCGTACCAATACTCGCCGCGATCATAGGCACGGCTGAAATAGTGCGGCTCGGGCCCGGGCAGGAACACGTCGTCACGGGCGCGAAGCTGGTCCGCGATCCAGGTTGTCGCCGCCTTTACCGCTCCGATGATCAGGAATTGCGGAAGGTGCCGCTCCGTCATGTCCGTCCCCGCTCAATAACTGGCCTTCGACATGACCGACACGACGGCCCGCGCCATTCGCTCGACATCCGCGACTCCGAGCGTCTGGTCGCAAGGGAGCATCAGGCTTGTCTCGCCCAGCATCTTCGAAACACGCAGCGGCGCCAGAGGTGCAGACGGAGTACCGACAAAAGCCGCCTCGCGATAAATTTCGGGACAGCTTCCGCTCCCGGCGGGAATGCCGCAGGCGATCAGCGTTCCCACGATCCGATCGCGGGACCATCCCTGCCGCAGCCGGTCAGGCCGGACAAAGGCATAATATTTGTAGTAGGCATGGAGGATCGACGGCGGCGGCTGCGCCGTACGGATGGCCGGCAGCTCGGCAAGATGGCGATTGAGGATGGTCGCGTTGCGGTTCCTGTCCGCGACCCAGCGATCCAGCTTGCCGAGCTGGAGCAGGCCGATTCCGGCCTGCATCTCCGTCATGCGGTAGTTGCTGCCGACGGATTCATGGAGCCAGCGAAACCGCCCGTTGTTCGGCGGCGCAGGCTCCTCCGGAGGGGATTTGCCATGGTCCTTGAATGCCCAGGCACGTTTCCAGACCTCGCTGTCCCGAATGACGAGCAACCCGCCCTCGCCGCCCGTCGAAATGATCTTGTCGGTGCAAAAGGAGAATGCGGCGACGTCCCCGAAACTCCCGACCGGGCGCCCATTCCACGTCGCGCCGTGCGCCTGGGCGCAGTCCTCCACCACCGCGAGGTCCAGCGCGTCGGCGAGAGTCATGATCTCGTCCATCGGTGCGGGCCAGCCGGCCAGATGCACGACGACGATCGCGCGGGTTCGCGGGGTGAACGCCGCGGCGATCGTGGATGCGTTCACCGACTGGCTGTTCGGGTCGACATCCGCGAAAATCGGCGTGGCGCCCACCGTCACGACACAGCTGGCGCTCGCGACGAAGCTGCGCGCCGGAACGATCACCTCGTCGCCCGGACCGATACCCAGGGCGCGTAACGCCAGCTCGAGCGCCAGCGTACCGTTTGCGACTGCGATGGCATGGGTTCGCTCGCAACGCTCGGCAAAGGCTGCCTCGAAGGCGCGGCACCGCTCGCCATGGTGCAGCGCGTTGACGCGACCGGACCTCAGGATATCGGCGACCTCTGCGATCTCGTCCTCGGCATAGATGGGCCAGGCCGAGCGGATCGGTTTTGCGTGGGTCGGTATTTGAGCAACCCTGGCCGGTCGACGCGTGTCGGGCTCGGTGACGGCTACCATGCTCATGTTGGGGTTCGGCAAGCGCTCCTCCTGCTGGTTAACCGAGCTGGGCGACCAGCTGGGGCCGGTCGATCCGAGGCTCGCTGCGACGGCGGGCCGGAGTCGCTTCGCGCGACAGGAGTGCTCGAGCGACCGTCCGGCAGGTCGCGTCGTCGCCGCGACTGACGGCATCCTCCAGCTGATCGAAGGCGCGTTGCAGGATGGGGCGCGGCACCACGTGGGAGACCGCCTCGAAAACCCCCTGCATGCCGGACGGGAACTGTTCCTCCTTGCTGTCGAACAGTTCCTCGAAGAGCTTTTCGCCGGGGCGGAGGCCGACGATCTCGATATTGACGTCGAGGTCCGGCTCGAGCCCGGCGAGGCGGATCATGCGACGCGCCACGTCCATGATGCGGACCGGCGCCCCCATGTCGAGGACATGGATCCGGCCGCGGCTTTCCTCGTCGTACAGGCCGCGCGCGGCGCTGTGGAGCACCAGCTGCACGGCTTCGTGGACGGTCATGAAATAGCGTTCGATGTCCTGGTGGGTCACCGTCAGCGGACCGCCCCGGCTGAGCTGGCGCTGGAAGAGCGGGATGAGCGACCCGCTCGATCCCAGCACGTTGCCGAACCGGACGGTCATGAAGCGCGGCGCGTCGACCGTATCGGCACCGGCCAGGTCCAGCGCCTGGCAATAGAGCTCGCCCAGGCGCTTGGTCACGCCCATGAAACCGACCGGATTGACGGCCTTGTCCGTCGAGACCTGGACCATCGCAAGGGCGCCGTAGCGCATGACCGCATCGGCGACGTTCCGGGTACCGAGGACATTGGTCTGCACCCCGGCCGTCGGATGCTGCTCGACCAAAGGCACGTGCTTCAGCGCGGCTGCGTGGAAGACCAGCTCCGGCTGATGCTCCGCGAAGACCCGCATCAGCTGTTCACGCTGCCGGATCGAGCAGAGTACCGGCGTGCGCGCCACGCATGGGTGGTTCTCGCGCATCTCGAGGTCGATTTCGTAGAGGTTGAACTCGCACGCATCGAGCAGGATCAGACGCTCGGGCGCGAAGGTCGCGATCTGCCGGACGAGCTCGCGCCCGATCGTGCCGCCGGCGCCCGTCACGAGCACGCGACGCCCGCGGATCGCATCTTCGATCGACCTGCTGTCGAGCCCGATCTGCGGCCGACCGAGCAGTTCGGCAATGTCGATGAAGCGCAGATCGAGCCTCTCGCTCGAGTTCGGCTTGTAGGTGGTAAGACCGGGAAGATAGGCCACGTCGAGATTGAGGCTCTGCGCCTCGGCGGCGATGCCGACGGTCGCACTGCCGCGAAGCTGATCGGGATGGCTGGCGAACAACAGGCATTGGGGTCGCCGGTCGCTCGCCTCCAGCCGCTCGACGACGCGGCTCAATTCGCAGGTCGAGCCCAGGATCGGAACGCCCCGCACCTGCATCGGTCCCCGCACCCCTACCGTGTCGAGAATGCCGATCGGCTGGAGCCCGGTGTCGCCGTCGCGCTCGATATAGCGCAGCAGCCGCTCCACCCGGTCGCTCGATCCGACAAGCAGCACGCGGCGCGACCGGCCAGCCGGCGCGAGCACCGGTTGCGGCGGATTGACGATGCCGCTCAGATACTCCGCAACCAGGCGGCGAAGGACGCGCGCGCCGCCCATCATCGCGATCTGGACGAGCCACAGGATCGCAGGGATCGACCGCGGCATCCAGCCGAGCTGACCGATCAGGAGCAGCAAGAGGAGATAGGCGGAGATCGCCAGCGTCGTACCCTTGGCGATCTCGACCAGGTCGCCGACCGACACGAAGCGCCACAGCCGGCGATATGTCCGCATCGTCCAGAACGTCGCCATCGCAGCGACCAGGAACAGCGGCGCCGCAAATGGCACCTCGTTGAGAATCTCGCCAGCACGCCCGCTTCCAACACGAAGTATCAGCGCCACTGGTAGGCTCATCGAAGATACTAGCGCATCTATTAGGAATATTACTGTCGAATGGCCGGAAGGCAATGCTTGAGTAAGCTTAGTAAATTTTACCATTATTAAGCTCCACCCCTGAACAACATCTATCTATTCAAGCATATCTCCTCGCCGTATCTGCACCTTTGGTACCAGATCGGAAACGTCGACCCTCGCTTATTCCCATATCTTATGCGCTTCCGGGCCGTACGGAAGTCGACCAGAAGGTTCTGACCTTTCGGACAGCAAAGCGGGTCGATTGGGGGGGGCTCCCAGCGCAGAATCAGCGCAATGGGCTAACTATTGCGTTGCGGCACCGCGATCCCTTCGAGGACGGGAACACGGCGGCGCTTCCACCTACCCCATAAGGGGATGGCCGGATTAGCAGGCCCACCCTGACCCCTGCCCGCGTAGATTTCCTGCAACCGGTTTGAGTCCGGAGACGCAGGGGGCCCGGTAACCGCATGGGTAGGACAGCGATACCAATAGCCGAACAGCGGGGGGAAACCGCGCCGATTGCCGCAGTCGAGCCTCACGGTTCCGAAACGCTGCCGCTCGCTTGTACCCATTGGACCGCGCCCGACCGCCAGGTTCGGGAGATTACCGCTATCTACCGCGAGGGCCTTGCATGAAGATGCTCCCTGCCACGCGTCCGCCGATCGCGATCGAGCATATTACGACCAGCCTCGACATGGGGGGCGCGCAGGCGATGCTGGTCAAGCTGATCGAGGCCGGAGCCGGCTGCGACCGCAATGTTTCAAGCGTGATGTCGCTGATGCGGCCGGGAGTCATGCTGCCCGCGCTGCGCGAGGCGGGATGCCCGGTCTATTCGCTGGACATGCGCCGCGGGCTGGTTGGCCCGCTCGGCGTGCTTCGACTGCTCCGCGTCACCGCTCGGGTAAGCCCGGACGTGATCCAGGGATGGATGTATCACGGCAATCTCGCCGCGAGCGTGGCCGGCTTCGCCCAGGGGCCGCAGGTGCCGGTCGTCTGGAACGTCCGTCACTCGCTCAGCGACCCAAAGCTGGAGACACGAATGACGCAGCGCCTGCTGGCGCTGAGCGCACGCATGTCGCGCTCCGTGGCTGCGATCATCTACAACTCCCACGCAGCCGCCCGCGAGCACGAGGCGATCGGCTTTGCGAGCGGTCGCGCGACCTATATCCCCAATGGGTTCGACTGCGATTACTACAAGCCCGACCCTGATCGGCGTGCCCATTTGCGGACGCTGTTCGGCATCCCCGAAGATGCCCTTGTCGTCGCGCTGGTCGCGCGCCTTCATCCGATGAAGGACCACGCGATGCTCGTCAGCGCCGTCGCCCGTGCGCGAGCTGCGGGGTGCAAGCTGCACCTGCTGATGGTGGGCACGGGGCTGGACAATCCTCCTCCCGCGCTCGCCAACCTCATCGCCGAGGCTCTGCCGGAGGACAGCGTGACGCTGGCAAGCGAGCGTACCGACGTCGCCGACTGGCTACCGGGCGTCGACATCCTTGCGTTGTCGTCGGCATGGGGTGAGGCCTTTCCCAACATCCTCGGCGAGGCGATGGCTTGCGGCATTCCCTGCGTCGCCACCGATATCGGCGACTGCAAGTCCATCCTCGGCGAGACCGGGCTGACCGTGCCCGCGCGCAACGTCGAGGCGATGGCCGCGGCGCTGGGCCTGGTCACTGCACTCGGTGAAGCCGGACGAGCGACCATGGGTGCCGCCGCGCGGGAGCGGGTCGTCAGCCTGTTCGAGCTTCGCCAGGTCGTGCTGCAATATCGTCGCCTGTACGCCGCCGTGCTCGACCGGACATTCGCACCGACCCTGGACCGGAGTGGACCCGACGTGCGCGGCGCGGGGGCCCGGCCGGCATGAAGGTCGTCCTCATCGCCAGCCTCTCCTATTCGCTGACCAATTTCCGGGGTGCGCTGATCTCCGCCATCCTCGCGGAAGGCCATGAAGTCGTCGCGTGTGCGCCCGACGACGACCCGGAAACCGCTGCCGCGCTGTCGGCGATGGGCGCGCGATATTGCCGGATTCCGATGGATCGTACCGGCCTCAACCCGCTCCGGGATCTCGCCACCTTGCGCCGCCTGGTCAGCCTCCTGCGCACCGAGATGCCGGACGTTGTCCTCGCCTATACCCAGAAACCCATCGTCTATGGCGGGCTGGCGACCAGGATCGCCGGCGGACATGCGCGCTTCTATGCGATGGTGAGTGGCCTTGGCCACGTCTACAGCGACATCCCCGGCCTGGGCCATGCCCTGCTACGGCGTCTGGTTTCGCTGCTCTACCGCCTCGCCATTGCGCGCGCATCGGCGGTCATCGTGTTCAACCGGGACGACGATGCCGAGATGCGCCGCCATCATATCCTGCGGCCGGATCATAATGTTGTGCAGGTCGCCGGCTCCGGCGTCGACATCACCAGGTTCAGCCCCTCCCCCGCGATCGCCGGCCCGCCGGTCTTCCTGATGGTCGCGCGCCTGATGCGCGACAAGGGCCTGGTCGAATTCGTCGAAGCCGCGAAGCTGGTGCGCGCGCGTTTCCCCGATACGCGCTTCCGCATCCTCGGGCCGCTCGACACCAATCCGACCGGCATCACGCTCGCCGAGATCCGCGGCTGGGAAGCTGCAGGCGACATCGAGTATCTCGGCGAAACGCGAAGCGTCGCGCCGCATCTCGCGGACGCCAGCGTGTTCGTATTGCCGAGCTATTATCGCGAAGGCCTGCCGCGGACGATCCTCGAGGCGATGGCGTGCGGCAAATCCGTGATCACCACCGACATGCCGGGCTGCCGGGACGCCGTCACGCACGGCCGGGACGGTTTCCTCGTACCGCCCCGCGACGCGCCGGCCCTGGCCGAGGCGATGGTTCGTTTCATCGAAAGCCCGGAGCTCGTCATCCGAATGGGCGCGCGGGCGCGGGAAACGGCGTGCCGGCGTTTCGATGTCAACCTGGTCAATGCTCATCTCCTCGGCATCATGGGACTGGACAAGGGCAAGGACAGCATGGGGAACGATTGCCCGCGCCGCGCGATCGGCGATTTCGCAGCGCTACAGGTCACGATTGCCGGGCTGGCCGCACTGGTGACGCTGCCCGTCATGGCGCTTGTCGCGCTTGTCGTGCTGGCGACCTTGGGCAGGCCGATCCTGTTCAGGCAGCATCGGGCAGGCGCGGAGGGGCGCCCCTTCGTGCTGGCAAAATTTCGCACCATGCGGACTGCGAACGATATCGAGGGGCGACCGCTGCCCGACGCGGCGCGCCTCACCGCCACCAGTCGCGTGCTTCGTCGCACGCGGCTGGACGAATTGCCCGGCCTCTGGAGCGTCATTCGGGGGCAGATGAACCTGGTCGGCCCGCGGCCGCTGCTGCCGGAAACCGTAGTGGACCTGGGCGAAGGCGGCATGGCGCGAGGCAAGGTCAAGCCCGGGCTCACCGGATGGGCGCAAGTCAACGGCAACGCGCTGCTGAGCGACAGGGACAAGCTCGCGCTCGACCTCTGGTACATCGAACATCGCGGCATCCGGCTCGATCTCGAGATCCTGTTCAGAACCGTGGCGATGCTCATCGGCGGCGAGCGCATCAACACTCTCAATATCGAGCGGGGCTATGCGGGCACTCTTGATCGGCGCGGTTGAGAGCACGCGGATCGCCGCGGACGCGCTCGCGCGCGCACCGGGCTGGACCCTGGCGGCGATCGCGACGCTGCCGCAGCATCTCGCGCACCGGCATTCGGATTTCGTCGATCTTGCCGAGCCTGCCGCCGCAGCGAACGCGGCGCTGCTGCACGTGCCCAACATCAACAGCGACGACTTCCTGGCACAGATGGGCGCACTCGCTCCCGACATCACCTTCGTGATCGGCTGGTCGCAATTGTGCGGCGATGCGTTTCGCAAGGCCGCGCAAGGCCGCGTCCTGGGCTATCATCCGGCGGCCTTGCCCAGACTGCGGGGCCGCGGCGTCATTCCCTGGACCATCCTGCTCGACGAGAAGATCACGGCCTCCACGCTCTTCTGGATCGACGAGGGAACGGACAGCGGGCCGATCGTGGCGCAGCGCTACATGCACGTCGCGCCCGACGAGACCGCCGGCTCGCTCTACGCCAGGCACATGACGGCACTGGGCGATCTGCTGGCCGATACCCTGCCGCGGCTGCTCGCGGGCGACTGCCTGGGCGAGCCGCAGGACGAGATTTTCGCGACGTCGGCCGCACGCCGGCGACCGGACGATGGCAGGATCGACTGGACCCGGCCGGCGGCGGAGGTGGAACGGCTGGTCCGCGCGGTCGGACGTCCCTATCCGGGCGCCTTTTCCGGCGAGGGCGATCGGCGCGTGACGATCTGGTCGGCCAGACGGCAGGAAAACGGGCATCGGCATCATGCGCTGCCCGGCCAGGTGATCGCGCGCGCGGACGACAGCTTCGTCGTCCGGTGCGGCGATGACGCCTCGATCGTCGTGTCGGACTTCGCCGCGCCGGGCGGGAAGCCGCCGCCCCTGCACAGCATGGTCGGAGCCTGACCGATGGACGGCTTCCCCCGCGCCGCCGGCAAGGTCCTGGTCATCGCGCCGCATCCCGACGACGAGGTGCTGGGCTGCGGCGGCACCATGGCGCGGCTCGCCGAGATGGGTGCGAGTGTCGAGGTCGCGATCGTGACCGAAGGCAAGCCGCCCAGATATGATCGCGACGGCGTCGAGAAGCTGCGCGCCGAAGCTGCCGCGGCACATGCGCTGCTCGGCGTCCGCGCCACCCATTATCTCGGCCTCCCGGCGGCCGAGCTCGACGGCGTTCCCCATGCCGATCTCAATGCGGCGCTGGGCGCGCTGATCAACGCGACGCTGCCCGACACGATCTTCGTGCCGTTCGTCGGCGATATCCATCTCGACCACCAGCTGGTGTTCCGCTCGACAATGGTCGCCGCGCGACCGCGTCAGGCGAGCTACCCGCGCACGATCCTGGCGTATGAGACGCTGTCGGAGACGAACTGGTCCGCGCCCTATGTCGAGCCGATCTTCGCGCCGACCGTCTATGTCGATATCGCGTCGACGCTGGATCGCAAGCTGGCGGCCTTCGCCGCTTATGAATCGCAGTGTTGCGCCTTTCCGAACGAGCGGTCGCCCGAGGCGATCCGCGCGCTGGCCGCACTGCGCGGCGCGACGGTGCACCGTCATGCCGCTGAAGCTTTCGTACTGGTGCGGGAGGTAATCTAGTCATGCTGACACAGATCGGAATCCACGACATGGCGATCGACGGGGCGAAGGCGGCCGGCGAGCGAAAGCACCTGACCATGCTCGTCACATCGGCCGGACGGCGCGTCGCGCTGCTGCAGGCGTTTCGCCGCGGCGCCGAAGAACTTGGTGTCGAGCTCGACCTGCTCGCTTGCGACCTGGAGCCCGAACTCAGCGCGGCATGCCATGTCGCCGATGACGCGTACGCCGTCCCTCCGGTGACGGATGACAATTATGTGGAAGCGATCCTGGCGATTTGCCGCGATCGCAACGTCCAGCTCGTCGTGCCGACGATCGATCCCGAACTCGCGCCGCTCGCAAGCGCGCACGATCGATTTGCCGCGCTGGGCGCCCATGTCTCGGCCAGCGCGCCCGCCGTGATCGACATCGCGCGCGACAAGCTGAAGACCGCCGAGTTCTTCGCGGCACATGACATTCCGACCCCACGCACCGCGACGCTGGACGAGGTTCGGGAGGCCCCTGAACGCTGGACCTGGCCCGTGCTTCTCAAGCCGCGCCACGGCAGCTCCGGGCGATCGGTGTCGATCGTCGAGAGCCCGGCCGATCTCCCGCTGCACGAGGACGAACCGATGATCGTCCAGGCGCTGTTGCGCGGCGAGGAATGGACCGTCAGCATCTATATCGACAATGCCGGCCGCCTGCGGGCCGTGGTGCCGCACCGGCGGATCAAGATCCGCGCCGGCGAAGTCGAAAAGGGCGTGACGCGGCGCGCGCCGCGCCTGATCGAGATCGGCGAGCGGATCGCCGCCAGCCTTCCCGGCGCCCGCGGCGTACTCTGCTATCAGGCGATGGTCTCTCCCGACGGGACGGCGCAGGTCTTCGAGATCAATGCGCGCTTCGGCGGCGGATACCCGTTGGCCGACCGTGCGGGCGCCGCCTTTGCGCAGTGGCTGATCGAAGCCCGGCTGGGCATGCCGAGCAGCGCGGGCAACGACTGGGCGGAGGACGTCGTCATGCTGCGCTACGATGCCGCGGTGTTCATCGAGCCATGACCACCGCGATCGTCCTCGATCTCGACGATACGCTTTACCTCGAAGAAACCTATGTCCGCAGCGGCATCGCCTGGATATCGAACTGGCTCGAGCGTGAGATAGGCCTGGGAGGCTTTCAGGCCGAGGCCGAGGCGCTGCGCGAGGTCGGCGTGCGCGACCGCCTGTTCGACCGGACCCTGGTCCGGCTCGGCATCGCACCCGATCCGGCCTTTGTCAGCATCCTCGTCGCGAAATACCGGTCGCATCCCCCGTCGATCTCGCTCGCCGCCGACGCCGAGGCATTTCTCGCCGCCGATCATGGTTTCGCGCTGGCGCTCATCACCGACGGATATGCCGTCGCGCAGCGGGCCAAGATCGCGGCTCTCGGTCTCGACCGTTTCCCGATCGACCCGATGATCTGCACCGACGAATGGGGTGCGGACTATTGGAAGCCGCATCTTCGCGCCTTCGAGGCGGTCGAAGCGCATCGCCCGGGCGGAGCCGACACGTTCGTCTATGTCGCCGACAATCCCGCAAAGGATTTTCTCGCGCCGCGCAAGCTTGGCTGGCGGACGATCCAGATCGATCGTCCGGGGGCGATCCACCCGCGCCTTCACCCTATCGCCAGCCACCATGCCGATACGCGCATCCGCTCTTTCGACGAACTCACCTGGTCGCTTGTCGAACGCCTGCCCTGCCGGACGCGAATGGCCGGATAGCGTGCGTATCGCCTTCATTCTCGCAGCATTGGACGCGGGCGGCGCGGAGCGGATCATCGATCTCCTGTCGCGCGCCGCCCTGGCGCAGGGTTGGGACGTGACGATCGTCACCTTCGACCGACCGGCCGACCCGATCTTCCATCCTTATGACGCGCGAGTCCGTTTGCGGCGGCTCGCCCTGCCGGTCGCCGCGAAAGGGCCGGCGCGCCTTTTCCTGATGATGCGGCGGGTCCGGGCGCTGCGCCGGCTCCTGCGCGAGGAGCGCTTCGACGTTGCCGTGTCGTTCCTGACGAAGATCAACGTGCTCGCGCTGCTCGCCAGGATCGGCACCGGGACGCCGATGATCGTCTCGGAGCGCAACAACCCGCTTCGCCAACGATCGGGCGCCGTTTGGAGGATCCTGCTGGATCGACTGTATCCGACCGCCGCTGCGATCGTCATGCAGACCGAACGGAGCAAGATCTGCCTTCCGCCGGGGCAGCGCGCCCGGGCCGTCGTGATCCCCAATCCGATGCTCGCCCCGGCAGCCGAACCGCGACCGCCGGCGCCGCCCACGATCGTCGCGGTAGGGCGATTGAACGAGCAAAAGGGCTTCGACCTGTTGCTGAACGCCTTTGCCGGGATTGCCGACAGGATACCCGACTGGCGATTGGTGATCTTCGGCGAAGGGCCGGACCGGGCCGCGCTGGAGCATCAGATCAGCGCTCTGATCCTGACCGCCCGCGCCTTTCTGCCCGGCGCGAGCGCCACGCCAGGCGCATGGATAGCGGCCGGCGACCTGTTCGTGCTGTCGTCCCGCTATGAAGGGTTCCCGAATGTCCTTGCGGAGGCGATGGGCTCGGGCCTGCCCGTTATTTCGTTCGATTGCGATTTCGGCCCCGCCGAGATGATCACCGACGATATGGATGGCCTGCTCGTTTCGCCCGAAAACGCCGATGCCCTCGCCGCGGCGCTGGTTCGGCTCGCGACCGACAAGGCGCTTCGCCAGCGCCTGGGTGCCGCCGCTGCAGCGGGCGCAATCCGATTCGACTCGCAGCAGGTGAACGGGAGTTGGACCGACCTGATAGCCAAATGCGCCGCCGCTCGGCGCTGATTATCATGTTCTCAAGACAGCCGCCGCCGCCATAACCTCAAGAATATAGCCCAATTATCGTCTCGGTCAGGCCTTCGGCGCCCCGGACACCTTCTGGATTTTGCAGATATATATTCCCGATGCAAACCGCATCGGCCATCTCGCCGCGACGCGCTCATACGGGCTTTCAACCAAAATCCAATTCGATTAATTTAATAGACCTTGGCTAATAACTACTTCCAGATGTTAGACTTGCAGCCATGTCCTTATACAACTCCACCCGACATGACACCGATTAACATAGATCAAATCCCCCGTCATCTTCCGCGCGCTCTTCGGCTTACCGCAGAGGCTAAGGCATCCTGATTAGCCTGTTTGGACAGGTTCAAAACACGTCTACCTCACATTGCCACGTGCCATCTGTAGCCGATAGAGATTCTACCTATAGCCTTTTTGCTCCAAATCGGACATATTCTAAACGTCGTGGTAACAAACGAAGGGGGTCGCATCTCCTAACTAACAAGGGGTACCGGTCATGTTAGAGAGTATGCACGTTTCGATCTTGGGAAAGAGCGAGATCATTCGGGAGGGTCTGAGGCGAATCTTGATTGATCAGGGTTTCGTAGTCGACGCCGCAGAATCAAATTCCTTCGACTTCGGACCGCTGGATTGCGATGTCATCATCGTCGATGCGCACGCGCTGGACGATGGCCTCCAATCCTGCCGCGAGCTGCGGGAACGCTTCCCGACCAGCCGCGTCGTGCTGATGATGGACCAGTATCATATCGAGGAAGTGGCGCATGCGTTCGCCTCGGGCGTGGTCGATGGCTATCTCGTCAAGGCCATATCCTGCGCACCCCTGGCCGGCGCGCTCCGCCTCATCGCGATGGGGGAAAAAGTCCTTCCGTCCGAGGTCGCCGAGTCGCTGACCCATTCCATTCCGCAGATCATGTGGAGCGGACGCGAAACCGGCGTGAGCGGCCTGCCACTCTCGAATCGCGAGATAGAAATCTTGAAGTGCCTGCTCGACGGAGACCCCAACAAGGTCATTTCGCGTCGACTCGGTATCGCCGATGCGACGGTCAAGGTTCACATCAAGGCGATCCTGCGCAAGCTGCGCGTACAGAACCGCACACAGGCGGCGATCTGGGCGGCAAACCGCGGGCTCACTCTGTCGACGGCGATGGATCCAGCGCCGCTCGTCGCAGCGACCGCATAAACAGGATAGCCGATGCCGGTAGCCAGATCGCGTTGAATGCGATGTGTGCGAAACCGGCACCGACTACCCCCAGACGCGGCACGGCGGTGAACAGGACGACGTAGAAGGCGATCGCCGAGACGATCACGGCCGGCATCATCTTCGCCTGCAGCCCCATCGACGCAAGGCCAGGCCGCAACGCGCTTCCCGAAAGGAACAGCAATGCGGCCAGGGACTGAACGATTAATGGGTTCGTGGCATCCTCGAAGCCCGAGCCGGCGATGACGCGGACGATCTGGTCCCCCGCCAGCAGGATGACGCCGACCAGCGCGAACCCGAACGCGACCGTCACTGCTTCGACTTGCCGGATCGTCGTTGCAAACGCCGTAAAATCCCGCCGGGCCCAGAGCCGGGCAAGGTCCGGATAAACGACCTGCTGGGTCATCGCGCCGGCTTTGGTCGCAGCCAGCGTGAACTTGCGGACGACATGATAGATGCCTGCACCGGCCGGGCCCGCGATTGCCGCGACGGCCAGGAGGTCGATCTCCTGCGTGCTCTTGCGGACCAGGAGCGTGCCGTTCGCGGCCAGGATGAAGCCCCAGATGCCGGGAAAGCGATCGCCGGGATGCGCGAGCGGCGCGGCGAGGAAGTCGCCATAGCCTTGCACCTTCAATTCGCGCCAGGCCATCCAGCCAAGCAGCAGGCGCTGCGCGCATTGGAGGACGATACCGAGGAGGAGGAGCGCCCAGATCGAGCCGCCCATGATCCAGATCACTGCAACGCCGGCAAGACGGACCGCCGCGATCGCAGGTTCGAGCCAGGCTATGGCGGCAAAGCGGTTGAATAGCCGGAGCACCCCGATCGGCGTCGAGGAAATGCCGAAGAGCACCGCTATGCAATAGACCTGCGCCATCACGCTGGTTGCCGAGTCCCAGCTGAGCCAATGCGCCGCCAGCGGGACCACGAGAAACGCCACGGCCGCGGCCAGCGAAGCACCGACAAGATCCATGATCACGCCGAGTTTGACGAGCGCACGAAACCGGTTGCCGTCCTGTTTCTCGAGTGCGTCGGCCCCGTAGCGGATCAGCGCCTGCCATGTCTCCAGCCTGACGATCTGGTCGACCATGCGACCATAGCCCTCGATGGTCGCAAGAATGCCAAGCAGCGCCGGACCCAGCATCTGGGCGCTGAGCGCCAGGGTGATCATGCCGAGCGCGACTGCCGATGCATTGCCGCTGACGAGATGAAATGCGTTGCGCGCGAATCGCCTCAGCATCCCGCTTCGTGGCGAGTTCCCCGACACGGCTGCGGCGACCGACGGATCCGGCGGTACCGTGCTCATGGCGGTGGCCGGCGGCGATTTAGGGGCGTGGCAATCATCGAAATCCTTCCGCGCTTGCCGCAGGACATGCCACCACGCCGGTAAATCGCCGATTCCGATATCGAGATACCCCGGAAGGGGTAGTGCCCCCGTATCGCGTCACCCCTCTGGTGGTAGCCGCACCCCACCACGATGGACCGGAGTTCTCCCTGCCCTATCCTTCATTGCCGCTGCGACACGGATCGCCGCAGCTTACAAGCTTGTCTGGGGCGTACATCACCGGATGAGCATGCGCTCCGCCACAGGATGAACAGCATGAATATGCACGAGCCCGTCCTACAGGACCATCGCGGCATCGACTCCCGTCACGACGAAGCGTCTGCCGGCACCGATTTCCTGCGCGTGCTCAGGCGCCGGTATCGCGGGCTCATCGCGACGATGGTCCTGGTGCTGGGTATCGCGGTGATCGCGCTGCTGGTCATCGAACCCCGCTATCAGGCGACGGCGGTGATGCGGGTCGACACGGACGATCTCGACCTGAGCGGCGACGATGCCGCGACCCCTACGTCCATTCGCGACCTGGAGGCTCGGCGCACCCATCAGATCGAAACGCAGATCCAGCTTCTGAACTCGCGCTCGGTCGCGCGCCAGGTGGTGCGCGATCTGGCGCTCTTCGACGATCCCGAATTCAACCCCAACGCAGGGAAGACCGCGCTACCGAATTCAGGGCAGTCGGGGGCGTCGAAATCGGCGCAAGCGGGAAACAAGCCGGTCGTCGTGCCGCCACAGCTGATCGAAAAGGTCACCGACCGCCTGCAGGCGGCGGTCAAGGTCGATCAGGACGGCCAGACCAGCTTCATCAACGTCACCGCCACCTCGGCCAGCCCCGCCAAGGCGGCGCGGATCGCGAACAAGATCACGGCGTCCTATATCGACATCCAGATCACCGAGCGCCGCGCGGCCCAACGCCGCGTGGCAGAGGCACTGAGCCGCCGCGTCGAGGAACTGCGCCAGCAGCTTCTCGCCACGAACTGGTCGATCGCCTCGTATCGCAGCAAGCATAATATCGACCCCGGCCCCGGCAACGACGCCAATTCGGCCCAGATGAGCAGGCTGGCATCCGAGCTCGCCGCAGCGCGCGCAGCCCGCGCCGAAGCGGGTGCGCGCAGCGGCGGCTCCGGTGCCAACGGGCAGCTCATGTCCGGCCTGCTTTCGGATCTGCGCGCCCAGGAAAGCACCACGAACCAGCGCCTCGCGCAGTTGCTGTCCCAATATGGCCGCGCGCATCCCGATGTGCAGAAGGCGGATGCCGAACTCGCACAGGTCCGTCGCGGAATCGCGGCCGAGACCGAACGGCTCCGGCAGCAGTTGGGCAATGAGGTCACGGCACAGCAGGCCCGCGAATCGACCCTGTCCGGCGATCTGGGCAGCATGCGCTCGCAGTCGCTCGATCGCGGCATGCTGAGTGTGCCCCTGCTCGATCTCGAGCGAAACGCCACGGCGACGCAGGCGGTCTATCTGTCGCTCCTTTCGCGGCTGAAACAGACGCTGCGACAGAGCGATCTCGTCAAGGCCGACGCGACCGTTGCCTCCCTCGCATTGTTGCCGACCCAGCCCAGCTTCCCGCGCCCGGTGCCGATTCTGGGCGCGGCACTCGCAGCAACCTTGATCCTTGCCCTTATCTACGTCCTGGTCGCGGAGGCTACCGACAATCACGTGCGCACCGCGACGCAGATCTACGCGCTCACCGGCCTTCCCACTTTCGGGCTCATCCCGGAGGTTCCGCAACGCAAGCGGATACCGGCGGACGTCGCGGTGATCTCGCGGCCCTATTCGGTCTTTGCCGAGGCGATCAGAACGATGGAAGGCAAGCTGTCGCGGCTGCTGCCGCACCCGACCGGCAATGTCGTCGTCGTGACCTCGCCATTGCCCGACGACGGAAAGACGACGATCTCGATCGCGCTCGCCGCCGCTGCGGTCGCGACCTTCCGATCGGCAATTGTCGTCGATTTCGATCTCAGGCGGCCCGGGCTCGATGGCCTGGTCGATCAGGATGGAGACGAAAAAGACCTTTTCGCCTATCTTCGCGGCGAAGCGACGCTCGATGAAATCATCGTATCGAGCGCGGCCTCGCCCGGTCTGAAGGCGATCTTCGTCCGCAACGCGTCCGCCGATCCGGGCGCCGTCCTGGCCTCGCCGCAGATCAAGACCCTGCTGGACGAGCTGCGCACGCGCTTCGACCAGGTCATCCTCATCACGCCGCCCGTTCTCGCAGTCGGCGACGCGCGTTCCGTGGCGCGCTATGCCGACGCCGTGCTGCTGGTTCTGCGGTGGGGCAAGACCACGCCGGAACTGGTGCAGTCGACGCTGATGCAATTCGACGGCGAAGTGACCGGGGTCGTGTTCAACCGCGTCAGCTACACCAAGCATGCGCGGTTGGCCTTTGGTGACGGCTTGCAATATTACAGCAAGTTCAAGGCATATTATGACCTCCGCCCTGCTGGTACCTTGCCCAGCATCGCGCAGTCATGATGCCCGCCTTCGCGGCCTCCCTTCTGCTCTCGCGCTCATAATGCTGATGTCCAGAACAGATCAGCCGTCGGACTCCGGCAGAGGGAATGTTCTGACGCTTCCCAGACGCCGCACAGGACCGACTCCTCCCACAGGAGGGACTGGGTCGTTCAAGGCGCGGCTGCTCATTGTCGATCCGCGATCGCTCACCCGGGATTGCCTGGTCGCAGCGTTGAGCGACGCATCCGACGTGGCATCGGCCATTGCGGTCGCCAATCTGGAGGAAGCGGTCGCGTTCACCGCAAAGAACCGCATCGACGCCGTCGTCGTCAATCTCGCCGCCGATCCGTTCAGCGAGGCGGATCTGGCCAATATCGTGACGACCTTGTGCAGCCTGGGCGGACTAAGCGTGGTCATCGTGCTGACCAACACGATCGATCCGCCCCATGCGGCGGCGGCGCTTCGGCAGGGCATTCGCGTGTATCTCAGCAGCGACACGCCCTTTGATCGCATCATCGAGGCGATACGCTTCGCGTGCGCCGGCTGGATAATCTACCCCGCTTTCGACTTCTCGCTTCTTACCCCGTACGATTCCGGCATCTTCCCCGCTTCGGAGCGCGTCACCGAATTCGTCTGTACGCCGCGACAATTGCAGGTGCTGGACGGGCTCGAACGCGGGCTGACCAACAAGAGCATCGCATTGGCGCTCGGGGTCAGCGAGCGCACCGTCAAGGCGCACGTCAAGGAACTGATGCGCCGGCTGAAAGCGAGCAACCGGACCCAGGTCGTCGCGCTCGCGTCGCACATTCCGAGAGCCCGCTCGACGATCCCACCCTCCCGCTACTGAGAAACAGCGTCTCGAAATAGCTTCGACGGCAAATGATGACATGTCCTTTTGGACATGAACTTCAGGCCGGATAGCTATTTCGGGGCATTTTCCCGATATGCCGCCGCGAGTCACCGCGATCGACGGTGGCCATAATCTTAAATCGGGGCGCTGCTCGTCATGCGTAGGTCTGCAAGAGCGACAGGATAATCATCCGCTCCCCGCGGCTCCCGGCGACATGTGATGAGTATTTCGATGAGTATTTTTCGCGGCCATTACAAGTATGTAATCGGCATTCTGGCATTGGTCAGCTTCGTCTTGGTGATCGGCGCGCGCGCCGCGCCGGTCCAGCTGGGCTCGCACGTGACGCTGACCAGCAAGCTGCGCGTCATGCAGAGCGACCTCACCACCGGAGTCGGCACCCAGGAAGCCGGCGCGAAGGGCACGGTGATCGGCGGCCCCGTCAAGCAGGGCCGGAAGACCTGGTGGCTCGTCGATTTCGGGAACGGCTCGGACGGCTGGGTATTCGAGGACGTGCTGTCGGTCGACGGCAACGCGCCGACCGTCCAGTTGACCGCCGCGCCCGCGATCATCGCGCCCGGCGGATCCGCGACCGTGACATGGTCGAGCACCAACGCCACGAGCTGTGCCGCCGCCGGCGCACCGGCCTTTAGCGGCACCAAGGGTATCAGCGGAACGGCGACCGTATCGCTTTCCCAGACGACCGTTTTCACCATGACCTGCGCGAACGGCGCCGCCAGCGCCAATGCGCAGGCGACCGTCACCGTCTCGGCGCCCCCCGCGATCAGCTTCACCGCGGACCCCGCGATGATCGCGGCAGGCGGATCGAGCACGCTGCGCTGGACCGCGACCGGCGCCACGACCTGCACGGCGAGCGGCGACGCCTCCTTCACCGGCGCCAAGGCGGCGAGCGGCACCGCCGTTGTCCGCCCGACCCAGTCGACGGTCTACCAGCTGAGCTGCGTCATCGCGGGCGCGGCCCAGAGCATGTCGACGACGGTCAGCGTCGCGTCGACGGGCGGTGCAGGTTCGGCCTTCGCCAATCCGGACGACGGCGCGATTCCCGATCGCGCGCAGCACCCTGTCGCCTTCCCGACCGCGACCGGCTTCGGCAAGTTCACCAGCGTGCGCAGCCCGGACGCGGTCGTCTACAAGATCAATACGCTCGAGGATGTCGAGGCGCCGGCGGACGGCAAGATCAGCTATCGCGAATGCGCGCTCGCTCGGGCGGTGACCACCCCCTACGCCATTCCCGCCAATCGGCCGCGCTACTGCGTGTTCGACGTCGCGGGCGCGATCATCCTGCAGTCCTCGGCCTTCATCACGGTGCCGAAGATCTACATTGCCGGCCAGACCTCCCCGGGGGGCATCGAGTTCAGGCTGGGCGCCAACTACAACCCCGTCGATTCGCTGATCGATACGCGCAAGGGCGGCAACGACATGATCGTCCGCCATGTCCGGACACGAACCGGTCCGCATGTCGGGCGGACGTCCGAAAATGGCGATCCGATCCGGATGTCGGGCACCAACAACCAGATCCTCGACCATGTCTCGACGATGTTCGGGACCGACGAGAGCCTCGACATGGCGTGCACCAACTGCACCGTCCAATGGTCGATCATCGGGCCCAATATCTGCCTGAACGCGGGCCACACATCGTCGCTGCACTGCAAGACCTTCTTCCTGAAGCCCTCCTCGTCGATCACGGTCGCGCACAATCTGTCGCAACATGGCGAGCAGCGCGGGCTCAACATCTCGGTCGGGATCAACCTGCCGCCGGCGGGGAACACCGGCCAGGCCGATATCTTCAACAACGTCCTCTACGATTTCATCGCGGAGACAGGGCTGATCTCGAACCAGTTCGGCAGCGTCTATGCGAACTGGATGGGCAACGTCGCGCTGCGGGGACCGCGGTACAACGCCAGCGACGGCAATTATCTGATCGGCCTTTACAGCAACGGTGCGCAGCAGCCGTTCGGCTTCGCGATCTATTCGAACGGCAACGTGACCCCGCGGACCCGCATCGCCGGGCAGTTCGGCAGCACGATCACCGATCCCTTCCTCAACAGCGCGGGGTTCATCGCCCATGTCGTGCCGTCGACGGTCTGCGGCGTGACGCCTGCCGGGCTCCAGGACTGCAGCCGCAGCGGCCTCGGCGTGGTGCAGAACGCGTCCTATGTCCTGCGTCCCGGCGCGAGCGCGCAGACCTTCCACCCCTGGCAGGTGACCACCGCCGAACAGGCGATGCGGGACGTGCTCGCCTTTGCCGGGGCGGACCAGTGCCGCGACGGACCCTGCCGCGACAATGTCGACGCGATGTACATCGACGATGTCCGCACCTGCGACTCCGCGCCCTATCTGTTCGAATCCAAATGGCCCTCGAGCATCGCCGAGGCCGGCGGCTGGGCGCAGATCACGCCGGGCGCGGCCAAGGCCGACAGCGACAATGACGGCATGCCCGACGAATGGGAGCGCCGCTTCAAGAACACCAACCCGCTGGTCTGGGATGCGAACGACGACAAGGACGGCGACGGATATCCCAATATCGAGGAATATCTGAACGCGGTGGCGCGTGACGACACCCGCTACGCCAGCCAGATCGGCGGCGGGACCGGCCGGGTGCCAGCCTATAATTGCGGTCGCGCAATGTATTGAGACGGAGCCAGGCGGCGCGGGGCGATCCCTGCGCCGCCCTTCGGGCGCCCGCGACGCCCGGGCAGATTACCCCCAAAGCCTCTTGCGAAGTACGCAGGAATGGCAGGCGGCCCGCTGAGGGACCCTGTGCCATCCTCGGTCGCGCACCATGCTGGTCGGTGCCGGATCCGGGACGTCCATGGCACGAAGCCTCACACAAACTGAGCGGCTGGAAGCCGAGAGCATCCACATCATGCGCGAGGTCGTCGCAGAGGCACAGCGACCGGTGATGCTATATTCGGCGGGCAAGGATTCGGCGGTCATGCTGCATCTCGCGCGCAAGGCCTTCCATCCTTCGGCGCCGCCCTTCCCGCTGCTGCACGTGGATACGACGTGGAAATTCCGCGACATGTATCGCATCCGCGATGCCGCGGCCGCGGATGCGGGGATGGAGCTGATCGTCCATCGCAACCCCGAGGCGCTGGCGCGCGGGATCAATCCCTTCGATCACGGCACCCTCCACACCGACATGTGGAAGACCGAGGGGCTGAAGCAGGCGATCGACCAGCACCGCTTCGACGCCGCGCTTTGCGGTGCGCGGCGCGACGAGGAGAAATCGCGGGCCAAGGAGCGCGTGTTCAGCTTCCGCACCGTCAACCACCGCTGGGATCCCAGGAAGCAGCGTCCCGAATTGTGGAACCTTTACAACGCCCGCAAGGCCGAAGGAGAGACGTTCCGCGTCTTTCCGCTCTCCAACTGGACCGAGCTGGACATCTGGCAATATATCCATCTCGAGCACATCGCGATCGCGCCGCTCTATTTCAGCGCGTCCAGGCCGACCGTGAAGCGGGACGGCATGATCCTGATGGTCGACGATGACCGGTTCCGCTTCGCCCCCGGGGAAGAGATCGTCGACCGGTTGATACGGTTCCGGACGCTCGGCTGTTATCCGCTTACCGGCGCGATCGAGAGCCGCGCGATGACGCTCCCGCAGATCATCGCCGAAATGCTCGTCAGCACCGTCTCCGAGCGCCAGAGCCGGGCGATCGATCACGATCCCGCCGCGAGCATGGAGAAGAAGAAGGCGGAGGGGTATTTCTGATGGACGGCGACCTCCCTCCCCGCGCGCTCCTGGACAATGAAACCATCTCGAGGATCGCGCCGGAGGCCTGTGTCCCGAGCCAAACGACCGATGCCGATATCGAGGCCTATCTCGCTGCGCAGCAGGGCAAGACGCTGCTGCGCTTCATCACCTGCGGGTCGGTCGACGACGGCAAGTCGACCCTGATCGGGCGGCTGCTCTACGACACCAGGACGATCTTCGAAGACCAGCTGGCGACGCTCGCCGAGGACTCCCGGCGGGTCGGCACCCGCAGCAAGGCGATCGATTTCGCCCTGCTGCTCGACGGCCTGGCGGCGGAGCGCGAGCAGGGCATCACGATCGACGTCGCCTATCGCTTCTTCGCGACCGAACGGCGCAAGTTCATCGTCGCGGATACGCCGGGCCATGAGCAATATACCCGCAACATGGTGACCGGCGCCTCGACCGCCGAGCTCGCCGTCATCCTGATCGATGCCCGCAAGGGCGTGTTGCCGCAGACGCGCCGCCACAGCTGCCTCGTCCATCTGCTCGGCGTCCGCAACATCGTGGTGGCCGTGAACAAGATGGATCTTGTCGGGTTCGATCAGGCGATATTCGACGCGATCGTCGCGGACTATCGCGACTTCGCCGCAACCGCCGGGATCGCGGCGTTCACGGCGATCCCCGTGTCTGGCCGGAATGGCGACAATATCGCGGCGCGATCGACGCACTGCCCCTGGTACGCTGGCCCAGCGCTCCTCGAACATCTCGAAAGCGTGCCGCTCGATGCCGAGGCGGACCAGGCGCGCCCGTTCTGCATGCCTGTCCAATGGGTCAACCGCGCCAATCTCGACTTTCGCGGCTTTGCCGGGCTGATCGCCAGCGGCGAGGTGCGCCCCGGCGATGCGGTTCGGGTGCTGCCCGCGGGGCGGATGTCCACGGTCGCGCGCATCGTGACCGCCGACGGCGATCTCGATGCGGCAGTGGCCGGTCAGGCGGTGACGCTCACCCTCGCCGACGAAGTGGACTGCCCACGCGGCGGCGCCATTTGCGCGGCGAACGATCCACCGCAATGCGCGGACCAGTTCGAGGCGAAACTGTTCTGGATGGACGAGGCGCCGTTGGTGCCGGGTCGATCCTATTGGCTCAAATGCGGACCTCAGCTGGTGTCGGCCACCGTGCACCCGCCAAAATATCAGCTCAGCGTCAACACCATGGAGCATATCGCCGCCAAATCGCTGGAGCTGAACGCGATCGGCGTGGCCGAGCTGACGACCGACCGGCCGATTATCTTTGCGCCCTATTCCGAGGACAAGGCACTGGGCGGCTTCATCCTGATCGACAAGGTCACCAATGCGACCATCGGCGCCGGCGTCCTCAATTTCGCCCTGCGGCGCGCGCAGAACACGCACCGCCAGCATTTCGACGTCGATCGCGAGCAGCGGATGCGCCTCAAGAACCAGACGCCGATGGTGCTGTGGTTCACCGGCCTGTCGGGCGCGGGAAAGTCGACGATCGCCAACAAGGTCGAGCAGCGGCTGTGCCGCATGCACCGCCACACCTTCCTGCTCGACGGCGACAATGTGCGCCAGGGGCTGAACCGCGACCTGGGGTTCACCGAGGTGGACCGGATCGAGAATCTGCGCCGCGTCGGCGAGGTCGCGCGGCTGATGACCGATGCCGGGCTGATCGTGATCGCAGCCTTCATCTCGCCCTTCCGCGCCGAGCGCGAGATGGTGCGCAAGCTGATCGGCGACAGCCAGTTCGTGGAGATTTTCGTGGATACGCCGCTGAGCGTCGCCGAGGAGCGCGACGTGAAAGGCCTCTATGCCAAGGCACGCAGCGGCGCGCTCGCCAACTTCACCGGGATCGACAGCCGCTATGAGACTCCGGTCGATCCCGACATCCGTATCGACACGACGCAGATGACCGCCGACGAGGCCGCGGAACGCATCGTTGCGAGAATTATTCCCTGATCGGTCTGGCACGCCCGGCCTGACGCCGTCGTTACGCCGGCGCACCTCCATAGCCGCTGGTTATTGCCGTCGAACCCCTATCCCATGGACACGGGCTCGAAGCGGACCCTACCTTTCCAGCCAGGGCAAAACAGCAGGGGCTGCAGATGATTAACCGCCGTTCCTTCCTGCTGGGCTCGACCGCGGCTCTTGTCACCAGTTCGGCGGGTGCCACGGCATTGCTGAATCCGCGCCAGGTGGTGAGCGCGCGGCAGCAACGGGTCCAGGGCCTCGGAGCGCCCATCGAGATCGCCGACGACGCCTTCGGCACCCCGCACATCCGCGCGGCCTCGATCCCGGACGCATTTTTCGGGCAGGGCTATGTCGTTGCGCGCGACCGGCTGTTCCAGATCGATCTGGCGCATCGTCGCGAGCTCGGTCGGCTTGCGGAGGCATTCGGCCCACGCTTCGCCAAACACGACGCCAATGCCCGCCTCTTCCACTATCGCGGCGATCTCGACGCCGAGCTCGCCCGCGTGCCGGCGGACATCCTCGCCTGCGCCCGCGCCTATGTGGCAGGGATCAACGCGCGCATCGACGAAGTGCTCGCCGATCCGACCCTGCTCCCGCCCGAATACCAGATCCTCAAGATCGCGCCGATCAAATGGGACCTGCGCGAGCTGGTGCTCGCCCGTCAGGCCGAGGCCGGCAACATCGATGACGAGATTCGCCGGGCACAGCTCGCGGCCATAGGGCTGCTCGAGCTGGACGCGGTCGTCGCGCCGCTGCGCCCGGCCTGGACGATGCAGGTGCCCGACGGACTCGACGCCGCGGCGGTGAGCAAGGCTGATATGGGCGTCCTCCGGCTGGGTGCGCTGCCCTTTGCGCCCGAGCTGCCCGTGGCGGATCCCGCCGGCGGCTCGGCCGAGCGTGCCAATGCCGGCAGCAATGCCTGGACGGTCGCGCCCTCGCGCAGCGCCACGGGCCGGCCGATCCTGGCGAACGATCCCCATCTCGGCATCGGCGGCTTCGGCCCACGCCATGTCGCGCATCTGACCGCACCCGGGCTCGACGTGATCGGCGGTGGTGCGCCCGGGCTGCCCGGCATCATGCAGGGCCATACCGATCGGTTTGCCTTCGGCCGCACCAATTTCCACATCGACCAGGGCGACCTGTTCGTCCTCGAACTCAATCCCGAGGATCCTGAGAGCTATCGCCACGATGGCGGCTGGAAGCGCTTCGAGCGGGTCGAGGAGTCGATCGCGGTCAGGGGCGGCGCGCCCGAACGCGTCACGCTGCGCTATGCGGTGCAGGGTCCGGTGATCTCGCACGATCCCGCGCGGCGACGCGCGACGGCGCTCGCTACCGTCTCGATGCAGCCCGGCGGCGACGGCGCCTTCGCGATGATCGCGATCAACCTCGCGAAGGATTGGAAGAGCCTGCGCAAGGCCTTCGCGCTGCACCCGTCCCCGACCAACTTCCACTATGCCGATGTCGACGGAAACACCGGCTGGCAGGTGATCGGCTTCGCGCCGGTGCGCAAGCAGGGCGACGGCCTGCTGCCGGTGCCCGGCGACGGACGGTACGACTGGACCGGGATGCGCAATTTCGCGTCGCTGCCGAGCGAGTATAATCCCGCCAAGGGCTGGTTCGCGTCGGCCAACCAGAACAACCTGCCCGCGAACTGGCCGCGCGACCGCATCCCGGCTTTCTCGTTCCGCGATCCCTATCGCTATAACCGCATCGCCGACGTACTGGCGCGGCAGGACAAGCACAGCCTGGCCGACAGCGTCGCGCTGCAGCACGACACGCTCTCGACTCCGGCGCGCCAGTTTCTCGCGCTGCTGCCGGGCCGTCCTTCCGACGCCGCGCGGCCGGCGGTCGACATGCTGCGCGCCTGGGACACGCGGATCGACAAGGACAGCGGCGCCGCCGCCCTGTTCGAGATGACCTGGCGCGAGCTCGGCAAGCGCATGCTCGCCGCGATCGTGCCCGATCGGGCGAAGGCGCTGGTGACCGAGATCGCGCCGTCCGTGCTGCTCGATCTGCTCGCGCATCCGGACAAGCGCCTCGGCGCCGATCCGCAGGGCGCGCGCGACGCGATGCTCGATGCGGCGCTCGTCTCGGCCTGGGCCTCGGCGCGCGAGCGGCTCGGTCCCGATACGACGGGCTGGCGGTACGGCACCCTCCATCAGGTCCGGCTCCGCCACCCGCTCTCGGCCATCCCTGCGATCGCCGCCGCTTTTCCGCCGATCGAGGGCGAGGGCTCGGGCGGCGATGGCTACACCGTCATGGCCCGCTGGCTCGGCTCGGGCCCGAGCTGGGTCGTCGGCGGCGGCGCCAGCTATCTGCAGGTGATCGATGTCGGTGCCTGGGACAATTCGCTGATGCTGCTCCTGCCCGGCCAGTCGATCGATCCCCGGTCGCCGCACTATCGCGATCTGTACCGGCCATGGGCGGAGGGCAGGATGCAGCCGATGCCCTTCAGCCGTGCCGCGGTCGACGCGAACACCACGGGACGGACGACCCTGCAACCGCGCTGAAATTTCGGTCCATGTCGGGAAATGCGCGGTCACTAAGACATTTGCCGCCGCACGATTGTGTCCCATAGTAGCGGGAATGGCCAAGAAAACAGCACCCAAGGACGAAGAGCTCCCCGTCGCGGGGACGCGATTGAAGATGCAGGACATCGCGCGGCTGGCCGAGGTATCGACGCCGACCGTGTCCCGCGTTCTGAACGGCAGTCCGCTGGTGACCGAGGAAACGCGCGAGCGCGTGCTCGCGGTGGCGCGCAGCTATGGCTATGCGGTGAACCGCAACGCGGCGAAGCTGCGGCAGGGGCGCACCAACACCGTCGCGGTGATGCTGGACTTCGGCTCGCATCATCACGGCGCGATCGGAGACCCGTTCATCTTCGAGCTGCTGGCCGGCGTGTCGGAAGCCCTGTCGATCCGCAACCAGGACCTGCTGCTGTCGCCGCCGGGCCTCGACGACGCCCGCGCCTTTCGCGACTTCCACCGCGCGCGCGGGGCCGACGGCTTCATCGTGCTCGGCCAGGGGACGCGCGACGCGATGCTGCGCGCGCTGGCTCGCGAGGACGTGCCGCTGGTCGTCTGGGGGGCGGTCGCTGCGGATGCAGGCTATTGCGCCGTGGGCAGCGACAATTTCCGCGGCGGCCAGCTCGCCGGCAGGCATTTCCTCGCCGCCGGACGCAAGCGCTGGCTGTTCGTCGGCGATATCCGTCACGAGGAGCTGCGCCTGCGCTTCGAAGGCCTGCGCGCCATCGGCGAGGAGCATGACGATGTCGCGATCGATTTCCTTCCGATCGCGTCGATGGCGTTCAACACGACTGCGGAGACCATCTCGGCCTATCTCGCCGCAGGGCGCCAGCCCGATGCGGTCTTCACCTTCTCGGACACCGCCGCGATGGCCGCGATCGGCTCGTTCAAGGAGCGCGGGCTGAACGCCTCGCGCGATTTCTCGCTGGTCGGGTACAACAATATTCCGCCGACCGCGCATTTCAGCCCGGCGATCACCACGATCAACCAGAAGACCGACGTCGCCGGCGCGCTGCTGGTCGAGAAGCTGATGCAGCAGATCGACGGCGGCCGCGCGCGCTCGACCACCCTGCCCACCGAAATCGTTATCCGGGACACCTGATCCTTTATCCTTGAAAACGATATCAAAGGCCCTGTATCGCTGCCCGACCTAGTTGGGGAGCGGTTGCTTGGCGCGCGTACTGGAAGACGGCTTGCTGTTCTCGGAGGATGGCTGGACGCTCGAGATCATCGGTGACGATCCCGTGCGCGAAGGCTGGGCAGCGACGATTCTGGCGCTTTCCAACGGCGCGATCGGGGTGCGCGGCGCGATCGAGGAGCGCGCGAGCGCGACCACCTTCCTTGCCCGGGCCTATGAACAGGCGCCGATCCACTATCACGAGCGGCTGCACGGCTTTGCTGCAAGCTCCGATTCGCGCGTTCCGGTTGCCGAGGCGCTCGGGCTCGAGGTGCGGATCGACGGCGCGGCGATGGATCTCACCGGAGCCGCGTCCTTCACCCGGCGCGCGCTCGACCTGCGGCAGGGCGTGCTCCGGCGCGAGACGCGCTGGACGCTCGCCGATGGCCGCATCCTGACGATCCATGCGGAGCGACTCGTGCCGCTCGACGGCCGCGCCGCGCTCGTCCGCCGGCTGCGCGCCGAGATCGACGGCGCCACCGCGACGCTGCATCCGCATCTTTCGCCCGCACCCAAGGGCGCCGGCCAGAGCGACGACCCGCGGATCGGGGTGAACCTCGCCTCGCGCGGCTTCGCGACCGAGCGCAGCGAGGATGCGCTGGTGGTCGAGCGCCTGCCCGGCAGCGGCATCGGCGTCGCGGCGGTCCAGCGCCAGCGCGACGAGGATGGCTGGCTGCTGGTCGCAACCGGCTTCGCGGCGGGCCGCGATCCGTCGGACCTGCTGGTGGCCGAGGCACAGGCGCTCGCCGATGCCGCGCTCGCGGCAGGATTCGGCGGCGCGGTGGCGGCGCAGAGCGCGCTGCTCGCCGCGTTCTGGGCGGGTGCGGACCTCGACATCGCCGGGCAACCGCGGCTCAGCGCGACGCTCCGCACCAACCTGTTCCACCTCTTCGCCTCGGCCGGCCGCGACGGACGATCGAGCGCCGCCGCCAAGGGCCTGACCGGCGAAGGCTATGAGGGCCATTATTTCTGGGACACCGAGGCGTTCATGCTCCCGGTGCTCGCGGTGCTCGCGCCCGAGATCGCCCGCGCGATGCTGGTCTATCGCTCGGCAACGCTGGAGGCAGCCTTCGCCAATGCGCGCGCGCTCGATCATCCGCGCGGCGCGCTCTACGCGTGGCGCACGATCGAGGGCCGCGAATGTTCGGCGCATTACCCGAGCGGGTCGGCGCAATATCACATCAACGCGGCGATCGCGTTCGCCGTGGGCTGCTATGTCGACGCGACCGGCGACGAGGCGTTCCTGGTCGAGCATGGCGCGCGGATGCTGATCGAGACCGCCCGGCTGTGGCTGGTGCTGGGCGACTGGGCGGACGGCGCCTTCCATCTGCGCGGCGTGACCGGACCGGACGAATATACCGCGCTGATCGACGACAACTGGTACACCAACCGGATGGCGCAAAAGCATCTGCGCCTCGCGGTTTCGGCGGCAGTGCGCGTCGCGGAAATAGCGCCCGAGGCCTGGGCAGCGCTCACCGCGCAGATGGCGCTGGGCGCCGACGAACTGGCCGCGTTCACCCGCACCGCCGATGCGATGCACCTGCCCTATGACGCGGCACGCGACCTCGACGCGCAGGATGCGAGCTTCCTCGACAAGCCGCGCTGGGAGGCGGCGAGCATCCCGCCCGCCGAGCTGCCGCTGCTGCTCCACTATCACCCGATGACGCTCTACCGGCACCAGGTCTCCAAACAGGCCGATATCGTGCTGGGCATGGTGCTGGGCGGGGAGCAGGTCCCGATCGAGCGCAAGCGCCGCGTCTTCGATCATTACGAGCCGATCACCACCCATGATTCGACGCTGTCCGCCGCGACCTATGCGATCCTCGCGAGCGAAGTCGGGCACGAAGCCGAAGCGCTGCGCTTCTTCGCCGACACCAGCCTGGTCGATGTCGACGATCGCCACGGCAATACCGGCCACGGCGTCCACATGGCCGCGATGGCCGGGTCCTGGATGGCACTGGTCTGGGGGTTCGCGGGTTTCCGTCCGCATGGTCCCGAACTGCGCTTCCGCCCCACCCGTCCGGCCGAGTGGCAGGGCTATGGTTTCGGCATTGCCTGGCGGGGCACGCTGGTGCGCGTCGAGGTTCAGGGCGACGCGATCACCTATCGCGCGGTTTCGGGTCCGGACATCGTGATAGGCCATCACGACACCGAGATCCGCCTCGCCCCCGGGCAAGGCTGGACCGGAGCGCTCGCGGCGTGCGCCTGAAGGGCGTCGCCTTCGATCTCGACGGCGTGCTGACCGACACGGCGCGCGCGCATTATCGCGCCTGGAAGAAGATGGCCGACACGCTCGGCATCCCTTTCGACGAGGAAGCGAACGAAGCGCTGAAGGGCGTCGACCGGATGGGCAGCCTGGCGCTGATCCTGGGCGACCGGCCGGGCTATGACGCCGCGGCGCGCGCCGGGCTCGCGGCGCGCAAGAACGACTGGTACCTCGAGGAAATCGCCCATTTCGGCCCCGAGGACCTGTTTCCCGGCGCCCTTGCGGCGCTCGGGCAATGCCGTGCGGCCGGATGCAAGCTGGCGCTTGCCTCGGCGAGCCGCAACGCGCCGCTGCTGCTCGCGCGGATGCAGATCGACACGCTGTTCGACGCGGTGATCGATCCCGCGAGCGTCGCCGCCGGCAAGCCCGCGCCCGACATCTTCCTCGCCGCCGCGCGTGCCATCGGCGCCGAACCGTCGCAGGTGCTGGGCGTAGAGGACGCGGCGGCGGGCATCCAGGCGATCCGCGCGGCAGGCATGCCCGCGCTCGGCGTCGGCGATCCCGCGACCCTCCCCGGCGCGGACTGGGTGATCTCGGCGATCGCCGACTTCGACCTGGCCGATTACGCCTAATCCATCCGTCACCCCGGCCGAAGTGCCGGGGTCCACTTTCCCGCCCGGAGCGCCATTCGAGGCTCTAGCGACTCAGCTCGCCGCACAGCGGAGCCGGCGGCACTTCGGCCGCATCACGATCCGGTCGCGAGTTCCTATGCATCTGCTCGTGGTGGAACCCGGTCATTCCTTGAGCCCAGCCAGCCACCCGCTCTCGGTCAAGTCCGGCTGATCAGCCGAAAATACGGGGTCGAAACTATTTTCCCAAGGAAAAATCCCGGCTCGATCCGGCCATACTATCTGCAGGCAGGGGAAATCATCCCCGGCATAAAACCATCGGTTCCAGCCAAGATATTCCCGGTAATATCGCTTCGCCACTGGGAACGCATAGGCTGGCAGATTCGCGAATATTCGATCTGTTCGTCGTCCTTCCGGTAGGCTTTTTCCAGCCTCGGCGTCGCGAAACATATCCCAGAACACATCGTGCATGATCTCGCGCTTCATGCCGAACATGATGATTTCAGGCCTGTTCGTGTTTACCCAAAAGCCGCTGCTATAGGAAAAATTCGGCCCCTCATTGTCACCGAGCACGGCCGTGTTGAACCAGCCATGCTCCCTGATTTTTGCAATGAACACCCGTTCCTCGGCGTTGAGAGCTTCAACGGGTGCATCCAGGGCGGTCAACATGCTGGCCTCCATGTCACCCTATGCTCGCTTCCGCCATTGAAGCGTAGACGGCCGTTCGTCCAAAAAGCGACCTTCGACGCCGTACCGCCTGGTCCTAGGCTCTCGCCGAAGTCAGCCGATTGAGCCGGATCAGCGCCACCGCGATCAGCACAAGCGGCACCAGCACCAGATAGAAGGCGGTCTGGCCCGAGAAACGGTCGAACACCAGGCCGGTGATGAGCGATCCGATCGTGCCGCCCAGCGCCGAGAAGATCACCATCAGCCCGACCATCGCGGCATGGCGCTCGCGCGGCAAGGCGCTCAGCACCACCGAGGAGACGATCGGATAGATCGGCGCCATGAACACCCCGATCAGCGGGAAGATATAGGCGGCGATCGGCGCGTCGAACCAGCCCATGTCCGCGCGCGGCGTAAGGCCGCGCGTGGTCGGCAGGGTCAGCAGCACCAGGGCCGCGACCAGCGCCAGGCAGCCGAGCAGCAGCCGCAGCCAGCCCAGCCGCGCGACGAGCCCGCTGGCGCTCAGCCGCCCGACCGCAAGCGCGGCGACGAAGATGCTCGACGCCTGGACGCTCATCGCGCTCGGCAGATGCAGCACCTGATTGTTGAAGGTCGGCAGCCAGGTGCCGACACCCTGCTCGACCAGCACATAGAGGAAGATCGCCGCGAGGAAGGCAATGGTAGAGGGCAGCACCAGCAGCGCCAGCGCGTCGCGATAGCCGGTGGCGGGCGTACCCCCAGTGGCGCGCGTGGCACTCTCGTCGAGGTCGGTGAACCACCAGAGCAGAGCCGCCGCGGCCGCGAACACCGCGATCACGCGATAGACGCCGAGCCAGTCATGCCCGGTCGCATCGCGCCCGATGAACCAGCCGAACAGCCAGATGCCCGCCAGGATGCCCACCATGAACACGCCCTCGATCAGCGAGGTCAGGCTGGCATGCTGGGCGCGATCGGGCCGGACAAGCCCGATCGAGGCATAGGTGGCGACCTTCGCGATGCCGAAGCACAGGCCGACGAGCACGAAGAAGAGCTGCATCGTCCAGAAGCTGTTGGCGAACGAGATTGCGAGCGCGCCGATCGCGATGGCGATCATCACCAGGATCTGCGCGCGACGGAAGCCGAAGCGGGGCAGCGCGGTTGCGAACAGGAAGGACGCGACGACCACCGACAGATCCTTGCACGCCTCCAGAGTCGCGGCATGGGGCTTGGACACGCCATGATGTGCGATCGACTGGAGAATCACCGTGCCGACGCTGTTCATCAGCAGCCCCAGCAGGGCGTAGCTGACGATCAGGGCCGCGATCGCCATGGGTGCGCGCTTCGCCTCTTCGTTCAACCGCTCTCTCCCTCTCATATCCGGTCGGTCGGAACCGACCCCCGCCCGCCTGTGTTGCACGGAGGCACCAGCTATCGCAAATTTCGCGTGATGCTTGCAGAAAACGATTTCATAATCGCCGGACTGCGTCTAATCGGGCGCTATCAGCTGGGCAATCCGGCGAAACTTTCGGTTGGGGAGGATATATGTTGCTTTCTGTTCGCGCTGGCATCCGGGTCGCGCTGTTGGCCAGTGCCGCCGCATTGCCGCTCGCACCTGCCTTCGCGCAGACCACGCCCAGCGATACGGCGACGCCCGCCGCGCAGGACGATACCGCCGACACGACCGAGATCGTCGTCACCGGCCAGACCACGCCCAACCGTCCGCTGATCACCTCCTCGGCCGACATCACCCTCGCCAATCGCGACCTGATCGACCAGAAGGCCCCGCGCTCGACCGCCGACCTTCTCGAGCTGGTCCCGGGCATCTTCGTCGAGGCGACCGCCGGTCAGATCTCGAACAATTATTCGGTCCGCGGCCTGCAGGGCGGCGGCCAGCGCTTCGTCCAGCTCGAAGAGGACGGCATGCCGATCCTCTATGGCGGCGGCGGCGCCGACTTCTTCTTCGACCAGGACCTGACCATCGATCGCCTCGAAGCGGTCAAGGGCGGTTCGTCGGGCGTGCTGACCGTCAATGGCGCGGGCGCGACGATCAACTTCATCTCGAAGACCCCGAACTTCGACAAGCCCGAGGGCATTGCCCGCGTCACGGCGTATAATTACGGCCTGAAGCGCGGCGATTTCTATTATTCGCAGCCGATCACGGACAAGCTCGCCTTCAACGTCGGCGGCTATATCCAGTCGAGCCCGGGCGTGCGCGACAATCCGTTCGACTATCAGGGTTGGCGCATCAAGGGCATGCTCGAATACAAGTTCGACGATGGCGGCTATATCCGCCTGTCGGGCAAGGGCGGCAATGTCGAGAACGCCTATTATGCCGACCAGCCCTATCGCTTCGAGGATGGCAAGCCGACAGGTATCCCCAGCCTCGACACCCAGTTCGGCAATGTCGGCGGCGACGCCTTCTCGAACATCGCGGTGCCGGTTTCGATCAACGCGCATTCGAGCGGCTTCCGCGAGTTCAAGTATCGCGACGGCGTGGTCGCCAAGACCTGGCAGGCCCGTCTCGACTTCGAGAAGCCGGTCAGCGATTCCCTCACGCTGTTCGGCCATGGCCGCTATCTCGATTATTCTTATGATTTCAACGGCCTGTTCCCGGGCTCGGGCACCGGCAATGCCGGCCTGACCAGCGCACTCAACTATCTGACCCCCGGCGCCAACTCGCCGATCGACAGCCTGCTGACTCTCGGCCAGGCCGCTTTCCCGACCACGGCCCGCTTCGGCATCAAGAACCTGCGGACCGGTGTGGTGCTGGGCTCGGACCAGACCGCGGCGCTCAACGCGCTCAACGGCAACGGCTTCCTGCAGCGCACCACGCTCAACCACGACGCCATCGATGCCTATGATTTCGGCATGAATGTCGGCGGCCGCTGGAATTTCGAGAGCGGCGACATCAAGAACTCGCTGACCGCGGGCGTGATGTACTACAAGACCAAGCGCGACCAGGACCAGTCGGCGACGGCCAGCGTGGTCAACGATGTGCGCACCAACAGCGACATCTATGACATCGTCGCGCTCGACGCGAACAACCATGTCATCGGCACGCTCTCGGACAACGGCCTGGTCTCCTATGGCGACTGGGGGGCGGGCATCCGCTCGCGCGAGGATTCGAGCCTGTCGCTCTACCTCAACGACGAGTTCTCGATCGGCGACCTGCACCTCGACGCCGGCGTGCGCTGGGAGCATGACAGCGCGACCGCGCTCGACGGCAACCAGGCGGCGGTCAACCAGCCGGTCCAGCCCGGCGTGGTGGGCGTGATCCGCGATGTCGGTTCGACCTGGGACGGCACCTACACGACGCGCAAGGCCAACAAGAAGGCGGTGGCCTACACGTTCGGCGCCAACTATCTGATCACGCCGAACTTCTCGATCTATGCGCGCTACGCCAACGGCTTCCAGATGAACAATGTCGATCCCATCACCGGGATCGAGCTCTACGAAGCCGGTGTGCGTTATCAATATGGCCGCATCTTCTCGGGTTCGGCGACGGTGTTCCGCACCAACTTCCGGAACCAGAACTACAACTTCGCCGATCCGCTCAATCCGTCGCAGCAGAGCAACATCAACGCCGATCTGCGCACCAACGGCGTCGAGCTCGACATGAACCTGCGCCCGATCGAGTGGTTCTCGCTCGATTTCCAGGGAGTCTTCCAGGATCCGAAGCTCGTCAACCTGGCGATCAACGGCGCCAACCAGGCGGGCTTCGAGGGCAACCGACCCGAGCGTACCCCGGCCCGGCTGTTCACGATCACCCCGACCTTCAAGCTGCCCAACGGCCTGGGTGAGGTCTATGGACGCTACAAATATATCGGCAAGATCTACGCCGATGCCGGCAACGGCGTGGCGCTGCCGAGCTATGGCGTGACCAGCATCGGCGCGTCTTTCAACCTGAGCGACCGGCTCCAGCTGAGCGTCAATGCCGACAATATCTTCGACGTTGTCGGCCTGACCGAGGGCAATCCGCGCCAGGGCCAGACCCAGGCGATCACCGACGGCTATTTCTATGCCCGCGGCATCGTCGGCCCGACCTATGGCGGATCGATCACGTTCAAGTTCTGATCCCCTCGAAGGGACGAAAAAAGGGGGGCGCGGCAGCTAAGGTTCGCCGCGCCTTTCCTGTATCTGGAAACAAGAGGAGATAGCGGATGCGGGGTTCGATGCGCATGGTCCTGGCAGGTGGATTGCTGCTCGCGGGCACAGCCGCGATGGCGCAGCAGCGTGCCGAAAAGGCGCCGGAACTGGCCTACAGCCTGACCGAGGGCCAGAACCTCAACGCCTTTGTACGCGACGGCAAGGTCGCCGCGCACCTCCTGCTCCGCAACGGATCCGATCCGCGCATCCTGGTCGCCTTCCCCGCCGGCAACAGCGGCGTCGGCCTGTGGTTCCAGCCGCTGGCAAAGGCTGCGACCTGGCGGCTCGACCAGGCGCCGCGCCCTCTATCCCTTGCCGACGGCAAGGGGCGCCCGCTCCATGGCATCGAGACGATCGCGACGATCGACGCGCCCCGGCTCGCGCTCAAGCAGGCGGTGCTCTCGAACGTCCGCTTCCTGCGCGACTATCAGGCGGTCGGCCGGTTCCCCGCCGAAGTCGCAACCGACGCGCAGATCTCGGGCGACCGCATCCTCTATGCCCGCGACCGGGTCGACGGCGCGCCGGGCTATCGGCTCGAGCTGCAGGTACTGAGCGGCCGCATCGCGAACAATGTGGTCGTTGCGGACGCCAATGGTCGCATCCGTCTGCGCATCGTCGCGGCGACCGGCGACACGCCGCTCACCGGGCTGACCAAGGCCGAGCTGCTCAACGCCAACGCGGCGAAGGACCCGGCCGCGCGCAACGCCCTCGCCTTTCTCAGCTATCGCGAGAAGTTCCTCGCCGGCTCGTGGCGCTTCGACACCTATTTCGGGCGCGACACGCTGATGTCGGTGCGGCTGCTGATGCCGGCGCTGCGCGGCGAGGCGGTCGAGGCCGGGCTCGGCGCGGTGCTCGCCCGGCTCAATCCCGGCGGCGAAGTCGCGCACGAGGAAGGCCTGTCCGAATTCGCGCTGATCGATCATGCCCAGCATCACCAGCCCGGCGGCGCGGCGGCGACGCTCGACTATGGCATGATCGACGACGATTACATGCTCGGTCCCGTGGCGGCGGACTATCTGCTCGGGCCCGCCACCCGGGCCGCGGCGCAAACTTTCCTGTCCAAAAAGATGGCAAGCGAAGCACAGCCCGGAGACAGCGAACCGGCCGGAAAACTTCTCGTCCGCAACCTTCGCTTCGTTATCGATCAAGTCCGTCCATTCGCCCGCGATCCGCGCTGGAGCAACCTGGTCGAGATCCACAAGGGCCGTATGACCGGCCAGTGGCGCGACAGCGAGGAAGGGATCGGCCGCGGCCGCTATCCCTACGACGTCAACACGGTCCTTGTCCCCGCCGCGCTGGAGGCGGCCGACAAGCTGCTGCGTGCCGGGCTGCTCGACCCCTATCTCTCTCCGGAGGACCGGGCCGCCCTCGCCCAGGCCGGCGCGATGGCCGGGATCTGGCGGGTTCAGGCCCCGGTCCTGTTCGCGGTCGACACCCCCGCCGCCGAGGCGGCCGCGCAGGTCAAGGCCTATGCCGGCCGCCTCGGCGTTCCCGCCGCGCCGGCGCTGGCTGCGCTCAAGGGGCAGCGGCTGCGCTACCACGCCATCGCACTCGACGCGGAGGGCAAGCCGGTGCCGATCCTCAATTCGGACGAGGGCTTCGAGCTGCTGTTCGGTCATCCGAGCGCGGCCGATCTCCAGACCTATGTCGGTGCGCTGGCACGGCCCTTCCCGGCCGGGCTGATGACCGATATCGGCCTGCTCGTCGCCAATCCGGCGCTCGCGAGCCCGCAGGTGCAGGACCGCTTCACCCCCGCCGCCTATCACGGTGCGGTGGTGTGGTCGTGGCAACAGGCATTGTTCGCCGCCGGCCTGGAACGCCAGCTCGCTCGGCATGACCTGCCGCCCGCCACCCGGGCGGTGCTGCGCGACGCGCAGGCGAAACTGTGGCGCGCGATCCAGGCGACGCGGGCGACTCAGAGCTCCGAACTCTGGTCCTGGGCATTCGAGAAGGGCCGCTACAAGGTCGTGGCGTTCGGCGCGGGCAAGGCGGACGTCGACGAATCCAACGCTGCCCAGCTGTGGAGCACCGTCTATCTCGCGGTGCAGCCGCCGAGCGCGCCTATGCGACTGAAAGGAAAGCGGTGACGGTCAGCCGCCCGGTGCCGGGATCGGCATCGAGCGGCGCGTCGGGCGCGATCGCGCCGCTGTGGAGCAGGGCGCTGCGATAGATCACTGCGCGATTGTAGCGTGCCTCGACATGGGCGATCCGCTCGAACAGCGGCGTGTCGCCAAAGGGATATGCCGGCGGCGGCGCCTGATCGCGCAGCTCCGCATTGAGCTGCGCCAGATAGCCGGGCGAGCGCGCTGCATCGATCGTCTCGAACCCGGTCGCGCGGTGGCGGTAAAAGGCCGTGCCGTCCCTGCCCGCGGGCGCGAGGTAATGGACCAGTGCGATCCGCCCGGGCTGCACCGCGTCGACATGCGGCAGGCGCTGCTCGACGCCGAGCTCGGCGGGCGGTGTCGTCACGATCGAGAAGCTCGCATCGAGCAACTCGATGCGCCCGGCGTGCCCGAATATCTCGCGCAGCACTGGCACGAGCGCCGGCCGCACCTGCGCGAAATAGTCAGTGGGCAGCGCCGCGCGAATGCCTGGATAATGATGCCGCCCCGGCTCGAACGCGGCGCTCATCGCAGCAACGCGGAGCGTGTCCGGATCAAGATGAAAGCCGTCGACGATCGCGATCGGCTGTCCCTCCGCGCCGATCCGCCGCGCGACGATGTCGGGGCGGATCACCCCTGTCCCATCGCCGCCGCCAGCGCCGCGTCGTGCATCGGCAGCGTCGGCGCGGCGCGCTGGATCACCTCGGCGACCTGCCGGACCTGGGCGAGATTGGTCGCGGAATCGAGCACATCGGCGAGCGGGTTATAATCCTGGGCGACCACGCCCTGGCCGTTCAGCACGGCCAGCCAGCTCGCGTCGCGGAACAGCTCCTCGCTGCCCAGCATGAGCCGCCCCGAGCGGCGATACTGCTCCTCGCGCGCCACCAGGGTCGCGGGAAGCGACATCTCCCGGCGCTCGACCCAGAAGGGCTCGGTCCTGCCCTCGTTCGCGTGGTAGTGGAGGATCAGGAAGTCCTTGATATTGTCCATGTCGGCATTGAGCAGCGCGTTGTACCGCTCGGCTAGCATCGGATCCATGTCGCGGGTCGGAAAGAGCGTCAGCAGCTTCGCGATGCCGCTCTGGATCAGGTGGATGCTCGTCGATTCGAGCGGCTCGAGAAAGCCCGAGGACAGGCCGAGCGCCACGACGTTTCCAATCCACGCCCGCCGCCGCGTGCCCGCAGCAAAGCGCAGCGTTCGCGGCTCGGCCAATGCCTCACCGTCGAGATTGGCCATCAGCGTGGTTGTCGCCTCGTCCTCGCTCATGAAGCGGCTGGAAAAGACATGGCCGTTGCCGATACGGTGCTGGAGCGGGATACGCCACTGCCACCCCGCGGGCCGCGCTGTGGAGCGGGTGAAGGGCGTGGTCTCGCTGAGGCGGGCACAGGGCACCGCGACCGCGCGATCGCAAGGCAACCAGTGCGACCAGTCCTCGAACCCGGCCTCCATCACACCGTCGATCAGCAGTGCGCGGAAACCCGAACAGTCGATGAAGAGATCGCCCGCCAGCCGCTCGCCGCGCTGGGTGGTGAGCGCCGTCACCAGCCCGGTTTCGGCGTCGCGCTCGACATCCTGCAGCCGCCCTTCGATGCGCGTGACGCCCGCTTTCTCGGCAAGGCCGCGCAGGTGCTTCGCGTAAAGGCTGGCATCGAAATGATAGGCATAGCCCAGCGTCGACAGGATCGAGCGCGCATCGCCGCTCGGCTTGGCGAAACGGCTCTGTCTGGCGAGCTCGGTCGCCAGCGAGAAGGCGGAGAGCGGCAGGTCGAGCCCCTCGGCGCGCGCCTTCTTCCAGCGATGGTGGAACGCGACGCCGGGCAAGCGCACGCCATATTCGCCGAACGGGTGGAAATAGCGATAGCCGGGCCGCACCCAGTCGACGAACTCGATGCCGAGCTTGAAGCTGGCCTTGGTCTCGCGCAGGAACTCGGCCTCATCGAGCCCGATCAGCTCGTTGAACCAATGGATAGTCGGGATCGTCGCCTCGCCGACGCCGACCGTGCCGATCTCCTCGGATTCGAGCAGGGTGATATCGATTACACCGCCAAAGGACCGCGCGAGTGCGGTCGCCGTCATCCATCCCGCTGTGCCGCCGCCCAGAACGACCACCGAGCGCACCCGGCGCGGATCGCGCATGCCATTCTCGCTTCTCTCGCCGGCCTGCGCCATCAACCGTCTCTCCATTCGGCAATCCTCCGGCCGGATTAGCGGCCCCTCTTCCGCAAGGCCATGGCTGTTCGCGTGCGTTTCGGCCATGAGCGCGACAAACGATTGCGGAGCATCCCGATGGCCGAACGTACAGAGGCCCAGCACGCCGAGAAGATGGCGAAGATCAAGGCCGTCCGCGACCGGATGGTTGCGGAGAAGCAGCTCGAGAAGGGTCTGGTGATCGTCCATACCGGCAAGGGCAAGGGCAAGACCACCGCAGCGCTCGGCATGGTGGTGCGCGCGATCGGGCACGGGATGAAGGTTGGCGTCGTCCAGTTCGTGAAAGGCGCGATGACCTCCGGCGAAAAGATCCTATTCGATGCCTTCGCCGGCCAGATCGAGTTCAAGCCGATGGGCGAAGGCTTCACCTGGAACACCCAGGACCGCGCCCGCGATATCGCCGTCACGCGGGAGGCATGGGAGGAGGTCAAGCGCATGATCGCCGACCCCTCCTACCAGATGGTTGTCGCGGATGAGCTCAACATCGTGCTGCGCTACGACTATCTGCCGCTCGCCGAGGTGCTGGAGGCGCTCACGGCCAAGCCAGAAATGACGCATGTCGTCGTCACCGGCCGCAACGCGCCGGAGGCGCTGATCGAGGCCGCCGATCTCGTCACCGAGATGACCCAGGTGAAGCATCCCTTCCGCGAGCAGGGGGTCAAGGCACAGGCGGGCGTCGAGTTCTGATGGCGCTCGGACGCGGACTGCTGGTCGCGGCGGCGCGATCGGGCGCGGGCAAGACGGTGCTGACGATCGGCCTCCAACGCGCGCTGGCCAGAACCGGGCTGACCGTCGCCGGCGCCAAGGCGGGCCCCGATTATATCGATCCGGGCTTTCATGCCGTCGCCACGGGCCGCAGCTCGATCAATCTGGACGGTTTCGCCTTCGATCCTCCGACATTGTTGGCGATGGCGGCCCAGGTGGCACGCGGCAGTGATCTGATCGTCGCCGAGGGCGCGATGGGCCTTTATGATGGCCTGAGCTCAGGTGATCGGAGTGGTGCCAGCGCGAGCGTCGCGTCGGTGCTGGGCTGGCCGGTCGTCCTGGTGCTCGATGCAAGCGGCAGCGCACAGTCGGTGGCGGCGGTAGCGCACGGTCTGGCGAGCTTTCCCGGTGCACCTGCGATCGCCGGTGCGATCGTCAACCGTGTTGCCAGTCCGCGCCATCGCCGGATGATCGAGGCGGGCTTTGCACAGATCTCGATTCCGCTTCTGGGCGCGGTGCCGGTCGATGATCGGCTGGCGATGCCGTCGCGCCATCTCGGGTTGGTCCAGGCCCGCGAGGATCCAGTGCTCGACGCGCGGATCGAGGCGATGGCGGATGTCGTCGCTGAGCATTGCGACCTCGCCGCGGTCGTGGCGGCGGCCCGTGCAACCCCGGACGCCGGGCCGCCGAAGCTGAGGCTGTGCCCGCCCGGCCAGAGGATCGCAGTTGCGCGCGACGACGCCTTCGCCTTTTTCTACCCGCATCTCGTCGAGGCCTGGCGTCAGGCCGGCGCGGAGCTGGCCTGTTTCTCCCCGCTCGCCGATCAGCCGCCGCCGGCTGCGTGCGACGCCTGCTGGCTGCCCGGCGGCTATCCGGAGCTCCACGCCGGCCGGCTCGCGGCCAATCGCGGCTTCCTGGACGGCCTGAGGAACTTTGCGGCGACCCGGCCGGTCCATGGCGAATGCGGCGGTTACATGGTGCTCGGCCGCACGCTGGAGGATGCCGACGGCCAGACCCACGCCATGGCCGGATTGCTGCCCGTCGATACGAGCTTCGCGAAGCGCAAGCTGCATCTCGGCTATCGCCGCGCGACCTGGCGGCGCGATACCGGCTTCGCGCGCCAGGGCGAGACCAGCTGGGGCCATGAATATCATCATTCGACTCTGGTCGGCGCCGATGACGCCACCCTCGCCGACATGGCCGATGGCGAGGGCAATCCGCTTCCACCGGCGGGGCATGCCGTCGGGTTCGTCACGGGCACCTATTTCCACACGATTGCCTGACGCACTGCACAATGATTGACGGCGCTGCCGCGATCAGCCTATTCGGGCCGCGCGACAGGTTCCCCGGAGACGGGGATGAAAATGGGAACGGGGTTCGAGACCCCGGCTGCCCCTGCAACTGTGAGCGGCGAGCCATCGGGCCATACGCCATTGGGATCCCCGGATCCTGAGAAGGCGGCCCGAACCGGCATTGACCCGCAAGCCAGGAGACCTGCCCGTCGCGGTCGTCCTTCGTCCGGCCAGGGTGCGCCGAGCGGACGGGTTGAACCCGAGCGACGACATGTCTGGTCCGCGTTTCGCGGAGCGATGTCGTGCGCCTGATGGGCTTCGGGATTGCTTCGGGAGATGCGGCCGCTGTCATGAAGGGTCGCTCGATGTTCAAGTCCGTTTCTCTGGTTTCTCTCGTTCCTCTGCTTGCCCTCGCCCCGCTGGCCCACGCGCAGGAAGCGCCTGCACCCGATGCCGCCGCCGATGCGGACGCCAACGCAATCGTCGTCACCGCCACGCGCGTGCCGACCCGCGCCGACCAGGTCAGCGCGTCGGTCACCGTGCTCGACAAGGCGATGATCGACCGTTCGCAGGACATCGGCGTCTCCGAACTGCTGCTGCGCAGGCCTGGCGTCTCCCTGTCGCGCAACGGCGGCTATGGCACCGCCACCTCCGTGCGCATCCGCGGCGCCGAGCCCGACCAGACCGTGGTCGTGGTCGACGGCGTCAAGCTCAACGATCCGTCTTCGGCGGGCGGCGGCTATAACTTCGCCAACATGCTGGTCGGCGACGCGTCGCGCATCGAAGTGCTGCGCGGCCCGCAATCGATCCTGTGGGGCAGCCAGGCGATCGGCGGCGTGGTCAACATCGTCACGCCGCTTCCCGAAAAATCGCTCGAAGGCAGCTTCGATTTCGAGGCCGGATCGCGCGAGACGGCGAGCGCTCGCGCGGCGATCGGTGGCAGAAACGGCCCGATCGCGTGGCGCCTCGGCGGCCAGGCCTTCACCACCGGCGGCATCTCGGCGCTCGCCCCGGCGTTCGGCGGCAAGGAAGCCGATGCCTATACCAACACCAGTGTCTCGGGCCGTGTCGAGATCGCACTCGCCGAGGGCGTGACCGCCGATCTACGCTCCTATTATTCGGCCAGCCGCACCGACATCGATTCGACCACTGCGGACACGCCCGAATATGCGCTCAACCGCGAATTCGTCGGCTATGCCGGCGTCAATGTCGACCTGTTGGGCGGCCGGTTCCGCAACCGCCTCGGCTATGGCTATACCGACACCAATCGCGACAATTACAACCCGACCCGCGCCCGCGCGCAGACCTTCGATTCCGCGGGCCGCAACGAGCGGTTCGAATATCAGGGCAGCTTCGCGATCGCCCCGGGCTGGACCCTGCTGGCCGGCGCGGAGAATGAGCGCTCGCGCTTCCGTAGCGTCTCGCCACCGGCTTCGCTCGCCACGCCCGTCCCCGCTCCCGCCATCGGCAAGGCCGAGATCACCAGCTTCTACGCCCAGTTGAGCGCGCAGCCATTCAAGGCGCTGACCCTCACCGGCGGCGTGCGCCAGGACGATCATGACCGCTTCGGCGGCAAGACGCTGTTCGCGGCGGGCGGCGTGCTCCGCCTGCCGACCGGCACGATCCTGCGCGCCAATTATGCCGAGGGCTTCAAGGCGCCGACGCTCTACCAGCTCTTCTCCGAATTCGGGAATACCGGGCTAAACCCCGAGCAGGCGCATGGCTGGGAAGCGGGCGCGGAACAGCATCTGTTCGGCGGCGCGGTCAGCCTGGGCGGCACCTATTTCGAGCGGACCACGACCGACCAGATCATCTTCAACAGCTGCACGGCGACATCCACCTTGCCGCTCTGCTTCCGCCCCGGCACGACGATCCGCCGCTCGGGCTATTACCAGAACGTCTCGCGCGCCGAGGCGCATGGCGTCGAAATCCAGGGCGTCGCCAATGTCGGCCACCTCACCCTCGACGGCAATTACAGCTGGACGGTGGCCGAGGATCGCTCGCCCGGTACCGCGACGTTCGGCAAATGGCTCCCACGCCGGCCGCGCGACGCCGCCAACGGCTCGGTCAGCTATGCCTGGCCGTTCGGGCTGACCACGGGAGCGGCCGTGCGCTGGTCGGGCAAGAGCTTCGACAATGCCTCCAATGCACAGGTGCTCGACGCCTATACCTTGGTCGATCTGCGCGCCGAGTTCGCCGTTTCGAAGCAGCTGCGCGTGTTTGCCCGCGCCGAGAACCTGTTCGACGAGCACTATATGACCGCCTTCCGCTTCGGCACGGTCGGCCGCAGCGTCTATGCCGGCGTCCGGGGCCGCTTCTGATGCCCCGCGCCACCTCCAGCATTCCCCGCCTGAACCCGATGGAGACGACCATGACCGGATCTGTTTCGACTGCCCGTGCATCGACGCTTTGGATCGTGCTGCTCACCGTGGCGAGCACCGTCACGGCGCTGGTATTGGCCTGCGCGACGCCGTACCCGGCGCTCGCCGCGCTCGCCGCGCTTCATATGCGCCAGCGCGACGGCCTGATCCTGATGCTGCTCTCCTGGTTCGTCAGCCGGGCGGTAGGGGTCGCCCTGCTCGGCGACCCACATTCGTTTCAGACGCTGTTGTGGGCCGCCGATCTGCTCACCGCAGCGCTGGGCTCGGCGCTCGCGACATATGCCGTGCTCGCGCGATTAGGCAGCGCTTCCTTCCCGGTCCGGCTGGTGGCAGGCTATGTCGCGGCATTCATCGCGTTCAAGCTTGTCGCTCTGGTCTGGGCGCTGTTCCTCGGCGGGATCGAGACGGCCTATACGCTCGAGGTGCTGGTGCGCCAGTTCGCCCGGAACGGCGCGATCCTGTTCGGCCTGCTCGCGCTCTACCATCTGCTGGTCCGGATCGGCCTGCCAAGCGCACCGGCAGCGGCTCGCCTCCAGAGGGCGTGATGCTGAAGCGTGTGGCTGATGGCCCGGCGGTGGTCGCCTGCAACACCTGCCGCCATTCGGCGGAAGCGCGCGAGGATGCCGATGGCATGCGCGGCGGCCAACGCCTGGTCGCCGCGCTCCGGTCGGTGCGCGCCAGCGACAGCCGCTACACCGGCGTGGCGATCCAGGAGATGCCATGCCTGTTTGCCTGCGAACAATTCTGCACGGTGCACCTGCGCGCACCGGACAAGGTCGGCTATGTGCTCGGCCGATTCATGCCTGAAGAGGATTCCGCTCGTGCCATCCTGGACTATGCCGTCGAATATGCCGCCAGCGCGCATGGCCGCGTACCCTTCGCGAAGTGGCCGCAAGGCGTGAAGGGGCATTTCATCACGCGCACGCCCCCGCCAGGGTTTGTCGCGGAATGAGCGCTTTCAGCTCCCCCGCGGACTTTGCGCGCGCGCTGCAGGCATTGCCCGCCCCCGATGCCGCAGCGATCGCCGCAGCCCGCGCGCGGCAAGGCCAGCTCACCAAGCCGGCGGGATCGCTCGGCCGGCTGGAGGACGTCGCGATATTCCTCGCCGGTTGGCAGGCACGCGCGGTTCCGGTGCTGGATCGGGTTCGCGCGGCGGTGTTCGCCGGCAATCACGGCGTGACCGTGCACGGCGTCAGCGCCTTCCCCGCGGCCGTCACCGTCGAGATGGTCCGCAACTTCGAACGCGGTGGTGCCGCAATCAACGCGCTCGCGGGCGCGGCGGGCATGGAGTTGCAGGTCGTCCCGCTCGATCTCGACCGGCCCACCGCGGATTTCACCATCGCACCGGCGATGGACGAAGACGCATGCCTGACCGCGATCAACGCGGGCGCGGCGTCGGTCGATGCCGACCTCGACCTGCTGGCGGTCGGCGAGATGGGCATCGGCAACTCGACTGCCGCCGCCGCCCTCTGCGCACGCAGCTTCGGCGGCAGGGCATCCGATTGGGTCGGCCCGGGTACCGGCGTCGACGCCGCCGGCATCGCGCGCAAGACCGAGGTGGTGGAACGCGGCCTGGCATTTCATGCGGATGCTCCGGCAACGCCGTTCGAAACGCTCCGCCGGCTCGGCGGCCGCGAGATCGCGGCGATTGCCGGCGCCGTGGTGCGCGCGCGCCAGCTTGGCGTGCCCGTGGTACTTGACGGCTTCATCAGCTGCGCGAGCGTGGCACCGCTGGCAGCGGCATTCCCGGCGATCACCGATCATTGCGTCGCCGGCCATGTCTCGGCCGAACCGGGCCATGCCCGACTGCTCGACCGGCTGGGACTCATCCCGCTGCTCTCGCTCGGCATGCGGCTGGGCGAAGCCAGCGGCGCGGCGGTCGCCACCGGCGTGATCCGCGTCGCCGTCGCAGCACATGCCAACATGGCGACTTTTGCCGAGGCCGGGGTTTCGGAAGCCGGATGACGGATTTCGCGCTCCATCTGCTTCGGCACGGAGCGCCTGAGATCGCCGGGCGCATGCTCGGCCATAGCGATGTTGCGTCTACCCCGGACGGGATCACCGCCTGCGTCGCGCAGGCGGGCATGCCCGGCATCGAGGCGATCGTAACCTCAGATCTGCATCGAGCCAGTGCCGCAGCCGACGCGATCGGGGTAGCACGGGGCTTGCCGGTCGCCGTCGATGCGCGCTGGCGCGAGCTCGACTTCGGTGCCTGGGACGGTCTGACCAGTGCCGAGATCGATGCCGACGTGCTCGGTCGCTTCTGGAGCGACCCGGACAGCTTTCCTCCGCCCGAAGGCGAACGCTGGTCGGCTCTTGTCGCACGCGTGTCCGCCGCCATCGCCGATCTACCGCCGCGCCCGACGCTGGTCGTCACGCATGGCGGCGCGATGCGAGCCGCTCTCGCCACGCTCTGCGGGTTTGACCAGCGCCAGCTCTGGGCGTTCGAGCTGCCCTATGCCGCGCTGCTGTCGCTCCGTGTCTGGCCGGGCGGGCCACCTTCGGCTCAGCTTGTCGGACTTCGGCCATGAAGGGCTTCATCCTCGCACTGCAATTCCTCACCCGCCTGCCGATGCCAAGGGTACGGGGCGATGACGCCGACTTCGCCAGATCGATGCGCTGGTTCCCCGCCGTGGGGCTCGTCGTCGGACTCGTCGTCGCCGGTTCGGCCTGGGCCGGTGCAAGGCTCGATCCGTCGACGGGTGCGCTTGCCGGCCTCGTCGCCTGGGTCGCGGTGACCGGCGCGCTGCACCTCGATGGCCTGTCCGACCTCGCCGACGCCAGCGGCGCCGCGCACAAGGACCGCGAACGCATGCTCGCCGTCCTGGCCGATCCGCATGTCGGCAGCTTCGGTGTCGTCGCGATCGCGCTCCAGCTGATCGCCAAGCTGGTGCTGTTGCACGGGCTGGTCGAAGCGAAGCTGTTCCTCCCGCTCCTCCTCATCCCCTTCGCGGCTCGCATCGGGCCGTTGGTCTGGACGCGCTGGCTGCCGCCGCTGCATGTCGGCCTTGCGGCACGCTTCACATCGGTCGTTCGCGTCCAGGACGTCGCCGGTTGGCTTGCCGTGCTCGCCGCAAGCGCGCTCCTCGCCCCCGCAATCCTCGCCGCGCCGCTGCTGATCGCCGGCTGGTGGCTGTGGCTGCGCCAGCGGATCGGCGGCATCTCGGGCGACTGCCACGGCGCCGGGATCGAGCTGGTCGAGACCGGGCTGCTGCTCGCCCTGCTAGTCGCGAGCCGCTTCTGACAGGGCGAGCAGCCCGTCTATGTCGACATGCTCCTCCAGCGCTGCCGCAATCTCGTCGAGCGCGGTATCGATCGAAGCGCGATAGTCGCGTCCGCCGCCCGCAACCCCGATCCGGTCGAGCAACGCCGTTCGCTGGGCAGGATCGGACAGCAGCCCATGAACATAGCTGCCCATCACGCTGCCGTCGGCGCTGATCGCACCGTCCTGACCGCCGTCGTTAAATACTGCCATCGGCCGCGCGGTATCGGGACCCGAGGTCTCGCCCATATGCATCTCGTAGCCGTCGAACCGCGCGCCCAGCGCCGTGCCCGCCACGCGCCGCAGCGCCTTTTCGGAGGTCAGAACGGTCTCAACATCGAGCAGCCCCAGTCCTGCGACGCTTCCCGCCGCGCCCTCGATCCCATGCTGATCGGACAGCCGCCTGCCGAGCATCTGATAGCCGCCGCACAGCCCAAGCACGGCGCCGCCGCGCCGATGATGCGCGCGGATGTCGACGTCCCAACCCTCGGCCCTGAGCGTCGCAAGATCGGCGATCGTCGCCTTGGAGCCCGCGAGCACGACCAGCGCCGCGTCGGCAGGGATTGGCTGGCCCGGTGGGATCATCCGGAGCGAAATCCCGGGCTCGAGCTTGAGCGGATCGAGATCGTCGAAATTGGAGATGCGCGGCAGGATCGGACAGGCAATCACCAGCCTTTCGCTCTCCCCCGCCATCGGCCGTTCGAGGATCACCGCGTCCTCGCTCGGCAGCCGCGCGGTAGCGGCGAGCCACGGCACCACGCCGAACCCCCGCCAACCCGATAGCGTCTCGATCTGCGCGTATCCGTCGGTGAACAGCGCCGGATCGCCGCGAAACTTGTTGATCAGGAACCCGCGGATCATCGCGGCGTCCTCGGGATCGATCACCGTCCGCGTGCCGACGATCGCCGCGATCACGCCGCCGCGGTCGATATCGCCGACCAGCACTACCGGCACATCGGCGGCGCGGGCGAACCCCATATTGGCGATGTCGCCCGCACGCAGGTTGATCTCGGCGGGCGATCCCGCGCCTTCGACCACAACCACATCGCATGCCGCGCGCAGCCGGGCGTAACTCTCCAGCACCTCGCCGAGCAGCGCGCCCCGCGCGGCGCGGAAATTGCCTGCGCCCAGCGATCCGCGCACCTTGCCATGGACGACAAGCTGCGAGGTGCGATCGGCCTGGGGCTTGAGCAGCACCGGGTTCATGTCGGTATGCGGCTCGACCCGGCAGGCGATCGCCTGGAGCGCCTGCGCCCGGCCGATCTCGCCGCCATCGATGGTGACCGCGGCATTGTTCGACATGTTCTGCGGCTTGAACGGCAGCACCTTGAGCCCGCGATTGGCGAGCGCGCGGCAGAGCCCGGCGACCAGCACCGACTTGCCGACATCGGACCCGGTGCCCTGGAGCATCAAAGTGCCCAAGCGACACCCCCGCCGATCAGCCACAACAGCAGGCAGGCGCGGACATAGACGCCGAGCGCGCGGCGGATATCGGCGGCGCGCGCATCGGTGCGGCCCTCGCCGATCCAGGATTTGTCGTGCATCGCGCCGTCATAGGCGACAGGTCCTGCCAGTCTAAGCCCTAACGCGCCGGCCATCGCCGCTTCGGGCCAGCCTGCATTGGGCGAGGCATGCTTGCCCGCATCGCGCCACATCGTCGCAAAGCCGCCCATACCCGCGACGCAAACCGCCAGCCCGGCGATCCGCGCCGGGATCAGGTTGACGAGATCATCGGTCCGCGCCGCCGCCCAGCCGAACGCGCGCCAGCGTTCCTCGCGATGACCGATCAGGCTGTCGGCGGTATTGATCGCCTTGTACGCCCAGATGCCGGGCAGGCCGAGCAGCATAAGCCAGAAGAGCGGCGCCGCGACGCCGTCGCAGAAGCTTTCGGCCAGGCTCTCGATCGCGGCACGGCTGATGCCGGCCTCGTCGAGCGTTGTGGTGTCGCGTCCGACGATATGGCTTACCGCGGACCGGGCGCCCACCAGATCGCCCGCCTCCAATGCTTGCGCGACCGGCCCGACATGATCGTACAGGCTGCGCTGCGCCAGCCCCGGCGCGGCGAGCAGAGCGACCAGTGGCCAACTCCAGGCGCCGAGCGCATGGTACAATGTATATTGGATCGCGAAACCACCGCCCCCTGCAACCAGCAACAGCAGCAGGACCGTCACGACGCCCGTGATCCGACGCGTGCGGTTCGGATACGAGGCGCGGTTCCATGCCTGTTCGCACGCATCGATGAGTCGCGCGAACCCGCCGACGGGGTGCCCGATCCGCGCATAGAGCGCGGCGGGCCAGCCGATTGCCGCATCGATCGCCAGCGCCAGCAGCGCCACCGGTTCAGCCATCCGCCAGCACCCGATCGAGCCTTGCAAGTCCCTCGTCGCTTCCCGGCAGGCCGAGCCGCAGCCAGGTCGGCGCATAGTCGAACGGCCGTGTCAGGATGCCGCGCCGCGCCAGCCGGTCGAACAGCGAAGCGCCGTCGCGCACCGCGATCAGGCGGAACAGCGGGCATTCGCCGACGGGATCGAAGCCATGCCGGGCCAGCACCGTGTCGAGCGCCGCCGCGTCCGTCGCCAGCCTCTCGCGCATCGCGGCGATCCAGGCGCCATCCCGATACGCCCCGATCCCGATCCGCATCGCCGCAGCGGAGACCGGCCAGCTCCCCAGCCTTTGACGCAAGGCTGCCATCAGCCCCTCCGGCCCGATGGCGAAGCCGAGCCGCACCCCGGCCAGTCCGAAGAACTTGCCGAACGACCGCAGGACCAGCACCCGGGATTCTTCCCCCAGATGCGGCACCAGGCTGACCGCCGGCGAGGCATCGGCAAAGGCTTCGTCGAGGACGAGCCATCCATCCGATCCTCGCGCGAGCCGCAGCAATGCCTCCGGCGCGAAGACATGGCCGTCGGGATTGTTCGGATTGGCAAGCAGGACCGTGCCGCCGCCGACCAGCTTCTCCGCCAGCGCATGCCGATCGATCGCTGCGCTTTCGTCAAACACTTCGCCGTGCGTCCGGTAGCCGGGCGCGACATGCCAGGCCGGTTCAGGGAGCCCGAGTCCGCCCAGCAACCGCAATCCGATCTCGGTGCCGGGCAAGGCGCAGACCCGCTCCGCCGCCGTTCCGAAATACTCCGCCGCCACGCGCTCCAGTTCGGCAAGCTCATCGGCATCGGGCAGCGCTCGCCAGTCGATCTCCGCATCGGCCACGCCCGGCCAGGCGTGCGGGTTGATCCCGGTCGACAGATCGAGCCACGGCCCCGGCGCATCCGGATAGGCACGCCGCGCCTCGCTCAGTCTTCCGCCATGAAACGTCCAGCCCTGCACCCGTCGTCCTTCCCCCTCGCGTGACAACCCATCCGTCTGTTAGGGCGGCGCGATGCAACCCGGTTCGCACTCCAGCCTGTTGGTCCTTGGCGGCGCCCGATCCGGCAAGAGCCGCTATGCGCAGCAACGCGCCGAGGCGCTACCCGGCGAACTGATTTTCGTCGCCACCGCACAGGCGCTCGACGACGAAATGGCGGCCCGCATCGCCCGGCACCGCAGTGATCGCGGCCAACGCTGGCGGACGATCGAGGCAGTGATCGACATTGCCGATGTCATCCAGACGGAGGCCCGGCCGGACCGCGTGCTGCTGGTCGACTGCCTGACGCTCTGGGCCTCCAACCTCATGTTCGCCGAACGGGACCATGTCGAACACGCCCGGGACCTCGCCAGGGCAATCAAAAATGCCGCCGGACCGGTCATTCTCGTCGCCAACGAAGTCGGCCTCGGCATCGTGCCCGACAACGCGCTGGCCCGGCGCTTCCGCGACGTGGCAGGCGAGATCAACCAGATCGTCGCCGCATCCGCGAGTGAAGCCGTCTTCATGGCCGCGGGGCTGCCCCTCAAGCTGAAATGAGATGCACCATCGGTTGACGAAGTTGACTCGTGCGCGTGTCTTGATTGTCACTCCCCTTTTTTGGATGCCTCGACACCATTTTTTCCCGGCTCCGCTCTCGGATTCCAAATCCTACATTACAAGGCCGGGTTGCGCTTCGGGCTGCCTCGTGCGACAGGCGCCGCCCCGTCGCCGGGCGGGATCCAGACCATCGGAGATCGATATGCACAGCGGTGCGGCCCCGGCCCTCGGGCTCGATTTCGGCACGACCAACAGTGTCGTCTCGCGCGCCGACGGCAGCGGCGCGTCCGAGCTGGTGCCGTTCGTCGGCGAGCATGCCACCGGCGCGGTGTTCCGCTCGGCTTTATGCTTCTGGCACGACGACGCGGCGCGCGGCGGGATCGCGCACGAGGCAGGTCCCTGGGCGATCGCCGAATATCTCGAATGGCCGCACGACAGCCGCTTCATCCAGTCGTTCAAGAGCGTCGCGGCGAGTCCGTTGTTCGAGCATGCGACAGTGTTCGAGAAACGCTACCGGTTCGAGGAGCTGGGACGGCTGTTTCTTGGGCGGCTGGTCGCGCATGCCGGCGGTGGACTGGGCGACCGGCCCGCGCAGATCGTGGTCGGGCGACCGGTCGAATATGCCGGCGCGCGCGCCGATCCGGCGCTCGCCCGCCAGCGCTACGACAAGATGTTCGAAGGCTTCGGCGCGCAGATCCACTATGTCTACGAGCCGCTGGGCGCGGCCTATAGCTATGCCTCGCGCCTGACCGAGCCGGCGACGATCCTGGTCGCCGATTTCGGCGGCGGCACCAGCGACTTCTCGATCGTCCGCGTTGCGGAGCCCGGCGCCGCGCGGCGCTGCATTCCGATGGGATCGGCAGGCATCGGCATCGCCGGTGATCGTTTCGACTATCGCATCGTCGACCGGCTGATCCTGCCGATGCTCGGCAAGGGCGGGCTCTACCGCTCGTTCGACAAGATCCTGGAGATCCCGCGCAGCTATTTCGCCGATTTCGCCGACTGGTCGCGCCTCGCACTGATGCGCAACCGGCGGACGATGGACGAGCTCGGCCGCCTGCAGCGCAGCGCCGTCGAGCCCGAGGCGATCGGGCGGATGATCGCGCTGATCGACAATGAGCTCGGCTATCCGCTCTACGACGCGGTCGGACAGCTCAAGCGCAGCCTGTCGAGCGCGGACCGTGCCGGGTTCCGCTTCAGCGGTGCCGGGCTGGAGATCGAGGCCGAGGTCAGCCGCGCCGAGTTCGAGAGCTGGATCGCGGAGGATCTGGCGCGGATCGCGCAGACGATCGACGCGGCGCTTGCCAAGGCCGGCGCGGACACGGAGGCGATCGACCGGGTCTTCCTGACCGGCGGATCGTCGCTGATCCCGGCCATCCGCGCGATGTTCGCGGCCCGGTTCGGCGAAGAGCGGCTTGCGACCGGCGGCGAGCTCACCTCGATCGCGCACGGGCTGGCGCTGATCGGCGGCGAGGCCAACGTCGCCGAATGGGCCGCCTGACCGCTACGCGTCCACCCTGGCTTCCTTCTCGATGATCTTGAGGAAATTGCGGCACGGCAGGCTGGTGCCCTCGCGCAGATGGGCAAGCCATATCGCCGTGGTGGATTCGGGATCGGCGAGCGGGCGATAGACCAGCTTCGCCGATTGCAGCGCGCACATCGATTCCGCGATCACGCAAAGCCCGATCCCGGCCGCGGCCAGCCCGAACAGCGTCGAGATCTCGCTAACCTCGTGCGCCACCATGGGCTCGACGTCGGCGCCGCGCAGCATCGCGAACAGCTCCTCGGTGAAGACCGCGCAATGCTCGCGCTTGTAGATCAGCAGTGGTTCGCCGGCGAGGTCGCGCAGGTGCAGCTCGTTGCGCCGGGCGAGCCGGTGGTCGGGTCGCAGCGCCACGAACAGCCGTTCGCGCAGGATCGGCGCCACCTCGATATCGTCGCACATCTCCGGCCGCGCGCTGCCCCGCACGAAACAGGCGTCCAGGGCATGGTCGACCAGCTGCGTCGTGTGCGTGCGCCCCCCGACCTCGGTGAGGTTGAGCTTCACGTCGGGCCAGGTCTGCCGAAAAGCATAGATCGACCGCGCGATCATCGGCACGAACGGCGCCGATGCGTTGAACCCCAGGTTGAGCTCGCCGAGCTCACCCCGTGAAGCCCGATGCGCAACGTTTATCGCGCGACTGGCCTTCTCGAGCGTCGCGCGCGCTTCCGGCAGGAAGGCGGAACCGGCACTGGTAAGCTTCACGCTGCGGCTGGTGCGGTCAAACAACCGCACGCCGAGCTCCTGCTCGAGCTGACCGATCTGCTGGCTGAGCGGCGGCTGCGAGATGCCCAGCCGCGTCGCTGCACGCGCGAAGTGCAATTCCTCAGCAACACCGATGAAATAGCGAAGGTGACGTAGCTCCATGATTGATACGCTATACGTATCGATCATGCCGAAAACAATATTGGACGCGGATCATTGAGCGCGCTCAAGGGAATTTTGCTGCGGTAGCGAACTGGGGAGTGACGCTACACACCTTCGTATGGAGTTGTTGCCGATGCCCCTCCTCCCCAGTTCCGCCGCCGAGAGCCTTGACCGGAGCAGTCGCCCTTGATCGGAATCGTCCGGACCGCGCTGGCGCGTCCGCTTACCTTCATCGTCATGGCCATCCTGATCCTGATCCTCGGCGTGCTCGCCGCGATCCGGACGCCGGTGGACATCTTCCCCGATATCCGCGTGCCGGTGATCGCCACCGCATGGCAGTATAGCGGTCTCTCGCCCGACGAGATGTCGGGCCGGATCATCACGCCGTTCGAGCGCGTGCTGACCACCACGGTCAACGACATCGATCATATCGAGAGCCAGTCGATGCCCGGCATCGGCGTGGTGAAGATCTATTTCCAGCCCGGCGCCGACATCCGCACCGCCACCGCGCAGGTGACCTCGGTGTCGCAGACGGTGCTCAAGCAGCTGCCCCCCGGCATCACGCCGCCCCTGATCCTCAACTACAACGCGTCGACCGTTCCGATCATCCAGCTCGCTCTGTCGGGACGGGGCATGTCCGAAGGTCAGCTGTTCGACGTCGCGCAGAACACGGTGCGCACCAGCCTCGTCACCGTGCCCGGCGCCGCGATCCCCTATCCTTCGGGCGGCAAGCAGCGCCAGATCCAGATCGACCTCGATCCCCAGGCGCTCCAGTCCAAGGGTCTCTCCGCGCAGGATGTCGGCAACGCGATCGCCGCGCAGAACCAGATCAACCCGGCCGGCTTCGCCAAGATCGGCGGCTATCAGTACAGCATCCGGCTGAACAACGCGCCCGGATCGATCGACGAGCTCAACGCGCTGCCGGTCAAGGTCGTCAACGGCGCGACCATCTATATGCGCGACGTGGCGCATGTCCGCGACGGCACCGCGCCGCAGACCAACGTCGTCCATGTCGACGGATCGCGCTCGGTGCTGATGACGATCCTCAAGAACGGCGCGACCTCGACCCTGGCGATCGTCCAGGGCGTCAAGGACGCGCTGCCCAAGATCCAGGAGAACCTGCCCGACACGCTCAAGATCGTCCCGATCGGCGACCAGTCGCTGTTCGTGAAGGCGGCTGTCGAGGGCGTGGTCAAGGAAGGCGCAATCGCCGCGGCGCTCACCTCGCTGATGATCCTGCTGTTCCTCGGATCGTGGCGCTCGACGGTGATCATCGCGATCTCGATCCCGCTCGCGGTGCTCTCGGCTATCATCGCGCTCTCGGCGACCGGCAACACGCTCAACATCATGACCCTGGGCGGATTGAGTCTCGCGGTCGGGATCCTGGTCGACGACGCGACGGTGACGATCGAGAACATCAACTGGCACCTCGAGCAGGGCAAGCCGGTGCGCCAGGCGATCCTCGACGGCGCGCAGCAGATCGTGACGCCAGCCTTCGTCTCGCTGCTCTGCATCTGCATCGTGTTCGTGCCGATGTTCTTCCTGCCTGGCGTTGCCGGCTTCCTGTTCGTGCCGCTCGCGCTGGCCGTCGTCTTCGCGATGATCGCGTCGTTCGTGCTGTCACGCACGCTGGTGCCGACCATGGCGATGTACCTGCTCCGGCCGCATGCGCCGGGACATCTCCACGAGGCCGGCGCGCCCGGATCGCGCAACCCGCTGGTGCGCTTCCAGCGCGGCTTCGAGCATCGCTTCGAGGCGATCCGCGCCGGCTATGGCAGGCTGCTCGAAAAGGCGCTGGGCGTGCCGCGACCGTTCATCCTCGGCTTCCTCGCGGTCGTCGGCTTGTCGTTCCTGCTCGTGCCCTATCTCGGGCAGAATTTCTTCCCGTCGGTCGATGCCGGCGCGATGGCGATCCATGTCCGCGCGCCGGTGGGCTCGCGCATCGAGGATACCTCGGCGCAGTTCGACCGCATCGCGCGGCGCATCCGCGAGGTGATCCCGGCGAACGAGCTGGTATCGGTGGTCGACAATATCGGCCTGCCGGTCAGCTCGATCAACACGACCTACAACAATTCGGGCACGATCGGCCCGCAGGACGGCGACATACTGATCCAGCTTTCCAAGGATCATGCGCCGACCGCGCGCTATGTCGAGAAGCTGCGCGAGGAGCTGCCCAAGGCGTTCCCGGGCTCGACCTTCTCGTTCCTGCCGGCCGACATCACCAGCCAGATCCTGAACTTCGGCGCCCCCGCGCCGATCGACATCCAGGTCACCGGCCGCGATGCCGATGCCAACGCCGCGTATGCCCGCAAGATCCTGCGGCGGATCACCACGATCCCCGGCGTCGCCGATGCGCGCATCCAGCAATCGTCGCGCTATCCGCAGCTCAACGTCAACATCGACCGCAGTCGGATCGGCCAGCTCGGGCTGACCGAGCGCGACGTGACCACCAGCGTCGCCAGCTCGCTCGCCGGCACGTCGCAGACCGCGCCGGTCTTCTATCTCAACCCCGACAATGGCGTATCCTATGCGGTGGTCGCGCAGACCCCGGAATACCGGGTCGGTTCGATCAGCGACCTCTCCAACATCCCGGTGACCGGCACCGGAAACGGCGAGGACCAGGTGCTGGGCGGCATCGGCACGATCACGCGCAGCAACGCCTCCGCAGTCGTCTCGCACTACAATATCGCACCGGTGGTCGACATCTTCGCGACCCCCAACGGGCGCGACCTGGGCGCGGTCTCGGGCGACATCAACAAGGTGCTCAAGCAGCTCAAGGACCAGGCGCCCAAGGGCGTGACCGTGACGATGCGCGGTCAGTATGCGACGATGAACAGCGCCTTTTCCGGCCTTGCTTTCGGCCTGATCGGCGCGATCGTGCTGATCTATCTCCTGATCGTCGTGAACTTCCAGAGCTGGCTCGATCCGTTCGTGATCATCACCGCGCTGCCCGGCGCGCTCGCTGGCATCATCTGGATGCTGTTCACAACCGGCACGACCCTGTCGGTGCCCGCGCTCACCGGCGCGATCATGTGCATGGGCGTGGCGACGGCGAACTCGATCCTGGTGGTCAGCTTTGCCCGTGAGCGGCTCGCCGAGCTGGGCGATTCGACCGCGGCGGCGCTGGAGGCAGGCCTTGTCCGCTTCCGCCCGGTGCTGATGACCGCGCTCGCGATGGTGATCGGCATGCTGCCCATGGCGATGGGCTTCGGCGAGGGCGGCGAGCAGAACGCCCCGCTCGGCCGCGCCGTGATCGGCGGCCTGGTCGTCGCCACCTTCGCCACCCTGATGTTCGTCCCCGTCATCTTCAGCCTCGTCCACAAGCGCAAGGCCGGCACGGCCGGTGCGGACCGGCCCATCCCATTGGAGGAAGCACATGCCTGAGAACGGCAACAGCCGGCTCAAAATCGGCGGCGGCATCGCCGCGCTCGTCGCGGTCGGCGTCGTCGCGGCCGGGATCGCTACCCGCGCCGGTTCCGAGCAGCGCCTCGCGTCCTGGACCGCCGAACAGGCCGTCCCGAACGTGACCGTGATCCACCCGACCGCAGCGGCGGCGAGCGACGCGCTGCGCCTGCCCGCCAACCTGCAGGCGCTCAACAACGCGCCGATCTATGCCCGCACCACCGGCTATGTCCGGCGCTGGCTGGTCGATCTGGGCGATCCGGTGCGACGCGGCCAGGTCCTCGCGATCCTCGACGCGCCCGATGTCGACCAGCAGCTCGCCGCGGCGCGCGCCGACCTGCAGACCGCGCGCGCGAACCAGGCGCTCGCCGCGACCACCGCGACGCGCTGGAGCACGATGCTCGCCAAGGATGCCGTGTCGAAGCAGGAAACCGACGAGAAGCAGGGCGATCTCGCCGCCAAGTCGGCAGTGACCAACGCCGCACGCGCCAATGTCGCACGGCTCCAGGCCCTGACCGGATTCACGCGACTGGTCGCGCCGTTCGACGGCGTCGTCACCAGCCGCTCGACCGAGATCGGCGCGCTGGTCGTCTCGGGCAATGCCAGCTCGACGCCGCTGTTCACCGTCGCCGATGTCAGCCGGATCCGCGCCTATGTGAAGGTACCCCAGGCATTTTCCGGGCAGATCCATCCGGGGATGGAGGTGAGCCTCACGCTTCCCGAATATTCCGGCCGGACCTTCACCGCGACGCTGACACGCACGGCCGGCGCGGTCGATCCGAATTCGGGCACGGTGCTGGTCGAGCTCCAGGCGCCCAATGGCGATCGCGCGCTCAAGCCCGGCTCCTATGCCCAGGCGAGCTTCCCGCTCCACGGCGCGGGCGGCACCGTGACCCTGCCGCCGAGCGCGCTGGTCATCGGCGCCAAGGGCACCCAGGTCGCGGTGGTCGGACCCGACGGCAAGGCGCAGTTGCGCACCGTCACGATCGGCAACGACCAGGGCAAGGTGGTCGAGATCACCGCAGGCCTCTCCGCCAATGACCGGGTGATCGACAACCCGCCGGACTCGCTCCAGACCGGCGACGCGGTGAAGGTGCTCCCCAATGCGGGCAAATAAGCTTGCCCTGATCGCCTCGACCGCGCTGGCGCTGGCGGGCTGCTCGATGGCGCCCGACTATCACCGGCCGGAAGTCGTGACGGCGCCCGCCTACAAGGAAGGCGGGCCCTGGCAGACCGCGGGGACCGACGTGCCCGCTGCCGGCAAATGGTGGGAGATCTTCGGCGATTCCACGCTGAGCGGGCTCGAGGAGCGGATCGAGTCGGGCAGTCCCAGCCTCGCCGCCGCCGCGGCGCGCTACGAACAGGCCGCCGCGCTCGTCCGCCGCACCCGCGCGGACCTGCTGCCCGAAGTCGATCTCGGCGGAAGCACGCAGCGCGACCGCGTCTCCGCCGGACGCCCGCTCTCGCCGGGCAGCGCCGCGACCTACAACAACAGCCAGATCGGCGCGTCGCTCAGCTATGAGATCGACCTGTTCGGCCGGGTGCGCAATTCGGTGAAGGCGAGCGAGGCCAATGCGCAGGCGAGCGAGTCCGATCTCGCTGGGGTGCGGCTCGGCCTCCAGGCGCAGCTCGCCGCGGCCTATTTCGACATGCGCGGCCTCGACGCGCGGATCGTGCTGCTGCGTCAGACGGTGGACGCGTTTCAACGCGCCTATGACCTGACCGACACGCGCCATTCCGGCGGCATCGCCTCCGGCATCGACGTCAGCCGCGCGCAGAGCCAGCTCTCCAGCGCCAAGGCCGAGCTTGACTCCGTCGCCGCCGATCGTGCGCGCGACGAGCATGCCATCGCCGTACTGATCGGCGAGAGTCCGTCGAGCTTCTCGATCCCCGTAGACGACGCGCTGATCGCACCGCCCGCGATCCCCGCCACCCTGCCCTCGACGCTGCTCGAGCGGCGGCCGGACATCGCCGCCGCCGAGCGCCGCGTCGCCGCCGCCAACGCGCAGATCGGCGTCGCCAGGGCGGCACTGTTCCCGAGCATCTCGCTCGGCGCGGCGGGCGGGTTCGAGGCCTCGAGCGGCAAGCTGCTGAGCACCGCCAACAGCTTCTGGGCGCTGGGTCCGCTTTCGGCGGCCCTGGCGATCTTCGACGGCGGCGCACGGCGCGCCAATGTCCGCATCTCACGCGCCCAATATGACGAGGCCGCGGCCAATTACCGCGAGACCGTGCTCACCGCATTCCGCGAGGTCGAGGACGATCTCGCCGCCGGGCGTCACCTGATCGATCAGGAGCGCAACCAGCGCGATGCCGTCGCTGCCGCGGAGAAGACCCGCGACCTGGCGCTCACCCGCTACCGCGACGGCGCCGCCGACTATCTGGAAGTGACGATCGCGCAGACCGCCGCGCTAGATGCCGAGCGCGCGCTGCTCGACACCCGCTCACGCCAGCTCGGCATCGCGACCGATACGGTCCGGGCATTGGGCGGTCTCTACTAGGGGCTGAAATCCTCCCCGCCAGGGGAGGATCTAGAGAGTCCTCAGTGGAGCGAGACGCCCGCGGCGGGAACCGCTGCCAGGCGGCGACCAGCCGTCGTTGCCTGGGTGCGGAAGCGACCGGCTTTTTCGGAAAGCCCCTCGATCTCGGCGCGCAGGTTGCGCGTCGCCGCCGAGGTCTGCTCGACCATCGCCGCATTCTGCTGGGTCGACTGGTCCATCAGCATGATCGCAGAGCTGATCTCGCCAATCGCGGTCGATTGCGCGCGATTGTCCTCGGCCATGACGCCGAGCAGCTGGTGCACTTCGCCGACGCTCTCGGTGATGTCCGCCAGCGCGCCGTCGACACGCTGGACCATGCCCACCGCGGTGACGATGTCGGTCTGGGTGGCGGTGAGCTGGTCGCGGGCTCGACCGGCCTCTTCCTCGGCACGCATCGCAAGTGCGGAGACCAGATCGGCGACGACGGCGAAGCCGCGGCCCGCCTCGCCGGCGCGGCCGGCCTCGACCGCCGCGTTCATTGCGAGGACGCGGGTCTGGAACGCGATCTTGTCGAGGCCCTCGATCACGCTGTCGATGCCCTTGGCGCTTTCGCTAACGCGGCCCATCGCCTGCACCGCCTCATCGGCGACGCCGCGGCCTTCGGTCACCGTCGCCAGCGCGCCGTCGGCGCGCTCGACGGTCCTTGCCGACGAGGCGGCTGCGGCCTTGAGGCGCCCGTCCATCTGCGTGATCGCCGCCGAGGTCTGCTCCAGGCTCGCGGCATTCGCTTCGGTCCGGCGCGCCAGATTCTCGGAAGCATGCGCGATCTCGCCCGATCCGGTGCGGATAGCAGTGCTGCTCTCACCCACCGATCCGATCAGCTCACGCAGCGATGCCAGCGCCTCGTTGAAATTGGCACGCAGCTCGGCATAGGCGGCCGGATACTCCTCGACGATGTCCGCGGTCAGGTCTCCGCTCGCGAGCTGGCGCAGGTTGGCGGTCATGCCGCGGACGATCCCCGCATGCTTCTCCGCCTCGGCATTGAGGGTCAGCTGCGCCTGGGCGGAATCGCGAAAGGCGAACATCGCCTTGGTCATGCGGCCGACACAGTCGCGATAGTCGGTGAACGCGATCGGGCTGGTGAGATCGCCGGCGGCGAGCGCCTCCATGCGCACCACCGTGCCGACATAAGGCGTGGAGATCGCGTACCGATACCAGGCGCCTAACACCGCCGCGACCAGGGTCGCGATACCGCCCGCGACGATCGCCGTCCCCGCACCGAAAAGCAGCGCCGCGAGGGGCGCAATCGCCGTCAGCGCGCACATCGAGCCGAAAGCGATGATCAGCTTCAGGCGGATTGGCGCATTTGCCGTGAACCAGTTCATTCCCAAGTCCCCACTGGATAGACGACCGCGCGTTCACGGTCCCCGATCCAAGGATAATAGGAAATTAGTTCGTCCGCCGGGCCTGCCGGCGAGTCCATTTTGCAGTGCAAAATCAAATAAATGCGACATTCCGAAGTATGATCCGGAATTCTACTTATCTGAAGAACGACGGATTTCTGCGGATCGCGCCCCGCTGACTAACCCATGTTAGGTCAGCGGGTAAATTGCTTTCAATTTGGATCGATCTCCGGACGCCTCTTCTTCGGGCCTTCGCAAATGCAGAGTGCCTGCAGATGGATCGCAGCCCCGGCGGAGATTGCCCGCCGGGGCCCGACGATCAGAACTTGTAGTTGATCGACACCGCGAAACGGCGGCCGAGCAAGTCATAGGCCGACACCGCGTCGTACGGGAACGGCGGCGGCGTATCGAACAGGTTGGTGACGGTGAGCCGCATCGTCGCCTTGTCGAGGATCCGCTGCGACAGGCCCAGGTTGAACAGCCACTGGCTGTCCAGCTCGAGGATGTCGCGGCTGTCGGCGTTGAACAGGATGTCGTACTTCGCCTTGCCAGTATAATTGGCCTGGAAGGTCATCCCGAAGCCGCCGTCGCTGCTGAACGCGACATTCGCCTGGCCGCTATATTTAGGCGTGCCGATCTCGCCTGCCATCGGATCGACCGTGACGCCGTTGTTCGACGACCGCAGCGTGTCGAGATAGAAGAACGACCCGCCGAAGTTCAGGCGACCGTTCACGCCGATCCCCTCGAGCGGGAGCATATAGTCGACCTGCGCGGTCAGCCCCTTGAACTCCATGAAATCGCCGTTGACGAAACCGGTGCGGATGCCCGGATTGGCGGGGTCGCTGGCGATTTGGCCGTTCACCACCGGATCGCTGCTGTGAACGCGGGTGAACTGGGTGCAGAAGCTGTTGCCCGCATCCGGATTGCTCAGGTCGAAGTCCGGATTGTCGTAACAGCCCTCGGCGATGTTCGCCGCGGTCAGCGAGGCGATGTTCCCGGTCACCTTGATCCGGTTCCAGTCGATCGCCGCCTGGAAGCGCGGAATGAAGCGCGGCCGCAGCACCACGCCGAAGGTGTAGCTGTCCGCGACTTCGTTCTGCAGGTTCGGATTGCCGCCGGTCCGCCCCGGCACCGCCGAGGTGCGCGCGAGCGAGCTGAACGTGGCCGGATCGACGCCATAGGCCTGGTAGAAGGCGGCGCAGTTGCGCTGGCGGATGGTCGGGTTCGAGCCGCTGCCGATATTGGCGATGTCGCAGGGATCGGGGAAGAACGACCCGGCATTGGTCTGCGGCGTGAACAGCTCGACGATCGACGGCGCGCGCAGCGAACGGGTGAAGTTGCCGCGGAACTCGATGTCCCTGATCGGGCGGTAGCGGCCGCCATAGGTATAGGTCCAGAACCCGCCATTGACCGAATTGTCGACATAGCGGCCCCGACCCTCGACGGTCAGGCTCTCGACCAGCGGGACATGATTGTCGGGCGAGATCAGCGGCACCAGCAGTTCGCCGAACACTTCGTTGGTGTGGAAGCTGCCCTCGTTGCCCGAGATGGCCGCGCCGCGCCCGCGGCCCGCCACCTGGAACGGATCGGGGGTGAACTGACCATATTCGCGGCGATGCTCGAAGCCTACGTTGAAGCCGACCGGCCCGGACCAGAGGTTGATCAGCTCCGAAGAGCCGAAGTTGATGTTGTACACTTCCTGCTCGATCACCGAGCGGGCGGTCGAATTATAGTTCACATAGGCGACCGCCGCCGGATTGAGCCGGCCCGGGCCGAACGGATCGAGCGCGACGCAGGCGCCATCGGCGACCGGCGCGATCCCGCCCGGTGCCGCGTTGACGATCGGGTTCGGATTGCAGTTGTTGATCGCGTTCACGAACTTCTGCTGGTCGAGCAAAGTCTGGTGGAAGAAGCCCTCGGTGCGGCCGTAATTGGCCGATGCCTCGAAGGTGAAGGCCTTGCCGAACAGGTGGAAGTCGCCGGTGAGGCCGAGCACGCCGCGATAGACATCGGTCTCGGACGACGCCTTGCTGTTGGTGATGTCGACGAAATCGCGCGAGAGGTAGAAATTGTTGACGCCATAGCCCGCGAGCACGCTCTTGGCCTGGGCGTTCAGGCGCGGATCGTTGATGTTGAAGAGCAAGGCGCTGTTCACGCCGCCCGGGAACAGCGGCGAGTTGTACACCGGCTGGTCGATCACCTCGCGGCCGATGCCGTGATAATAGGTGCCCTCGAAGAACGCCTTGATGCTGGAGGTGATCTCGTAATCGGCGTTCAGATTGGCGGTGTAGCGCTCGAGATCGTTGGTGAGCGGGCGCGTATCGGCCAGGTTGAAGCCGTCGCCGCCGCTGCCATAGGTGTTGCCGAACGGCATGCCCGGATTGAACGGGATGATGTTGCCGTTGCCGTCGAACTGGATGCGGTTGAGCCCGCCTGCGCCGAAGCCGGCGGTGCTGCCGTCAGCCGGATTATAGGTCTGGAAATTGGCGGGCGTCGATCCGTTCGCCGGGATGTAGGGCAGGATCAGGCCCCAGGTGGATTCGGTGAAGATGCGCGTGTTGCCGATCAGCACCGTGTTCGGGATGCCGTCGGTCGAGCCGCCATTGTACGGGACGCCCGTATTGATGCGGCCGTCGGTCGCCGAAGTGCGGCCGGGAATGCGCGTCTGGGCCGAACCCGCGGTCGGATTGGTCTGGAAGGTCAGGCTCGCCGCGGCGCGATCTCGGTCGGTCGCGCGCAGGCCGTCGCTGCGGTCCCAGGAGCCGCCAATCAGCACATGGCCCCTGCCCTCCGAGCCGAACTTGAAGCCGGCGATGCCCGAGAGATTGGCGCGGAAATTGTCGCCGCGCTCGCTGATGCCGCTCAGGCCCTGGAGCTCGACGCCCTCATAGTCCTGCTTCAGGATCACGTTGATCGTGCCCGCGATCGCATCCGAGCCATAGATCGGGGCACCGCCGATCGCGACATTCTCGATCCGCTCGATCATCAGCGGGTTGATGACGTTGAGATCGACCTGGAGACCGGCGGGGTTGCCGAGCACGGTCGGCGCGTTGGTCGAGACGAAGCGGCGGCCGTTGACCAGGGTCAGCGTGCGCGCGGTGCCCAGGCCGAACTTGTTCACGAAATTCTGGCTGACGCCGTAGCTGCTCTGGCCGCCCTCGGCATTTTGCGGGATGCCGAAGCCCGGCTGCTCGTTGAGCGCGTCGGCGACGTTGGTGAGGCCGCGGGCGTTGAGATATTCGTTCGAGACCACGGTGACCGGCTCGAGCGAGTCGAACTCGGCGCGCTTGATGCGCGAGCCGGTGATGACGATCTCGCCGCCGTCCTGAACTTCGCCGGTGCTCGGTGTGTCGGTGACCAGCGCGCCATCGGATTGCGGCGGCTGGGAGTCCGGGGATGCTGTCTGCGCCCGGCTTAGGGACGGCATCAGCAGCGCCAGAGTGAGAACGCTTGCCGAGATCAATCGGGTCTTCATCGCTTATCCCCTGTTCTGTTTCCAACTCCCTGCCTGCGTCCGGTCCCCGTGCCTGTTTGCGACCCGTGGGGTTCTTATTTGTATAGACAATTCGTAACCCGCGTTTCACCGCGTTGCAACATTGAATCTGCGCGATATGGCAAGATATTTCATTCCGTGGAACGCAAGACGCTGAAAAAGATTGTCTAATGCGGCATATCGGCAACAATCTTGCCCTTCGCAGGCAACAAAATGCGGCGCTGCACCATTTTTTGTATAGACATTTAATCGCTACCATAGGAGATTGACGCTGCGGGGCGGGACGCTCCGGGCATGAGGGGAGCGCAACCATGATCCTGAACCACAAGATTCTGAGCAGCCGATTCGCCGCCAGGCACGCCTGGACCAGCCTGTTGCTGGCGGGCGTCGCGATCACCTCGCCCGCGCTCGCGCAGACGGCCGCTCCCGCGGCGTCACACAGCGCGACCAACCCCTCCCCCGCCGTGCTGGCAGGCTTCCCGATGAACGACGAGATCCGCACCAAGGTGCGCGCGATGCGCGGCCTGGCGGTCTCGCCCGACGGCAAATCGGTGCTCGCCGGCATCACCGACACGACGTCGGAAGGCGGCCTCCCCCATCTCTGGCTGCTAGGCCCCGGCGCCAAGCCGCGCCAGCTCACCTTCACCCGCTCGGGCGATCGCGGCGGCGAGACCAGCGCGCAATTCTCGCCCGACGGAAAGTCCGTCCTGTTCCTCGCCACGCGCGACGGGGCGCGCTCGCTGTTCCGACTGCCGCTGGCTGGCGGCGAGCCCGAGCGGCTCCAGATCACCAAGAGCCCCAAGGATGGCGTCGCCGGCGCCTGGGGCGGCGCGCTCAAGAAGGACAATCTGGTCTCGCCGGGCGGCTATGCCTTCTCGCCCGACGGCAAATACCTCGCGCTGTGGGGCGACGATCCCGAGGACCCCGCGATCAAGGCGCGCAAGGAGCGCAAGGACGACGGCTACAACCATGAGGAGCCCGAGCAGCACGTCTTCCTCTACATGGTCGACATCGCCACCGGCGTGACGCGCCCGGTCAAGCTCGACGGCAAGTTCAACGACCTGGAATGGTCGTACGACAGCGCCGACATGATCGTGACCACCGATCCGCGCTCGGACCTGACCGGCCCGGACAGCAGCTTCTGGCAGGTCAACCCCGATACGCTCGCTGCGACCAGGCTCGACCTGCCCAAGACCGCGGGCGGCGTCGCCTTCCTTCCCGGCCGCAAGCGGCTGGTGTTCACCAACCAGTGCCTCGAGGACGCACCGCCGCGCTGCAACGACCTGTACGTCAAGGATCTCGCCACCGGCCAGTCGAAGAACCTCACGCCCGGCTTCGACGGGGACATCCCGGAAAACTATACCGTGCTGCCGAGCGGCGATCTGGCCATGACGATCTCGACGCATATGCGTTCCCGTCTGGCGACGCTGTCGACGACCACAGGCGCGGTCACCTGGCATGATTTCGGCCTACCGGTCGCGAGCCCGGTTTCCACCAACGGCAAGCTCTCCGCCTGGGCGTTCATCGGCAGTGGCCCGACCGATCCGAGCACGGTATTCCTCGCCTCCAAATGGGGTGGCAAGCCGGTCACGCTCGAAGCGCCCGCGCTGATGCCGTCGACCTGGGCCAAGGTGCCGTCGAAGCTCGTCACCTGGCAGAATGAGGGCCTGACGATCGAGGGCATGCTCTATTTGCCGCCGAACATCGCGCCGGGCACCAAGGTACCGCTGGTGATGAGCATCCATGGCGGCCCTGCCGGGCGCTTCCAGGACGATTATTCCGCCGCGATCCAGATGCTGGTCGCCGAAGGCTGGGCGGTGATGCAGCCCAATATCCGCGGCTCGACCGGCTATGGCGCCAAGTTCCTCGGCGCCAACAAGAACGACCTGGGCGGCGCCGATTATCGCGACGTCATGGCGGGCGTCGACATGCTGCTGAAGAACTATCCGATCGACGAATCGAAGATGGCGCTGATCGGCTATTCGTACGGCGGCGAAATGGCCGGCTTCGTCGTCGGCAAGACCGACCGCTTCAAGGCGATCGTCTCGGGCGCGCCGGTGATCAACCAGTTCAGCGAGTACGGCACCGAGCGCGGTACCTTCTACGACCGCTGGTATTATGGCCGGCCCTGGGACCATTTCGCCGATGTCTGGCGCCAGAGCCCGATCTCGACGGTGATGCATGCCAAGACGCCGTTCCTGCTGCTCCAGGGCGAGGAGGACGTCACCGATCCGCTCGGCCAGTCGCTCGAGATGTGGCGCGCGCTCAAGCAATATGGCGCGCCGGTCGCCCTCGTCGTCTATCCGCGCGAGGGCCATGGCGAGACCGGCGGCAGCTTCCGCTCGCTGGTCAGCCAGGAACCGTGGCACGGCATCGACCTGCGCCGCCGCATGTTCGGCTTCCTGCGCGCCGCCTTCGCCGGCGAGGCGGACCCGCTCGCCATCGCGCGCAAGGACGTGCCGACACCCTGATCGCCCATCCCTCCCTGCCCGCCGCAGGGAGGGATGGAATGGATGCTTCCCGCACCGAAATCCGCGGGAGGCATCCATTCCTTCTGCTGCTCTGTCCGAAGCAGCATGCTTCCAAAACTGTCGCATCCCCGCTGTCGCTCCAGGGCTTCACCAGGCGGTGCACCGAAAGAAGCGGACGGGTTCCTCGCCCAGATTGGCGAACGCGTGCACCTGAGCGCTGTCGAACACGTGGCTCGCCGCCGCCAGTTCGATCGTTTCAGCCGCCAGTTCGAGCGTCAGCCGCCCTTCGACCACGAACAGCATCACATGCCATCCGGCCGGATCAGCGCCTGCCTGATAGCGTTCGCCCGGCTCCAGTCTCCATTCCCACAATTCGACCTCGCGGCGCGTATCGATGCTCCAGCGCAGCACGCCTTCGCCGCCGCAGTCGCCGGTCCAACCGACCCGATCGATGCGCGCGCTACGCGGCGCGGAAGGGTCCGCGACAAGATCGGAGAGCGTCGCGTCGAGCACGACGCCGATCCGGTCGAGGGTCGCGGTGCTGACGCTTGTCGCGCCATTTTCGATTCCCCCGACCATGCGCAGGCTCACGCCGGACGCCGAGGCCAGGCCCTTCTGGCTAAGTCCGGCAGCGATCCGCAGCCTGCGGACATTGGCGGCGACATGGGTGAGAAACGCCGGGACGACTTGACTAGGCAAAATATTGCCTCCACTGAATGCGCAGTATTTTGCTTATCGGAAATTCTCCATGCTGCCAAATCCATGGCGGAGCCGCCGCCTTGTTGCCGCTGCCTTCGCGCTCGCCGCAGGGCAGACGATGGCCGCCGCGCCGGCACCTGCCGGCACCGCCCTCAGCGCTTCCGCGGCACGCGAAGACCTCGAACTGGCGATCTCGGCCGTCGAAGCTGCCTTGCCGAACATCTACTGGCGCCAGACGCGCCGCCAGTGGACGGCAGCGAAAGCCGATGCGCGAGCCCGCGTTGCGGACGTCTCCGACAGCGAGGCACTTTGGCGCATCCTGCGTCCGCTGATGGGCCAGATCGGCGAAGGCCATCTCAGCGTCCAGCGCAGCGATGCGATGAACCGATTTTACCGCGACGCACCGCGGTTTCCGCTGGACCTGCTGTGGACCGAGGGCGGCGCCTTCGTCCTCGCCGGCTATGGTGCGGCTGCCGATGTCCCGAAAGGCATGCGCCTGGTGTTGGTCGACGGCGTCGATGAAGCGCAACTGCTGCGTGAGATCGTGTCGGTCACGCCCCATGACGGCACGATCCAGACAGGGGCGATGCGCGACGCTTCCGGGCGCGGCTTCGCGTCGATCCTGTACCGCCTACGCGGTCCCCGGTCGAGCTTCCATGTCGTGCTCGACGGCGCGGCTGGTCGGGTCGAGCGCAACCTCCCCGCCGTATCGAGCGCCGTGCGCCCGCCGGAGGGCGACGATCCGCCGCCCCTGCCCACACTCGAATGGATCGATGCCCGCACCGCCTATCTGAACGTGCCGACCTTCAGCAACACGCGGCTGCGCGCAGCGGGCACGACCTTTCCCGACGCGATTCACGCCGTCTTCGCACAGCTCCGACAGCGCGGCGCGAAGGACCTGATCCTCGATCTGCGCGAAAACGGCGGCGGGTCCGAGCCTAACGAGAGCATCCTCTTCTCCTATCTGGTCGAAAAGGCGCTGCACAAATATGCAGCGGTCGAAGCGCGCGGCCGGCGCATCGCGATCACCAGCCTGAGCGGGAAACGCTTCGAAACCGATGTTTTCGACGAAGAGGAAATGGGCGAGCAGCGCCCGATCCGGGACGGCCGCCTGACACGCCGCAACCTGCCGCCCAAAGGCTTGATGTCGCGTTGGGCGCCCTTCGCGCCGGTCTTCCACGGGCGTCTCGTCGTGCTGGTGGGCGGCGACACCTTTTCGGGCGGCGCCGAGCTGGCGTCGATGCTGTATCACACCAAGCGCGGGGTATTCGTCGGCGAGGAAGTCGGCGGCGCCGATGACGGTAATACGAGTGGCTATCGCTGGACTGTCGAGCTTCCCAATAGCGGGATGAAGCTCTCCGTGCCGCTGCTCCAATTCCGGATGGCGTGGTCGGACCGGCCGCTCGGCCGAGGCGTCCAGCCCGATTGCCCGGCGCCTCCCGAAGTGATGCACTTCGGCGAGCGCCGAGATCATGCGTGGCAGACAGGCGTCGCGCTGCTCGGGCAAGGCTGGCGCACACCCCGCGAGGCGGTCTGCCCTGCCTAGCGGCCCCGCCGCCCACTCACTCCCCGAACACATCCCCCGTCCGGGTCTGCGACACGAAGCGCGCGGTCAGGTCGAAATTGTCGCCGTGGAAGACCATGCGGACATAGGTGATCGATTCCTTCTCGCGCCACGTCCAGCGCTCGAGCACCAGGCAGGGCTTGTCCTGCCGCACCTTGAGCAGGGCCGCCTGCTCGCCCGCCGCCGCCGCGGTGATGCGGTGCTCGGCCTCGGTCCACGGCACATGCGCGAGCAGCCAGCTGCCCGGCGGCGTCTCCGAGAAATCGGCGTCGGCTGCCGAGGGCACCGCGGTCAGGTTGATAAGCCGGTCCTCGGTCGCATAGGGCTTGCCGTCGGCGAGGTGCAGGCAGTGCAGCGACAGCAGCTTGCCGTGGTGCGGGATCTTCATCGTCGCGCCGCCGGGCGTGTCGGCGCCGAGCACCGCCTGGCCGATCAGCTCGAGCCGATAGACATGGCCGCGCTTCTCGATCTCCTCGCGGATATCGGGGATCTCGAGCGCCGCCATATGGATGCGCGGCCGCGTGACGAACGAGCCCCGCCGGCGCTGGCGCGAGATCAGCCCCGCCGCGGCGAGCGCCGACAGCGCCTTGTTCACGGTCATCCGCGAGCAGCCATAGCGCTCCATCAGCTCGTGCTCGAACGGGATGCGGTCGCCCGGACGGAGCACCCCCGACATGATCTGGCTTTCGATCGCGACGCGTATTCTCTGGTAGAGCGGCCCGGTCTCGGCCTCGGGGCGCCTGGGCTTGATCATCGGCGAATCCGATCGTCATCCAAGCCCGCACGAAATCGCAATATCATCTAGCCCCCGAACCGATGGTCGACATGTAGTGGAAAGCAGCGGGCAACATAGGTCAAGCACTCTCGGTCAGCGTGCGGAGCGCCGCGAGATAGCGCCGAGTCACCGCATCGCGTGCGACGTGCCGCCCACTCCGCACCCATTGCCGCCCGCCGCGCCAGACGCCGTCGATCATCCCGCGGCTGTCGGCAAACAGGAATGCGTCGAGGATGGCATCATCCAACCGCCCGGCCAGCGTCGGATGCGCCGCATCGAGCGTGAAGAAGTCCGCGCGGCCGCCGGGGGCCAGGCCCAGCCCTGTCATGCCCAGCGCCTGCGCGCCACCGCGCCCGGCGCGATCGAACAACAGCCGCCCGGTCGAGGGACAATCGTCGGTCGACAACAGGTTGCGCCCGCGTTCCGCCAGCCGTTGCGAATATTCGAGGCTGCGCAGCTCCTGGGCGAGATCGATCAGAACGTTCGAATCCGACCCCACGCCGAACCGCCCATCGACCTCGAGGAATGCGCGCGCGGGAAAGATGCCGTCGCCCAGATTGGCCTCGGTGATCGGGCAGAGCCCCGCCACCGCGCCGCCGCGCGCGATGCCGCCCAGTTCCTCGGGCGTGACATGAGTGGCGTGGACCAGGCACCAGCGCGCATCGACCGGCGCATGCGCCAGCAGCCACTCGACCGGACGCTGCCCGGTGAACGCCAGGCAATCCTCCACCTCGCCGGTCTGCTCGGCGATATGGATATGGATCGGGCCGCCGCCGCCGATCGCAATCGCCGCGTCGAGCAGTTCGGGTGGCGCGGCGCGCAGGCTGTGCGGCGCGACGCCGACGATCCCGCCGATCGGGGCCACTGCGCGGCGCAACGCTTCCACCAGCCGCGCATAACCATCGGCATCGTGCACGAAACGGCGCTGCTCTGGCTTGGGCGGCGCGCCCCCGAAGCCGGACGCGGCATAGAGCACCGGCAGCAGCGTCAGCCCGATCCCGGTCTCTGCCGCCGCCGCGGCGATGCGTGCGCCCATCTCGGCGGGGTCGGCGAACGGCGTCCCGTCGCGATCGTGATGGACATAGTGGAACTCGCCGACCTGGACGAACCCGGCCTCCAGCATCTCGACATAGGCGAGCGCGGCGATCGCCCCGATCTCGTCGGGGCCGATCGTGTTGGCGAATCGGTACATGATGTCGCGCCAGGTCCAGAAGCTGTCGGCGCTCGATCCGCGATGCTCGGCCATCCCCGCCATGCCGCGCTGAAAGGCGTGGCTGTGCAGATTCGCGACCCCGGGAAGCGCGATGCCCTGGCGTTCGTCGCCCGCCTCCGGATCGGCGCCCGCGACGATCTCGACGACGCGTCCGTCCTCGACGGACATGCGGACCCGGTCGGCCCAGGCCCCCTGCAACAACGCCGTCTCGAACCAGAAATGCTGCATCGATTCCAACCTCAAAACCCCGTCCCGACCGATATCGAGCAATAAATGTATAGACATTTTCGCTCGATATCCTAGAGCAGGAATATCAGGTTCTTGGGGGTCATGCGTGCAAGTCGAACGTCTCTGGAGCAATGCCAGGCTCGCGACGTTACGCCCCGATCTGCCCGGGCTCGGCACGATCGAGGACGGCGTGATCGCCTGCACCGGCGACCGAATCCTATATGCCGGATCGCGCGCCGACGCTCCCGCCTTCGATGCCGAGGCGGAATGGGATCTGGAGGGCCGCTGGGTCACGCCCGGCCTGGTCGATTGCCACACCCATCTGGTCTATGCCGGCAACCGCGCGCGCGAATTCGAGCTGCGGCTGGCCGGCGCGACCTATGAGGAGATCGCCCGCGCCGGCGGCGGCATCGTCTCGACCATGGCCGCCACCCGCGCCGCAAGCCGTGACGAACTGATCGAGGCCGCCCTGCCCCGGCTCGACACGATGCTGGGCGAAGGGGTGACGTCGATCGAGATCAAGTCGGGCTATGGCCTGTCCGAGGTCGACGAGATCAAGATGCTCTCCGCCGCGCGCGCGCTGCCGACGCTGCGCCAGGTCCGCGTCGCCACCACCTTCCTCGGCGCGCATGCGCTGCCCGGCGAATATAAGGGCAATCCGGACGGCTATATCGACCTGGTCTGCGACCGGATGATCCCCGGCATCGCCGCGGCAGGACTTGCCGACGCAGTCGACGCATTCTGCGAAGGGATCGGGTTCAGCCCCGCCCAGGTGCGGCGCGTCTTCGAAGCAGCCAGGGCGAACGGGCTGGACGTGAAGCTCCACGCCGAGCAGCTCTCGAACCTGAACGGCGCCGCGCTCGCCGCCGAGTTCGGCGCGCTCTCCGCCGATCATCTCGAGCATCTCGACGAAGCCGGCGTCGCCGCGATGGCCGAGGCCGGCACCGTCGCGGTGCTGCTCCCCGGCGCCTTCTACTTCACCCGCGAGCACCTGCGCCCGCCGGTCGATCTGCTGCGCAAGGCGGGCGTCCCGATCGCGATCGCCACCGATTGCAACCCGGGCACCTCGCCGCTCACCTCGCCGCTGCTGGTGATGAACATGGCCGCGACCTTGTTCCGCCTGACCGTCGACGAATGCATCGCCGGCATGACCCGCGAGGCCGCGCGCGCGCTCGGGTTGCTCGGCGAGATCGGCACGCTGGAGGCAGGCAAGGCCTGCGACCTCGCAATCTGGGACGTCGAGGAGCCGGCGGAGCTCGTCTATCACATGGGATACAATCCCCTGCACGCACGCATCTGGGGAGGCCAGGCATGACGATCATTCTCGAACCCGGCGCCGTCCCGCTCACGGACTGGCACGCCATCTATCGCGGCGCGTCCGCCACGTTGAGCCCGGACTGCCGGGCGGCCGTCCAGCGCAGCGCCGATGTCGTCGCGCGCATCGCCGCGCAGGACAAGGCCGTCTATGGCGTCAACACCGGATTCGGGCTGCTCGCCAGCATCCGTATCGCTCCCGACCAGCTCGAGACGCTCCAGCGCAACCTGGTGATCTCGCATGCCGCGGGCGTCGGCGATCCGATGCCTCGCAATGTGCTCCGCCTGATGATGGCGTTGAAGCTCGCCAGCCTGGGCCGTGGCGCATCGGGCGTGCGGCCCGAGACGCTCGACCTGCTCGGTGCGATGCTCGAGCGCGGGTTGCTGCCGGTCGTCCCTGCCCAGGGCTCGGTGGGCGCCTCCGGCGATCTCGCCCCGCTCGCCCATATGACCGCCGCGATGATCGGCGTCGGCGAGATCGATTCCGGCTTCGGCCCCCGTCCCGCCGCCGAAGCGCTGACCGAGGCTGGCCTCACGCCGCTCACGCTCGGCGCCAAGGAAGGTCTCGCGCTCCTCAACGGCACGCAATTCTCCACCGCCTATGCGCTCGCCGGCCTGTTCGAGGCGGAAAACCTGTTCGCCGCGGCGCTCACCACCGGCGCATTGTCGACCGAGGCCGCCAAGGGCTCCGACACGCCGTTCGACCCGCGCATCCACGCGCTGCGCGGCCATCGCGGCCAGGCCGAGGTCGCCGCGATGCTGCTCGCGATGATGCAGGACTCCGCGATCCGCGCTTCGCACCGCGAGGACGACAAGCGCGTCCAGGACCCGTACTGCCTGCGCTGCCAGCCCCAGGTGATGGGCGCGGCGCTCGACCTGCTCCGCCAGGCGGCAACAACGCTTGGCATCGAGGCCAACAGCGTCTCGGACAACCCTCTCGTCATGGCCGAGGATGGGGAAGTCCTGTCCGGCGGCAATTTCCACGCCGAGCCCGTCGCCTTCGCCGCCGACATGATCGCGATGACCCTGTGTGAGATCGGCTCGCTGTCCGAGCGTCGCCTGGCGATGCTGGTCGATCCCGCGCTCTCCGGCCTGCCCGCGTTCCTCACGCCGCGCCCCGGACTCAACTCGGGCTTCATGATCCCCCAGGTCACCGCCGCCGCGCTCGTTTCCGAAAACAAGCAGCGCGCCTATCCTGCCAGCGTCGATTCGATCCCGACCTCGGCCAACCAGGAAGACCATGTCTCGATGGCCGCACACGGTGCGCGCCGCCTGATGGCGATGGCCGAGAACACGGGCAACGTCATCGCGATCGAACTGCTGGCCGGCGCCCAGGGCTGGGATTTCCACGCGCCGCTCGCCGGCAGCCCCGCCGCCCAGGCGGTGCATCGCGAGCTCCGTCAGACCGTGCCCGGCCTGGTCGAGGACCGCTATTTCCACCCGGACATCGCCGCCGCCGGTGCGATCGTCCGCTCGGGTCGCCTTACCGAGATCGTGACTGCCAACGGCGTCTCGATCCCCTCGGTGCTGCATGTCTGAGGACTGGCTAGTCGTCCGCCGCGGCGATGCGCCGCTGGTGCTCGGCATGCCGCATGCCGGCACGGACATCCCGCACGAGCTGGCCGATCGCTTCTCATCGCTTTGGCTCGCGCGCAAGGACGCCGACTGGTGGATCGACCGGCTCTACGATTTCGCCGAACAGCTCGACGCGACGATCGTCCGTACCCGGATTTCCCGGAGCGTGATCGACGTGAACCGCGATCCGAGTGGCGCCTCGCTCTATCCGGGCCAGGCGACCACCGAGCTCTGCCCGACCACGACCTTCGACGGAGAGCCGCTCTATCTGCGCGGGCAGGAGCCCGACGCGGCCGAGATCGCCGACCGCGCCGCGCGCTGGTTCACCCCCTATCACGCCGCCTTGCGCGCCGAGCTCGACCGCCTGCGCGCGAAGCATGGCCGCGTCGTGCTCTATGATTGCCATTCGATCCGCAGCAACGTGCCGCGCCTGTTCGAAGGCGAGCTGCCCCAGTTCAACATCGGCACCAACAATGGCGCGACCTGCGGCCCCGCGCTGGAAGCGGCGGTCGAGCGCCAATGCGCCGCCTCGGGCCTGTCGCTCGTCGTCAACGGCCGCTTCCGCGGCGGCTATACCACGCGCCATTATGGCCGGCCGCAGGACGGCGTGCACGCGATCCAGATGGAGCTGGCCTGCCGCGGCTATATCGACGAGCCCGATACCGTCACCGAATTCAACTGGCCCACCCCGCTCGACCGCGACCGCGCCGCGCCGCTGGTCGGGCACCTCACCAATATCCTCACCGCCGCCCGCAACTGGGCATCCGCACAAGAGAAGGACCGCATGACCACTCGCCTCGACAACAGCCGCATCATCCGAGCACCGCGCGGCACCGAGATCAGTGCGAAGAGCTGGCTCACCGAGGCGCCACTGCGCATGCTGATGAACAATCTCGATCCCGAGGTTGCGGAAAAGCCGGAGGAGCTGATCGTCTATGGCGGCATCGGCCGCGCCGCGCGCGACTGGCAGAGCTTCGACGCGATCGTCGCCAGCCTCAGGCGGCTCGAGAGCGACGAGACGCTGCTCGTCCAGTCGGGCAAGCCGGTCGGCGTCTTCCGCACCCATGCCGACGCGCCGCGCGTGCTGCTCGCCAATTCGAACCTCGTGCCGCACTGGGCGAACTGGGAGCATTTCAACGAGCTCGATCGCAAGGGGCTCATGATGTATGGCCAGATGACCGCCGGCAGCTGGATCTATATCGGCTCGCAGGGCATCGTTCAGGGCACCTACGAGACCTTTGTCGAGATGGGCCGCCAGCATTTCGGCGGCAGCCTGAAGGGCCGCTGGATCCTCACCGCAGGCCTGGGCGGCATGGGCGGCGCGCAGCCACTGGCGGCAGTGATGGCCGGCGCCTCGTGCATCGCGGTCGAATGCCAACCCTCGCGGATCGAGATGCGGCTGCGCACCGGCTATCTCGATCGCCAGGCCGCGACGATCGACGAAGCACTGGCGATCGTCGAGGAAGCGCACGCTGCGGGCAAGCCGGTCTCGGTCGGCCTGCTCGGCAACGCCGCCGATATCTATCCCGAGATGGTCCGCCGGGGCATCCGCCCCGACGCCGTCACCGACCAGACCTCGGCGCATGACCCGCGCAACGGCTATCTCCCGCTCGGCTGGTCGCTCGACCAGTGGGACCGGATGCGCGCCAGCGAGCCCGAAGCGGTCGACAAGGCCGCGCGCGCATCGATGGCGGTCCATGTCCGCGCGATGCTCGATTTCCACAAACTGGGCATCCCGGTCGTCGATTACGGTAACAACATCCGCCAGATGGCGCTCGAGGAAGGCGTGACCGACGCGTTCGACTTCCCCGGCTTCGTCCCCGCCTATATCCGCCCGCTCTTCTGCCGCGGCGTCGGACCGTTCCGCTGGGCGGCGCTGTCGGGCGACCCCGAGGACATCTACAAAACCGACGCCAAGGTGAAGGAGCTGCTGCCCGACAACAAGCATCTCCACAACTGGCTCGACATGGCGCGCGAGCGCATCCACTTCCAGGGCCTGCCCGCGCGCATCTGCTGGGTCGGCCTGGGCGACCGCGACCGGCTCGGCCTCGCCTTCAACGAGATGGTGGCAAAAGGCGAATTGAAGGCCCCGATCGTCATTGGCCGCGACCATCTCGACAGCGGCTCGGTCGCCTCGCCCAATCGCGAGACCGAGAGCATGCGCGACGGCTCGGATGCCGTCTCGGACTGGCCGCTGCTCAACGCGCTGCTCAACACCGCCAGCGGCGCGACCTGGGTGTCGCTCCACCATGGCGGCGGTGTCGGCATGGGCTTCTCGCAGCATTCGGGCATGGTCATCGTATGTGACGGCAGCGAAGATGCTGCGCGCCGTGTCGGACGTGTGCTATGGAATGATCCGGCCACCGGCGTGATGCGCCATGCCGATGCCGGCTATGAGATCGCCATCGATTGCGCGCGCGAGAAAGGTCTGAATTTGCCCGGTATCCTCGGCTGATGCGTCTGCTCCGCGCCGCTGCACGCACTGCGGTACCATGGCGGAACGGGGGCGGAATGACGACCGGGATCGCCGCCTGGCCGCCGGGCGCGTTCCTGGATGGTTTCGACTGGCGGATCAGCCTGGCGCAGATCGATCGCGACGGCCCCTTTTCGACCTTCCTTGGCGTTACCCGCACTCAATTGCTGCTCTCGGGCGGCCCGATCAGGCTGGTCGGCCCGAACTGGAAGGCGGAACTCGCCAAGGGCTCCGATCCGGTGACGTTCGACGGGCGCGACGCCGTCGATGCCAGCGCGAAGAGCCCGGCGACGGTGCTCAACATCATGACCCGCCGCGCGGCCTACACGCATTCGCTGCAACCGCTGGACGTGACCGGGCCCGTCGACATTGCAGCGGAAGCGGCGGAGCATGTGCTCATTGCGCTGGAGGACGGGGTCGTTGCCGATACATTGACGCTTGGCGCGTTCGATGCGCTGTGGCTCTCGCCCGGCGACGCGGTGACGATCGTCTCCCCAGCCCCGGCCCGTATCCTCTCGATCACGCTGTGCCGGGCGAGCTGACGCGACACGCCAGGCCCTAGCCGGCGCGCACGATCCGCTCGAACCAGGGGAAGAGCCGGTCGCAGGCCGCCTCGATGCGATCGGTCGACACTGCGAAACTCAGGCGGATGAAGCGATGCCCGTCGACGGGATCGAAATCGAGCCCGGGCGCGGTCGCGACGGCGGTTTCTTCCAGCAGCTTCATGCAGAAGCCGAAGCTGTCGTTCGTCAGATGGCCGATATCGGCATAGATGTAGAAGGCGCCGTCCGGCGGCGCGATCCGCCGCAGCCCCATCGCCGGCAGCGCGTCGAGCAGCAGCGCGCGGTTGCGGCGATAGGTGGCGAGATGGCCTTCCAGCACTTCCTTTTCGTCGAACGCGATCAGGCCCGCATGCTGCGCGAGGCTGGGCGGCGTCAGGAACAGGGCGCCCATGCGCGCGCGGGCGGCGTCGACCTGGTCGGGCGGCACGATCACCCAGCCCAAGCGCCAGCCGGCCATGCTGTAATATTTGGAGAAGCTGTTGATCACGAATGCTGCGGGATCCTCCTGCAGCATCGATCGCGCCGGCGCGACATAGGACAGGCCGTGATAGATCTCGTCGGAGATGATGCGGATCCCGCGCCGCCGGCATACCGCCGCGATCGCCGCCAGTTCGGCATCCTCGATGATCGTGCCGGTGGGATTGGCCGGGCTCGCCACGATCAGCCCGTCCGGCGCCGGCTCGATCGCCGCGACCGCGTCGGCGGTCAGCTGGAAGCGCTCCGCCTCGCCGCAGCCGATCTCGATCGGCACCATGTGCAGTGCCTTCAGCGTGTTGCGATAGGCGACATAGCCGGGCCGGGCGAGCGCCACCCGCGCGCCGGGCGCAAAGGCGCACGTCAAGGCGAGCACGAAAGCCGGTGACGCACCGCAGAGCAGAATCACCTGCTCGGGATCGACCGCAACGCCGTAGCTCTCGGCATAATGACGGGCGACGCGCTCCTTGAGCCCGGGGCTTTCCCAATAGCCCATCCCGTCGGAATCGAGCACCTGGTGCGCGCGGGCGATCGCCGCGGGTGGAGCCCCGGTCGAAGGCTGGCCGAACTCCATATGGATCACCGGCTCGCCGGCCGCCGCCATGCGATGCGCGAGGCGGCTGATGGCGATGGCGTGGAAGGGGTCGATCGTCGCGGTCATCGCATCGCGATGGCCCGGCATCGCCGATATCTCAAGGCCCGGTGGTACGAATCCGGGGACGCCAGCGCGGCGCCCCCGTCATCGTCTCAATGCGCGTACATCAGGTTGAACAGCAGCTTATAGTTGCCGTGCGACTGGCCGCGCCATTGCGGCTCGAAGCCATAGAGATAGATCTTGCCCTTGCCATAGGGCACTTCCATCGCCGCGGCCTTGCCCTGGATCTTCTCCGGATGAAGCAGCACGCCGCTGCGCAGCGGATTGCCGCTCGCGGCATAGGACGCCAGGATCCTGCCGGTGAACCCGGCCTTGGGCGCGAAAGCCGGGCCGCGCTCGAACATCACGATCGGATCGGCCGGCATGCCGGCCGTCGCTGCGGTGCCCGGATCGAGCACGAGCTGGAGCAGCGCGCCCGAACAGAAGAACTCGTCGCTCTTCACGCCCTTCAGGATGTTGGTCACCGGCAGATCGAACAGGTCGATCACCGCGTCCGACGCATTGTTCATCGCGATCAGCGTGCCGCCGTCCGCCACGAACTTCTTGAGCGCTGCGCCGCCATCCTCGCCGATACCACCGGCATAGGGTGCGGGCACCTCCTTCACGTCATAGCCGTTGACCAGCGAGCCCACCGGACCGCGCCGAACCGGCGCCGCGCCCGATGCCGGCGCCGTCGTCGCCGCTGCGACCTGCCGACCGCCGCTGATGTCGGGCAGCACGATCGTGTCGTACTTGCCGGCGAGCCCTGCCTTCACATCGGCATTGTACAGGCTCTTCGCGCCGAAGCCGTATTGCTCGAAGATCCAGCGCGTCCAGCCCTCGTCGATGTTCGAGCCCCAGGGGCGATAGAGTCCGACCCGACCCTTGCGGATCACCTGCCCCATCGGCGCCTGGGCGACGGCGGTGGCGGTCACGCCGAGCGGCGTGACGATCTTCTCGAGCTTGGAGCGGTCGATCCCCGAGACCACGATCGAATCGTCCGATCCGGTCGAGAAGCTCGCCTTACCACCCGCGGCGAACACGGCATTGAGCGCCTTGAAGCTGCCATTGACCTTGCGGCTGAGCAAATAGCTGCTCCCCTGCCCGGTCACGCCGCCCGCCGGCGCCTCCGCCTTGGCGACCTTGACCAGCGCGTCGGAAAGCCCGGCATCGAGCGGCGTCTTCACCGCATCGACCTTGACCGCCATCTGCATCGGCAGCGTCCAGCCGGTCACGTCATAGGGCAGGTCGACGGGCTTGCCGTCGCCGTCCAGGATCGCGTCCGGATATTTCTGCGGCTCGAACAGCTCCTTGGCGAGGCCCGCAAAGGGCTGCGCCATCAGCACCACGAACGAACCCGCCGGATAGCTGGCCCCGCCGATCGTCGCCGGACTCTTGAGCTGGTGGACGTCGAGGCCGTGGCTGATCATCAGCTGCGCCAGCGACGCCGCCTCGGGCATGTCGGTCTGGCCCGAAGGGATGACGTAGGCGTACGGCCCTTCGGTCGAATAGAGCTTCATCGCGTCGCGGCCCGCCTGGTAGCGGTTGTAGAGCAGCGTCTCGCGATATTTCTGCGCGGTCTCGAGCACCGACATCGACGCGGTGACCATATAGTCGACCGAGTCCTTCAGGTGCCACTCGCCGCCCTTCCAGGGGTCCGGATACCAGATCTGCGCCTTCAGATCCTTCATGTTGTCCGGGAAATCCTTGACGTCGTAGGTCTTGGGCGTCGCGCTGTCGTGCGCGGTCTCGGTGAAGAAGGAGATCGTGTTGCGGAAGACGTGGATGTAGTCGAGGAAGCCTGGATACCAGTTGTCGAACCGCGCCATCGCGATCGCGCCCGGCTTCTGCTCCTTCTGGAACCGCGCCATCATGTTGGTGCCGATCGCGTTGGTCCAGATGCGCATGTACGGGCTGATGTTCGACGAGATCGGATCGGCGAAGGGTGGCATCCAGATGCGCGCGGGGAACGGCGCGGTCTGGTGCTGCGAATACCAGATGACCGGCGAATATTCCTGCTCGGCCGCGTTCACCGCGCGGGTCTCGATCATGTTGAGCATATAGCCGTCGCGGTTGTTGTCGTGGCCGACATACTCCTGATAGAGCCACGGCATCCGGCTCGTCTCATAGGGCGTGCCGAGATATTTGCGGTACCAGTCGACGATCATGTCCTGGCCGTCCGGATTGAGCGTCGGCCACAGCACCAGGATCACGTCGTCCAGGATCTTGTCGATCTCGGCGTCGTTCTTGGCGGATAGCAGCTTATAGGCCAGCGCGATCGGCAGCTGGTGATCGGCCACCTCGGAGGCGTGCATGCCGCCGTCGATATGGACGATGATCTTGCTGTCCTTGGCCAGCGCCTTGGCTTCAGCGTCGCTCAGCCCGCGCGGATCGCCCAGGCGACGCGAGACTTCTTTGTAATGCTCGAACTTGGCGACATTCTCGGGCGACGAGATCACCGCATATTCGAAGGTCTTGCCCTGCGTCGTCTTGCCCGCGGTGAACATCTTGATGCGGTTGCTCGACGCCGCGAGCTTGTGGAAATAAGCGACCTCTTCCTCGTAGCGCGCGAGATAGCGATCCTCGCCTACGTCATGGCCCAGCACCGATTTCGGTGTCGGCACGTCCTGCGCGGCGGCGATGCCGACGCTCATGGTCATGGCGATGGCGAGAATGGCGACCCCAGTCTTCAACTTGCGCATTTGCTCTGTCTCCCTTTGCCCGTGGATCTCCTGCGCATGCGCAAGATCTTGTCCGATGCGGCACCGGGCCTTGCGGGAGAACCGCACGGCCCGGCTACACGGCGATCTTTTCGCTCGTGCAGCATCCTAGCCGCGCAATTTGTATATACAAGAAGGAAAATCGAGGATCGATTATATCATCGCTGGGACGCGATTATCCGCCCACCAGTACGGCGAGATCGATCAGCGCGCGCGGCGCCGAAAGCCCGGGCGACGTACCGATATAGCGTGGCACCCAGGTGGGGCCGAACTTCGACTTGAACGCGCGCAGCCCCGAAAAGCCGTAGAGCCGCTCGCCATGGCCATAGACCGCGGCGCCCAGCCGCGACCAGATCGGCGCGAGCGGTCCACCGATAAGTCCCGAAAGCGGCGCCAGCCCCAGGTTGAAGCGCGCATAGCCCTGCTCGGCGCCGTACTGGAGCAGCCGCACGAACAGGAAGTCCATCGTGCCGTTGGGCGTCTCGGGCAGGTGCCGCATCATGTCGATCGACAATTCCTCGCGGCTCGGCGTCGCCCAGATATTGGCGAAGGCGACGATCGCGCCGCCCTGCCGCAGCACCGCGCAATCGGACCGCGACAGATAGTCGAGATCGAAGCGGCCCAGGCTGAATCCCTTCTCCGCGCCCGGCTTGCGCGCCAGCCAGGCATCGGAGACCCGCTGGAGCTCGGCGGCGTGCGCGCATACCTGCTCCGCGGGGATCACGTCGAAGCTGATCCCCGAGGCCAGCGCCTTGTTCACCGAATGCCGCAGCGATTTGTACGGCGCGCCGGCCAGCGCATATCCGCCGCGCAGATCGACCACCGCCTCCTCGCCATATTTCATCGGCTGGAGCCCCAGCTCGACGACGAGCGGCAGCATGTCGATGCTCACCTGGAACAGGCACAGCCGCCCGCGTGCGGCGTCGCAGCGCTTGCGCAGCTCCCAGATCAACTCGGGCCAGGCCGCCGCGGGCCCCACCGGATCGCCCATCACGATCCAGGTGCGCCCCTGTACGCGATACATCAGGAAGGCGTCGCTGCCCGACGAGACCAGGAAGTCCTTGTCGCCGGTGAAGGCGAGCATCGCGTCCGCCCGGGGCGACACCGCGATCGCGCGCTCCGCCACATCCTCGGGCAGCGTGTCGCGTCCCGGCGCGCGCGGCGCGGCCGACATCAGCTGCCAGAACGCCCAGCCGCCCACCAGCATGGTCGCGCCCAGCGACGCGCGCAGGAAGCGCGGCGCATTGCCGCGCCACGCGAAATCCCACCACAGGGCATCCGAATAGGGCACATGCTTATAGGCGAAGAAGCCCGCCCAGATGCTGAGCGCCAGCGCGATCAGCGCTGCCGCCCACCACCAGCGCGCGAGCGGCGCGGCGCCGATCCCGGTCGTCCGGTAAAAGGCCGGCCGGCTATATTGCAGCAGCCCGGCGACCGTCAGCAGCACGACCGCTTCCTCGTAGTCGAAGCCCTTGAGCAGCGAGAACAGGGCGCCGGCGAGCAGCAGCGCCCGCCCGGCGAGGAACCCGCTCCTGAGCCGCGCCTGCAACGCCGGCGCGGTCAGCAGCAGCGCCGTCCCCACCAGGCTCGCGACGAAATGCGAGGTCTCGACGAAGGGCAGCGGCAGCAGTTCCTCGAGCGAGAGCATGCGGCCATGCACGCCGGGCAGCGCGCCCGAGACGAGCAGCACGATCCCGCCGCCAAACACCAGCAGGGCCGCCAGCGACGGCGCCAGCGCCTGTCCCACGCTCTGCGCCGCTGACAGCCCCGCCGCGAGCGGATGCCGCAGCCGGTGTCCCTCCAGCCCGACCATGATTCCGCCGGCCACGCCGAGCGGCACCAGATAATAGATCACGCGGTAGAGCAGCAGCGCCGCGAACAGGTCGCTGTTCGCCAGCGGCACCAGGGCCAGGATCGTCGCCTCGAACACGCCGACGCCGCCCGGCACATGGGTGATCATCGCGACGATCACCGCCAGCGCATAGGCAAGGAAGAAGCTGCCGAACATTGCCGGATCGGCATGCGGCACCAGCACGAACAGCGCGCCGGAGGCGCAGGCGAGGTCGAACGCCGCCACCGCGATCTGTGCCAGCATCGTGCGCGCACCCGGCAGCGGCATGGTGGCGCTACCGATCCGCAGTTCGCGCAGGCCCCGCGCCCGAAGCGTGATGACCAGGATGATCCCGGTGACGAAAATCGCGCCCAGCACGTGCTGCGCCGCCCTTCCGATCGTGAATACGCCAATGTCGATCGGACTGTGCGCCAGCATAAGCGCGACGGCGGTCACCGCGAAAATGCCCGCCCAGAACGTCCCCGACGCGATCAGCGTGATCCGCGCGACATCGGCAAATTCGAGCCCCGCGGCCGAATAGGCCCGCAGCCGCGCCGACCCGCCGGTGAACAGCGAGAGCCCGAGATTGTGGCTGAGCGTATAGCTGGTGAATGACGCGAGCGCCGCCGTCCGCCATTTGAGCCGCTTGCCGATCGTCCGCACCGCGAACCAGTCGTATAGGGTCAGCGCGAGGTAGCTGCACGCGGTGAGCCCCAGTGCGATCGCGATCCGGTCGGAATCGATCGCATGCAGCGCGTGGCGCACATCCTTCAGATGCACCTCGGCGAGGATCGTGCGCAGCGCCTCGAATCCCAGCAGCGCAACCGCCAGGATCGCCAACCCGATCAGCAGGCGGCGGTTGCGCTTGGCAAGGGCGGCGATGCGGCCGCCGGGACGGGCGGCTGCACCGGTCAGAGCCGCGTCCAGTCCTGAGACTTGCACAGGAACCCGGCGATAAGGCAGCCTGAGATGCGCAACGTGTTCGGCGCGGGCTGGACGATATGCGACGAGAAGCTGCGCCCCATGTCGGGGACATAGACGGTGCCGGACCAATGGCCGGGGCCGGACGGCCGATAGTCGCGCAGCAATTCGGTGCCGATCAGATTGGTCACCCCGGCATCGCGCGCGTCCGCCAGCGCTTCGGGCGTGGCGGAGACGATCTTGCCGCACAATTCGCCACCGCACTGCTCGACGCGCACCGCGATCGTGTGCTTCGGATTTTGCCAGGTGCCGATCGGCGTAACCGCCGTCGGCGGCGCGGCATAGGCGGCCGTTGCGGCGCATATCAGCAGGAACGGCAGGGCGAATGCTCTCATTGGGACGGCTCCATCGGGGCTGGAATCAGGGTGCCGAGCGCGGCGAAGATCGTTCGCACCAGCAAGTCATGGTCATTCTGTAGGAAATGCCCGCCGGGCAGCGGTATCCGCCTTACATTGGGGGTCAACAGCAAGGGACACAAGCTGTCCGTCTCGGCCTTGCCCCAGATGCAGGTCAGCGGCACCCAGTCGAGCTTGCGCGCGCTCGATGCGTCGGCATCGGGCGTACCCGTATAGGCGATGTTGTTCGGGTCGTCGCGGACATAGGCGGTCTCGCCCGGCACGACGAGCACGACCGCGGCAACCCGCGCGCGCAGGTCGGCCGGCAGCGATACCAGTCCGACTCGCACCATGTCGGCGCCGAAGGACTGGCCGAGCACGATGATCTTCTCCGCGCCGGTCCGCGTCAGCGTATCGCGGATCGCATCGGCGACGATCGCATCGACTTCCTCGCGGCTGCGATGCCGCACGAACGCGGTCGAGGAACTCACCCCCAGCACGGGCACGCCCGCCTTGGCCAGCGCATCTGCGACATAGGGGCCCATGCCGAAGCGCAGACCCATGTCGCCGGAGAAATAGACCGCGGCGACCGGCTTGCTCCCCTCCTCCATGCCGAACAGGTGGACGGGATCGCGGTCGAAGAAGCCGGCCGCGGCATAGAGGATCAGGATCGCGGCGGCGAGGAAGGCGACGACCAGCGCCGTCCATCCTTTCCACCCCCGCGGCAGGAGTCTGAAACGGCGCGGCGCACGGGCATTTCGAATCATCGCTTCGTCCTCACTCGGCACATCGGAAACATTGTTGATCCCGCATGTCCGCTCGGTTTCGCTCCTCGACCGCGCGCGCTACCCCTCGCCACATGAACGATTGATAGACGAACGTCATGCCGGGGAACATGTGGGGGGCAATGGTTTGTTGCAGTCACACCTTAGGATGATGGCGACACGGGGGAATGCGCTTACGACAGAGGAAATCAGAGGGGATCTCATAATGCGCCTGTTCCTGTCGGCAATGCTCGCCTTGCTATTCGCGGCGGCGCCCGCCCGCGCTGATAATTTCGATTTCCCGCCCGGCTTCAAGACCCAGGACATCGCGACCAACGGCGCGACGATCCATGTACGGAGCGGCGGCAAGGGACCGGCGGTGGTGTTGCTCCACGGCTATGGCGAGACCGGCGACATGTGGATCCCGATGGCCCGGGACCTGGCGCGCGACCATTTCGTCATCGTTCCCGATCTGCGCGGCCTCGGCCTCTCCTCCAAGCCCGCGGGCGGCTTCGACAAGAAGACCCAGGCGGGCGATCTCGCCGGCGTGCTCGCCGCGTTCCATGTCACCAGGATAGATCTGGTCACGCACGACATCGGCAACATGGTCGGCTTCGCCTTCGCCACCCAGCATCCGGAGCAGGTCCGCGCCTTCGCATTGATCGACGCGCCGATTCCGGGCGTCGGCCCGTGGGAGGAAGTCCTCAAGAACCCGCTGGTCTGGCATTTCCGCTTCGGCGGGCCCGACATGGAGCGCCTCGTCGCTGGTCGCGAGCGCATCTATCTCGATCGCTTCTGGAACGAGTTCTCGGCCGTTCCCGCCCATTTCCCCGAAGTGGACCGCCAGCATTATGCCGCGCTCTACGCCCTCCCCGGCGCGATGCATTCGGGCTTCTCGCAATTCGGGGCCTTCGACCAGGACGTGATCGACAATCGTGCCTGGCTCGCCACCGGCGCGCGGCTTCCCATGCCCGTCCTCGCTGTCGGCGGCGAGACCTCGTTCGGCTCGTTCATGGCGGTGATCATGCGCGCCGCAGCAACCCATGTGCAGGAGGCGGTCGTCCACAAGTCGGGCCATTGGATCATGGAGGAGAACCCGACCGAGACGGTGCAGCTCATCCGCACTTTCCTCGATTCAGTGCAGTAGCCGCCTTGCCCCGTCTCGCGCACTCCACCTAGGACGCGGCGGAAGGAGACTCGGCATGAAATTGGGATTTCTCGGGCTCGGACTGATGGGCGCCGGCATTGCCGCCAATCTGCTCAAGGCCGGCCATGAGCTTCGTGTCTGGAACCGCTCACCGCAAAAGGCCGATCCGCTGGTCGCGCAAGGTGCGGTGCTCGCGGCGACGCCGCGCGATGCGGCACAAGGCGTGGACGCCGTCTTCACGATGCTCGCCGACGACGCCGCGCTGACGATGGTGCTCGAAGGCGCGGACGGCCTGCTCGCCGGGCTGCCGAGCGGCGCGCTCCACATCTCGCACAGCACGATCTCGGTCGCAGCCGCCGAGCGCATCGCCGGCCTCCATGCCGATCGCGCCCAGCGCTTCGTCTCCGCGCCCGTCTTCGGCCGCCCCGCCGTCGCCGAGGCCGGCCAGCTCTGGATCGTGGCCGCGGGCGCACCCGATGCGCTCGATGCCGCCCAGCCTTTGTTCGAAGTGATCAGCCGCACCGTGTTCCGCGTCGGCGACGCGCCCTCCGCCGCCAACCTCGTCAAGCTCGCCGGCAACTTCATGATCATGTCGACCGTCGAGGCCTATGGCGAGGCGATGGCGCTGGCCGAGCGCGGCGGCGTGCCCCGCGCACAGATGCTCGAGGTCCTGTCCGGCACCTTGTTCGACGGCACGATCCACAAGATCTACGGCCCGCCGATCGCCGAGCAGCGCCACCGCCCCGCCGGCTTCGCCGCGCCGCTCGGCCTCAAGGACATGCGCCTGGCAGGCGACGCAGCCGCATCGCTCGGCGTGGCGATGCCGCTGCTCGACCTGCTCAAGGCGCACCTCGCCGAGACGGTCGCGACCGAAGGCGAGGATGTCGACGTGACGGCGATGGCCGCCACGATCGCGAAGCTCGCTCCGTTGTAACCTCCACTTTTCGTCATCCCCGCGAAAGCGGGGACCCAGGGTCACAAGCGAAGTCCTGTTTGGCTCTGGGTCCCGCTTTCGCGGGGACGCCGTAAATATAGTCTAGTCGTCGATGCCGCGGCGGAATGTCTCGGGCAGCAGGAACAGCCCGACCAGCGCCGTCACCGCGGCCACCACCACGGGGTACCAGAGCCCGTAATAGATATCCCCCGTGGCCGCGACCATCGCGAAGGCGGTGGCGGGCAGGAACCCGCCGAACCAGCCATTGCCGATATGATAAGGCAGGCTCATCGAGGTGTAGCGGATGCGGCTGGGGAACAGCTCGACCAGCATCGCCGCGATCGGGCCATAGACCATCGTCACCATCAGGATCAGCGCGGTCAGGATCGCGATCACAAGCGGCTTGTTGACCCGCGCCGGATCGGCCTGGGCGGGATAGCCCGCCTCGGCCAGCGCCGCGTGCATCACCGCCTGGTATTTGGCGACGACCGCCTTGCGCGTATCCGGATCGACCAGCGTGCCGTCGTCCATCTCAAGCGCCAGCTTGTTGCCGATCAGCAGCTGGGTCCGCGACGGGGGCGCGCCGGCATCGGGATCGTTGGCCCAGTGCGTGATGTTATAGGGCACGCCGGCCTTTGCCAGATACGCCCTGGCGATATCGCAGGTCTTGGAATCGAACTTGTTCCGGCCGATCGGATCGAACTGGACCGAGCAATGTCCCGGATCCAGGACCAGGTGCACCGGCGCGGTGCGCTGCGCTGCGGCAAGCGCGGGATTGGCCGCCTCGGTCAGCATCCCGAACAGCGGGAAATAGGTGATCGCCGCCAGCGCGCAGCCGGTCAGGATGATCGGCTTGCGTCCAATCTTGTCGCTCAGCCAGCCGAACAGTACGAAGAACGGCGTCCCGATCACCAGCGCGACCGCGATCATCATGTTGGTGGTGACGCCATCAACCTTCAGCGTCTTCTCGAGGAAGAACAGCGCGTAGAACTGCCCCGCATACCAGACCACCGCCTGCCCCATCACCGCGCCGAACAAGGCGATCAGCACGAGCTTGAGGTTGCCCCATTTGGCGAAGGACTCGGTCAGCGGCGCCTTCGACGTCGTGCCCTCGTCCTTCATCTTCTGGAAGACCGGGCTCTCGGCGAGCTGGAAGCGGATCCACATCGACACCGCGAGCAGCACGATCGAGACGAGGAACGGCACGCGCCAGCCCCAGTCGGCGAACGCCGCCTCGCCCAGCAGTGCGCGGGTGCCGATCACCACCAGCAGCGCGGCGAACAGGCCCAGTGTCGCGGTCGTCTGGATCCAGCTCGTATAGAGCCCGCGCTTACCCTCGGGCGCATGCTCGGCGACATAGGTCGCCGCACCGCCATATTCGCCGCCCAGCGCGAGGCCCTGGAGCAGCCGGAGCGCGATCAGGATGAACGGCGCCGCGAGTCCGATCATGTCGAATCCGGGCAGCAGGCCGACGCAGAAGGTCGAGAGTCCCATGATTCCCATGGTGACGAGGAAGGTGTTCTTGCGCCCGACCAGGTCGCCGATTCGCCCGAACACCAGCGCGCCGAACGGCCGCACCGCGAATCCCGCGGCGAACACCCCGAGCGCGAAAATGAAGCCGGTCGTGTCGTTGAGCCCGGTCAGGAAATGCGCGGTGATGTTGGTGACGAGCAGCCCGTAGAGGTAAAAATCGTACCATTCGAACACAGTACCCAGCGAGGAAGCGGCGATCACCAGCTTCTCGCCTTGCGTCGCGCGATGATGCTTCGGCAGCGCGTCCGCGGTCGTCTCAACGGCCATTCCATCTCCCCTCTACGTGTTGTCGGCTACCAACCACAGCAGGGCGCAACTGCAAAGCCTGAAAGGGTTCACAGGAGCCCACTCCCGGCGTAATCAGCGCGCATGATCGATCGTATCTTCCTTTCCCATCCGCGCAGCGTCGGCGAGTCCTATGGCGAGCACGCCGCGACCGCGGCGCGCTTTGGCATCACGATGATGATCGGGGGCGCCGCCTGCGTCGTCCACGCCTTCATCCCCGCCGTGTTCCCGCGCACGGCCAGCGATCGCGTCAAGAAGCTCTACACCCAGATGAAGGCGCGCCAGCCCGCCTTTGCCCAGACCCGCCCGGCGTTCCAGGAACCCGAGTGGCAGATCGAGTACGAGATCTGATCGATCACGTCGCCATTATCGGCGCAGGCTTTTCGGGGACGTTGCAGGCGATCAACCTGCTCCGCCACGACGGCCCCCGCGCCACGCTGATCGAGCGCGCGCCCGTGGCCGGCACCGGCCTCGCTTATGGCGCCGCGCATCCGAGCCACGTCCTCAACGTCCGCGCCGCCAATATGAGCGCCTTTCCGGACGATCCCTCGCACTTCGTCCGCTGGCTCGAGGCGCGCGGCGTCGCCGATGCCGCCACCGCCTTCATCCCGCGCGTCACCTTCGGCGAATATCTGCGCGAGCTGCTCGAGAATGCGTTGCGCACCTCGAACGGCCGGCTGACCTTGGTCCGCGGTGAAGTCGTCGACCTCGAAGCCGGGGACGGCGTCCGCGTCGAGCTCAAGGATCGCACCCTCGACGCCGACGCCGCCGTACTCGCGGTCGGCAATTTGCCGCCGCACACGCCACCCGGCCTCGATCCCGACGCGCTCTCGCCGACTCGCTACAAGGGCGATCCCTGGGATCCGAGCGTTCCGGAGAATCTCTCCGACGACGATACCGTACTCGTCATCGGCACCGGGCTGACGATGGTCGACGTGGTGCTGCTGCTCGACGCGCGTGGCTTCCGCGGCAAGATCGTCGCGCTCTCGCGCCGCGGCCTGCTCCCGCGTCCGCACGCCGCGGGTTCCGACTGGCAGAAGATCGCCGAGCGCCCCGCGCTTTCCGCATCCGATCTGCTCCACGCCGTGCGCCGCCGCGGCAACGTCATCGGCTGGCGCAACGCCGTCGACGAGCTGCGCCCGTTCACCCAGCCGATGTGGGGCAATGCCAGCCTGGACGAGCGCGCGCGCTTCCTTCGCCATCTGCGCCCCTGGTGGGACGTCCACCGCCACCGCCTCGCTCCTGAAGTCTATGCCCGCCTGACGGCGGTAATCGACCGCGGCCAGCTCGAGGTGATCGCCGGCAAGACGCTCGGCTTCGCGGAGCAGTCGGCTGGCATCGAAGTGCAGTTCCGCCGCCGCGGCCAGGACGCGTCCGAGACGCTCCTTGCCCAGCGCATCGTCAACTGCACCGGCCCGCTCGGCGATCTCGAGCGTACCGAGGAGCCGCTGCTCCAGCGCCTTGCCGCGCGCGGGCTGATCCGACCCGATGCTGGGCATCTCGGCATCGATGTCGACAATCAGGGCCAGACCATCGCCGCCGATGGCAGCCCCAACCGCAATCTCTACGCGCTCGGGCCGATGACCCGCGGCGCCTTCTGGGAGATCGTCGCGGTACCCGACATCCGCACCCAGACCTGGAACGTCGCGCGGCGCCTCTCCAACGCGCACTGGGTCGGCGGCGAAGGGCTCTAGGACCGCACATCGTCGCTTTTCGCCGGGATGACGATTTAGCGCGCCATGTCGAACTAGTATCAATTGACACTAACTGGCGCGGAGCGTACTTCGCGCGGCATGACCGATCCTGCGAATCCCCTCGGCCTTAACGGCTTCGAGTTCGTCGAATTCACCTCGCCCGATCCGCTGGCGATGGCCCGCCAGTTCGAGCAGCTCGGCTTCGTGCCGACGCACCGGCACCTCAGCAAGAACATCACCCGTTACAAGCAGGGCCGCATCAACCTGATGCTCAACCGCGACGCCGACGGCCGCGTCGCGCAGTTCCGCAACGAGCATGGCGCCTCGGCCAGCGCGATGGCGTTCCGCGTCGCCGATCCCGAAGCCGCGATGAAGTGGGCATTGGAAAACGGCGCCAAACGCACGATCGAGGACGACACCGTCATCGAGGGCATCGGCGGCTCCTATCTCTATTTCATCCAGGACGGCATCGACCTGTATGCCGACTGGGCCGAGATCCCCGGCTGGCAGGAAGCCGAGGCGAAGAACAATGTCGGGCTCGACCTGCTCGATCACCTCACCCACAATGTCCGGCGCGGCCAGATGCGGGTGTGGTCGGAGTTCTACAAGACGCTCTTCGGCTTCGAGGAGCAGAAATATTTCGACATCAAGGGCCAGGCGACGGGCTTGTTCAGCCAGGCGATGATCGCGCCCGACAAGGCGATCCGCATCCCGCTCAACGAGAGTCAGGACGACAAGAGCCAGATCGAGGAATTCATCCGCGAATATCATGGCGAGGGCATCCAGCACCTCGCGCTGACCACGCCGGACATCTTCGACACGGTCGAGCGGTTGCGTGCCCGCGGCGTTAAGCTCCAGGATACGATCGAGACCTATTACGAGCTGGTCGACAAGCGCGTGCCCGGCCATGGCGAGGATCTTGAGCGCCTGCGCCGCAACCGCATTCTGATCGATGGCAATATCGGCGACGAGGGCATCCTGCTCCAGATCTTCACCGAGAACATGTTCGGCCCGATCTTCTTCGAGATCATCCAGCGCAAGGGCAATGAAGGCTTCGGCAACGGGAACTTCCAGGCGCTTTTCGAGTCTATCGAGCTGGACCAGATCCGCAGGGGCGTGATTAAAGTCGACGCCTGATCAGTTTGGAGGGGAGAGCCGGGATTAACCTGGCCCCAAATTTTCCTTCTCTCCGAAAAAGGGAGAGGGAACCGCAGGAGGATGAGGGGGATCGACGCACAAGCGCGCCCCCTCATCCAACTTCTCCGACAGGCGATGAAGGATTAGGAAGCGGTCCATGCCCGACTATTTCCCCGGCTTCGGCAATCACATCTCGACCGAAGCGGTCCCGGGCGCCCTGCCCGTCGGGCGTAATTCGCCGCAAAAGCCCGCCTTCGGCCTCTATGCCGAGCAGCTCTCGGGCACCGCCTTCACCGCGCCGCGCCACGAGAATCGCCGCTCCTGGCTCTATCGTCTCCGCCCCACCGCAGAGCATCCACCATACGTCCGCTACGAGGGCGCGAGGCACTTCGCCGCCGGCACGGTGGACGCGCCCCTGCCCCCCAATCGCCTGCGCTGGGATCCGATCCCCGGCCCGTCCACGCCGACCGATCTGATCGACGGCATGACGACGATGCTCGCCAATCGCGATCCGGCGGACCTCGAAGGCGTCGCGATCCATCTCTACGCCGCCAACCAGGATATGGATGCGCGGGTCTTCGTCGACGCCGATGGCGAGCTGCTGTTCATTCCCCAGGCGGGCCGCCTGACGCTCCTCACCGAGCTCGGCCGCATCGACATCGCTCCCGGCCAGGTCGCGCTGGTCCCGCGCGGGTGCAAGTTCCGCGCGCTGCTCCCGGACGGCGAGGCGCGTGGCTATGTCGCCGAGAATCACGGCGCGCTGTTCCGCCTCCCCGATCTCGGGCCGATCGGCGCCAACGGCCTCGCCAACTCGCGCGACTTCGAGACGCCCGCGGCCTGGTTCGAGGACCGCGACGAACCTTTCGAGATCGTCCAGAAATATCTCGGCAGCCTGTGGACGACCACGCTCGATCACAGCCCGCTCGACGTCGTCGCCTGGCACGGCAATCTCGCGCCGTGGCGCTACGATCTGGCGCGCTTCAACACGATGAACACGGTCAGCTTCGACCATCCCGATCCCTCGATCTTCACCGTGCTGACCTCGCCCAGCGACGTGCCGGGCCGCGCCAACGCCGATTTCGTGATCTTCCCGCCGCGCTGGATGGTGGCGGAGGACAGTTTCCGCCCACCCTGGTTCCACCGCAACGTCATGTCCGAGGCGATGGGCCTGATCCACGGCGCCTATGACGCCAAGGCAGAAGGCTTCGCGCCCGGCGGCCTCTCGCTCCACAATCTCATGTCCGGCCACGGCCCCGACGTGGCGAGCTGGCAGGGCGCGACCAACGCGGACCTCAAGCCGCACAAGATCACCGGCACGATGGCCTTCATGGTCGAGACCTGCTGGCCCTACCGGCCCACGCAATTCGCCCTCGATCGCGCCCAGCCCGATTACGACGCTGCGTGGAAGGGCTTCCCCAAGGCAAAACTGCCTTGATCCTCCCCGGCACGGGGAGGAATTAGGTGGAGCACCTCCTCACCACCCCGCCCAACGTCACCCTCGGTCCCCTAACCCTCATCCCCGATGGCAAGGCGCGCAACTTCGTGCTCGAGATGAAGGCCGGGCGCTTCCACGGCTTCGTCGTGCGCCGGGGCGAGACCGTCCACGGCTATGTCGATCGCTGCGCGCACATGGCGCTCCCGCTCGCCCAGCAGCTCGACCAGTATCTCACGCCCGACGGCACGCTCATCCAATGCTCGTGGCACGGCGCGCTCTACCGTATCGAGGATGGCGTCTGCGTCGGCGGCCCGTGCACCGGCGCGCGGCTCCAGCCCTGGCCGGTAACCGTGCGCGACGGATCGATCGTCACCGCCTGATCCTCTTGCCGCGCGCGGTGAAATGCGGGAAAAGGGCAGTAATAGGACAGCAATACTGACACGCTTGGAGAGGCGCATGGACCCCACCCTGGACTTCGGCCTCGGCGAGAATGCCGACATGATCCGCGAAACCACTGCGCGTTTCGCCAAAGACCGGATCGAGCCACTCGCCGCGAAGATCGACGCCGAGGACTGGTTCCCGCGCGACCTGTGGCCCGAAATGGGCGAGCTCGGCCTGCACGGCATCACCGTTCCCGAGGAGTTTGGCGGACTAGGCCTGGGCTATCTCGAGCATGTCATCGCCTGCGAGGAAGTGTCGCGCGCATCCGCCTCGATCGGCCTCAGCTATGGCGCCCACTCCAATCTGTGCGTCAACCAGATCGCCCGCTGGGCCAGCCCAGAGCAGAAGGCGAAATACCTGCCCAAACTCGTCTCGGGCGAGCATGTCGGCAGCCTGGCGATGTCCGAATCGGGCGCCGGCTCCGACGTGGTCTCGATGAAGCTGCGCGCCGAGAAGACCGCGAACGGCTATCGCCTCAACGGCACCAAATTCTGGATCACCAACGCGGCCTATGCCGACACGCTGGTGGTCTACGCCAAGACCGGCGAAGGCTCGCGCGGCATCACCACCTTCCTGATCGAGAAGGACATGCCCGGCTTCTCGATCGGCCAGAAGATCGACAAGATGGGCATGCGCGGCTCGCCCACCGCCGAGCTGGTATTCGACGATTGCGAAGTGCCCGACGAGAATGTGATGGGTCCGTTGAACGGCGGCGTCGGCGTGCTGATGTCGGGGCTCGACTATGAGCGCACCGTCCTCGCCGGCATCCAGCTCGGCATCATGCAGGCCTGTCTCGACGTGGTCCTGCCCTATCTGCGCGAGCGCAAGCAGTTCGGCCAGCCGATCGGCCATTTCCAGCTGATGCAGGCCAAGGTGGCGGACATGTATGTCGCGCTCAACAGCGCCCGGGCATATGTCTATGCCGTCGCCAAGAGCTGCGACGCGGGCCGCACCACCCGCTTCGACGCGGCGGGCGCGATCCTGCTGGCTTCGGAGAACGCCTTCCGCGTCGCCGGCGAGGCGGTCCAGGCGCTGGGCGGCGCCGGCTATACCAAGGACTGGCCGGTCGAGCGCTTCCTGCGCGACGCCAAGCTGCTCGACATCGGCGCGGGGACCAACGAGATCCGGCGGATGCTCATCGGGCGGGAATTGATCGGGGCGGTGTAGAAAAGTAGCGAATATCCAAGATTCAAACCGTCACCCCGGACTTGTCCGGGGCCCAGGTATCGGCGAGCGCCGGACTAGAACCTCTTGCGCGACGATCACGGCAAGGTGGGCCCCGGAACAAGTCCGGGGTGACGAATTGGGGTGGAAGAAGCTCCACCCCAATTCTGCGATCACCAGACCTTCACGCGCTTGTCGGGCGCTAGATACAGCTTCTGCCCGGGCTGCACGCCGAACGCGCCGTACCAGGCATCGAGGTTGCGCACCGTCTGCGCGCGCCAGCGGGCCGGCGCGTGCACATCAGTCGAGACGCGGGCGCGGAGCAGCTGGTCGCGGCCCTTCTCGCGCCACGACTGGGCGAAGGCGAGGAAGAAGCGCTGGTCGCCGGTCAGCCCGCCGATCACCGGCGCCTCCTTGCCGCCCAGCGAGGCATGGTACGCCTCATAGGCGGCAAGCAACCCGGCGACGTCGGCGATATTCTCGCCGAGTTCCTGCTTGCCGTTGAGGAACAGCCCCGGCAGCGCCTCATAGGCGTTGTACTGCGCCACCAGCGCCGCGCCCGCGGCCTCGAAATGCGCCAGGTCTTCCTTGGTCCACCAGTTGCGCAGCTTGCCGGTCGAATCGAAATCGGCGCCCAGATTGTCGAAGCTGTGGCTGATCTCGTGCCCGATCGTCGCACCGATCGATCCATAGTTCGCCGCCGCATCGGCGGTCGGATCGTAGAACGGCGCCTGCAGGATCGCCGCCGGGAAGTTGAGCGAATTCTGCAGCGGCAGGTTCACCGCGTTCACCGTCTGCGGCGTCATCCACCATTCGCTGCGATCCACCGGCTTGCCGATCTTGGCGAGCTGGAAGCGCGTCTCGAACAGCTCGGCGCGGCGGAAATTGCCCACCGGATCGTCGGCCTTCACCTCGAGCCCGGCGTAATTGCGCCAAGTCTCGGGATAGCCGATGCCGACACGCATCGTCTCGATCTTCTTGCGCGCCTCCGCCTTGGTCGCCGGCGCCATCCAGGTCAGGTTCGCCACGCGCTTGTCGAACGCCGCGAGGATGCCCTTCACCATGTTCTGGATGTCGGTCTTGGACGAGGCGGGGAAATAATCCTTCACATACAGCTGGCCCACCGCATCGCCGAGCCAGTTGTTGACGCTGATGATCGCGCGCTTGTCACGCGGGCGCTGCTTGGGCTGGCCGAAGAGCGTCTTGGTGTAGAAGTCGAAACGCGCCTGATCGAAGGCCGCGGGCAACATGCTGGCCACCTCGTTGATCCGGTGGAACGCCAGCCAATCCTGCCAGGCCTCCAGCGGCTCGCTCGCCACCAGCTTCGACAGCCCCGCCACCGGGCCCGGATGCCAGACGATGAAGTCGTTCTGCTGGCCCAGACCCGCGGCATTCCAGAAGGCGTCCCAATCGATCCCCGGGGCCTTGGCGGCGAAATCCGCCTTTACCCAGGGATTGTCGGCCTTGTGCGCGTCCTGGCTGGTGACGATGTCGGCATGCGCCTGGGCGATCTTCGTCTCCAGGTTGAAGATGCGATCCGCGCGCGCCTGGGGATCACTGAGCCCCGAAAGGGTCAACAGCTTGACGATATACGCTTTGTACTGCGTCCGGAGCGCCGCCATCTCGGGCTTGGCCGAGACATAATAGTCGCGGTCGGGCATCCCGAGACCACCCTGGAGCACATAGGGGACCGTCGTGTCGGGTTTGTCGAGCGACTGGCTGACGAACAGCCCGAACAGATTCTCGGTCGAGAAATTGGTCGCGTTGAGCGGATCGACATCGACGCGGATGTTCGCACCCAGCATCTTGGAAAGCTCGGCCTTGTCCTTCAGCGCGGCGATCGCATCCATCTCGGGCTTGAGCGGCACGATCCCCCGCTTCTCGATCCCGGCGGTGTCGAGATAGGCGGCATACCAGTCGGCGATCAGCTTCTGGTCGCTCCCCACTGCCGCATTCGCCTTGGTCGCGGCCTTGATGATCTCGGCGTTGTTGTCCTCGGCCTTGTTGAGCACGATCAGGAACGAGCCGATGCTCGAACGGTCGGCCGGGATCTCGGCCTTGGCGCGCCATCCGCCATTGGCATATTGCTCGAAATCGTCGCCGGGCTTCACTGCCTTGTCGAGGCCGGCGACATCGACGCCGATGCCCGTGCCGGCCGGCGCGGCCGCGGTCGTGTTGCCGCCATTGGAACCGCCAGGGGTGCAGGCCGTGCTCGCCAGCAACGCGGCCAGCAGGATGGTGCTACGCTTCATGGACAACCTCTCATCTGATTTGCTGTATGAAGACACAGCTACACTGGCGCGCGCGCCGATTCCAGTGCCTTCCCAAGCAGCTCCGCACCGTTTATGGGTGACAAAAATAGGTAAGGAAGGATGCCCCATCGCCATGAGCGCGCCGGTGCTCGACAGCAGGTTTTCCCTCGATAGCGAGGGCGCCCGCGCCAATGCCGCGCATAATCGCGCGCTTGCCCAACGGCTCCGCGCCGATGTCGCCAAGGCCGCGCGCGGCGGCAGCGAATCCTCGCGAGAACGCCACGCTGCACGCGGCAAGCTCCTCCCCCGCGACCGAGTCGAGCAGCTGCTCGATCCCGGCGCGCCCTTCCTTGAGATCGGCCAGCTCGTGGCCTGCGACATGTACGAAGGCGAGGTTCCCGGCGCGGGCATGATCGCCGGCATCGGCCGCGTCTCCGGCCGCACCGTCATGATCGTCTGCAACGACGCGACGGTGAAGGGCGGCACCTATTATCCGATGACGGTCAAGAAGCATCTCCGCGCCCAGGAGATCGCCGAGCAGAACCGCCTGCCCTGCATCTACCTGGTCGATTCGGGCGGCGCCAACCTGCCCCACCAGGCCGAGGTCTTCCCCGACCGCGAACATTTCGGCCGCATCTTCTTCAACCAGGCCAATATGTCGGCCAAGGGCATCCCGCAGATCGCCTGCGTGATGGGAAGCTGCACGGCTGGCGGGGCATATGTCCCCGCAATGTCCGACGAGACGGTGATCGTCCGCGAGCAGGGCACGATCTTCCTCGCCGGCCCGCCGCTGGTGAAGGCGGCCACGGGAGAGGTCATCAGCGCCGAGGATCTGGGCGGCGGCGATCTCCACGCCCGCAAGTCCGGCGTGGTCGATCATCTCGCGGAGAATGACGAGCATGCGCTGACCATCGTCCGCGACATCGTCAGCCATTTGCCCGCCGACGCGACGCCCGACCTCAAGCTGCTCGATCCCCGCCCGCCGAAATATAACGAGAGCGAGCTCTACAGCATCATCCCCCAGGACGTCCGCGCGCCGTACGACGTGCACGAGGTCATCGCGCGGCTGGTCGACGGCAGCGAGTTCCACGAGTTCAAGGCGCTCTACGGCACCTCGCTGGTCTGCGGCTTCGCGCATATCTGGGGCATTCCCGTGGGCATCATCGCAAACAACGGCATCCTCTTCTCGGAAAGCGCGCAGAAGGGCGCGCATTTCATCGAGCTCGCCTGCCAGCGCCGCATCCCGCTGCTGTTCCTCCAGAACATCGCGGGGTTCATGGTCGGCGGGAAGTACGAGGCCGAGGGCATCGCCAAGCACGGCGCCAAGCTGGTGACCGCGGTCGCCACCGCGACCGTGCCCAAGATCACCGTGCTGATCGGCGGCAGCTTCGGCGCCGGAAACTATGGCATGTGCGGCCGCGCCTACAGCCCGCGCTTCCTGTTCACCTGGCCCAACAGCCGGATCTCGGTGATGGGCGGCGAGCAGGCCGCGAGCGTGCTGGCGACGGTGCACCGCGACGCCGAGAAATGGACTCCGCAAGAGGCCGAAGCCTTCAAGGCGCCAATCCGCCAGCGCTACGAGGACGAGGGCAATCCCTGGCACGCCACCGCGCGCCTCTGGGACGACGGCATCATCGACCCCGCCCAGACCCGCGACGTGCTCGGCCTCGCCTTCGCCGCGACGCTCAACGCCCCGATCCCCGAACGCCCGGCGTTCGGCGTGTTCCGGATGTGATGGAGTCGGGTGCTCCTTCCTCAATCCTCCCCGAGCTCGTCTCGGGGAGGTCCCCATCTCCGAGACGAGCTCGGGGAGGATTTGAAAGGTCCGCTATGAAGCTTGTTTTTGCCGCCCTAGCCCTTCTCGCCCCGCTCCCAGCGCTCGCGCAGAAGACGCCGGTCCAGCCGATCACGAAGGGCACCGCCCTCCCGCCTCCCGGCACCGACGAGGCTGCGGTCCTCGCCCCGATCAACGCGATGTTCGCCGGCCTCGCCGCGCGCGACGGCGCCGCGATCCAGACGCAGCTCCGGCCCGAGGGCGGCGCGACCGTCGCGGTCGAGAAGCCCGATGGCACGCGCTCGATCAAGCACCTCAGCTGGACCGAATTCACCGGCGGCATCAAGCCGGGACCGGAGCGCTACGAGGAACGCATCAACAATCCCGCGATCGAGATCGACGGCGACATCGCGATGGTCTGGGCGCCCTTCCTCTTCCTGGTCGACGGCAAGACCCATCACTGCGGCGTCAATCATTTCGACCTGGTCCGCGAGAATGGCGCGTGGAAGGTGCTCAACGTCACCTGGTCGCAGCGCACCACCGGCTGCCCTGCCCAATGAGCCGCGACACGCTCTTCCTGCTCGACCATGAATTCGCCGACCCGGCGTTCGGCGGCGAGCGCGTCTTCTACTGCAAGGACTGCATGACGATCGAGGGCCTGCTCGCGACCTTCCCGGATCGCGCGGCGAACATCGAAGTGGTCCGCGTGCCCTGGCCGCGTCCCCGCGCCGCGGTGGTCGAGGCGATCGGCGAGACGAACCAGAACCTGCCCGCGCTGGTCTGGCCAAAAGATGACGGAGAGTTCGGCTTCGCCAACGAGATCGAGGCGCTGCTCACCGCCCTCCACACCCGCCACGGCTTCCCGGAGCGCCACCCGTGATCGAGTCCCTCCTCATCGCCAATCGCGGCGAGATCGCCTGCCGCATCATCCGCACCGCGCGCGAGATGGGGATCCGCACCGTGGCGGTCTATTCGGATGCCGACGCGCAAGCGCTCCACGTCCGCCAGGCCGACGAGGCGGTGCATATCGGTCCCTCCCCGGCGCGCGAATCCTATCTGGTCGGCGACAAGATCATCGCCGCAGCAAAGTCGACCGGGGCCGCAGCAATCCATCCCGGCTACGGCTTCCTCTCGGAGAATGCCGACTTCGCCCAGGCGGTGATCGACGCCGGTCTGGTCTGGGTCGGCCCCAACCCCGACAGCATCCGCGCGATGGGCCTGAAGGACGCCGCCAAGGAGCGGATGATCGCCGCCGGCGTGCCGGTCACCCCCGGCTATCTCGGCGAGGACCAGTCCCCCGATCGCCTGCAGGCCGAGGCCGATGCGATCGGCTATCCGGTGCTCATCAAGGCAGTCGCGGGCGGCGGCGGCAAGGGCATGCGCCGGGTCGATGCTGCGCAGCAATTCCCCGAAATGCTGCAGTCCTGCAAGCGCGAGGCGGCCTCGTCCTTCGGCGACGATCGCGTGCTGATCGAGAAATACATCCTCTCGCCGCGCCATATCGAGGTGCAGGTGTTCGGGGACACGCATGGCAATGTCGTCCACCTGTTCGAGCGCGACTGCTCGCTCCAGCGCCGCCACCAGAAGGTGATCGAGGAAGCCCCTGCGCCGGGCATGGACGAAGCGACGCGCGAGGCGATCTGCACCGCCGCGGTGCGCGCAGCCAAGGCGGTCGACTATGTCGGCGCCGGCACGATCGAGTTCATCGCCGATGCCAGCGAAGGCCTGCGCGCCGATCGCATCTGGTTCATGGAGATGAACACGCGCCTCCAGGTCGAGCATCCGGTGACCGAGGAGATCACCGGGCAGGACCTGGTCGAATGGCAACTCCGCGTGGCGAGCGGCGAGCCGCTGCCGCTGGGTCAGGACGAACTGTCGATCAACGGCTGGGCGATGGAGGCACGCCTCTACGCCGAGGACGCGGCGAAGGACTTCCTTCCGTCGATCGGTCCGCTCACACATTTCGGTTTGTATGACTTGGGTCGTTCGAGTTCCTCCCGCTCGCGGATCGAAACCGGCGTCCGCCAGGGCGACACCGTATCGGCTTTCTACGATCCGATGATCGCCAAGCTGATCGCCGCAGCACCGACGCGGCAAGAGGCCATCGAAGGCCTCACGAGCATCTGCGAGAACGTTCGGTGCTGGCCGGTCAAGTGCAATGCGCAATTCCTCGCCAATCTGCTTGGTGAGCCTGATTTCGTCACCGGACAGGTCGATACGGGTCTCATTGCCCGCGAGATCGACGACTTGGTCCCGGATGGGGAGCCGTCGTGGGTCGCGCTTCAGTCCGTGGCTTCAATGGTCGTTGATCGGACCCTGGGCGGAAGCGCCAGCAATCTTCGAGAGACCTATATCAACCGGTCACCCTCCGCGTGGAGTTGGCTGCGCGGCTTTCGCTCCAATGCGCCGGTTCGTCCGACGGTCGTTCGCCTCACCGACGGTGCGCGGGAATACGAAGTCGACTTCGCCGAACTCGAGCCCAGTCGGTCCCACTACGTCACTGTCGAAAACGAGGGGTATCTTGTCTCCGAGGACGGCAACACCTTCGTCCTGAAGGAAGCGCGCGCTGAGCCGAGAGGGGCATCGACGATCGCCGACGGCGCGATCCTTGCCCCGATGCCCGGCCGCGTCACCGCCGTCGACATCGCCGCCGGCGCCACCGTCGCCAAGGGCCAGCGCCTCGTCACGCTGGAGGCGATGAAGATGGAGCACAGCCTCATCGCACCGTTCGACGGAACCGTCGCCGAGCTCAACGCCGACGCCGGCGCGCAGGTCAGCGAGGGCACTTTGCTGGTGCGCATCGAAAAGACGGAATAGCCCGCCACACCGTTCGCTCTGAGCTTGTCGAAGGGCATTGGAACGCGGCAACAATGCTTCGACAGGCTCAGCACGAACGGAGATTGGGAATGGCCGGACGCTTCTATGACGAATGGCAGGTCGGCGACCGGATCGAGCACGAACTGCGCCGCACCGTGACGGAGACCGACAATCTCCTCTTCTCCACCCTCACCCACAACACTCAGCCGCTGCACATCGACGCGGAGGCCGCCCGCGCGTCCGAATTCGGCCAGATCCTCGTCAACGGCACCTTCACGTTCAGCCTGATGGTCGGCATCACCGTGGGCGACACGACGGCCGGCACGCTCGTCGCCAATCTCGGCTATGACAAGCTCGTCATGCCCAAGCCGGTCTTCATCGGCGACACGCTGCGCGCCTCCAGCGAGGTGGTCGAGCTGCGCCCGAGCAAGTCGCGCCCCGGCCAGGGCATCGTCACCTGGCGCCACCAGATGCACAACCAGCGCGGGGAAATGGTCTGCGAATGCCTCAGATCGGCTTTGTTACGGAGCCGTTCGGCCTGATGCGCGTTGGCGCCGGATGAGCGAGTGGGACATTGTCGTCATCGGCGGCGGCGCGGCAGGCGTCGCGGCCATGCGAACCTTGGCGGACGCCGGCAAGAGGGCTTTACTGGTCGAGGCGAGCGACCGGCTAGGCGGCCGCGCGCGCACGATCCATGTCGCGGGCATGCCGCTCGACATGGGCGCGGGCTGGCTCCATTCCGCCGAGCACAACCCGTGGGTCGGCATCGCGGAAGCGGGGGACTTCTCGATCTACCGCACACCGCCGCGCTGGCGTGAGCAATGGCGGGAGCTCGGCTTCTCCGCCGCGGAGCGGGAGGCCGCAGGCGCGGCCTTCGACGCGTTCGATCGACGCATGCGCGAAACGCCCCCCGCCAGCGATCGCGCTGCCGACCTGCTCGATCCAGCATGCGAGTGGTACGGCTTTCTCGAAGCGCTCAGCGGCTATATCAACGGCGTCGGCAATATCGATGTCTCGATCGTCGACTATCTCGCCTATGAGGATGCCTCGACCGACACCAACTGGCGGGTCGAGCAGGGCTATGGCACGCTGATCTCGCACCACGCCGCCGGATTGCCCATCGCGCTCTCCACGCCGGTCACCGCGATCGATCGTTCCGGCAAACAGTTGCGCCTGGAAACTTCGCGCGGCGCGATCACCGCCGACGCCGCGATCGTCACCGTCTCCACCGACGTGCTCGCCAGCGGCGCGATCCATCTGCCGCCCATGTTCGGCGACACGCTGCACGCCGCGGCCTGTCTGCCGCTGGGCCTCGCCGACAAGCTGTTTCTTTCGCTCGATGGCGGCGAGGAGATCGACGCGAATGCGCACCTCCTCGGGGATCCGCGCAGCGCGATCACCGGCACCTATACGCTGCGTCCCTTCGGCCGGCCGGTGATCGAATGCTTCTTCGGCGGCGAAGGCGCTCGCGAGATGGAGACACGCGGCCTCGACGGTGCCGCCGATTTCGCGATCGAGGAGATCTGCGCGCTGCTCGGCAGCCAGTGGCGCAAGCGGATGCGGCTGATCGCGGGCTCCGCCTGGGCTCGCGCCGACCATATCCTCGGCAGCTATAGTCACGCCCTGCCGGGCCGCGCCAATGCGCGCGCGCTGCTTGCCGCGCCGGTCGACGAGCGCATCCGTTTCGCCGGCGAGGCGGTCTCCCCCGGCGAATTCTCCACCGCGCACGGCGCGTACAAGACCGGAGTCGCGGCCGCGCAAGCGCTGCTGAGCCAGCCCAGCGCGGCGAGCCTGGCTTAGGCCCGCCGCGCCGGCGATGAGATTATCGAAAGCCGGCCCTTACGGGCATTTGGTGAACTGCCCCTTCTTCGGACCCGAAGCGACCTGGCAGCGGCCGTTCGCGAGCTTGGTGACGCCCGATGCGTGCGCAGCAGTCGGGCACTTCATGAATTTGCCCTTGGCGTCCTTGCAGGGTGTTGCCGCAACAGCAGGGTTGGTGAGGAGAGCGGCGGCTGCAAAAGCGACGGTAAGACGAAGCATATCATTACTCCACTGATGCCCCCGCAGGCATCATGGACTCCGTGGTGCAGGAAGCAAGCGCGGAGATACGATGGCTTCTCTTGGCCTTAGGCGGCGGCCTTCACCTTCCGCGCCGGATTGGAGAACTCCATCTCCTGGTCGAGCCCGCCATATTTGAGCGCCATCACGTCGCGGGTGTAGCTCTGGTCGACCCGCCATGGCGCGCGCGTGCCGCGGCGCGGGAACTTCTCCATCGCCCGCTGCACATAGCCCGAGGTGAAATCGAGGAAGGGTGCTTCCTCGATCGGCGCGCCCAGACGCGGCGTCACCTGCTGCATCCCGCGCTTCCGCATCGCATTGAGCAGCCGCGTCACATAGTTGGCGGTCAGGTCCGCCTTCAGCGTCCAGGACGCGTTGGTGTAGCCGAACGACATCGCCATGTTCGGCACGTCGGAGAACATCATCCCCTTGTAGCTGACGTGGCGCGACCATTCGATCGGCTTCCCGTCCACGCTGAACGGGATGTCGCTGACCAGCTGGATCTCGAGCCCCGTCGCGGTCACCACCAGATCGGCTTCGAGCTCCTTGCCCGAATGCAGCCGGAGCCCGGTCGGCGTGAAATGGTCGATCGTGTCGGTCACCACGTCCGCCTTGCCCTCGCGGATCGCGGCGAACAGGTCGGCGTCGGGTACCAGGCACAGCCGCTGGTCCCAGGGATTGTAGCGCGGCGTGAAATGCGTGCCGATGTCGTAATCGGGGCCCAGCTCGTCACGGACCATCTCGATGATCTTTTCCTTGGCCTTGGCCGGATGCTTGCGCGCGACGCGGAAGAAATATTGCTGGAGCAGCACGTTCTTCCACCGGGTGATCGCATAGGCGGTTTTGGACGGCAGTCTCCGCCGCAGCCAGTTGGCGATCCCGTCTTCCGAAGGCCGCGCGACGATATAGGTCGGCGAACGCTGCAGCATGGTCACGCTCGCCGCCTCACGGGCGATCTCGGGCACCAGGGTCACCGCAGTCGCCCCGCTGCCGATCACGACGACGCGCTTGCCCTTATAATCGATGTCCGGCGTCCAGAATTGCGGATGGACGATCCGCCCCTGAAAATCCTCGGCGCCGGCGAACTCCGGCGCATAGCCGCGCGCATAATTGTAATAGCCGGTGCACATGAACAGGAAGCCGCAGGTGAAGACGCGCTCCTCCCCGTCCTGCTCGGCGGTCACCGTCCAAAGCGCGTCGGCGCTCGACCAGGACGCGCTCTTCACCCGGTGGCGATAGCGGATGTGCCGGTCGATCCCGAACTCGCGCGCAGTCTCGTCCAGATAGTTGAGGATCGACGGGCCGTCGGCGATCGCCTTGGCCTCGGTCCAGGGCCGGAACGAGAAGCCCAGAGTGAACATGTCCGAGTCGGAGCGGATGCCGGGGTAGCGGAACAGGTCCCAGGTCCCGCCCAGCCGTTCGCGTCCCTCCAGGATCACATAGCTGCGCTCGGGGCTGTTGGCCTGCAGGTGATAGCCCGCGCCCACGCCGGATATGCCGGCACCCACCACCACCACGTCGAAATGTTCTGTCATCGGCCTCTCCGCGGCCATGCTTACAGCACTGTAAGTAGGGCGACCAGCCTCAATAGTCCTTCGAGTAACGGAGACTTACGCTCGATCCGCCGAACGATCCGGTCTGGGAGAGCAGGCTGAGCGCCCGGCTCAGCGATATCTCGAGCTGCGTCGCGGTGAACCCGCGCGCGTCGGTGATGATCTCCACATAGATGTCGTTGGTGATGTACTTGCCCGCCGCCAGCGACGTGCCGCGCCCGGTCGTGTCGTCGGCGCCCAGGATGCGCAGCCGATCGATGCCGGTGGCAGACTTGAGCTGGCCGAGCGGATTGAGCCCGCCGCCGGTCGCCCGCAGCGAATTGAGCGCCGCGGCGAGCTGGATCGCCTCGGTCGCCGACAGGTTGGTCACGTTGGTCCCGAAGAACAGCCGCGACAGCACTTCCTCCTGCGGCAGGCTCGGCGAGGAGGTGAAGGCGATCTGCGGCAGCAGCGCGGTGCCACCGATGTTGAGGATCGCGGTCACCCCTTCGGCGGTCGTGTTGGCCGAGATGTCGATGCTCGGATTGGTCAGCGTCGATCCCTGGAAGCGGATGAAACCGCGGCTGATGTCGAAGCGCCGGCTGGCGAAGCTGTAGGTGCCGCGGACGATCTCCATCGTACCGCGGATGTCGGGCGCCATCGTCGTCCCGCCGACATTCACCCGCGCGCTCCACTCCGATTCGAGCCCCATGCCCGATACGAAGAGCTGGTTGTCGGCACGGATCCGGAGATCGAGGTCGAAATTGCCGAATGCGCGGTGCGGCTTGGCCTGGGGCTCGCCGTTCGCCGCCATCTCGCTCTTGCGGCGGACGCCGGTCAGTTCGGGCACTTCGGCGGCGCCCTGGCGGATGATCTCGTAATTGGCGCGCGGGATGGTCAGCCGCCCCTCGATCTTCTGCACGTCGGGCGTCTTGGTGATCGTGATCTTGCCCGTCGCCGTCGCGCCCAGGGACTCGCTTCGCGCAAGCCGGGCATTCTCGAAGGTCGCGTTGATCAGCATCGGGAAGTCGTTCTCGGCCGAGAGGCCCACGCGGCCCGTCGCGGTCACCGTGCCGTCGCCCGCCGCCGCGCTCGCCTGGTCGAGGATGAACTCGTCGTTCGAGAAGCGCCCGTCGATCTTCAGCTTGGTCAGCCGCGTGCCATAGCTCTCATTGTCATAGGTCAGGTTCTCGCCGCGCACGACGCCGGTCAGCACCGGCGCGCGCACCTGTCCTGCAAAGTCGGCGGCGATGCCGATCGGGCCGACAAGCTGCTGGTTCGAGAGCCCGGCCAGCGAGAAGGGCAAGGCGGCGGGACCGTTGTAGCGGATGCCCCCGGACAGCGGCGCCGCGAGCAGCCGTTCGTTCCAGCTTCCCGCGCCCGCCCCCAGCGGCCGGAGCGTCGCCACCATCCGTCCGATCGTCGATCCGCCCCGCTTGATCAGCGCGCGCATGTCACCGCCATCGGGCAGCAACTTGCCGACAAAGCTGATGTTCACCGGCGTCGAGACGGTCGCCAGGCTCGATCGGGTGAAATTGGTGATCTCCAGCCGCGTGTCGGCGCTCGGGAAGGCGCTCGGGCTCGCCTGGGCGAAATCGAGACTGCCCGATGCGTTTCCGCCGATGCCGATATCCGGCACGAAGCCGTTGACCACCGCCAGGTCGAGCTTGTCGAGCCGCACCTGCAGCACCGTGCCCTCGCCATAGCTGCCGGCGATCCGCGCGCTGCCCTGGTCGAAATCGACCTGGGTGGGGAGCAATTGATAGGTCTTGTCGTGGATCGCGATCCGCGCCGGGTTCACCGTCTGGAAGTTGATCCCGCTGCCCTGCCCCTTCAGCGCGACCAGCCATTGTTCGGGCGAGAGCCGCGCATTGGCGGCGATCTGGAACGGCACGCCGGTCGATCCGGTCGCCACGGCCTGGGCGGTGCCGTGACCGCCCTGATAGTCGATCTTCGCCCGCGCGGTCTTGAGCACGAAGCGGCCGCTGCGCAGGTTCGCGATCTGCGCATCGGCGATGATCTGCGGTGTGTCGGTCAGGACGATGCTCGCAGTGACCAGCGCGCGTCCGATCGTCAGCCCGGCATCGCCCGGAATCACGGCGTTGACCGCGCTCGCCTTCAGGTCGGCGCGCTGCAAATTGCCCTGCGCAGCCAGCTCGGCGCTGCCGGTCACGCCCGATCCCTGGAAGCTCAGATGCCCGGCAAAGGGTCCGGCCGCGGTCTGCAGGAGCTGTCCGGCGATATCCATGCCCGCGAAGCGCGCGCTCTGGATGTCGAGCGCGAGCGCGTTGCCGGTCTTGACCAGCACGTTCGCGCTGAACGGGCCATAATCGGTCCCGCCGGTCGCCTCCACGGCATAGGCATTGCCCTGCCCGCGTATCTTCGCCTCGAGATCGACCAACCCGACACCCAGCCCGGGCTTGGGTGCGCGCAGCAGCACCTGCGGCGCATTGAGCGTACCCGTCACATGCGCGGTCAGCGGCCCGTATTTGGTGGAGACGCCCTCGGCATCGATCAGGATCGGTCCCGCCGGATCGTAGCGCCCCGAGCCGCGCGTGATCCGGAATTCGGGCGCCTTCATCTTGAGATCGGTCACCGCGACGATCCCGCGCGGATCGAGCACCAGCCGCGCCGACGCCACCGCATTGCCGCCCAGGAACTGGCGCGCGCCGTCGCTGAAGATCTTGCGGCTCTCGCCCGCGATCGTCCCCTTGATCCCCCAGCCGCCGCCGGGCGCGGCATAGAGCTGCGCATCGGTCCGGAGATCAACCACGCCGACACCGTTGATCACATAATTGTTCACGCGCCCCTTGAGCGCGCCGGTGTATCGTCCCCGCGCGACGTCCGCGGCGATGATCGCCGTCGCGTCGATGCGGTCGGACTTTATCTTCAGATTGTCGGACAGGATCTGGCTGCCCGAAATCGCCAGGTCGCCGTTCAGCGTCAGGTTGTTGACCAGCCCGCCCACTGCGGCATTCAGTCCCGACACCCGCGCTGCCTTGGCTCGCACCGGCACCAGGATGTGATCGGCATCCACCCGCGCCCGGCCCTCGGCATAGACTTGTTCGGCTACCGTCTCGCCGAAGCCGAGCGCCGCCGCCTGGAGCTTGTAGTCCACCACCGGTGTCGCGAATGGACCGTTGAGCAGCAGCGACGCGCGCACCGATCGCCCGCGCAGGTTCGGCGCGATCGCCCCGGGGGTCAGCAGCAGCGCGTCGACGCGCAGATTGCCGAAGCTGTTGTTGCCGAGGTCGATCGATCCGGTGCTCTCCACCGACAGTGCCTTGGAGCGGAGCTTGAGCGTCCCGGCCGCCTTGCGATCGGTCCATTTCGCATCCAGCGCCACATCCAGCTGCGGCGCCGCCAGCCGCTCGACAGGTCCCTTCAGATAGAGCCCGGGATGCGTCGGCCCGCGCAGCTGGAAGCGCCCGTCCTGCGCCAGGATCGTCAGGTTGGCGAGTTCCTTGCCCGCCAGCATTCCCTGCGCCCGGCCCTGCCAGTTCTTCCAATTGCCGCGGCCGCCGACGGTCAACGCCAGTGGTGCGTCGACGCCCATCAGCCCGGCCACCAGCCCCTTGGCCGGCGCGTCGAGCATCATGTCGATGTCGAGCTTGTCGCGATCGGGCACCGCGTCGAGCTTGAGCCGCAGCCGGTCGCCCCCTGCCACGCCCGGTGCGACGATCGTGACGGCATCCGCCATGATCCGCGCCCGCCCGTCGGACAGGTGGGCGCTGCCGCTCAGCCGCCCGATATGCCGCCGGCCGGTGACCGCCGGGTCGATGTCGATCCGCGCTACGTTCAGCTGAGCGATGTCGAGGTTGATGTCCGGCAGGATCGGCGCGTTGGGATCGCCCGAGACCTTGAGCGCCGGCAGCCGCTTCAGCCGCACTTCCGGGCTCGCCAGGTTGCGGATGTCGATGCGGTTCCTGAGATAGCTGAAGGGCCGCCAGTCGAGCGCGATCTCCGGCGAGGTGGCGAACACGCCCTTGGTGTCGCGGACCTGCACGTCGTGCAGCACCATCGCGCCGTAGAGCGATCCGTCGATCCTGCCGACGCGGATGTTGAGCCCGGAGTCGAGCGTCAGGCTGCTGATCTTCTGCGCCACGAAGCGGCGCCCGGGATCGGTGTTGAGCCCGATCACCGCCAGCCCCAGCAGCGCCGCAAGCGAGATGACGGCGATAACGACCCATTTGATCAGGCGCTGCCACAGGGGCGACCGCACGATCACCCGCTCCACCGGCTCGGGCGGGGTCTCGATCTCGGGAGGCTCGCCGGCCATCAGAAAGCCTGCCCGATCGAGATGTAGAGCGCGATCTTGGACTCGCCCGGCTTGCGCGCGATCGGCGTCGCCACATCGACGCGGATCGGACCGAAATTGGTGTAGAGCCGCCCGCCAATGCCCGCGCCGAAGCGCAGATCCTGCGCGGTCGGGTAGATGCCTTCATAGACCTGTCCGGCATCGACGAACGGCACGATGCCGAAATTGCCGAAGCGATAGCGCGCCTCGATCGCGAACTCGTTGAATGCGCGTCCACCCACCGGCTTGCCGTCGGGCGAACGGGGCCCGAGCTCCTGATAGCCGAACCCGCGCACCGATCCGCCGCCGCCAGCATAATAGCGCCGCGACGGCGGCAGGTCGTTGCGTGCGATCCCCGCGATCGATCCCGCCCGCGCGCGCCCGGCGATCACGATATTGCCCGTCACCGGATAATAGGCGGTGCCCTCGAGCATGAACCGCTCATAGGGGCGCGCCGAGACGCGCACCGACATTTCGGGGCTGATATTGGCCTTTATCCGGAAGCCCTTGGTCGGGTTCAGCAGATTGTCGGTGCTGTCATAGCCGCCATACATCGGCAGCGCCGCAATCAGCCAGGTGCCGCGGTCGCGCTGGCCCAGGTTGAAATTGTACCGGTCCTCGTTCGAGCCGACGAGCTCCAGGCCGTAATAATAGGTCCAGCGCTTCTGCCAGATCGGAGTCGAATCGCGCGACATGCGGGCTGAGATCGAACCCGTGTAGGATTCGTACGCCGTGTAATCCTTGTGGTTGATGGAAGCCTGGACCTGGAAGGTGCGGTCGCGCAGCCCGGCGTTCGAGCGGCGAAACGTCCCCGTCAGGCCCTGCTCCTGCGTGCCGATCACTCCGCTGCCGATCACCGCGCCTTCGGGCGGGAACAGGTTGCGGTGCGTCCAGCTTCCCTCCAGCCTTATGCCCTGGCCGGTGCTGTAGCCGAGCTCGGCCGCGATCGTCCGGGGCCGTCCCGCGGTCTGCTTGACGAGCAGATCGACCACCTCGGTCCCGTCCGGGCCCGGCTGACCGGTCTTTTGCGGCTCCACCGATATGGTCGAGAACAGGCTGGTGGCGATCAGCGCCTCGCGCAGATCGTCCACATGCCGGCTGTCATAGATCGCGCCCGGCTTATAGCGCTTGAGCAACTCGATATGGTCGGCCTCGACAGCCTTGCGCCGCCCCTCGGTGACGATCTTGCCGAAGCTCGCGCGCGGCCCCAGCGTCACCGGCAGCGTGTAGTCGCCGATATGCGTCTGCTCATCGAGCAATATGTCGCGTTCGCCGAGTTCGACGAACGGATAGCCCTGCTGCGGCAGCCTCAGGCTCACATTGGCCTCGGCGCCCTGCACGCGATCGGCCTGGATCGGGTCGCCCGGATTGAGGTTCAGCTCGCGGTCGAGCAGCCCGGGCGGGATAGTGGGACCGCTGACGATCGTGATCTCTCCGAGCCGGTAGACCGATCCCGGCGATGCGGTGACCGTCGCGCGGAGATTGCCCGAATTCTTGGGGACCTGCTCGATCGTCGAGACGGCGGTCCCGTCATAATAGCCAAGCGACTGCATCAGCCGCACCGCCAGCTTTTCGTCCTCCCGCGCCCGCGCCGACACCATCGCCGCGTTCACGGCCTTGCCGTCGCCATTCTCTAGCGCGGAAAGGCCGCGGAAGCGGCCGTCGAGCCGCACCTTGTCCAGTCCCTCGATCACGGTGGTGTATCGGATCGTCGGCGTCTTCTCGTTGCTCGTGTCGTCGGCCTTGGCGGGCTCGACCTTGAACTCCGACAGCGGCTGGAGCGGCTCCGCAAACTCGGGGGATTCGGCTGCGACCGGCGCAAAGCTCTCGATTTGCTGGGTGACCGACGGCACGGTCGGCGGCGTCGACGGGCCGGGCGTCGGCGTGGGGGTCGTCTGCGCGGGTGCCTGCGCCTGGAAATCCTTTATCGGCTCCAACGGCGCGTTGATGTCGTCGCTCAGCTTGGGAAGCGCCGCCTCGAACTCGGCGTCCGGGACGATCGGCTCCTCCTGCGTGGAGAGCTGGGGCACGGGATCTGGGAGCGCGGACAGCGGCGCGCCCTGGCCGGGCTTGGGATCGGAGATCTGGGCATGCGCAACGCCCGGCAAGGCCGCAGCGCCCGCCATCGCAGCAATCCAGACCCCCCTTACCCCTATCCGCACGCGACTCCTCCGGGGCCGCGATACATCCGGCCCCCACGCATGCGTAACAACCAAAATCGGCTTTGGCTCCCCCCGCCGTTGATCCTCCAGCGAAATCAGCGACTAAGCGCCTTGATCTGGGCCCTGAAGCGATGCAGCAACGGTTCGGTATAGCCGTTGGGCTGGGTCAGCCCCTCGAAGACCAGCGCGCGCGCCGCCTGGAAGGCCAGACTGTCCGCCTCGTTGCCCGCCATCGGCCGATAGAGCGGATCGCCTGCATTCTGTGCGTCCACCTTCGCCGCCATCCGCTTGAGCGCCGCGTCGATCTCCTCGGCGCTGGCGACGCCGTGGAGCAGCCAGTTGGCGAGATGCTGCGACGAAATGCGCAGCGTCGCGCGATCCTCCATCAGCCCGACGTCATGGATGTCGGGGACCTTCGAGCAACCGACGCCCTGGTCGATCCAGCGCACGACATAGCCCAGGATACCCTGCGCATTATTGTCGAGCTCGCGCGTGATCTCCTCCGCGCTCCAATTATGTCCCTTCGAGACCGGCACCGTCAGCAGGTCGGCCAGCGGCGGCGTGCCCGGCGCGATCTCCTGCTGCCGCTTGAACACGTCGACCTGGTGATAGTGCAGCGCATGCAGCGTCGCCGCGGTCGGGCTCGGCACCCAGGCGGTGTTCGCGCCGCTCAGCGGGTGATTGACCTTCTGCTCGATCATGTCGGCCATCCGGTCGGGCGCCGCCCACATGCCCTTGCCGATCTGCGCCTTGCCCGAGAAACCGCAATCGAGCCCGATCCGGACGTTGCGCGCCTCATAGGCCGAGAGCCAGCGCGACGACTTCATCTCGCCCTTGGGCACCATCGGCCCGGCGCGCATGCTCGTATGGATCTCGTCGCCGGTGCGATCGAGGAAGCCGGTGTTGATGAAGAAGATGCGGTCCTTCACCTGCTGGATACACGCCGCGAGATTGGCCGAGGTCCGGCGCTCCTCGTCCATCATGCCGATCTTGATCGTGCTACGATTCAGACCCAGCAGATCCTCGACCGCGTCGAACAGCCGGCTGGCGAACGCCGCCTCGTCGGGGCCGTGCATCTTGGGCTTGACGATATAGACCGAGCCGGCGCGGCTGTTGCGATACTGGCCCAGCCCGCGCAGGTCGTAGAGCGCGATCAGGCTGGTCACGATCGCGTCGAGCACCCCCTCGGGCGCCTCCTGCCCGTCCGCCAGCAGCACCGCCGGATTGGTCATCAGATGACCGACATTGCGAATCAATAGCAGCGCCCGGCCGTGCAGGACCAGGTCGGAACCGACCGGGACGGTGAAGCTGCGATCCGCCTCCAGCCGCCGCGTCATCCGCTTGCCGCCCTTGTCGAAGCTCTCTTCCAGGTCGGCCTGCATCAGCCCCAGCCAATTGGCATAGGCGGCGACCTTGTCCTCGGCATCGACCGCCGCGACCGAATCCTCAAGGTCGACGATCGTGCTCAGCGCCGATTCCAGCACCACGTCGGCGATCCCTGCCGGATCGTTGCGGCCGATCGGATGCGCACGGTCGATCACGACCTCGATGTGCAGCCCATGATGGCGGAACAGCAGCGATTCGCCGCGATGCCCGACGAACTGGCCGGGATCGGAAAGCGGCAGGTCACCGGAGGTGAAGTCCGCCCAGAACATGCCCTCCAGCGGCACCGCCGAATCGAGGAACGCCTTGGCCCGCGCGATCACCGCCGCGCCGCGCTCGGCATCATAGCCGCCGGGCTTGGCGCTGCCGGGCAGCGCATCGGTGCCGTACAAAGCGTCGTACAGGCTGCCCCAGCGCGCATTGGCGGCATTGAGCACGAAGCGCGCGTTGAGCACCGGCACCACCAACTGCGGCCCTGCCATCCGCGCGATCTCGTCGTCGACATTCGCGGTTCCGATCGTGAACGGCGCCGGTTCGTCGACCAGATAGCCGATCCCGCGCAGCCAGGCCTCGTCCGCCGCCTCGCCGCCCGCCAGCCGCGCATCGATCAGCGCCTGGAGTTCGTCGCGCCGCGCCAGCAGCGCGCGATTCTCGGGGGCAAACCGCGCGAAGATGTCCGCCGCCCCGCTCCAGAAGCCGTCCGCCGCGATGCCCAGCCCGGGCAGCACCCGCTCCTCGACAAAGCGTGCGAGCGGCTCGGCAACCTTCAGCCCGGCGCGGTCGGTATAAGCGGTCATGAATCCTCCTGGCGGTTGAGTGATCGCCTGGGGAGGGCGTCGGCGCGATTAGAGCAGCCGGACGAGCGGGATCAAGCCCTGTCGAGCGCGCCCGCCGCCGCTTCGAGCCGTTCGAGCATCGCGCCGAGCTGGTCGCGCTCGGCCTGGGAGAAGCCGGCGAAGATGCGCCGCTCCAGCTCGATCGCCTGGGGCGCGATCTGTTCGTAGAGCGCCCAGCCCTGCTTGCTCAGCGTCAGCAGGTGCGAGCGCTGGTCCTCAGGATTGCTCGCCCGCTCCACCAGCCCGCGGTCGACCAGCGCGATCGCGGCGCGGCTCACGGTCACCTTGTCCATCCGCGTCCGCCCGCACAGCGCCTGCTGGCTCATCGGTCCGCCCTCGGCGAGCACCGCTACCAGCCGCCATTCGGGGATGCGCAGCCCGAACAGGGTGCGATAGGCAGTCGCCACCGCGTCCGACACCGCGTTGGACGCGATCGACAGGCGATAGGGCAGGAATTGGTCGAGTTTCAGCGCGGTCATCGGGTCAAGTCTCGCTCCAACCTATCACCCGCTGCAAGTGACAACGTTGTACGATTGCATTTTTTGCAATGCTACCGGTAACATTACGCACTTGCAGCAAAGGCCACCGCGTTGCACAAAGATCGGGCCTTTCAGGCATCCTCTCCTAAAACTTTCCAAAGGCCGCCCTTCGGGGCGGCCTCTTTTTTTGCCCGGGCGCGGCCGTCACCCCTTCATCTGGCGCCGAATCGTCGCAAAGGTCGCCTTGCCATAGGGTGGCTTCATACCCGCCAGCTTCGCCACGTCGATTCGCGATTGCTTGAAGACGCTGCGCGCATGGCTGAACGTCTTGAAGCCGATCTCTCCATGATAGGCGCCCATTCCCGACGGCCCGACCCCGCCGAAGGGCAGCTCTTCCTGGCTGACATGGAAGATGACGTCGTCCAGCGTCACCCCGCCCGAGATCGTCCGGTCCACCACCCGCCGCCGCTCACCGGCATCGGTGCCGAAATGATAGAGCGCGAGCGGCCGGTCGCGCCGGTTGACCTCGCCGATCGCGGTATCGATGTCGCGATAGCTGCGAACCGGCAGGATCGGCCCGAATATCTCCTCCTGCATCACCTTCATCTCGTCGGTCGGGTTGCGGACGATATGAAGCGGCATCTTGCGCGCGTTGGACGCGCCGAAATCCTCGTTCGCCGGATTGACCGCGATTACCTCAGCCCCCTTGGCGCGGGCATCGTCGATCCATTCGGTCAGCCGGGCATGGTGCCGGTCGTTGATGATCGCGGTATAGTCGGGATTGTCGAGCAGGGTCGGATACATGCGCGTGGCCGCTTCGGTCAGCCCCGCCACCACCTCGCCCTCCTTCTCCTCGGGCACCAGCATGTAATCGGGCGCCAGGCAGATCTGGCCGGCGTTCATCATCTTGCCCAGCGCCACCCGCTCGGTGGTCCGCGCGATATCGGCCGATCGCCCGACCAGCACCGGCGACTTGCCGCCCAGCTCGAGCGTCACCGGCACCAGATTGTCCGCCGCCGCGTGCAGGATATGCCGCCCGATCCCGGTCGCGCCGGTGAAGAGCAGGTGATCGAACGGCAGCTCGGAAAAGGCCTTGCCCACCTCCGGCCCGCCGCTGACGAACGCCAGCTCATCGAGCGCGAAATATTTCGCGCTCAGGTCCTCGAAGAGCGCCGCCACCGCCGGCGTATACTCGCTGGTCTTGACCATCGCCCGGTTGCCCGCGGCGAGCACGCCGGCAAGCGGCCCCATCACCAGGTTCACCGGGAAGTTCCAGGGCGCGATCACGCCCACCACGCCCTTGGGCTGATATTCGATCCAGGCCCTGGCCCCGAGCAGCCCGAGCGGGAACATCGTCGGCTTGCGGTCGACCCGCGACCAGCGCGCGACATGCTTCAGCGCATGGCGCAGCGGCGCCACCGATGCGGCGATATCGGTGATCATCGATTGCTCGCGGCTGCGATGCCCGAAATCCTCGCTCAGCGCGTCGCAGAAGCGATCGGCATTCTCCGCGATCATCGCGATCGCGCGCTTGAGGCGATCCTTGCGCGCCTCGATCGATACCGGGAGCTCTGCCATGAAGGCGGCACGCTGGCGTTCGAGAATGTCGCGCAACCCCGGTTCCTCTCAACTTTTATTGCGATACTGACACCAATGTTATCACGGTTCCCGGCGGATAGGAGGGGGTAGCTGCAGCGACCAGCCAGACCGCGAATCCGCCCAGCGCCAGCAGCACGCCGAAGGGCAGCCGCGTCGTCGCGTCTATCCGGCGCCCGGCCAGCAGCAGGACCGCCACCACCGCCAGCCCGATCAGGCAGGCCAGCAGCAGCACGACCGGGAGCCTGTCCCATCCCACCCATAGCCCGATCGCGCCGAGCATCTTGGGATCGCCGCCGCCCAGCCCGTGCCGTTTTCGCACCATCCGATACAGCGTCGCGACCAGCCACAGCCCCCCAAAGCCCAGCGCGCCGCCCAGCAGCCGGTCGTTCAGCCCGGGCGGGAAATCGGTGAGCAGGCCGACTGCGAGCCCCGTAGCCGCCAGCGTCCCGGTCAGCAGGTTCGGCAACCAGAAGGCCGTCAGGTCGAGCGCCGCCAGCGTGAGCAGCAGCCACCCGAATATGGCGCCCGCGACGCCCTCCAGCCCGGGCGCTGCCAGTCCGGCGGCCACGCCGATGGCGAGCCCGAGCAGTTCGGTGACGAGATGGCTCGGCCGGATCGCCGCGCCGCATCCCCGGCACCGCCCGCGCTGGAGCACATAGCTCAGCACCGGCACCAGTTCCCCCGCCCTCAGCGCCTTGCCGCACCCATCGCATACCGATCGGCCCTTCGAGACCGCCCGTCCCTCGGGCCAGCGGATCGCCAATGTCGCGATGAAGCTGCCGAAGACCAGTCCCAGCACCCCCAGCAATACCGGCCAGCCCCAGACCTCAATCGTCATCGCGCGGCTTTCGCTTGCGGATCAGGTAGCGATAGACGCCGAAGCAGTTGATCCCGAACAGCACCATGTTCTGCGTCCAGAGCGGCTCGTCCTTGGTCATCAGCGCGCCGGTGATCCAGCAGATGCTTGATCCGACGAACAGCGCGAATCCCCATCCCGTGATCCGCCGGCCCAGGTCGAGCGAGACCATGAAGCACGCGATGATCCCACTGATCGACGCGGACCATTTGAGGATGTCGACCAGGCTCATGCACGGATTCCTCATGCGGGGGAGTCGCGGCTTTTGCAAACCGGTCCGGGGGGCACTAGATCGCGTCCAACAAACGAGAGGATCGCTTATGTCCGCCGACGATGTCGTCATCGCCTCCTATGCCCGCACGCCGATGGGCAGCTTCCAGGGCGTCCTGACCGATGCGCCCGCCACCGAGCTGGGCGCCGCCGCGGTCGGCGCCGCGGTCCAGCGCGCCGGGCTCCACGGCGACGCGATCGAGCGCATCTACATGGGCTGCGTCCTCCCCGCCGGCCTCGGCCAGGCGCCTGCGCGCCAGGCGGCGCTCAAGGCGGGCCTGCCCAATCACATCGAGGCCACCACGGTGAACAAGATGTGCGGGTCGGGCATGCAGGCCGCGATCATGGCCGCCGACGCGCTCGCAGCCGGCTCGGTCGACCTGCTCATCGCCGGCGGCATGGAGAGCATGACCAATTCACCCTATCTGTCGCTGCGCCACCGCGGCGGCGCGCGCATCGGCCATGACCGGCTGATGGATCATATGTATCTCGACGGGCTCGAGGACGCGTACGAGCCCGGCAAGCTGATGGGCAATTTCGCCGAGGAAGTAGCGCAGGAATATCAGTTCACCCGCGCGGCGCAGGACGCGTTCGCCATCGAGTCGCTCGAGCGCGCGCAAAGGGCCCAGCAGTCGGGCGCGTTCGACCGCGAGATCGTCCCCGTCGAGGTCAAGGGCCGCAAGGGCGTGACCACGATCTCCGCCGACGAACAGCCCGCCAAGGCCGACCCCGCCAAGATCCCGACGCTCAAGCCCGCCTTTTCGAAGGACGGCACGATCACCGCCGCCAACGCCTCGTCGATCTCGGACGGCGCCGCCGCGCTGGTGATGACCCGGATGAGCGTCGCCGAGAAGCTCGGTCTCACCACGGTCGCCCGCATCGTCGCGCATGCCGGCCATGCCCATGCCCCGGCGCGCTTCACCACCGCCCCGGTCTTCGCGATGAAGAAGGCGCTCGAAAAGGCCGGCTGGAGCACCGCGGACGTTGATCTGTTCGAGGTCAACGAGGCGTTCGCCTGCGTCGCGATGATCGCGATGAAGGAGCTCGGCCTCGCCCGCGACGTGGTCAATGTGAATGGCGGCGCCTGCGCGCTCGGCCATCCGATCGGCGCCAGCGGCGCCCGCATCCTCGCCACCCTGCTCTCGGCGCTCGAGACCAACGGCCAGAAGCGTGGCCTCGCCTCGCTGTGCATCGGCGGCGGCGAAGCGACAGCGGTCGCGGTGGAGCTGCTGGACTGACATCATGGTCTTCGATCTGCGAGGCGCGGTGCTCAAAAAGGCCGAGGTCGAATCTGCGCGCCTCGACGATTTCGAATTCCGCCTGCGCGCCCGCACGATGCGACTGCTCGCCCCGAAGCTGGGCCTCCAGCCCGAAGCGCTGGTCGGCCGCATCGCAGTCGAGCCCGATGAGGCGATCATCACCACGCTCGGACCCGAAGCCGCACCGAAATACGAGGCTTGCCACGCCGAGGCCCGCCGCCAGTTGATCGCCGAGATCGGTGATCCGACGCCCTACAAACTGGCCTGATCGCTATCCCCGCCGATACTGGACGAACGAGATCATATTCCCGTCGGGATCGCGGACCTGGAAGTCGGTGCCGCCCCAGGCCTGCTTGACCAGCCCCTGCGCGAACTCCACGCCCGCCGCCTTGTATTCCTCGAACAGCGCCTTGACGTTGCCGGTCTCGATCGTCGCGAGGATCAGCGACCCTTCGCTCGCCGCCAGCTCCGCGAAATTGGGCCGTCCGACGAAGCGCAGGTGCAGGCGCGCGGCATCGCGCGAGACCGCGCCGTAAAAGGCCGGCTTGCCGTGCAGGAAGTCGATCGCGAAGCCGAGCTTCTCCGCGTAGAATTCCGCCGCCACGGTCACGTCGCGCACGAACAGGATCGGCACTGCGGCCGCCAGCACCGGCGCTGCCTCGGGCGAAGGTTCCGCCGGCCCATCTGCACCGGCTTTCAGCGCCGCCCAATCGGCGAACCCGGCCTCGACCGCCACGATCTCTTGCGCGAGCGTGAGCGGCATCGCCCCGTCGAGCGCCTCGCGGTCGGTGACGTCGCGGAAGCGGTCGAGCATGCGCAGCTTCCCGCCCACCGAATAATTGCCCTCGCGGTGCCAGCGCACCAGCAGCTTGGCCTGTTTGCGATAGGTCTCGATCATCGGCATGCGCGCGCTCCTGCTGAGAATTTCAGCGGGCGGGCCTAGCCCTTTCGGCGCCATGCCGATGCACCCCGGGTGAGCGGCCACAGGATGGGCGAACGCCGATCGGCTTGTCAACCGAGCGGAAAGGCAGGTAGCGCTCATCGTCGAGGGCAATATCGCCTTATCGGTGGCTCACCCAAACGTGCCAGAGATGGCGGATACCGACCGATGCGAACACCGCCGCGACCGCCAGCAATCCGGTAGCACCTCTGCCTAGACCGGCAGCGGCGCCGCCTACGCCGATCCCACCGGCAATAATTGCATCCCCCAAATTGATGCGCTTCACCAACGCCTCCATGCTCCATGGTGCATGGCCATCCCGTGGCGTCGCATCAGGGAACGGTCTCGCCCGGGTCCGTCCCCCAGATATGCGATTGCTCGACATAACCGCCGCGGCCATGGACATCGAACCAGCACCAGCCGCTCGCACAGCGGTTGATCGTGCCGACCACGCCGGGCTCCGCACGCCAAGCCACGCGTGCGCTGGCATTGGGCGCCGCGCGCATCTCGATGATCGTGCCCATCACCATCGCGGTGCGGACATCGTCGAGCAGATTGGCCTGCATCCAGCCCTGGGTGCCGTCGGGATCCTCGACCTTGCGCCACTCGCCATAGATGTCGACCACCTTCACCGGCAGCCCCTTGCGCTTGTAGAGCCAGCTCGCCGGATAGTTGCGGCCGGGCCCGGCGCGCATCTTGGCCTCGCCGGCCTTGATCGACAGGAAATAGGGCGGCTTGCGCTGCGCCCAGGCAGGCGCCGTCGCGGCGAGCACCGTCGCACCCGCCACCAGCCACACCCAAGTTCGCATGCGTCCCCCATTCATTTCCAACATGTATCCCGAGCGCCCTGTTTGCTTCAACCCGTTGACTGGCGAAGCCGCTCCCGCCAAGCCGGTCGTTATGGCACAGGCGTCCCGTCCTTCCCGTCCCCGGGTGACCGTCACCCGTGCGCTTCCCCAGACGGTCGAGGCGCGCATGGCCGAATTGTTCGACGCCGTCACCAATTCCGACGACACGCCGATGGACCGCGCCGCGCTGGCCGCGGCGATGGCGGACACCGACGTCTTCGTGCCCACCGTCACCGACCGGATCGACGCCGACCTGATCCAGGCCGCGCCCGAGCGGCTTCGCCTCATCGCCAATTACGGCAACGGCGTCGGCCATATCGACCTCAAGGCCGCGCGCGAACGCGGCATCACCGTCACCAACACGCCCGGGGTGCTCACCGAGGACACCGCCGACATGGCGATGGCGCTGATCCTGGCCGCGCCGCGCCGGCTGGTCGAGGGCGACAAGCTGCTCCGCTCGGGACAATGGACCGGCTGGTCGCCCACCGGCATGCGCGGCCACCGCATCGGCGGCAAGAAGCTCGGCATCCTCGGCCTCGGCCGCATCGGCCAGGCGGTGGCGATGCGCGCCCGCGCCTTCGGGCTCCAGATCCATTATCACGGCCGCCACCGCGTCCCGGAGGTGCTCGAGGCGCAGCTCGGCGCGACCTTCCACGCCGAACTCGATTCGCTGCTGTCGGCGGTCGATATCCTCACGATCCATACCCCGCACACCAGCAGCACCGCCGGTCTGATCGACGCGCGCCGGCTCGACCTGCTCGGCCCCGGCGGCTGGCTGATCAACACCGCGCGCGGCGAGATCGTCGATCCCGAGGCCTTGGTGACCGCGCTCACCACCGGCCGCATCGCCGGCGCCGGACTCGACGTCTATGTCGGCGAGCCGCTGGTCGACCCGCGGCTGATCGCGCTGGAGAATGTCGTCCTCCTGCCCCATCTCGGCTCGGCCACCTTCGAAGGCCGCGAGGCGATGGGCCTGAAGGTCATCGCCAATATCCGCTCGTGGTCCGACGGCCACCGCCCGCCCGATCAGGTGCTCGAGGGCTGGCTCTAGCCGCCACAAACGAAAACGCCGCCGATCCGAAGACCGACGGCGTTTCCTGAATTCTACCGGCTGCGATCAGGCGACGCTGAGCGCGCCCTGGCTGCGGCGGCGGCGCATCGCACCACCCGCCAGGCCGAAGCCGCCGATCAGCATGCCCCAGGCGGCCGGCTCCGGCACGCCCGCGACCGACACATTGTCGATGAACGCGGTGCTGTCGTTGGTCGCAAGACCGGTGAAGGTCAGCGTGTAGGTGCCGGCGTCGAGCGTGAAGATGCCCGATTTCGCCTGCCAATCGGCATGGTCGGTGGTGAAGGTGCCGAGCGTGATCGGCGAGGCGCCGCCGGTGATCGACACGGTGTAGGACTGCGTACCGCCATAGTTGGTGCGGCCGGCATCGAACCAGCTCAGCTCGAAGCTGCCGCCGGTCGCGAGCGAGAAGATCTGCGACATGGTCTGGTCGCCCTGGACGAAGGCGAAATAGTCGCCGCTCTGCGCGGCCGTGCCGCCCCAGGGGCCGTTGCCCGACCGAATCGCGCCCGAGCCGTTCCAGGCGCTGCCGCCGGTGCAGGCACCGTCGCCATAATTGCCGCTGTCATAGCAATAGCCGGTGACCGGCGCGCCGCCATTCTGGATCGTGCCGGCCTGGCCCTTGGCCTCGAAGCCGCCATCGACGATCTGCGCATGCGCTGCGAGTGGCGCGAAGGCCAGGACACCGGCCGCGATGAATTTGGTTAACGCCACGCCACTTACTCCCCAAGGAAAATCCATTGTGTGATGCAGCGTTAGAGGGGAAGCCTGCCCCTCACAAACGCTATGGATGGTTAAGCGAGTCCCGTTTCGGCGCAGGCTTCAGAGCTTCTTCTTCTCGACGAAGCTCAGCTTGCCGTTGCGCTCGATGCGCACCATCGCGATCCGGTCGAGCGAGTCATAGCCGCGCTCGCGCAGATCCTCTTCCAGGTCGTGCATCGTCAGATGCTCGTCGCGCAGCGCCGCCTCGTCGACCACGCCATTGCACACCAGTACGCGGTTGCGCCCCTTCACCAGCAGGCCGATCGCCCGCGAGCGCATCGCGCCGAGCGAGAACAGCCAGTGCATCGCGATCAGGGTCGCGATCGCGGCGAGCGACGGCAGGATCGGCGAGCCGCCGATGATCGCCCGCGCCGCGATCGAGCCGATCACGATCGCGATCACCACGTCGAACGGCGTGCCGCGGCCCAGGAAGCGCTTCTTGCCCAGGCGGATCAGCGTGAGCGTCGCGACATAGAGCAACCCTGCCCGCGCCGCGGCCTGCCACGCGTCGACTTGCGCGCCCCCGCCGCTGACGCCGAACGCCGCCGTCCAGATCTCGTGCAAGCTCATCCCGCCGGACATAGCCCAGCCGTCCGGACCGTCAACGCCGGACGGCGCGAGCTCAATCCCCCGTCAGGATGCGATCGACCAGCTGCTTCACCGTCGGCACGAACCCGTTAGAATAGAAGGGATCGCGCTTGAAGTTATAGGCGCCGTGGCCGGCGAACATCAGGTTCTGCTCCACCGGGCCGCCATGGGCGATGTCCTGCAGCGTCTTCTGGATGCAGAAGCTCCGCGGATCGGCCAGCCGGCCGGTCGAGTTGGTCTCGCTGTCCGCCCAGCTCGAGAACTGGCACTGGCTGAGGCAGCCCATGCAGTCGGCCTGGTCCTTGCGGATAAGGCCCTGTTCCTCGGGCGTCACGAAGACGAGCGTGTTGTCCGGGGTCTTGAGCGCGGCGGTGAAGCCCAGCCCCGCCCATTCGCGCGCGCGCAGCAGGTCGTTGCGCGTCACCCAGAAATTCTTGCCCTTCACGCCCACGTCGAGCTGGAAGATATGGTCGCCGGCATGCTCGGTCGAATAGGCGATCTGCCGCTCCGAACGTGCTTCCAGGTTCCGCAGGAACGGGTTGCGCACCGCCGAGGAATAGAAGCCGGTCGGCGAGAAGCGATGCAGCAGCACCTCGCCTTCCTCGATCGTGGTCAGCCGTGCCTTCCACTCCTCGGGGATCGGGCTTTCCTTGGTGAGGAGCGGACGCGTCCCGAACTGGAACGCGATCTTGCCGAGCTCGGGATTGTCGATCCAGTCGCTCCAGTCGCGGAGATACCAGACACCGCCGGCCATCACGATCGGCACATCGTCCGAAATGCCGCCCTCGCGCATGACCTCGCGCAGTTCCTTGACGCGCGGATAGGGATCTTGCGGCTTCAGCGGGTCCTCGGCGTTCGACAGGCCGTTATGCCCGCCCGCCAGCCAGGGATCCTCATAGACCACCGCCGCCAGCCATTCCGAAGCCTTGGAATAGGCGCGCTTCCACAGCGCGCGGAAGGCGCGGCCCGAGCTCACGATCGGCAGATAGTTGACGTTGTACGACGCCGCGATCTCGCTGAGCTTGTAAGGCATGCCCGCGCCGCAGGTGACGCCCGCCACCATGCCGCGGGTGCGCTCGAGCACGCCGTGCAGCACGCGCTGCGCGCCGCCCATCTCCCACAGCACGTTGATGTTGATCGCGCCCTTGCCGTTGGCGATCTCGAACGCCTTCTTGACCTGGGTCACGGCGCCTTCGATCGCGTACTGGATCAGCTCCTCGTGGCGCTCGCGGCGGGTGAGCGCGCGATAGATCTGGGGGATGATCTTGCCCTCGGCATCATAGCTGTCGGCGTTCACCGCTGAAACCGTGCCGATGCCGCCCGCAGCCGCCCAGGCGCCGGCGCTGGCATGATTGGTGGCAGCTACGCCCTTCCCGCCCTCGACCAGCGGCCAGACCTCGCGGCCGTTGTAGTTGATGGGAGAAAGACCCTTGAACAACGATACCTCCGAAAAAATTTGCGCGACGCTAGCGACAAGCGTCCGAACAAGCGAGTAACATTTGTTTAGCCGAGCGCGCCCGGCCGGCCCATCGCCTCGCTGTAGAGCCGTGCATAGGCCCCGACCATTTCGGTCTCGTCAAACAACGCTCGGGCGCGCTCCTGGTTCGCCTGGCCGATATGCCGGGCCCCGTCCGGGTGCTTGGCGAGCGTTTCGAGCCGGTCTCGGATCGTCACCTCGGTCCTTTCCGGCGCAAGATAATTCTGATTGAGCTCGGATACCATCGCAGGGATATCACCTACCCTGGGCGCGACGATCGGCAGCCCCGCCGCCATCGCCTCGATCACCGAGATCGGCGCCTGCTCGCTCTTCGAAGACAGCGCGAAAATGTCGAACAGTCCCAGATAGCGGTGCGGCTCGGGCAGAAATCCGGGCAGGATCACCTGGTCCTCGATCGCCATCGCCTCGGCGGCGTCCAGGATCGCCTGGCGCTCCGGCCCCTCGCCGATGATCACCAGCTTGAACCGCGCGCTCATCCCCGCCGCGGCGCGCACCAGCATCGGCAGGTCCTTGACCGGCCTCAGGCCCGCGAGCGCGCAGATGAACGCCTCGCCCGGCCGGCGGTTCTGCAGCTCCGGGATCAGCGACACGTCCGGCTTCTGGGCATAGAGCGCCGTCCGAACGCCGTTGGGGATACGCAAAAGCCGCTCGGGCGGCTGCTTCCAATATTTGAGCGCCACCCGCTCGAGTGCCGTCGACGGCACCACCAGCGCATTGGCGGCGGGCAGCGCGATCCGGCGATACATGTTGCGCACCGGGCTCAGCCGCTCGGCCTCGTCGGCGTTGAATCCGTCCTCGTGATGCACGACGGGCGGCAATCCCTTGCCGAACACCCGCGCCGCCATCACCCCGTCGATCGCGCCCCAATTATAGGTCAGCACCAGGTCGAAGCGCCGCATGAAACGCGCGATCGCCTCGTAGCGCTTGACCGAGGGCTTGCCGGAGAGCGGCGGCGGATCGAGCGCGATCTCGTACTTGATCCCCTTGGCGATCGAATCGCGCGCGCCGAGCTGATCGGGCATCGCCGAGACGATCGTGTGCCGCGCCTTGTCGCCGAACGCGTTCATCAGCTGGACCGCGCGCGCTTCCTTGCCGCCCAGCCCAAAGGTCGAATGGAGGTGGAGGATATGGATCGACATTAGCGGGCGGGCTTAGCGGGGTCGGCTCGCCAACGGAAGCTGGATCGACGAAGCGCTGCTACAAGAACAGCGCCATGGGGAGATCGGCCTCATAGGTCCCGTCGGCCAGCCGGAAACGGCGTTCGAACCGCCCTTCCCGGCGGAAGCCGACGCGTTCGTAGAGGCGGATCGCATGCGTGAGGCCTTCCCGGACGACCAGTTCGATGCGCTCGACCCTCGGCGTCAGGGTCGCGGCGTTCGCAAGCAATTCCGCAAACAGCCTGTGGCCTATGCCGCGACCCTGGGATTCGGGATCGACTGCGACGGTCAGATCCCAGAGCACGTGCTGGAACTGGACCGAGGGCATGCGGCTCGCCTTTATCATGCCTGCCAGGCGCGCGCCGTCCCAGGCGCCGATCGCCAGGCCGCCCGCCAGCGCGCCGGTCAGGGCCTCTTCCATCCACGGAAGGTCCATCTCGTCGGGCAGCCGGCCAAGGCCGCCCTCCGCCCGACGCATGAGGACCAGTAAAGCGGGCGCATCGGCCCGGCTCAACGGGCGAAGGGAGAGGTCCGTCATGGCTCTCCCGCGCTGGCCTCCAGGCTGGCGAGAAGCGCGTCGAGCTGCTCCAGCTGCTCCGGCAATCCGGCCGCCGAGCCCTGTAGTGCTTCCTCGAGCGCCTCCTTGGACGGATAGGCTTCGTGGAAAGTCAGCAGCGTCTTCCCGCCTTGGTCCTCGAAGGTCACGGTCGTGATCGCGCCCTCTTCGCCCTCGTCGTTGGTCCAGACGATGCGCTCGTCCGGCACCACTTCGAGATACTTGCCGTAGAAGGCCATGGTGTCCGGACCGCCGACGCTGAATTCCAGCCGATATTTGCCGCCGGTGCGGACGTCCATATCGCACGATACGAGCGAAACGCCGGTTACCGATTCCGGCACCCACCAGCGCCGGAACAGCTCGGACTGGCTCCATGCCCTGTAGACCATGCTCGGCGGCGCATCGAATGTCCGCGTTACGACGAGTTCGCGATCCCCTTTGCGCCCGACTGACGTGCGATTCTGCGCACCACCTGCACTGCTAGCTTGCTGATCCATCGCTTTCCTCCCGTTTCAATTCGCTGATGATTTCGTCCAATGCGTCGAAGCGGGCCTCGAAGAGCTTGCGATGCGCCTCGATCCACGCGGCCTCCGCCTTGAGGCCGCGTTTCCCAAGCTGGCAGGTTCTCACCCGTCCGACCTTCTGCGTGACGACCAGCCCCGCCCGCTCGAGGACCTGGACGTGCTTCTTCATGCCGGTCAGCGTCATCTGGAACTTGTCCGCGAGACTGGTGATCGACGCGTCCCCTCGCCCAAGCTGATCGATGATCCCGCGGCGGGTCGCATCGGACAGCGCCGCAAACGAGAGATCGAGGGGAGGACTTGCATACTGAACCATATAGTTCAGTATCTAACCTGCTTGCGCAGGGAGCGCAAGCGTCCCAAACTTTCCCCGCCCTGGGGTCGCCAACCCCTGAACCCTAGCCGTCACCCCGCCTGACGGGTGGATGGGAAGGCAACCGCAAGGCCGCAATTCGGTCGCGGGCAGCCACGGCTTGCAATGTAGGCGTTGGCCCGCAATCCTCGACGGGCTCTTTCTCATCGCGAATACCACCCGGTCCCGCGCGCAGACGCGCGCGTGGAACCTGTGACTCTTGCGACTTTAGGGTAACCGGCTACCGCCCGAGCGGCAAAATCGGGGAAGGAATGTTTTCGACATAGCGGGTGTCAACCGTGTCAACTTGACGGCGCTCTCGGTCCGGCCTCAGGCCGCCACTGTCGCCAGCAGCCGCTCGATCCCCGCCATCGCCTCGGGTTCCTCCAGCGTCGGCGCATGGCCCACACCCGGCACGGTCACCAGCTCGGCGCCGGGCACCCGTGCGATCATTTTATCCGCCGTCGCAGCGCTCAATATGTCGGAGCGCTCGCCGCGCACCACCAGCAGCGGCCGCCCGGCCAGCGCATCGATCGTCGGCCACATGTCCGGCCCGGCCTCGTTGCCCGGCACGCGGAACGGCTCGGCGATCTTCATGTCGTAATCGAGCACGATCCTGCCCGAGCTGTTCACCCGGTAGAGCCGCTTGGCCATGCGCAGCCAGTCCTCGATGTCGTAATCGGGATAGACGTCGCCATTGCCCTCGGCCACGGCGCGCGCCGCGTGCATCCAGGTCGGAAACCATATCGACTTGCCGACATAGGTGCGGATCCGCGCCAGCCCTGCCGGATCGAGCTCGGGCCCCACATCGTTCAGCACCACGCCCGCCAGCTTGCCGCCATCGGTCGCCGCCAGCAGCATCGTCACGATCCCGCCCAGCGACGTGCCCACCGCGACGAACCTGTCGATTTTCAGCTCGGTGAGCAAAGCCTCGACGTCCTGGAGATAGACCAGGGGGACATAGGTCATCGGATCCTTGGCATAGGCGCTCTCGCCACGCCCGCGGAACTCGATCAGGATCACGCGCCACGTGCCCACCAGCCGCTCGGCCAGCGTTTCATAATCGCGCGCGTTGCGGGTCAGTCCGGGGAAGCAGATCAGCGGCGGCCTGTCGGCGGGCCCCGCATAGTCGCGATAATGCAGCCTCAGGCCGTCCTTGGACCACCAATAGCCGTCCGAATAGTTGCGCCGCTCACCCATCGCCCCCCATATCGCCGCATGGCCTTCTTACCGCAACAGGCGATCCTCGAACTCGGCGCCGCCTTCTACGATCCCGTCCATGCCGCCCGCTTCCCCCAGCAGATCCTGCGCTTCCGCAACGATCGCGCTGCCGCCAGCGTGAGCCTGGACGGCCTGGGTGACGCGGAGTGGCTCGCCCATTTCGCGCGCTTCGAGCCGCTCGCCGGCAGCTTCGAGCAGCCGCTGGCGCTGCGCTATCACGGCCACCAGTTCCGCGTGTACAATCCCGAGATCGGCGACGGCCGCGGCTTTCTGTTCGCCCAGATGACCGACACCGCCGGCCGCCTGATGGACCTCGGCACCAAGGGTTCGGGCCAGACGCCCTATAGCCGCTTCGGCGACGGGCGCCTGACGCTCAAGGGCGGCGTCCGCGAGATCCTCGCCACCGAGATGCTCGAGGCGCTGGGCGTCGAGACCTCGCGCACCTTCTCACTGGTCGAGACCGGCGAGGAGCTGCATCGCGGCGACGAGCCCTCGCCGACCCGCTCGTCGGTGCTCGTTCGCCTCAGCCACGGCCATATCCGCATCGGCACCTTCCAGCGCCTCGCCCATCTCGGCGAGACCGAGGCGCTGGCGAAGCTCACCGCCTATGTCCTGCGCCATTACTATGGCGAAGAGCCTGGCGACGACGCGCCCGCCCGTCTGTTGTCCCATGTCGTGGCCCGCACGGCGCGGCTGGCGGCGCAGTATATGGCCGCTGGCTTCGTCCATGGCGTGCTCAACAGCGACAATATCAACGTGACCGGCGAGAGCTTCGATTACGGGCCCTGGCGCTTCGCCCCGATCTGGGCGCCGCGCTTCACCGCCGCCTATTTCGACCATGCCGGCCTCTACGCCTATGCCCGCCAGCCCGAGGCGATCTATTGGGACGCCGCCCAGCTCGCGACCGCGCTCTCGCTGATCGGCGAGGAAAGCGCGCTGGTCTCGGCGCTCGACGGCTTCCCCGACGCCTATCACCGCGAATCGGCCGCCGCGATCCTATGGCGGCTCGGTGTCCTTCCGCGCGACCCCGAGCAGGACCGCGCGCTCGCCCAGTCCGTCGAGCAGACCCTCGCCGCGACCGACACGCCGATCGACCGATTCTATTTCGACGCCTTTGGCGGAGAGCTGCCCCCGCGCTATGGCGAGCCCTTCGCCACACTCCGCGCGCAATTGGCCGCCTACGCTCCCCGCAAGCCGCGCGACCACGGCTATTGGTCCGATTCGGAGCCCTGCTCGATGCTGATCGACGAAGTCGAGGCGATCTGGGCGCAGATCGTCGAAAGGGACGACTGGTCCGCGCTCTACGCCAAGGTCGCCGCCGTCCGCCGGATGGGCGAAGCTCTCCAAGGTTCCGGCGATGCGAAGCATCGTTGGAAAGAGAGCGGAGGCGAGGCTCTGGCCTAGCATTTCAATTTCGTGCAAGAGCGCTGAAACCAACTTCCTAGGGTCGCCAAGCCAGAACCGAATGCCTGGACAGGAAATCATCTCCACCGAACCCGCGACCGGCGCAGTGCTGTGGCGCCAGATGTCGGGGGACGCCGATACCGAAATCGGCATCGCACGGCGCAGCTGGGCCGAATGGGCGGCGCGCCCGCTCGCCTATCGGATCGAGGCGCTGCGCCGCTTCGCCAATGTGGTGCGGCAGAAATCCGACGCCTTCACCGATCTCATCGCCCGCGAGACCGGCAAGCCGATCTGGGAAGCGCGGACCGAAGTCGAGACGGTGATCGCCAAGGTCGACATCTCGGTCACCGCCTATTCCGAACGCACCGGCCAGCGCCGCGTCGATGCGCCGATGAACACCCGCCTCGCGCTACGTCACAAGCCGCACGGCGTGCTCGCGGTGCTCGGCCCCTATAATTTCCCGGCGCATCTGCCCAACGGCCACATCGTGCCCGCACTGCTCGCCGGCAACGCGGTGGTCTTCAAACCGTCGGAAAAGACCCCCGCCTCGGGCGCGTTCCTGGTCGATTGTTTCCATGCCGCCGGGGTTCCCGAAGGGTGCGTCCGCCTGCTGATCGGCGGCCCCGATCAGGGCAAGGCGCTCGCGGGCCATCCCGACATCGACGGGCTGCTGTTCACCGGCTCGGCCAATACCGGCATCGCGCTCAACCGCCAGTTCGCGACCCGGCCAGAGAAGATCTTGGCGCTCGAGATGGGCGGCAACAATCCCATCGTGGTGTGGAACACGCCCGATCTCTACGCGGCCGCAGTACTCGTCGTGCAATCGGCCTTCACCTCTGCCGGCCAGCGCTGTACCGCCGCGCGGCGCCTGATCGTCGACCAGCAATTGTTCGATCCGCTGATGGCCGAGATCCAGAAATTGGCTGGTCGCCTGATCGTCGACGAGCCACATGCCGATCCGGCGCCGTTCATGGGCCCGGTGATCGACAATGCCGCCGCAGACTTGCTCACCGAGAGCTTCGTCGCGCTCCTCACGCTCGGCGGGCGCCCGCTCCGGCATATGGAGCGGCCGATCGAGAGCCGTCCCTTCCTCACGCCCGGCATCATCGACATGACCGAGGCCACCGACAAGCCGGACATCGAGCTGTTCGGCCCGATCCTCCAGGTCTATCGCTGCGACACGTTCGAGGCGGCGATCGCCGAGGCCAACGACACGCGCTACGGCCTCTCGGCCAGCTTGGTGAGCCAGGACCCGCGGCTCTACGACCAGTTCTGGGCCAATATCCGCGCCGGCATCGTCAACTGGAACCGTCCCACCAACGGCGCATCTTCGGCGGCCCCGTTCGGCGGCATCGGCTGGTCCGGCAATCATCGTCCCAGCGCCTATTATGCCGCCGATTACTGCGCCTATCCGGTGGTCAGCTCCGAATCCGATCAGGCGCGCGCCGCGATGGGCGTGGGCCTGCGCGACGCTTGATCCCCGATCCCGTGGGGATGAAGGCACAGGATTAGGCTTGGCCCGGATGCCGCTGCGCCGGGCTCAGTCCGCCAGTCCGCGCTTTATCTGATCGAGCGCGACCTGGCAGTCGGTAAACAGCTTGTACTGATCCCTTGCGAAATCCGCGATCTGCGATCCCCGGGGGCCCTCTTCGCCATAGCTGTCCAGCGCCGTGAAGGAGCGTGTGCGCTCGGCGAGATTGCGTGCGATCCCCACAATTTCCGGGCCGAATGTCTGCGCGGAACGGGCGTCGAGACGCATGATCGCCTCCGCCGTCGCCCTGACGGACTTGAGGATCGCCTGCGAATTCGTCCGCAGGATCATCCAATTGTCCCGCGTCGGGTTCTCCCGGAATGCTTCGAGCCATGGGAAAAGCGAGTTCCCCTTGGCCGATTGAATCGACTCGAGCTTGCCGAGCACGAACCGGACATTCTCCACTGCGGCGGCCCGGGCCTGCTCGGACGTCAGCCCGCAACGGTTCGCGATCGTCAGGTCCTGCCCGATCTGGCCGGTTATCACCGACACGCACGTCGTCGCCTGAGCAGGAAGGGGAGTCCCGCTGGCTGCCGGGCCTGCAGTCGTGGACGATGGACCGGGTGTCGGGGTTGCGGGCCCGGCAGGTGAAGACGGAGCGGGGCTCGGGCTTGCCACCGGTGCTTGCTCGGTGCCCGGATCAGCCTCCGATGGCCTGTACAAAGCCAGGCCGACGAGCAGCACCCCCAGCGCCGCGAACACGATCCCCTGCCCGACATTGGAGAATTCCAGCGTCGCCCCGAGCAGCTTGATCGAGCCTTGCGATTCCTTGCCGCCGATGCCGCGCACGACCAGATAAAAGCCTGCGACAAGGCACAGCGCCCCTAAGCCGATGATGAAATAGCTGATCAAGGATCGCCTCCCCCACGGGCAAGCCTACTTCACCGCGGCACCCTTGCAAAGCGGCGCACGGATAGCTCCGCTACACGATACCCAAGCAACCGTCCGTTGCCCGGCGCGCCGGCACGGCCCATTTGCCCCGCATGGCTACCTTACTCGATCCTTCATCGCGCGGACGCGTGATCCTGGTCGGTGCGGGTCCGGGGGATCCCGGCCTGCTCACCGTTCGCGCCGTCGAGGCGCTGCGTCAGGCCGATGTCGTCGTCCATGACGGGCTGGTCGATCCGCGCGTGCTCGATCTCGCCCCCCAGGCGCACCGGATCTCAGTCGCCAAGAGCCGCGCGCGCCACACTTTGCCCCAGGACGCGATCAATGCGCTGATCATCGCGCATGTGAAGACCGGCGCGATCGTGGTGCGGCTGAAAGGCGGCGATCCGTTCATCTTCGGCCGCGGCGGCGAAGAGGTCGAGGCCGTGCGCGAAGCCGGCCTGCCCGTCGAGGTGGTTCCCGGCATCTCCGCCGCGCTCGGCGCCGCTGCCGAGGCGATGCTGCCGCTCACTCATCGTGACTGGTCCAGCGCGGTCAGCTTTGTCGCCGGTCAGTGCAAGGGCCTGACCGAGCAGGATTGGTCCGGCCTTGCCGGCAAGGGTCGCACGCTCGTCATCTATATGGGCGTCGCCACCTGTCCCGAGATCAGCGAGAAGCTGATGAATGACGGCGTCGCGCCGGATATGCCGGTCGCCGTGCTCGAGCGCGGCACGCTGGAGGGTTCGCGGGCGCTCCGTACCCTGCTCGCCGATCTCGGCCCGATGGTCGCGCGCGAGAAGGTCCGGAGCCCGGCGATCATCGTCGTCGGCGAAGTCGTGATGCTCGCCGATGCGCAGGACAAGCTCGCCGCCTGGGCAAGCGCGGCGGAGGCGATGGCGTGAAGCTCCTGACCGGCAACGATCTCGCCACCGGCGACGTCACCTGGTGGACCGGCTCCGGCTGGTCGCGCCATGTCGAGGACGCCGCCGATGTCGGCGAACAGGGCGAGGCGATCGCGCATGCCGAGGAAGGCGCGCGCCGCGTCAACGCGCCCTATGTCATCGATGCGACCGCAACCCCCGAAGGCCCGCGCCCCGCACACATCAAGGACCGGGTCCGCGCGCTCGGCCCTACCGTGCGGCCCGACCTGACCCTCAAGCCCGCCGACCCCAATGCCGGCTCCTGGGTGATCTGACATGTATAAATACGACACCTACGACCAGTCGATCGTCGACGCCCGCGTCGAGGAATTCCGCGACCAGGTGAACCGCCGGCTGGCCGGCCAGATCACCGAGGACCAGTTCAAGCCGCTGCGGCTGATGAACGGCCTCTATCTCCAGCTCCACGCGTACATGCTGCGCGTCGCCATCCCTTATGGCACGCTCGACAGCCGCCAGATGCGGATGCTGGGGCACATCGCCCGCAAATATGACCGCGGCTATGGCCATTTCACCACGCGGCAGAACCTCCAATACAACTGGATCAAGCTCGCCGACGCGCCGGATATCCTGGCCGACCTCGCGACCGTCGAGATGCACGCGATCCAGACCAGCGGAAATTGCATCCGCAACATCAGTTCAGACCAGTTCGCCGGCGCCGCCGCCGACGAGGTCGTCGATCCGCGCCCCTGGGCCGAGTTGCTCCGGCAGTGGAGCACCTTCCACCCCGAGTTCAGCTACCTGCCGCGCAAGTTCAAGATCGCCGTGATCGCCTCGGAAGAGGACCGCGCGGCGATGCGCCTCCACGATATCGGCATCCAACTGGTCGAGAAGGACGGCGTGCTCGGCGGCCGCGTCTTCGTCGGCGGCGGCATGGGCCGCACGCCGATGATCGCCCCGGAGATCCGTGATTTCGTCACGGCGGACGATCTGCTCAGCTATGTCGAGGCGTGCCTGCGCGTCTACAATCGCTACGGCCGGCGCGACAATATCTACAAGGCGCGGATCAAGATCCTCGTCCACGAGATCGGCGCCGACGAATATCGCCGCCAGGTCGAGGAGGAATTCCTCGAGGTGAAGAAGCTCGGTATCGACCCGCCCCAGGCGGAGTTCGACCGCATCTCGGCTTTCTTCGCCCCGCCCGCCTTCGATGCGGATGCGAGCGACGCGATCGACCGCAGCGACCCCGATTTCGCCGTCTGGCTCGACCAGAACGTCTCGGCCCACAAGGCACCCGGCTATGCGGTCGTAACGATCAGCCTCAAGCCCCAGGGCGGCATCCCCGGCGACGCCTCGGCCGACCAGATCGACCTTATGGCTGACCTCGCCGAGCGCTACAGCTTCGACGAACTGCGCGTCACCCATGCCCAGAACATCGTCCTGCCGCACGTGCGCAAGGCCGATCTCCCGACGCTGTGGGGCGCTTTCCGCGATGCCGGCCTGGCCGAGCCCAATCTCGACCTGATCAGCGACATCATCGCCTGCCCCGGCCTCGATTATTGCAGCCTCGCCAATGCCCGCTCGATCCCGGTGGCGCAGAAGATCGCGACGCGCTTCGCCGATCTCGGCCGCCAGCGCGAACTGGGCGAACTCAAGCTCAAGATCAGCGGCTGCATCAACGCTTGCGGCCACCACCATGCCGGTCACATCGGCATCCTGGGCGTCGACCGTAAGGGTACCGAGAACTACCAGCTGCTGCTCGGCGGCTCGGGCGCGGAGGACGTCAGCCTCGCCAAGATCACCGGGCCGGGCTTCGACGAGGACGGCATCGTCGACGCCGTCGAGACCGCGACCAACGTCTATCTGCGCGAGCGGACCGAGGGCGAGCGCTTCCTCGACACCTATCGCCGCATCGGCATGGAGCCGTTCAAGGAGGCGCTTTATGGGTGATTCTGCATCCTTGTCGGCGAATGCCGACGGGCTCCTGCGCTACCGCGACGACGCGGCCCATGAAGAGCCCGCCGTCACGCTCGACAGTTTTCTCGGCCAGTCCAACGCCACCGCGGTGCGGATCGAGGCGGGAGACGATGCGCGCGTCCTCCTGCCCTATCTCGATCGCCTCGCACTGGTGGAGGTCAGCTTCCCCAAGTTCCGCGACGGCCGCGGCTATTCTTCCGGTCGCATCCTGCGCGAGGCCGGCTATGCTGGCGAGCTCCGCGCCCAGGGCGATGTGCTGGTCGATCAGATCCCGCTGATGCGCCGCTGCGGCTTCGACAGCTTCCTCCCCGAGGCCCCGGTCGACGAGGCCGTGCTCGAAGCCGCGCTTGCTCGTTACGACCATGTCTATCAGGCCGCGGCCGATGCTGCCGTGCCGGTGTGGAAGCTCCGGCATGGCTGATCTCGCTCGCAAGATCGACCGGATCGATCTCGCCCCCCGCTTCACCGCGCACGAGGCGATCCGGCTCAACAACATGTTCCGCGGCGTCGGCACCGACGAGCTGCTGCGTACCGTGCTGGGTGAGCATATGCTCGGCGATATCGCGCTGGTCTCGTCATTCGGCGCCGAGTCCGCCGCGCTGCTCCATCTCGTAGCCTCGGTCGATCCGTCGATCCCGGTGCTGTTCCTCGATACCGGCAAGCATTTCCCGGAGACGCTCACCTATCGCGATGCACTGGTCGCGCGGCTGGGCCTCACCGATTTTCGTAACCTGGCGCCCGATCCCGAGCTGCTGGCGAAGAAGGATGCGACCGAGCTGCGCTGGTCCTACGACCCCGACGGCTGCTGCGAGATCCGCAAGGTCCTGCCGCTTGCCGCGGCGATGGAAGGGTTCGACGCCAGCATCACCGGCCGCAAGGCGTTCCAGGCGACCACGCGCAACGCCCTGCCCCGCTTCGAGATCGACACGTCCGACGCCGTGGGCCGGATGAAGTTCAATCCGCTCGCCGATTGGACCAAGGACGATATCGCGGCCTATTTCTCCGCGCACGATCTGCCCCACCACCCGCTGGAGGCGCAGGGCTATCTCTCGATCGGTTGTGCGCCCTGCACCAGCGTGGTCAAGCCGGGCGAAGATCCCCGCTCGGGCCGCTGGCGCGGCTGGGACAAGACCGAATGCGGCATCCACACCCCCGTGGACGATGGCGACCCCAACCTGCCCGTCTTCTGAACTGTCCCGCTAAAGCGCATTGACGCGCCCCACTTTCGTCCTAGCCTGTCCTTTACGCGTCCGAAGGCGGCGAGAGCGCGGAACTACCGCCCCCGTCACCGGCTCATATGGGGTGGGCAAAGGCGCGGTGGAGGTGAGGATGGACCGGAACCAGAAAGAGCAGGCGATCAAGCTTCACGATTGCCTCGACTATATCGGCCTGCGCGCCCAGGCGACTTCGGTAGGATTGCTGCAGCTCTGCGCCGAGCTCGTCGCGGTCGGCGTCCTGGACGATGCCGCGGTCGAGCGGATCAAGAACGCGATCCAGCACGACATCACCGTGTCGCGCCCGCGCAAGCACGGCCAGGCCGATTTCGAGACCCTGCTGCGCAAGCGCCTCGACGCGGTATTCCCCAGCGCCGGCGACCCCCGCATCGGCATGCGCGTCGGCACCGCGCAGGCCATGCAGGAAGCCCTGTCGCCCGGTGAACAGGAACCGGCCGCGGGATAGAGCTCAGCCTTTCTCCGTATCGCAAAGGCAGTCATGCTCATCACGATCCTGTGCTGGCTGGTGTTCATCAACGCCTGGACTGCATTGCGCTTCTGGCAGGACAAGCGGCGGGCGATCGCCGGCGCCAGGCGGATATCCGAATCCGATCTGCTCACCCTCGCCTTTGTCGGCGGGTCGCCCGGGGCATTCGCCGCCCGGCACCTCTTTCGCCACAAGACGCGCAAGCAGCCCTTCTCGGCCTATCTGATCGTCATCGCGGCCGTGCAGGCCGCCGGGCTGAGCGCCCTTCTGTTCCTTTGAAGCCCGCCGTGCCGCCTCAGTAGCTCGCCGGAGCCAGATCGCTGAACTTGGTGAACTGCCGGTCGAAGCGCAGGTCGACATGGCCCGTCGCGCCGTGGCGCTGCTTGGCGATGATCACCGTCGCGCGGTTCGCGACGCGCAGCTGCTCTTCCTGCCAGGTCTGATATTTCTGGATCTCGTCGGCCGAGCTGTTGCCGTCCGGCGCCTTGGGCGCCTTGAAATCGTGATAATATTCGTCGCGATAGACGAACAGCACGATGTCCGCGTCCTGCTCGATCGATCCCGATTCGCGCAGATCCGACAGCTGCGGGCGCTTGTCCTCGCGGCTCTCCACCGCGCGGCTGAGCTGCGAGAGCGCCAACACCGGCACGTTGAGTTCCTTGGCCAGCGTCTTCAGGCCGCGGCTGATCTCGGAGATTTCCTGCACGCGCCCGTCGCCCTGGCTGCGGCTCGAGCCGGTCAGCAGCTGGAGATAGTCGACCACGACCATGCCGATCTTGTGCTGGCGCTTCAGCCGCCGCGCGCGGGTGCGCAGCGCGGCGATCGTCAGGCCCGGCGTGTCGTCGATGAACAAGGGCAGCCGCTCGAGATCGCTCGCCGCGCGTGCGAACTTCATGAATTCGCTGGACGAGATGTTGCCCGTGCGCAGCTTTTCCGACGAGACCTCGGATTGTTCGGACAGAATACGCAGCGCGAGCTGGTCCGACGACATTTCGAGGCTGAAGAACGCCACCGGCGCGCCGATCGACTTCTCCTCGGGAATCCCCGCTTCCAGGTCGTCCATCCAGCGCCTGGCGGCGTTGAAGGCCATGTTCGTCGCGAGCGAGGTCTTGCCCATGCCCGGGCGGCCGGCAAGGATCAGCAGGTCCGATCGATTGAGGCCGCCGGTCATCGCGTTGAAGTCGGTCAGACCCGAGGTGACGCCCGAGACGCTGCCGCCCGAATTCATCGCCCGCTCGGTCTGCTTCACCGCCAGCGTCGCTGCCCGGATGAAGCTGCGCGCGCCGGTCTCCTCGCCGCCCTTCTCGGCGACCTCGTAGAGCTTGAGCTCGGCCTGCTCGATCTGCTTCGACGGATTGATGTCCTTGCTGGTGTCGAGCGCCTCGGTCACCAGCTCACGGCCCACGCTCACCAGCGCGCGCAGCATCGCCAGGTCATAAATCTGGTCGGCGAACGCCTTGGCGCCGATCAGGCTGGCCGGATTGCCGGTGAGCTGCGCCAGATAGGCCGGTCCGCCCAGCTCCTTCATCGCCGCATCGGCGGCGAACAGCGGCCGCAGCGTCACCGGCGTCGCCAGCCGGTTGTCGCCCACCAACATCGCGATCGCGTCATAGATGCGGCCGTGCAGCGGCTCGAAGAAATGCTCGCCACGCAGCTTCTGGAGCGCATCCTCGGCGACTCGGTTGTCGATCATCATCGCGCCGAGCAAGGCGGCCTCCGCCTCGATGTTCGCGGGCAGCGTGGTGCCTTCGGGAGTTTCGGGTGCCGGAAAGGGGATCGGTTGCGCCATCCGGCCCTCTTCCTCCAATGGCGCCGCCACGGCAACCGCCGAGCTTGTGGAAAACGGGGAATGCCCCCAAAGCAAGGCGAACATGGGCGAAGCGCGGATCATCGACATATCGCTGGACGAGCGCACGATCCTGTGGCGCTCGGCCGATATCGAGCAGGAACGCCGGATCGCGATCTTCGATCTGCTCGAGGACAATCATTTCGCGCCCCAGCGCGAGCATGCCGATGCCTATGCCGGCCCCTACAAGCTGCACCTCAGCGTCGAGGAAGGCCGGCTGGCGCTCGAAGTCCGCCGCGCCGACGGATCGCCGCTCGAGACGCTGGTGCTCGGCCTCGCCCGCTTCCGTCGGCCGATCCGCGACTATTTCGCGATCTGCGACAGCTATTACCAGGCGATCCGCAACGCCACGCCCGCCCAGATCGAGACCGTCGACATGGCGCGGCGCGGCATCCACAACGAAGCCGCCGAACTGCTGCGCGAGCGCCTGGAGGGCAAGATCACCGTCGATTTCGACACCGCCCGCCGCCTGTTCACGCTGATCTGCGTGCTCCACATCAAGGGCTGAACCGTGACCGAACCCGATCCCAAACTATTGATCGAGGCCGCCCGCGCCGCCGCCCGCAACGCCTATGCCCCCTATTCGAACTTCGCGGTCGGCGCCGCGGTGCTGCTGTCGGACGGCAGCGTCGTCACCGGCGCCAATTTCGAGAATGCCAGCTACGGCCTGTCGCTTTGCGCCGAGACGGTGGCGTTGGCCACGACGAGCGCCCAGGGGCGGCTCCGCGACGTGGTGGCGATCGGCGTGATCGGCGGGCTGATGCAGGACGGCGTCGCGCGCGGCACCGCGCCGGTCGGTCCATGCGGCCGCTGCCGCCAGGTGATCAACGAAGCCGCCCAGCTCGGCGGGCGTGACTTGCCCGTCTATTGCGGCAGCGCCGAGGGCGACGAGATCGCTACCTACCGTCTCTCCGAGCTCCTTCCCCACGCCTTCGGGCCCGCCGATCTGGGCCTGGTGTGAGCGCAAGCCTAGTCCCTGCTTTCGCGGGGCAGGTTGACGAAGTTGACACCTGCCATGTCGAAAAACCTTCCTCCCCGCCGGCCCGATCCGGTCACGTCGCGCCCGTGGCGCGGTAGCCGGATACCCTAAAGTCACAAAAGTCGGGGGTTGTTCGCGCGCGGGCGCGCGAGGACCGCGATCATATTCAGATATCAAAGAGCAACGTCCTGGATTTCATGCGAAATCCTACATTGCAACTTCCTTCGCCACTCCAGCCGCAGTGCCGGGATCCACGGTGCGCCAGACATAGCGATCCAGCCTCCAGAGGTTCGCCAACGGATGCGCGGACCGGGGAACAAGTCCGGGGTGACGATGAGAGGAACCGACCGGCTGAATTTCGATCAGCCTCTTGCGGCCGGCCCGCTTAGCCGCGACAAACGCGGCGCAATCACGGAGTGACGATGTCCATCCTTTCCGACCGCTGGATTCGCGAACAGGCGCAGAAGCACGGCATGATCGAGCCCTTCGTCGAAGCGCAGCGGCGCGAGGGCTGCATCAGCTACGGCCTCTCCTCCTACGGCTATGACGCGCGCGTCGCCGACGAGTTCAAGATCTTCACCAACATCGACAGCGCGGTGGTCGACCCCAAGGATTTCTCGGCGAACAGCTTCGTCGACCGCAAGACCGATTGCTGCATCATCCCGCCCAACAGCTTCGCGCTGGCCCGCACGGTCGAATATTTCCGGGTGCCGCGCGACGTGCTCGTTATCTGCCTCGGCAAGTCGACCTATGCCCGCTGCGGGATCATCGTCAACGTGACCCCGCTCGAGCCCGAATGGGAAGGCCATGTCACGCTCGAATTCTCGAACACGACGCCGCTGCCCGCCAAGATCTACGCCAACGAGGGCGCCTGCCAGTTCCTGTTCCTGAAGGGCGAGCAGCCCTGCGAGACCAGCTATGCCGATCGCGCCGGCAAATATATGGGCCAGCGGGGCGTCACCCTGCCGCGGCTCTGACGAGGAGAATCAGGTGATGCGGGGCGGACGGCGGACGATCGACACCCATGTTCTGCCCTATGCCGCCGGTGCCATCGGCCTTGCGGTGATCACCTTTCTCTATCGCGACTTCGCGCTGCAGTGGCAGCCGGTGCCGGCAGGCATTCCGCGGCGCGAGACGCTGGTGCTGGTCAGCGCGGCATTGCTCGGGCTGGGCGGACTGCTCGCCCTGCTTCCCCGCGCGGGGTTCCTGCGGCTGCTCCTCCCCTTGCAATATCTGGTCTGGGCGCTCGCGCTGCACGTGCCCGTGGTCCTCGCCAAGCCTGGTGTCGCGACCCTGCTCGGATTTGCCGAGACGTTCGCGCTGGCGACCGGCGGAATGGCCCTGTTCCTGGGCAGGCGCCCGGGCAGCACGCGCACGGTGCTGCGCGTGCTGTTCGGCCTGTGCCCGATCGTCTTCGGGATCAGCCATCTCGTCTATGCCGATTTCACTGCTTCGATGGTGCCCGCCTGGCTGCCGCACCGGCTCTATTGGGCCTATTTCACCGGCGGCGCGCATATCGCGGCGGGGCTGGCGATCGTGTCGGGCATCGCCGCACCGCTCGCGGCGACCTTGCTCGCTGTGATGTGTGGAGGGTTCGTGCTGCTGCTGCATGTGCCGCGGGTCGTCGCGGCGCCTTCCAGCCGGCTCGAATGGACGATGCTGCTGATCGCCCTGTCGATCACCGGGGCCGCCTGGCTCGCGCGCGGCCTGACCCTGGCCGGCCGCGCGCGTCCGTTCAGCGGGCGCTGAACTGCACGGCGTCGATGCGCTTGAGACCGGTCTTCGCGATCGCGTGCGAACCGGCGGTGCGTTCCGGCGTGAGATCCATCAGGATGTCGTCCTGCGCCAGCACCTTGGTGTAAAGCGCGCGCGCTTCGCCCTCGCGGCCGGTCTGCGCATAGACCGCGGCGAGATTGAGCAGCAGCTCGGGACGATTGGGATGAATGCGAAGCTCGGCGAGCAGCTTCTGCTCAGCCCTGTCATATGCGCCGCTCTGGATCTGGGCGCTGGCCACGGCGCTGTCCTGCGCCTGTGCGGGAAGTGCGATGAGCATCAGCGGCGCGAAGGCCGCACCTACAAGCCCCATACGCATCGGGCATCTCCTAATGTTACATCAAGTTTACGCCATAGTGACACTTGAATGACTCTTGTGTGACACTTTAGTTGCACTCGTGCAATCAGGAAAAATGCCTAAAAAAAGAGGCGGCCCCGAAGGACCGCCTCTCCAATTTCCGGGCGCGGGAAGCGCCGGTCGATCAGAAGTCGTTGCGATACTGCTCGTTGCCGACAAAGCCGAGCTTGGTCACGTTCGCGCGCTTCACGATCGCGAGCACGCGATCGACCACGTCGTAACGCGCCTGCGGATCGGGCTGGAAGTGCAGCTCCGGCTCCGGATCGCGCTGGAGCGACGCATCGAGATACTGGCGCAGCGTCACATCGTCGATCTGGACGCTGTTCCAATACACGCGACCCTCGGCGTCGATGTAGAGCTTGTTCTTTTCAGGCTCGATCGGCGTGGCGTTCTGCGGCGAATTCTGCGGCAGATCGACCTTCACGGCGTGAGTCTGAATGGGGATGGTGATGATGAACATGATGAGGAGCACGAGCATGACGTCGATCAACGGCGTCGTGTTCAGTTCCATCATCGGCTGACCATCGTCCCGGCCACCGCTCATTGCCATTTTCGTAACTCCTTTAAACGGTGATCGTCACATGCGGACGGTGGTGGCGCCGGGCTCGGGCTCGGAAATGAAGCCGACCTTCACAAAACCAGCCATCTGCATCGTATAGATCGTACCGCCGATGCAGCGATATGGGGTGCCCACGTCGCCGCGGATATGCACTTCGGGAAGCTCGAGCCCGGCGGCGTTGGGGCCGCCCTGACGCGCGATCTCGTCCTCCAGCTTCTTCACCGCCCGCTTGAGCAGCTCGTCATGGGTCACCGGAGTCATGCCCCAATAGACCTTGCACTGGCCACCGGCGCCCGTCACCGAAAGCGCGACGTTCTCGGGCTTGGTGACCGTCGGCTCGAACTGCACCTTCGGCAAGTCCATCTTGATCGTCTGGATCACCACCGGAACCGCAATCAGGAAGATGATCAGAAGCACCAGCATCACGTCCACCATGGGCGTGGTGTTGATGTCCGACATCGGGGTTTCGTCGCCGCCTTCGCCTACACTCATCGCCATTGGGCGCTATCCTATCCTTCAAATGCCGCTGCCGGCGGGGAGCCTGGCAGCGGGGGCCGCGCACGCGACGTGCGTGGCCCCCTGTAGGTCGTTGTTCTTACGCGCCGGTCTTCACGCCACCGGCCTGGCCAGCGGTCGTGGTGGTCGGCTTGGCTGCAGCCGGTGCCTTCTTGGTCGTGGTCGGGCGAACGCGACCGTCCGAAGCCAGATAGCCGAGCACGTCGTTCGAGAAGGCGTTCAGGGCCTCCGCGATCGCCTTGTTACGGCGCTGCAGGAAGTTGTAGCCGAGCACCGCGGGAACCGCGACGACCAGACCGAGAGCGGTCATGATGAGCGCCTCACCGACCGGGCCAGCGACGGCGTCGATCGAAGCCTGACCGGCCGAGCCGATCTTGATCAGCGCGCGGTAGATGCCGATAACCGTACCGAACAGACCGATGAACGGTGCGGTCGCGCCGGTCGAGGCGAGGAATGCCAGGCCGCCGTTGAGCGCCGAATTGATCGTCGCTTCCGAGCGGGCGAGCGAGCCGTGCAGCCAGTCATGGGCTTCCACGGGATCGGTCAGTTCCTTGTACTGCTCCTGCGCCTGGAGACCGTCGTCGACGATCTGGCGATAGGCCGAGTTCTTCTCGAGCTTGGCGGCGCCTTCGCGCAGGCTGTTGGCGCTCCAGAAGCTGGAACGAACGCGCTTCGCCTGGTTGATGATCTTCTGCTGCTCGAAGATCTTGGTGAAGAAGATGTAGAGCGAAACGAAGAGCATCAGCACCAGAAGACCGAAAACGGTCTGCGAGATCAGGCCGCCCTCACGGAGTGCGGGGATGAGGCCGTAGGGGTTGCCGCCCTTGGCTGCCGCGGACCCGGCGGCGAGAATGGTCGTGAGCATTGTCGGTTCTTTCCTCTAATAATATCGCGTTTTTCCAAACTCCGGCGCGCCGCCTCGGCGCGCCGGCCACTCAATCAGTTCTTCGGCAGCTCCCAGCGGAAGCGGCTCGACCACGCGGCCGGGATCTTGTTGCCGCCTGCGTCCTCGGCCGGGGAGAACCGGGCGCGGCGCTTGAGCAACGAGCAGGCCGTGTTGTCCAGCAGCGGCGAGCCGCTCGACGAAGTGATGGTGCAATCCGTCACCTTGCCCGAAGCGTCGACGCTGAGACGGAAACCCGTCGAACCCTGCTGCTCGGCACGCAGCGCGGCAGAAGGATAGTCGTCGTTCGTCACCCAGCCTTGCGGCGGGCTCTTGGGCTTGAGTGCCTTGGCAATCCGAGGCGGCGCCGGCGGTTGCGGCGGCGACACGGGAGCAGGCGGCGCCGGCGGCGAGATCGGCGGCGGCGGCGGAATGATTGGGGTGGATTGGATCGGCGGCGACGGCGTCACCGTCTGCACGATTGCCGGCGGCGTCACGACCTGGGTCGGCGGCGGCGGCACGGGCGTGTCAGGCGGCGGCGGCGGTGGCGGCACCTCCTCCGGCGGGGGCGGCGGCTCTTCGACCTCGAAGGTCTTCAGCTCTTCCGCCTTTTTCTTGATATATTGGTATGCCAGACCTGTGACGAAGGCATATCCCATGCCAGCCACAATCAGTGCGACCAGTACGATCGCAACGACGCGGCTGCCACTTACATTCCGGTCAGCGTAAGCCATTCGGCAACGTCACTCCTCTAATCCTGCTTGCGACCCTGGGCGCGGGTTAACCCGCTGCACAGATCCGCCCGCCGTGCGCTCTGTGCGTCCGTTCGGCAGAGCGCGAGTCTCTATCGTGGCGTCCCGGGGGACGCAAACCCTTTGTCGGACAAACTGGCCCTACAGGTGCCGCATGGCAGAATTATTTCTGTATAAGAACGGCACAATCGGGTAACGCGAATGGCATGATCCGTATCCCTGTATTAGCGTTTTGTTGCGTTGCAACACAACTCGTCGCTGTCCAAGCCACGGCACAAGCCACGCAAAACACGGCACAAGCCGCGCCTGTATTACCAAGCTATGCCACCGTCGCAAACGACGTCGTGGGGGCGCCTTTGATCATCGATGCGCGCATTGCCGAAGTCACGCCGATCAAATCGGCGGATGCACCAAATGTTAAGCCGGGCCGTGGGCGTATATATATAGAAGCCGATGTTCTGGCCCTGATTCGCGGCACGAACGCGCTTCCCGCGCGAATTTCCTATGTCGCGGAGATTCCCCTGAACGCCCGCGGCAAGCTGCCCAAGCTCAAGAAACAGCGCGTCGTGCTGTTCGCCCGCCCCGTTGCGGCCAGCGCCGATCAGATCCAGCTCACCGGAATCGACGGCCAGTTCGCCTGGTCCGCCGATCTCGATGCGCTGGTGCGCGGCATCACCAAGGATGTGCTCGCCGCCGATGCGCCGCCCGCGATCACCGGTCTCGGCAATGCGTTCCATGTTCCCGGGTCGCTGCCCGGCGAGGGCGAGACGCAGGTCTTCCTGCAGACCTCGACCGGTGCGCCGGTGTCGCTCCAGATTCTCCGCCGCCCCGGCGAGCAGACGCGCTGGGCGGTATCGCTCGGCGACATCGTCGATAATGGTGCGGGGCCGCCCAAGCCCGCGACCTTGCTCTGGTACCGCCTGGCATGCGGCCTGCCCCGCGAGATTCCGGCGGAAAGCCTGTCGGCGGAAGAGCCCGCCAATGCAGCGGCCGCGCGCGAGGATTACGCGCTCGTGCTCCGCGATCTGGGCCCCTGCGCCTGATATAGAGTGTGGCGGCGGCCTTCAGCGCCGGTTGCGGACCAGCGTGATTCCGATCGATTCGCCATTCTCGGCGATCGCCAGCTTGACGATTCGCACCTCGACGCGGCGCACCCGCGAATCGGAAACGAGAATCGTCTCGCAGATATGCTCGGCGACCCCCTCGATCAGGGTGAAGTGCACGCCCTGCGGCAGCGCGCCGGTCGCCGCATGCTTCAGGTCGATATAGCTTTTGGAGGCGCTGAGCGGCGTATCGGGCGCGAATCGCTCGGGCAGATCGATGTCCGCGGTGATCGAGATGCGCAGCGGCTGCGGCAGATGGGTCTCTTCGGAATAGATGCCGGTCAGGACATCGACCTCGAGGTCGTGCACCTGCAGCTGGAGTAGGTCGGACAATCAAGCGCCTTTCATGCGAACTGGCGGGCGCAATAGCAGATGCCGCGATGGTGGAAAGGCCCGTGCCCCAAAGAGGGGCGCCCGCGAAACGATTCGCCCTTGCGCCTGCGCGCATCGGCGCTACAGCGCGCGGCCCCCATGCCCCGTTCGGGCATTATGCGTAAGGATGTACGAGGTGATCGCACTGGTGCCGCTCGGTTCCGTTGACTCCCAGGCCGTCGAGGCCCTGCTCGACAACGCCTTCGGGGCCGACCGCCGTACGCGCACTGCCTATCGCGTCCGCACCGGCACCGCGCCGATTCCCGAGCTGAGCTTCGCCGCGATCCAGGACGACGGCGCGCTGGCGGGCTCGATCCAGTGCTGGCCGGTCGAGCTGGCCTGCGACGACGGGCGTATCGTCCCCATGGTGATGGTAGGCCCCGTCGCCGTCGAGCCGCGCTGGCAACAGGCGGGAATCGGCCGCGCGCTGATGGATCGGATGCTCGAAGCGGTGCCCGGTTCGGGCGTGGCAGGTGCCGACGTCCTGATGCTGGTCGGCGATCCCGAATATTATGGCCGCTTCTTCGGCTTCACCGCGGAGCATACTGCCGGCTGGCGCCTGCCGGGACCGGTCGAGGCCCGCCGGCTGCTGGCGCGCGGCGCGGCGGCGCCGGATTGCGCCGGCGCGCTCGGCCCGCGGGTACGCCAGACGGTCTGATCGCGCGGAGCCGCGACGTCAGGCTTCGACAAGCACGATCGGAACGGTCTAAGGGAAATAGTACATGCCGAGCCCGCCGCCCGATTTCGCCGCTCTCTCGCTCGTCGAGATCGCACGGCTGGCGGAGGAAAATCGCCTTCCGCCGGTCGAAAGCTGGAATCCCGATCATTGCGGACATAGCGAGATGCGGATCGCGGCGGACGGTACCTGGTTCCACCAGGGCTCGCCGATCGGACGCGCGGCGATGGTGCGGCTCTTCTCCACCATCCTGCGCCGCGAAGCCGATGGCCGCTTCGTGCTCGTCACCCCGGCCGAGAAGCTCGACATCGATGTCGACGATGCTCCATTTACGGCGGTGGAGCTGAAAATGGACGGCGAAGGCCGGGACGCGCGGCTCGCCTTCCGGCTCAACACCGGTGATCTCATCGTTGCCGGCGCCGGGCATGCGCTGCGATTCGAGGACCGTGAGGATGGCCCCCGTCCCTACCGCCAGGTTCGCGCCGGGCTCGAAGCGCTGATCGCCCGCCGCGTCTATTACGAACTGGCCGAGATCGCGCTCGCCAATGGCAGCGCGCCGCCGGGTGTGTGGAGCAACGGCGCCTTCTTCGCGCTCCAGCCGGGCGAAGGGACGCCATGACGCTTGCCGAACGCCTGCGCATCGCGCTGGAGGCGACCCATGACGACGGGCCGATCCTGCTCGCGGGCGACCATTATGATTTCGATCCCGGCACCGCCGGCAGCCCCGCCGCCGTGCTGGTCGCCGTCACCGATCGCGACGATCCCGGCGTGATCCTCACCCAGCGCACCGATACGCTGCGTCGGCATGCCGGCCAGATCGCCTTTCCCGGCGGCCGGATCGATCCCGAGGACGACGGCCCGGTCGCCGCGGCACTGCGCGAGGCCGAGGAGGAGATCGCCCTGCCCCGTTCGAGCGTCGACGTGATCGGCGTCGCCGATCGCTACCGCACCGTCACCGGCTATGACGTGACCCCCGTGGTCGGGGTGGTGCCGCCCGGACTGACGCTCGTTCCCGCCGAGGCCGAAGTGGCGGACGTGTTCGAGGTCCCGCTCCGCTTCCTGCTCGATCACGCCAATCACAGCGAGGCGCACGCGACCTACCAGGGCCATGAGCGGCGCTATTACGAGATTCTATGGGGCGATCGCCGGATCTGGGGCGCGACCGCAGCGATGATCGTCAATCTTTCACGGCGACTCAGATGGACGGCATGATCCTACCCAACGCCGATTGGCGGCACCGCGACGGCCTCGACATGCTGAGCGACGTGCTCGGCGCGGGTGAAGGCATGTCGCGCTTCGTCGGTGGTGCGGTGCGCGACGCACTGCTCGGGCTGCCGGTCGCGGACATCGACATCGCCACGCGCCATGAACCCGAGGACGTGATCCACCTGCTGCGCCGCGCCGGCATCCGCGCCGTCCCCACCGGCCTGGCGCACGGCACGATCACCGCAGTGCTCGAGAGCGGCCCGGTCGAGGTCACGACCTTGCGCCGCGATGTCTCGACCGATGGCCGCCGCGCCACGGTCGCCTTCACCGACGATTGGCGCGAGGATGCCGCGCGGCGCGATTTCACGATGAACGCGCTCTATGCCGATCCGCGCACCGGCGAACTGTTCGATTATTTCGGCGGGCTCGCCGATCTGGAAGCGCGGCGCGTGCGCTTCATCGGCGATCCGCTGCAGCGAATCGCGGAGGACCATCTGCGCATCCTCCGCTTCTTCCGCTTCCTCGCCCGATTCGGCGACACGCCCGATCCGGCGGGGCTCAAGGCGTGCACCGTCCGCGCGAAGGACCTGATGGCATTGTCGCGCGAGCGCATCGCCGATGAACTGCTCAAGCTGCTCGTCGCCCAGCACGCCGTGCGCGTCATCCAGCTGATGGTCGAGAGCGGCATCTTCCTGCCGGTCCTGCCCGAGATCGCATCCGAAGGTGTGGAGCGACTCGACGGCCTCGCCGCCGCTGAAGCCGCAGCGGGCGTGGCGCCGGACGCGATACGCCGCCTTGCCGCGCTGCTGCCGCCCGATCCCGCCACCGTCGATTCGGTCGGCGCGCGGCTCAAGCTCTCGAACCTGCAGCGCCGGCGGCTGGTCACCGCGGTATCGCCCTTCCCCGCCGGCACGCCGCAATCGCTCGCCTATCGCCTCGGCACCGAAAGCGGGGTCGATATCCTCCTGCTCGGCGGACGGAGCGAGGACGCGGCCTCGATCCGCGACTGGCCCGTGCCGCGCCTCCCGCTCACCGGCGGCGCGCTGGTCGAGCGCGGTCTGTCCAAGGGTCCGGAAGTCGCCCGCGCGCTCCGCGCCGTCGAGGATCACTGGATCGCCGAGGGCTTCCCCGACGCCGCCCGCGTCGAAGCGATCGCCGACGACGTCGTCGCTCAGGCGTTACGCGCGGTCAAAAGCTGAAAGGCCAGGTCCGCTTCAAGCGGGCGGGCATAAAGATACCCCTGGCCATAGGTGCAGCCGAGCGCGGCGAGCGTCTGCGCGAGCTCGTTGGTCTCGATGCCCTCGGCGGTGGTCTGCATCCCCAGCGCCTGCGCCAGGCTCAGGATCGCGCGGACGATCGCGATCTTGTCGCGGTCGGCGAGCATGCCGGTGACGAAGCTGCGGTCGATCTTGAGCAAGTCGATCGGCAGCTTCTGCAGATAGGCGAGGTTCGAATAGCCGGTGCCGAAATCGTCCATCGCCAGCGTCGCGCCCAGATCCTTCAGCGCCTTCATCGTCTGGGCGATGCGATCCGGATCGGTGACGATCGCGCTTTCGGTCAGCTCCAGCGTCAGCCGCGAGCCGCAGATGCCATGGCGGTCGAGCGCGCCCTTCACCATCGCCGGGATCTGGTCGCGCTGGAGCTGGATCGCGGAGAGATTGACCGCGACCTTCACGTCGCCGGTGCTGCCCGCTTCCGCGTCCCAGATCGCCAGGGTCCGCGCCGCTTCTTCCATCGCCCAGCGGCCGAGCGGTACGATCAGCCCCGATTCCTCGGCGACCGGAATGAAGTCGTTGGGCGAGAGCTTGACGCCGTCCTCGGTCGTCCAGCGCGCCAGCGCCTCGAACGAGGTGATCCGGCCCGATGCCAGGTCGCAGATCGGCTGGAAGCTCAGCGTCATCTGGCCATTCTCGATCGCGCGGCGCAGCTCGGTCTCGATGCCGAACTGTTCGCGGGCGATATCGAAGGCGCGGGTGTGATAGACTTCGGTGCGGCCGCTCTTCTTCGCGCGCTTCACCGCGAACTGGGCGTTGCGGATCAGGTCCTCGGGATCGCCGTCATTGTCGGCGCCCATCGCGATGCCGATCGCGCAGTCGACGCGGATCTCGAAGTCGGAAAGCCGGAACGGGTTGGCGAGCGCGGCATGTACGCGCTTGGCGACGTGGAGCGCGTCATTGGGCCCGTCGTCGAGCATGAGCAGCACGCCGAACTCGTCGCCGCCCATCCGCGCCAGGGTATCGCGGCCCCTGAGTGCGCCCTTGAGCCGGCGCGCGACCGAGATCAGCAATTCGTCGCCGGCCAGGCCGCCCATACAGGCATTGACCCGGCTGAACCGGTCGAGATTGATGACGAGCACCGCATAGTCGGCGCGGTCGTCCGGCCCGATCGCATTCTCCAGCTCGTCGCTGAACCCCGCGCGGTTGGGCAGGCCGGTAAGGCTGTCGGTCGCCATCTCGCGGCGAAGGCTGTATTCGGTGCGCAGTTCGGAGGTCTGGTCGACCAGGGTGACCAGGCAGCGCATCTGGGTGCGGTTCGCGGCGCGGCGCGCGAACATCGCGCGGAAATAGCGGCAATCGACCTCGTCGCCGAACTGCCAGGCGATCTCGCAATGCGTCTCGTTCGATTCGAGGAAGTTGCGGATGCGCGTGCCGAGCAGCCGGACCACCGGCGAATCGGCGGCGACGGTGCCCAGGCCGGCCATGCGGAACGGGCGGTTGAGCGCTTCGAAATGGAACTTGCCGGCGCGGATCTCGAGGATCACCGCGGGCACCGGCAACAGGTCGAGAACCATGCTCGATTCGCGTGGGCCATGGACAAGTTCGTCCAATACCAGCGGAGCGGGCTCCGCGGTCTCGACGAAAACAGGCTTGGCCCTACGGAATGCCATCAGATCAGGCGCTAACCCGAATTGGTTAAGACCCCCTGAAGCAACGGAAATCTCTTAAGCGAACGTTCTCAGAAGCGGTTGTCGCGGGGGAATCCGCTGGGCGGCATCCGTCCCGCCGCGCCGCGCGCCGCGCGCCAGGGCGCGAGGTCGATCTCGGTCCGGGTGCGGCCGGTGTCACCGCCCATCGCCCAGCTGAGTCCGTCGGCCATCTTGAACGTGCGGACATCGCTGAGCCCGCCGTCGCGATAGCGCTGGAGCTGCACGCCCTGCCCACGGCCGAGCTCGGCCACTTCGGAAAGCGGGAAGACCAGCAGCTTGCGGTTGTCGCCGATCGCGGCGACCGCGTCGTCCTCGGGCGCGATCGGCCGGACGATCTTCAGCTGCGCGCCGGTGCGCGGCGTCACCACCTGCTTGCCCTTGCGCGTCTCGGCGAGCACGTCCTCCGCCTTGACCACGAAGCCGCGCCCGTCGCTCGCCGCGACCAGCAGCTTCGCCGAGGCGCTCGCCGGCAGCAGCGCGACGATGCTGCGCTCGCCTTCCAGGTCGATCATCAGCCGCACCGGCTCGCCGAAGCCGCGCCCGCCGGGCAGCTTGTCCGCGGCCAGCGTGTAGAAACGGCCATTGTCGGCGGCGAGCAGCAGCTTGTCGGTGGTCTGGGCGTGGAAGGCCAGGAAGGGGCCGTCCCCTTCCTTGAACTTCAGCGCGTCGCCCGACATATCCTCGACATGGCCCTTCATCGCGCGGATCCAGCCGCGCTGGGAGAGGATCACCGTGATCGGCTCGCGCTCGATCATCGCCTCGAGCGGGATCTCGCGCGTCGGCCCGGCTTCCTCGATCAGGGTCCGCCGCGCGCCCAGCAGCGTCTCCAGGCCGTAGCGCTCGAGCATCTTGCCCAGGTCGCGCTTCATCCGCGTGCGCTGGCGGGCGTCGGACGAGAGCAGCAGCTCGAGCTCGGCCTTTTCCTTCTCCAGCCCCGCCTGCTCGCGCTTCAGCTCCATCTCCTCCAGCTTGCGCAAGCTGCGCAGCCGCATGTTGAGGATCGCCTCGGCCTGGCGGTCGGTGAGCTGGAACTCCGCCATCATCACCGGCTTGGGCTCGTCCTCGGTGCGGATGATCTCGATGACGCGATCGAGATTGAGGAACGCGATGATGTAGCCGCCGAGCAGCTCCAGCCGGTCGGCGATCTTGGCGAGGCGATGCTCGGACTTGCGGCGGAGCACGATGAACTGGTGCTCGAGCCATTGCGACAGCGCCTCGTGCAGGCTCATCACCCGTGGCGTGTGGCGCGCATCGAGCACGTTGAGGTTGAGCGGCACCCGGACCTCGAGATCGGAGAGGCGGTACATGCTCTCCATCAGCGTGTCGGCGTCGACGGTGCGGCTGCGCGGCTCGAGCACGATGCGGACATCGTCGGCCGATTCGTCGCGGACATCGCCCAGGATCGGCAGCTTCTTCTCGTTGATCAGCTCGGCGATCGCCTCGATCAGCTTACCCTTCTGGACGCCGTACGGCATCTCGGAGACCACGAGGTGCCAGCCGCCGCCCTTCTCGGTCACCTTCTCGATCTTGGCGCGCACCCGGAAGCTGCCGCGCCCGGTGGTATAGGCCTCGCGGAGCGCGGCGGCGCTGTCGACCACCCTGCCCCCGGTCGGGAAATCGGGTCCGCGGACATGATCGAGGACATCGGCCTGCGGATTGTCGATCAGCGCCACCGCCGCGCTGATCAACTCGGCGGCGTTGTGCGGCGGGATCGAGGTCGCCATGCCCACCGCGATGCCGCTCGCCCCGTTCGCGAGCAGATTGGGGAACAGGCCGGGGAACAGCTCGGGCTCCTCGTCCTCGCCATTGTACGTCGCGCGGAAATCGACGGCATTCTCGTCGAGCCCGTCCATAAGGTCGATCGCGACCTGGGTCAGCCGGGCCTCGGTGTAGCGATAGGCGGCGGCGTTATCGCCGTCGATATTGCCGAAATTGCCCTGCCCGTCGACGAGCGGGTAGCGCAGCGCAAAGGTCTGGGCGAGGCGGACCATCGCGTCATAGACCGACTGGTCGCCATGCGGGTGATATTTGCCGATCACGTCGCCGACGACGCGGGCGCATTTCTTGTAGCCGCTTGCGGGATCCAGCCGCAGCAGCCGCATCGCCCAGAGCAGGCGGCGGTGGACGGGCTTCAGGCCGTCGCGGACATCGGGCAGCGAACGCGCCGTGATCGTCGAGAGCGCGTAGACGAGGTAGCGTTCGGAAAGCGCGCTGTCGAAGGAGACGTCGGTGGGCCCGGTCGGGTCGGCAATATCGGTGTCGAGGGTCATGCTACGACCCGGATAGCAGGCGTCCGTGCGGGACGCCAACAGCAGCGATCACGATTTATGCGGGGAGCGTGCGCTCCCCGCATAAACGCGTGTCGATCAGCCCTGGTCGGCGCGCGAAGCGCCCTGGCCGTCGAGATTCTGCGCGACGAATTCCCAGTTCACCAGGTTCGCCAGCAGGGTGTCGACGAACACCGGACGCGCGTTGCGATAGTCGATGTAATAGGCGTGCTCCCACACGTCGATCGTGAGCAGCGGCGTCACGCCGTGCGCCACGGGCGAGTCGCCGTCGTGGAACGAGGTGACCTTCAGCTTGCCGTCCTCGAGCACCAGCCAGCCCCAACCGCTGGCGAAATGGCCGACCGATTCGGCCTTCAGCTTCTCGATCAGCGCCTCATGGCTGCCGAAGTCGCTGGCGATCATCTCGGCGAGCTTGCCGGTCGGCGCCTGCTTCTCGGGCGAGAGGCACTGCCAGAAGAAGCTGTGGTTCCAGATCTGCGAGCTGTTGTTGAACAGCCCCTTGTTGCCCTTTTCCTTGGCGTACTTGATCACGTCGGTCAGCTTGGCGCCCGCCAGCTCGGGAATGTCGGCAACCAGCTTGTTGCAATTGTCGACATAGGCCTTGTGATGCTTGCCGTGGTGGAATTCCAGGGTCTCGGCAGACATGTGCGGCGCGAGCGCTTCCTTGTCATAGGGCAGCGCGGGAAGTTCGAAAGCCATGTCATCCTCCATGGGGGCTGTGTTGCGTCGACCGCCTAACGCACGGGAGGCCTGAGCGCCGCAACAATTTTTGTTTCGGCCCCATCTAAACAAGCGATCGGCGCCATCGAAACCAGCGATCAGTCGGATCGGGTCAGCCGCCGGCCCCGAGCAGTTCGTGCCGCTTCAGGGCATGGCGGAGTTGGTCATAGGTCAGGCCCAGCGCCTCGGCGGTCGAGCGCTGGTTGAAGCGATGCTCGGCAAGCGAGCGCGACAGCAATTCGCGCTCGAACCGCGCCACCCGGGTCTTGAAATCCGCCGCACCGTCCAGCGCCGGCATCGCGGGCGCCGCTTCCGCCTGTGGCTGCGACTGCACCGGCGCGCCGGCGGACGGCGCACCCTGCCCGCTCTGCGTCCCACGCGGGCGATAGGGCGACTGGAACGGGTCGATCTCGATCGCGTCGATCGGCCCGTCATGCTCCCAGCGATAGACCGCGCGCTCGACCACGTTGCGCAGTTCGCGGACATTGCCCGGCCAATCGTAATTCTGGAGCACGTCGAGCGCGTTCGGACCCCAGCCCGGCCAGTCGTCCACCCGGCCGATCTCCGATGCCATGCGCCGCCCGTAGAAATCGGCGAGCACCTCGACATCGCCGTCGCGATGGCGGAGCGGCGGCAGCGTCACCACCTCGAACGAGAGCCGGTCGAGAAGGTCGGCGCGGAAATTGCCCTTGTCCACCCGCTCGGGCAGATGCTCGTTGGTCGCCGCGACGATGCGCACATCGACATTGATCGGCCGCGACGATCCGATCCGCGTCACCTCGCCATATTCCACCGCGCGCAGCAGCCGCTCCTGCGCGCCCATCGAAAGCGTGCCGAGCTCGTCGAGGAACAGCGTGCCCTTGTCCGCCTCCTCGAACCGGCCGACCCGCGCCTTGGTCGCGCCGGTAAAGGCGCCCGCCTCGTGCCCGAACAGCTCGGCCTCGATCAGCGTCTCGGGCAGCGCCGCGCAGTTCATGATGACCAGCGGCTGGTCCCATCGCGGCGACAGGCGGTGAAGGCGTTCCGCCACCAGCTCCTTGCCGGTCCCGCGCTCGCCGATGACGAGCACCGGTCGGTCGAGTGCAGCGGCCCGGCTGGCGCGCTCGAGGGCGTCGAGAAAGGCCGGCGACTGGCCAATGACATTCGTTACGCGTTCCACACCGAATCCTTGGCGAATTTTCCCAAACATTAGCAAGGAAAATTTGCGACCGCCATAGCCGAAAACGCAGAAATTGGCGGAAAAGCGTGGGTTTCAGAAACTGGCACGGCTTCTGCAAAGATGTTGGCAAGCCCGACAATGGGCCACGAAACAACGCCAAGGTTCAAGGATCTACGCCATGACTTACCAAGCAACCACGCTTCGCAATGCCTTTGTCGCAGTTGCCTTCACCTTCTTCGCCAGCGCCATCTTCATGGCCGGTGCGGTCGGTCCGGCGATCGCCTGAGGCGCCAAAGAGGTCTCCCCGCTCGCCGGCCCCGGCGATCTGGGTCCCGCCGGAAGGGGTACCCCCTAGCCCCTTCCGGCGGTAACAAAAAACACGAAGGAGTTTTCGAAATGGGCATTTTCTCCCGTACCCGAGACATCATCGCCGCCAACGTCACCGACCTTCTCGACAAGGCGGAAGACCCCGCCAAGATGATCCGCATGATCATCCTCGAGATGGAGGAGACCCTGGTCGAAGTCCGCGCCGGCGCGGCGCGCACCATCGCCGATCAGAAGGAGATGCGCCGCCACATCGCCAAGCTCGAAAAGCTCCAGGAGAGCTGGACCGAGAAGGCCGAGCTGGCACTGTCGAAGGGCCGCGAGGACCTTGCCAAGGCCGCTCTGGTCGAAAAGCAGAAGGCCGGCGACATGTGCGACCAGCTCGCGCAGGAGATCACGGTGCTCGACGAAACGCTCCGCGCTTCGGAAGAGGACATCACCAAGCTTCAGAACAAGCTGCGTGAGGCCCGCACCCGCCAGAATTCGATCGTCGCCCGGCTGGAGAGCGCCAACAACCGCGTCCGCCTGCGGGAGATGACCAACGGCTCGAAGATGCAGGACGCCTTCTCGCGCTTCGACGTCCTCGAACGCCGGGTCGATTTCGCCGAGGGCCGCGCCGAAGCGGCTGGCCTGGGCGGCGAGCCCAAGAGCCTCGAGGAGGAAATCGCCGAGCTCCGTTCCGCGGAGAAGGTCGATGCCGAGCTCGAAGCCCTGAAGGCCCGCCTGGGCAAGGGAGCATAACCCCATGGACGAAGGCGTCATCATCGTGCCGATCGTCCTGGGCATCCTCTTCATCGGGCTGCCGTGGCTGGTCTTCCACTACATCACCAAGTGGAAGCAGGCCGCATCGCTGACCGGAGAAGACGAGAAGCTCCTCGACGAACTCCACTACACCGCGCGCCGGCTGGAAGAGCGCCTCACGACGATCGAGCGGATCATCGCCGCCGACAATCCTGACTTCCGCCCCAACCAGCCCGCGCAAGCTTCGCCCTACGACCTCAGCAGGAGGAACTAAGATGTCCGCCAGCCGCACCAAATATTATCTCGACAAGCAGAATGGCAAATGGTCGGGTGTGTGTGCCGGTATCGCCGACTATACCGGGATCGACGTCACCTGGGTCCGCGTGGGAGCCGTGCTCCTCACCCTGGTCGGTGGCTTCCCCTGGACGGTGATCGCCTACTTCCTGGTCGCCTGGATGGCCAATCCGAAGCCGGTGGGTCTCTACGACACGCCCGAGGACGCCAAGTTCTGGCAGGGCGTGCGATCGAACCCCAAGCGCTCGGCGCATGCGGTCCGCTCGACCTTCCGCGACATCGATCGCCGGCTCGCCGACATCGAGATGTACTATACGAGCCGCAACACGCGCCTCGCCGACGAGATCGACAGCCTGCGCTGAGGCGCAGGCTATCAAGAGGGAGGAAGAACCATGGATGGACCGGTTTTCGTAGTAGTCCTGGTCGCGATTTCGACCGTGGGCTGGCTGCTCAACAACTGGATCCGCGCCCGCCACGGCTATCCGGTGGAGAATGAATGGAAGGGCCAGACCGCCAAGGCCGATCCGGACGCACCGCGCAAGATCGAGCTCCTCTCCTCGGAGAACGAGCGCCTCACCGGCCAGATCGCGCGGCTCGAGGAACGGCTCTCGGTCCTGGAACGGATCGCCACCGACCCGGCCGAGCGCACCGCCCGCGAAATCGACGCGCTGCGCTAAGCCAGACAGGACAAGGATCAGACGATGACACAGATGCTCATGAACAACCTGCCCTGGGTTATCGGCGGCAGCATGTTGCTCGGGTTCTTCGGCATCATCGGGTGGATCTTCACCACCTGGCTCCGGATCAAGAACGGATATCCGCTCGAGAACAGCTGGGGCAAGGCGGTCTATCCGCAGCGCAACGACGCCGCGATGGAACGGATCAAGCTGCTGAGCCAGGAGAATGCCCAGCTCAGCGCCGAGCTCGGTTCGGTCAAGGATCGGCTGGCCAATGTCGAACGGATCGTCACCGACAGTTCGCACCTGCTCGACCGCGAGATCGAACAGCTCCGCGGCAAGAGCAACTGAGGAGCACGAGATGAACGCCCTTTGGATCCCCATTCTCGGAATCTGCTGCGGGCTGGTGGCGATCATTGCGGGAACCGTAATCAAGCCGCTGATCGCGCTCCGCGAGCGCAAGATGGAACTGGAGGCCCAGATGGTAGCCGAAAAGGCCGCCCAATATGCCGCACAGACCGAGCGGCTCGAACAAAGGGTCCGGGTGCTCGAAAGAATTGTGACCGACCGCGGCATCGATGTCGCGGATGAAATCGACAAGCTGCGCGACGCGCCGCTCAACTAAGGAAGATAAAATGATCATCGTCGTGTTCGCAGTGCTGACGGCACTGTGCGGGGGAGCTATTGCCCTTGCAGAAAGCCGCGATCGCCCCCGCCGCCGCGCCGAGCGTGCAGCCCAGGTCGCAGCCCAACAATCGAATTGAGCGCCCCGACGCTCGCCAAGAGGAGTGAGATGCAATGAACGCGCATGAAATGGTTCTTGGCATCATCATCGTGATCACCATCGGCAGCGTTCTGAGAGCGCGCTACGGTGTCCACCGGAACAAGGGACGGCGCAACAACGCCTATGCCTATCAGGCGGACCCGGTCGAAACCGCCGAGAATGCCCGCCTCCAGGACGAGGTCCGCTCCCTCAAGGAGCGCATCCAGGTGCTGGAGCGGGTGATCACCGACAACAACAGCAGCCTGCGTCTCGATGCCGAGATCGAAAAGCTGCGTGACAAAAACAGCGCCTGAGTAGCGCATCAGACAGGGAAGAATGGCAATGACCAACGATCCCAATCTCTATCTTACCCTCGCCGCATCGGGCCTTGCCGGCCTCGGCATGGTCACGGCGGCCGCCCTTTCGGGCTGGCGCGGCTGGCTGGCGCTGAAGCACCAGGAGCTGGTCTCCGGTCGCCAGGCCGCCAACACCGGCGAGCCGGCCCAGATGTCCGGTCCCTCGGCTGCCTCGCGCATCGAAGTCGCGGACCTCAAGGAGCGCATCCGCAAGCTCGAAGCCATCGCCGCGGGCGTTGACCTGTAGGACCCGTCATCCCGGCGGAAGCCGGGATCCAGAGCCAGGCAGGACATTGTTCGCGGCCCTGGATTCCGGCCTCCGCCGGGATGACGATCGAGAGCAGTGGCATTGTCGAAGGCCGGCGCTATAGCCCGCATCTATGCCGAGCCTCGCCGAACTCCAGGACGAATATGAATTCCTCGAAGCCGATGATCGCTATCGCCTGCTGATCGATCTGGGCCGCAGCCTCGAGGCGATGCCCGAGCCGCTCAAGACCGATGCGACGCTGGTGCGGGGCTGCTCGGCGGCGGTATGGGTCTATCCCACCCGCCGCGACGACGGCCGGCTTCATTTCCTCGCCGATTCGAACGCCGCGATCACCAAGGGCATCATCGCGCTCATCCTGCTCACCGTGCAGGACCGCACGCCCGCCGAGATCCTGGCGACCGACATCGAGGCGGCCCTCGCGCCCTTCGACCTGCGCAACCAGCTCAGCTCGAATCGGACCCAGGGCATCCCCAACATGATCGCGCTCATCCGCGAAACCGCGGCACGCTACGCCTGAGGCTTATTTCGCGAACGCCTTCACGCCGAAGGCGCAGCTGCCCTCGCACGCCGTCATCGTCACGCGCGCGGTATAGGTGCCCGATCCCTCCACGCCGACGATCGGGAAGTCGTCGTCCTCGACATCCTTGTCGACTTCCTTGCCGTTCGCATCGAGCAGCTCGATGTCGAGATTCTTGCAGTTCGTGTCGCACACGCCGATGAGCTGGTAGCTCGTGCCGCCGCCCAGCGTGATCTGGATGCGCTGTTCCTTGCCCTGCCCCAGCTCGCCGCGGCGCTCCCAGCCGGTGCCGGCATAGCCCTTCTCGGTGTAGATTTCGTCGGCCTTGTCGAAGAGCTGCCCGATCGTGTCCTGGGCGCTCGCCGCAACGCTCGGGGCGGCAATCGCGGTGAAAGCCGCAAGGCTCAGTCCGGCTTTGAGCAACATCGGCATTCCCCTATTTGTTTCCAGCAGGTGTCCGCTGGGCACCCCGCCAAGTCAAGCGTCGAGCCCCAGCTCGCGCGCCACGTCCGCCATGTCCGCGCCCTCGCGCACCAGCAGCCAGTCGCGCGACGCCGCGCCGTTGACCACCGTCACCGCGCCGCGCGGGCACACGCCCAGGCACTTCACCTCGACGATCCCGGCGTCCGCCTTGCGGCCCCTCTTCAGGCCCAGATGCTTGCGCAGCGCCTTGGCCAGCGGTGCCTTGCCCTTGGGACCGAAGCCGCCATGGAGCTTCTTCGAGCATTTCGAGCAGACCAGAACGGCATTCGCCCAGTTCGAGCGGACATGATGCTTCAATCGGGCTTCCAGGTGCGGCGCTCCTCCGCCGCCTTGAGCACCTCATAGGCTGCCTGGATCGCCTGGAAGCGCTTGGCCGCCTCGGCATCGCCGGGCTTAACGTCGGGGTGGCTCGCCTTGGCCAGCCGCCGCCAGGCCAGCCGCACCGCCTCGAAGTCGCTGTCGACCTCGAGGTCGAGCACCTCGAGCGCGCGCATCTCGTCGCGCGAGCGGCTGCCATCGCCCGGCCCGGCCCAGCCGTTATACTTGGCCTCGGTAAAGCCCGACGCGTCGCGCCGCTCCTCGGCCTCGCGCTTGGCGGCCTCCTCGGCGGTGAGGCCCTCGAAATAGTTCCAGTTGCGGTTGTACTCGCCGGCATGCGTCTCGCAGAAATACCAGCGCTCGGGGTTGTTGGGCGATTTGGGCGCCGGGCGGTCGCCCGGTTCCTCGCAGCCGTGCCGGTCGCACAACCGCACCTTCACGGCCTCGCGCTCGGCGCCATAGCTGCGCCAGCGTGGAAAACCCCAGTCCTGAGATCGTGTCTGACGTGCCATCTTTGCCGCAGATAGGAGGACCCGGCTCTATATGCCAGTCGGATGACGGAAATATGCCAGAGGGTCTGTAAGCCGGGTTCTGTCCATCCTCGAAAGGACTGTGCGGCCATTCCTCTAGGCGACGGATTGCTCCGCCGCTCAAGCAACCAACCCGGACGACGCGCCGGAACGAGGCGCATGTGCCGTCCCTATTCGGTCTTGCTCCCGGTGGGGTTTGCCGTGCCGCTTCCGTTACCGGTCGCGCGGTGCGCTCTTACCGCACCCTTTCACCCTTGCCCTTAGTCCCCAATCCTAAAACCGGGGCCCAGTGGGCGGTCTGCTCTCTGTGGCACTTTCCCTGGGGTCGCCCCCGCCGGGCATTACCCGGCACCGTCGTTTCCGTGGAGCCCGGACTTTCCTCGCGTGCTTGCGCACCCGCGGCCGCCCAACCCTCTGGCACGAAATGCTGTAGCGCAGTGCCCGCTTACTGCAAGGTCAATCGGCCTGGCGTTCCTCGGCCTCGTCCGCGGCCTTCTCCTCCACGGCGGCGACGGCCGTGCCCCAGGCCTGGACCTCGATCCGCCACAGCGACTGGAGCGGCCCGGCGGCGATCGCGGCGCGGCGATAGTCGGAAGCGACGTTGATCACGCCCTCGGCGCCGCTGACCTGCGCGACGCGATTGAGCGCCGCAACCGCCTCCGCAGCATTGGGCGCGTTGACCGACGCGGTCTCGCGTCCCGAGGAATCGCCCTTCACCACGCCCAGCAGGCGCACGCGCACCGGGCCGATCGGGGTCATCGAGGGGCGGATTCCATTGGTGTTCACGGCACAAACCTCCGACGTGATCCTATATTCCTCCTTTACCTGCACGATGATGAACGGATTTGCTGAAGTCGCCGGCAACCTTGTTTGGTCGGGCCCGAAGCAGCGCCGCTGTATCTATCGCCCGCGAAGTTGTACCATCGGTCGCAGGAACCCGCCCATCAGGGAGGTCTGAATGCGCAACGGGCCCATCGCCTTGCTATCCGCCGTCGGCGCTTCGCTCACGCTTTTGAGCAGTGCCGCGATCGCGCAGGGCGCGCCCGGCGGCGCACGCTCCGGTGACCCGCCCGTCGATCTGGGCCTGGTCTGCTATGGCGAGGGCCAGAAGCCCGCGGTGGCGACCCGCTACGGCTGGACCTGGAACGAGCGCCGCGACCGCTACGATTACGGCAACCGCACCGAGCTCACGACCGAGGATTTCGATGCTTCGGTGATGATCCAGGTCTGGGACGGCGGCGGCAGGATCAAGCTGCCCAGGAAGCTCATCCCGCCGATCAATTCGCGCGGAGCGCAAGGCTGGTGGGACATGACCGACGTCGCCGTCGATCGTGACGTGATCCGCGGCACCTATCGCCTGAACGGGCTCAACAAGCCGCGGGTGACCATCGATCGCCGCAGCGGCCGGGTGAACATCCAGGGCGCCTTCGACTATGCGTTCCGGGGAAGCTGCGACTTGATCGACGGCCAGGATCACCGGAAGTTCTGAACGCGCTGGAGTATCGCGGCCGCTAGTCCTCGCCCTGCGGCCGGGGCAGCAGCAGCGCCAGCAGGATGCAGCGGCATTCGCCGTCGACCTCGCCGTCGATCAGCTCGGGACGGAAGCGCCGCTGGAACGCGATCACCGCCGCCACGCCGTCCTCGACATCGTAGCCGAAGCGCTCGAGCGCCAGCATGAAGCCGGCATCGGGCCAGCCCGGATCGACCAGGTTGCGGGTCGGGCGCGGCAGCGCGAGCCGCAGCCGGGCCAGCGCGTGCCAGTTGAACAGCTCGCCGGGATCCTGCTTGCGCTCTGGCGCGACGTCCGAATGCCCCACGACATTGCCGCGGGTGATGCCGTGGCGTTCCTTGATGTCGGCGACGAGCGGGATCAGCGCGCCCATCTGCGCATCCGTAAACGGCCGATAGCCGAATTCGTGCCCCGGATTGACGATCTCGATGCCGATCGATGCCGAGTTGACGTCGGTGATCCCGCGCCAGTGCGAGCGCCCGGCGTGCCAGGCGCGCTTGTCCTCGTCGACGAGCTGCAGGATGGTGCCGTCCTCGTCGACGACATAATGGGCGGATACCTTCGCCTGGGCGTCGCGCAGCCGCGCGACCGCCGCCTCGGCGCTCTCCATGCCGGTATAGTGGAGCACGATCATCGTGATCGGCAGCGCGCGATCGTCGAAATTCGGCGAGGGCGCTTGCGTGATGGCGAGATCGCTGGACATCGCCGCTAGTTAGTGCCGCGGGGCCTCACCCCGCAAGCGGTTCAGCCTGCGACGGCGAAGCATCCCGTCGCGCAGCTCTCCATCGCCTTGTAGAAGCCGCGATATTCGTCGCTCGGCTGGAAATGCTCGGTCTGGCCGATCACGGTCTCGCCCGCGCCCAGCGCCAGCAGCCCGCCCGGGCGGATCGCCGATGCCAGCGTGTCGAACACCTGGCGGCGGAGCGGCAGCGAGAAATAGAGCATCACGTTGCGGCACAGGATGATGTCGAAGCGTCCGGGGGGTGCCGGATCGGCGGTCAGATTGTGCTGGCGGAACTGCACCTTGCGGACCAGTTCCTGCTTGGCGACCCAGTCGCCGCCGACGGTGTCGAACCAGGTCATCATCCGCCGCACCGGCAGCCCGCGCTGGATCTCGAATTGCGAGAAGCGACCGCTGCGCGCGCGGGTCAGCGCCGCGGGCGAGATGTCGGTCGCGATGATCTCGGGCATCTGCCCGCCCAGCGCCTCGATCTGCTCGGAAAAGAGCATCGCCAGCGAGAGGGGCTCCTGCCCCGTCGAGCAGCCCGCGGACCAGACCCGCAGCCGCCGCCCGGCCGCCTCGGCATGCAGCGCGCGCGCCGCGTCGGCGATCATGTCGAGCACCGCCACGTCGCGGAAGAAGCTGGTTTCCTGGTTGAGCAGCGCGTCGACCACCTTGTCGGCGAGCTCCCCCGTCCGCGCCGAGATCAGCTGCGCCACCAGTTCGTCGAGCGTGGCCAGGCCGCGTTCGCGCAGCACCGGCTTCAGCGCGGTCTCGATCCGCCAGGCGCGGTTGGCCGCGATCTGCTGCCCGGTGCGCTGCTCGAGCAGCGCGGCGATCATCGTCATGGTGCTCGAGGCGCCGGGCACCATCTGGCCGGGGACGTGCATCATGCCCCCGCCCTTCCGCGGCCGATCAGCCGGCCGATCTCGTCGGGCCGCAGCACCGCGCTGGCGCGGCCGGCATTGGCCACCGCGCCGGGCATGCCCCACACCACAGAGCTTTCGCGGTCCTGCACCAGCACCCGCGCGCCGGCATCGGCCAGATGCTTCGCGCCCTCGCAGCCGTCGCGGCCCATGCCGCTCAGCACCACGCCCAGCGCGCGGCTGCCATAGACGTCCGCCACCGTCTCGAACATCGGATCGACCGACGGCATGCAGCCGCTCAGCGACTTCTCTTCGGTCAGCCGGATCGATGCGCCGTCGGAGATGCGGACCACGCGCATATGCGCGTCGCCGGGCGCGACGATGATCCGGCCCGGCCGGATCCGCATATGGTTGGCCGCGACCTCGCAGGGCCGTCCGCCCAGCACCGCGAGCTGGGTCGCGAAATAGCTCATGAAGGAGGCCGGCAGATGCTGCGTCACCAGGATCGGCACCTGGAAGCTCGCCGGGATCGCGCGGAGCAACTGGCTCAGCGCGTGGATGCCGCCGGTCGACGCGCCGATCGCGACCAGGTCGAACTCGTCGGGGGCGGTCGAGGCCGGGATCGCGCGCGTGACGTGCGGCATATGGTCGTGCGGCGCGTCGAGCAGCTTGGAGAGCCGCTCTTCCAGCACTTCGGCGAAGCGCCCGCCGAACGCGCCGATACCGGGCTTCACCAGCGTGTCGGCCGCGCCCATCGCCAGCGCCTGGATGGTCACCGCCGCGCCTTCGTCGGCGCTCGAGGAGACGATCAGCACCTTGGCGCCCTTGCCGGCGGCGACCATGTCGGGGAGTGCGGTCAGGCCGTCGATGCCGGGCATCTGGATGTCGAGCAGTATGATGTCGACGCTGTTGGTCTTGAGATAGTCGAGCGCGGCGCGCACGTCGCTCAGCGCCGCCGCGACGCGGAAGCGCCTGGTGCCTTCCACCATCCGTCCGAGCACCGATCGCGCGACGACCGAATCGTCGACGATCAGCACCTGCGCGGGGCCGGCGGCTGCGCCGCCAAAGGCCGCGCCCGCTAGGGAATGGGGGTTCAGCACCCTTTTATCTCCTGAGCGCGGCCGTTCAGGCCACGCCGACGATCTGCAGCTTGCTTTCCAGCGTCTCGCGGTCGAACGGCTTCATGACATATTCGTCGGCGCCGGCTTCGATCGCGGCGCGGATATAGGCCATGCCGTTCTCGGTGGTGCAGAACACCACCTTGGGGCGGGTCGGCAGTCCCGAATCCTTCAGCGCGCGCAGGAAATCCATGCCGCTCATCACGGGCATGTTCCAGTCGAGCAGGATCACGTCGGGCGGAGTCGCAAGGCAGGAATCGAGTGCCTCGCGACCGTCACCGGCCTCGCGCACTTCGAAATCGAGCGTCTCGAGAATATGTCGGGCGACCTTCCGGATCACCTTCGAATCGTCGACGACGAGACAAGTCTTCATTGTGCCCTGTTCCCCGTTGGCAGGTGTCTTTGAGCTGCCGTTGTGCCTCAAAGGCGTAAGCTTCGCGTTAATCGGCCAAACTCATTGTAGAGCGGTCGAGCTGGGAACGAGCGAAGCAAGGTCGATTGCCAGGATCGGCTCGCCTTCGCGCTCGACGATTCCGCGCCCGGCGCTGCGCCATGCCGAATCGAGCGCCACGCCGCCGGCGAGCGGCAGCAGGTCGAACGGCGCGACATCGTCGAGCGAATCGACCAGCAGCGCATAATGATGCCCCTCGACGCGCGTGATCACCGCGCGCTTGGCGCTGCTGCCCGTATCGAGGCCCAGCGCCGATTGGGTATCGACCACCGTCACCACGCGGCTGCGCAGCGCCGCCAGCCCGCGGACATGCGCGGATGCGCGCGGCACCGCGGTCACCTCGCCGATATCGACCACCGATTCGACCTGGTCCGAATCGATCGCGACGGCGCGTCCGGCGATCTGCGCGATGAGATAGAGATGCGCCACTAGCGGCCAGCCTTTCCGGCCACCCGGGCCTCGAGCGCGGAAAGCAGTCCCGCGCGGTCATAACGATAGACGCTGTCGTCGCCCGCCTTGGCGGCGCGGCGGCGGCGCAGGCGCACCACCGGCGCGCTGGCGTCGGGCGGTGTCGGCATGTCCTCGGACGACAGCACCACCGCCGGCGTCTCGCCCGCGGCGAGCTGCGCGGTCACGCGATATCCCGCCGATTCGAGCAGCGGCCGCACGAACGATGCCATCCAGCCGTCCTGGTCGCCCGAGATCAGGCACAGCGGCGCATCGTCCTCGACCTCGCGGTCGGCATGTTCGTCGAACACCCAGAGCACGTCGAGCAGCTCGACCTGTTCGCCATCGATCAGCATCACGCCCGCCACCGGCCCCGCCTCGCGCGCCGGGGAGATGTCGGGCGGCAGGATGATGATGTCGAGCGCCTCGTCGATCGCATAGCTCACCTCGGCCATGTCGTCCTTCAGGCGCAGCACGTTGAGCTTGTGCCGGCCCTCGATCTCGCCCTGCGCCGCCAGCGGCAGGATGCGTCCGTCGATCGCCAGCCGGAAACGGCCCGCGGCGAAGCGCACCTGGTCGCCGCGCACCTGCTCCACCCGGTCGACCGCGGCGAGCGGTACCGCCCGGCGCATCCCGTCCAGGTCGTTGAACAGCAGTGCCGGCACGCCCGGCGCCGCGCTGGCCTCTTCGGCCTCGTCGAAGCCCTGGCCCGCATCGCGGTTGAAGTTGAGGCCCGCCACGCTCGCCATGCCGGCGCAGTCGAGCAGCAGCATGGGAAGGCCGGAATCGGGCAATGTCTGGCCGGCATAGAGGCCGGTGGTCATCACCGCCGGCGATGCCGGCTTGATCACCAGTTCCTCATTGTCGAGCACCGTATCGACGGCGAGCGCATAGCTGCCCTCGCTCACGCTGACGATCACCAGCATCTGGCTGCCGCCATGCTCCTCGGAGCGCTGGCCGCGCTCGATCCCCAGCAGGTCCGCCAGGTCGAGCAACGGCATGCGCCGCTCGCGGACGGTCGCCACCTGGGTCCCGCCGAGCACGTCGATGCGGATCGCCTCGCCGCGTTCGGTCACGATCTCCTCGATCGACTGGCGCGGGATGGCGAAGCGCTGCTTGCCCGATCCCACCACGATCGCCGAGATGATCGACAAGGTCAGCGGCACATGGATCGCGATGCGCAGTCCCTTGCCGGGCGCATTGTCGAGCTCGACGCGGCCGCCGATCTGCTCGATCGAGGCGCGGACCACGTCCATGCCCACGCCGCGGCCCGAAACCTCGGAAACCTCGTCCTTGCTCGACAGCCCGGGCTGGAAGACCAGGTCGAGCTTCGCCCGCGGCGAGAGCGCCATCAGGTCGCGTTCGCTGCGCCCGCCGCTCGCCACCAGCTTCTTGATCAGCTTGTCGGTGTCGATGCCGCGGCCGTCATCGGCGATCTCGACGATGATCTGGTTGCCCGATTGCCGCGCCGCGACGCTCAGCCGCCCATTCTCGCGCTTGCCCACCGCCCGGCGCGTCGCCGGTTCCTCGATGCCGTGATCGATCGAGTTGCGGACGATATGCACGAGCGGATCGCGCATGACCTCGATCATCTCGCGGTCGAGCTCGACGTCCGATCCCTCGATGTGCAGCGAGACGGACTTGCCCAGCCCTGCCGCCGTGTCGCGCACCATCCGCGGCAGCGCGGAGAACAGCGCGTCGATCTTCTGCATCCGCGTCCGCGTGACGGTATCGCGCATCTCGCCCACGGTCAGCGACAGCCGCTCCAGCGCTGCCTCGACGGTGGGATCGATATCCCCGTTGCGCAGCCGCCGCGCCAGCTCGTTGCGCGCCAGCACCATCTCCGACATGCCCGACATCATCCGGTCGAGCAGGTCGACGTTCAGGCGGACGCTGCGCGAAGGCGCGCGCTGCACGTTCGAAGCGGCGGCGGTGGCGACCTGGTCGGACCCCTGCGCCAGCGCTGCGATCAGCAATTCCTCGCCGCTGTCGGGCACGCTGTTGCCCGCATCGATCGCCTCGACCAGCTCGCCGATCCGGTCGACCACTGCGAGCACCGCGTTGACCAGCCCGCGATCGGGCTCGCGCTCGCCGCCGCGCACCTGAGCGAGGACGTCCTCGGCGGCGTGCGCCAGGCGCTCGAGCCGCGGCAGATCGAGGAAACCGCAGCTCCCCTTCACCGTGTGCACGAATCGGAAGATCGCATCCAGGCGCGCGCCGTCCTCGGGATGCGCTTCCCAGGCGACGATCTCGCCCGAAAGCGCCTCGAGCGTCTCGCGCGTCTCGGCGATGAATTCCTGAAGTAGGTCGTCCATGGTGCCCCGGGCAAATTTGCGGGGTCACCATGGCGCTTGGAGGGTTAATTCCGCGTTAGTCCGTGGCGCCCTTGCCGTCCGCATAGGTCCGGTCCAGCAATGCGGTGCCGAGGTCGCCGAGCTTTTGATAGTCGAAGCTCGCATTGCTCAGCACGATCACCGTGTGGCCGTCCGCCAGCACCCGCCGCGCGAGCATGCGGAAGCCGCCGTTCGAGCCGTCTTCCCACGCCGCCTCGCGCTCCGTTCCGCCGATCGTCTCGGTCCGGACGCGCCCGCCCAGCGCATAATGCTGGTCGGGCATCAGCACCGTCATCAGCATCTTGCGCGAATCGGCGCTCAGCATCTCCCCGTCCAGCACCGCGTCCATCAACTTCAGCAGATCCGGCGCGCTCGCATAGAAGCCGCCCGCCATCGCCATGAAATCGGGCACGGGATTGGGCTTGGGCTGCGGCTGGGGCGTCAGCGCCGCATAGCCCGCAGCCATGCCCCGCACCCGGCTCGAATCGCCGTGGAAGACGCCGGTGTCCTTCAGCTTCAGCGGCTTGACCAGGACGCGGTCGACCAGGGCCGCGTAGGGCTGGCCCGACACCCGCTCGGCCACTGCCTTCACCACCAGCCAGTTCGAATGCGAATAGTCCCACTCCGTGCCCGGCTCGAACGCGAGGGTGCCGTTCGCGTAGCGCCGCACCGCTTCCATCTGCTCCAGCTCGACGCCGCGGATCGAAGGATCGGCCTGCCGCGCCTTGAGCACGTCGTTGGGCAGCCCGCTCGAATGGCTCATCAGCCGCCTGAGAGTCAGCTTCGCGCCGGTATCGGCGCGATAATCGGGCAGATAGCGGCTGATCGGGGCGTCGAGATCCAGCTTGCCCTGGTCGACCAGCTTCAGCACGACGATCGCCGCGAACCATTTGGACATCGAGCCCAGTTCGAACCGCGTGTTCGCCAGCATCGGCACGCCGAACGCCGCGCCGGCGGTCCCGAACCCCTCGACCGCGTCCAGCCTGTTGCCCGTCCCGACCAGCACGACGCCGTTGAAGCCGTCAGCCTCCGCGACCCGGTCGGCGATGTCGTGATAGGATTGGGCCGAAGCCGGGCTGGCGAATGCGACCAGGCCGGCAATCGCTCCGTATAAGGCACGCTTCATAGACACCTCTTCCCGCTCGGTTATCCCGAAGCCGGTCGATGCCCGAAACAAGTGTGTTATTCAAGCAAAACAGCGCATCCGCCAGGGCGCGCGCCGTCACGCCACCCGGAACTGCGCTCCGAACAGCAGCACGTCGGAATCGGGCGGGCTCACCTGCAGCTCGCCGCCGCCCTGGGTCACCAGCGCGTGCGCGAGATAGGCTGCCGCCGCGCGCGGCGTGATCGGCAGCTCGTCCTTGCCGCCGGCGAGTGCGCTGCGCAGCTCGGGATCGAGCACGATGCGCGGCCCGTCGGCGCGCACGACGATCTCGATCTGGCCCTCATGGACCTCGGCGCCGATGTCGAGCTGGCCGCCGCGGATCAGCGCGTCGCCGCCGATCAGCGCGAGGTTGAGCAGCACCTTGATCGCCTGTTTGGGGAGCACCGGATCCTCGACCATCCAGCCGATCTTCACCCGGTGATTGTCGCCGAACAGCCCCTCGATCGCCGCCTGCGCCTCGCGCGTGTCGACGGTCTCGCCAAATCCCCCCGCCGCGCCGAACGCAAGGCGGAAGAATTTGAGCTTGTTGGCCGAAGCCTTGGCGCTCTCGCTCAGCAGTTCCAGGCAGCGCGCGCGCATCTCGGGATCATGCTCGTCGGCGAGCAGTTCGAGGCCGTTATTGAGCGCACCCACCGGGCTCAACAGGTCGTGACAGAGCCTCGAACAGAGAAGGCTCGCGAATTCTGTCGGGCTGATGTTCAAGGATATGGCTCCAGCTTCCCCGCGGACTTCTTAGGCGCAGCCACGCCGATGCTGCAAGCTACGCCTAATGCAGGGGAAACCAGCCGCTATACTACGCGGCGCCCACTGAAAAGCTGGATCAGCCCGACGACGAGCGCGACGACCAGCAGAATGTGGATCAGCCCCGCGCCGATATGGAACGAGAAGCCCAGCAGCCACAGCACGAGCAGGATGACGACGATGGTCCACAACATGGGTATTCTCCACAATCCGATGGAAAACTAACGTGGGCCATGGGCGAAACGTTCCGCGGCGGTGCGCGGGTCGGGCGTCAGGTCCGGCCGGCCGAGGCGCCAATCAGGGTTAATTTCCCTTGCATTCAAAGCATAGATGACAAATCCTGAGGATATCGCAGGGGGAGTCGATCGATGATCAAAGCCATTCTCTCGCTCGTTTCGTTGATCACCTTTGCGTTCGCCGGCGCGGCGAATGCGCAAACCAACGTCAGCGGTTCCGGCACCGGTATCGTCACCAGCGGCAGCATCTCGTTCGACGACGCCCAGCATGGCGGATCGGTGGGCGCCGATCTGACGGGACATGCGATGAGCGTGGATTTCAGCTTCGACTTTGTCGACCATGTGATCTCCGCCGCGCATTTCATCGTGTCGGTGGAAGATGTTCCGGTCGTGGGAACCTATACGATCAGCGGTTTCGTCGATCCCTTCTCGGAATTCTCGTCCTTTGCGTTCGCGGGCGACCCGATCGGTGGATCGGCGCAGATTCTCTACAACGCGTTCTTTGCGGACAGCATTTACGGGTGGGACGGCATATTCTCGCGCCTGGGCAACGGCCATTATAGTCTGACCGGCGGATCGAACGCGTATCAGAACCAGGCGTCGCCGCTCGGCGGGGATATCTTCTTCGGCATCGGCTATTCGGTCAGCGACGCTCAGATCGTCTTTCTGGGCGTCCCGGAAGCGGGCGGCTGGGCCATGCTGATCCTCGGCTTTGGCGCCGCGGGCGCGGCATTCCGGTGGCGGCGCGAACGGCGCCTCCGGCCGATGCTCGGCTAGGCACTCGCCTCCCCTGGATCCACGCGTGCCGGATGCTCAGGGCGCGGCCGGGCTCTCGCCGAGCCCGAACAGGCGCCGATAGTCGCCGCGCCGGACGAGCAGGTCCGCGAGCGAATAGCGGTCGAGCACCGCCATGAACGCCGCCAGCGCCTCGCCCAGCGCACCGGTCAGGCCGCAGGCCGGCGCCAGCAGGCAGTTGGGACAATCGACGAGGTCGAACCCGTCCTCGGTATGGCGGACCACCGCGCCGACATTGATCGCCTCGGGCGCGGCGCCCAGCCGGATCCCGCCCGAGCGACCGCGCACGCTGGCGACATAGCCGGCCCGGGCCAGGTCGTTGACCACCTTCATCAGATGGTTCTGCGAGATGCCATAGGCCGACGAGATCTCGGCGATCGAGCATAGCTTCTCGGGCCGCGCGCCCAGATAGAGCAGCACCCGCATCGCATAGTCGGTGTAGCGCGTCAGGCGCATGCCATCCTCGTTTGATCCAGATGCAATAGATGTATTTTTGTTGCATGTTTTACCATGCCTGCATAGATGCATTTTGAAAGCATGATTGGAGTCGTGGCGATGCCCGAGCGTTCCGAGATCGACGATGCCAGTCTCCGCCGGCTGGTGGACCTTTTCTACGCGCGGGTCCGCGCCGATCCGCTGATCGGGCCGGTGTTCGATTCCGCGGTGCATGACTGGCCCGCCCATCTCACGCTGCTCGGCGATTTCTGGTCGTCGGTGATGCTCACCTCGGGCCGATACAAGGGCCAGCCCGTCCCTGCCCATCGCAAGCATATGGAGCGCCTCACTCCGGCGATGTTCGATCGCTGGCTCGCGCTCTGGGCCGAGACCACCGACGAGATGATGGTCCCCGCGGCCGCCGCCCGGCTCCAGGCCAAGGCCGCCCGTATCGCCGAAAGCCTCCAGCTCGCCCTTTTCTTCAGGATGCCCGGCGCGCCTGCCGGCCGCGAGGCCGCGTGATTTCGAAGGACTAGTTCCACGTCCAGCCTGGCGTCGTGATACACGCAAGAACACGCCTCCATCGGCGCTAGGTGATCGCAATCTCCGCCGCGTCGAACCTGCCGTGGAGCGCACCGTCCGGTGACGTCCGCCACGCCATGACGGCATCGCCCGCCACGATCACCCACAGTTTTCGGTCCGGCGCGGCCATGGACGCATCGGTCGCGGACGGTGTCGCGTCGCCGCTCGGATGCGAGTGCCAGTATCCCGCGATCTTCGGCCCGCCCGCCCGCTCCGCCTTCAGCGCGGCGAACAAGGCGCGCGGGTCGATCTCGAAATGCGTTTCGGGCGTTTCCGCAACATTTTCAGCCGCTTGAAACCCGGTGATCGCGTCCCCCTCGCCGAACAGCAATCCGCATGCCTCCTGGGGTGCCGCATCGGCGGAAAACCGTCGAATACCGATCAGTACAGATCTTGAAATGGCTATCCGCATACCCATTTACATTAAAACATGAATCAGGGGGTTTCCATCATCGAAGCGCGTATCGCGGAGGCTGCCAATGGCTGGCGTCTCGATCGCGCGCTGGCGGACGCGGTGCCGACGCTCTCCCGGGAGCGGCTCAAGGCGCTGATCTCGTCGGGCCAGGTGACGGGCCCCGAAGGCCTCGCCCGCGATCCCGCCCGCAAGGCCCAGGCCGGTGCATTGTTCAGCGTCGCGGTCCCCGAGCCCGAGCCGGCGCACAACGAGGCGCAGGACATCGCGCTGAATGTCGTGTTCGAGGACGAGCATCTGATCGTGATCGACAAGCCGGCGGGCCTGGTCGTGCATCCCGCGGCGGGTAATCTCGACGGCACCTTGGTCAACGCCCTGCTGCATCATTGCCACGGAAGCCTGTCGGGCATCGGCGGCGTCGCCCGCCCGGGCATCGTCCACCGGATCGACAAGGATACGTCGGGGCTCCTGGTCGCCGCCAAGACCGATCGCGCCCATGTCGGGCTCGCCGCGCAGTTCAAGGCGCACTCGATCGATCGGCGCTATCACGCGATCGTTTCGGGCCGCGTGCTGACTTCGGCGGGCACTGTGGACGCACCGCTCGCCCGTTCGCCCCAGAATCGCAAGAAGATCGCGATAGTCAAAGGAAGCGGCGGCAAGCATGCGATCACGCATTGGCGCAAGCTTCGCGAACTTCGCGATGCAGCGCTTCTCGAATGCAGGCTCGAAACCGGCAGGACGCACCAGGTTCGCGTCCATATGGCTTCGATCGGGCATGCATTGCTCGGAGATCCCGTCTATGGAAGTTCACGGTCGCATCGTGCACTTTTGGCAACCTTGAATTTCCATCGTCAGGCCTTGCATGCCGCACATCTGGGGTTCATCCACCCCGTGAAAAGTAACGCTTTGGCGTTCGATAGCGAAATGCCTTCGGACATGCAGGAACTGCTCACTAAGCTTTTCGTATGATTTTCGACGCATCGCCCCTGTGGCATTGCGTCTTGTGAAGGGAGATTGGATCATGGCTAGCGGCACAAACGTCCCGGCGACGATCCCCGCACTTGGCGGTGAGGCGAGCCTCAACCGCTATCTCGCAGAGATCAAGAAGTTCCCCATTCTGGCGCCCGAGCAGGAATATATGCTCGCCAAGCGCTTCCAGGAGCATGGCGACACCGAAGCTGCGGCGCAGCTGGTGACGTCGCACCTGCGTCTCGTCGCCAAGATCGCGATGGGCTATCGCGGCTATGGCCTGCCGGTCAGCGAGCTGATCTCCGAAGGCAATATCGGCCTGATGCAGGGTGTGAAGAAGTTCGAGCCCGATCGGGGCTTCCGCCTCGCCACCTATGCGATGTGGTGGATCCGCGCCTCGATCCAGGAATTCATCCTGCGTTCGTGGAGCCTGGTGAAGATGGGCACCACCGCGGCACAGAAGAAGCTGTTCTTCAACCTGCGCCGGATGAAGGCCAAGCTCGACGCGTTCGAGGACGGCGATCTTTCGCCCGAGCACCTCACCAAGATCGCCACCGATCTGGGCGTGACCGAGGAAGAGGTCACCTCGATGAATCGCCGCATGGCGATGGGCGGGGATACCTCGCTCAACGTGCCGATGCGCGAGGATGGCGAGAGCCAGTGGCAGGATTGGCTGGCCGATGACAGCCCGCTCCAGGACGAGGCGGTCGCCGAGGCCCAGGAAGCGGATGTGCGCCATTCGATGCTCACAGAGGCGATGGACGATCTCAACGAGCGCGAGAAGCATATCCTGACCGAGCGTCGCCTGACCGACGATCCCAAGACGCTCGAGGAGCTGAGCCAGGTCTATGGCGTGTCGCGCGAGCGCGTCCGCCAGATCGAGGTCCGCGCCTTCGAGAAGCTGCAAAAGGCGATGATGCGCCTGGCCGGCGACAAGCGGCTTCTCGCGCACGCCTGAGGCTCAACTGGACTTGCGGGGCGGCGGGGCATAGCTTCGCCGCCTCGTCCGTCGGAGGGGCTGCCATGTGGAAATGGATCAAGGTTCCCAAGGGCATCGCGCTCCTGGCGTTCGTCCTGCCTTGGATGACGGTGTCCTGCTCGGGCACCAAGCTCATCTCCGCCACCGGCTTCGACCTCGCCTTCGGCAAGTTCACCAGCAACTTGCCCGTCGACAGTGCGGTGACGACGTCCGGCGTCCAACATAATCTCCTGCTGATCCTCGCGATGCTCGTGATCGCCGCGGGGCTGCTCCTGTCTTTCCTGCGGCGCGGCAAGGGCAGCGCGCTCCTCGTCGCTGGCACCAGCGCGGCCGGTTTCGGGCTGATCTGGCTCGGGACCTCGCGCTACAGCAAATCTGCAGTCTTGGCCGAGGCATCTAAGCGTCGCGAAGGAATCGATCTGTTCGGCATCACCGGTCGAGTCGACCGGACCATCAATGCGACCATCCAGGTCGATTGGCATTTCGGCTTCTATCTGGCGCTCCTCGCCCTGATCACGGCTGCCGCCATGGCCTTGCTGGTGTTCAGCGGCCGCGATGGCACGCCGTCGAGCTGAGCTTTTCCACTGCGAAGAAACCTGCCAGAGGCGCGTCCATGAAGTCCCGCTCCGCCAAGCCGCTCTGGCGCCGCATCCTGTTCCTGTTGATCAAGCTGGTCCTCGGCTTCCTGCTGCTGTCGGTGCTGTGGGTCGCGATCCTGCGCTTCATCGCCCCGCCGATCACCTTCACGATGATGGGCGACATCATCGGCGGGCATGGCGCGACGCGGCAATGGATGCCGCTCAGCCGCATCGATCCGAGCATGGCGCGCGCCGCGATCGCCGCGGAGGATTCGCGCTTCTGCGCGCATCACGGCTTCGATCTGAAGGCGATCGAGCAGGCCTATGCCCGCAACCAGAAGGGTGGCCGCATCCGCGGCGGCTCGACGATCAGCCAGCAGACCGCGAAGAACGTCTTCCTCTGGCAGGGCGGCGGCTATGTGCGGAAAGGCCTGGAGGCCTATTTCACCGTCCTGATCGAGAATATCTGGGGCAAGCGCCGGATCATGGAAGTCTATCTGAACGTCGCCGAGACCGGCATCGGGACCTATGGCGTCAATGCGGGCGCGATGCGCTATTTCAAGCACGACGCCTCGCGCCTGTCCGACCGCGAGGCCGCACAGATCGCCGCGGTCCTCCCGCTTCCCAAGAAGCGCGCGGGTATCGATCCGGCCGGCTATACCCGTCGCTACGGCAACCGGATCGATGCGCGGATCGATACCGTCGCGCGTGGCGGCTATGACAGCTGCCTGCGCTGACGGTCGCGCCCGCCATTCCCGCCCTTACCGGTTGGTGATGGCGTCCCCGGCATCCTTCGCGGTGTCGCCCACGTCCTTGGCGGCATCGCCGACCTTGTCGGCCGCCTGGGTGACCGCATCGGTCTTCAAATTCTCGCGGTTGTTCTGGTTGAACAGATAGACCGCGCCGACCACGACCGCGATCAGCAGCACGAACCCGATCACCCAGGCGACGCCGCTGCTACTGCGCTCGACCACCACGGTGCTTCCGCCCGTCTCCGTGACGCGCTCCGAAGTAACGCCGTCACTGCGCTCGGTTACCCGTTCGACCATCCTAGCCTCCTCAAATTGCTGCGAAAGCAACAGAGGAGCGCGGGCGATGGTTCCGCCGGCCTTGATCCAGATCAGAAAGGCAGCTTGAAACCCGGCGGCAGCGGCAGGCCGCTCGTCATCTTGCTCATCGCCTCCTGCGAAGCCGAGTCCGCCTTGGCGCGCGCGTCGTTGAACGCCGCCGCCAGCAGGTCCTCGAGCATCCCCTTCTCGCTCGGGTTCAGCAGCGAATCGTCGATGTGCAGGCCGATGATCCGGCCCTTGGCGGACGCCTTCACCTTCACCAGCCCGCCGCCAGAGGCGCCTTCCACCTCGATCGTGTCGAGATTGGCCTGCGCCTTGGTCAGCTCCTCCTGGACGTTCTGCGCCATGGCCATGATGTCTTCGAGGCTCTTCATGCCTGATTGCTCCGTGTCGTGGTCCAGCCGATCAACTCGGCATCGGGAAAGGCTTCCATTGCGGCGGCGACCACCGGCGAGCGGAGCACCGCTTCGCGCTCGGCCGCCTCGTTCGCCGCCTGCTGCTCGCGCAGCGTCGGCGCCGTGGCGCCTTCGGCGACCCTTAGCCGCCAATTGACGCCGGTGATATCCTTGAGTGCGGCGCCGAGGTCTTTCAGGAAATCGTGCGGAAGCGGCCTGGCCGCGCCGAACTCGATCTCCGTCCCGTCGAAACGCACCGGCCGCAGATAATCTCCCACCTGCGTGGCGAGCTGCAGGCGCTTCGCGGTTTTGAGATAGTCGACCAGCTCGGCCATCGTCGCCGGCATCGCCGGCTGCGAGGACGCCGCGGCAGGCGCGGATCCCACCGACACCGTGCCGTTCGCGATCTGCCGCGCGAGCTCGCCCGGATCGGGAAGCTGCGAGGCATGGATCACCCGGAGCAGCGCCATCTCGCACGCCTCGATCGGCAGCACCGCGCGCGCCACCTCGTCATGGCCGCGCAGCAGCAGCTGCCAGAGCCGGTGCAGCGCCGCGAACGACAGCCCTGCCGCCCAATTCTCCAGCGCCCGCACTTCCTCCGCCGATTGCCCGGCCACCGCTGCGGTGCCGAGCTTGGTGAGCGTCACGCCGTGCACGGTCTCCAGCAGCGTGCGAAGCACCGCCAACGGATCGACGCCCAGATCATATTGGCCGCGCAGCGACGCCAGCGCGCCCGGGGCATCGCCTTCGAGCAGCAGTCCGAACAGCGCCCGGATCGCGCCGCGGTCCGACAGGCCCAGCATCGCCCGCACCGCATCGGCCTTGACGCCCTCGCCCTCCAGCCCTGCATGCGCGATCGCCTGGTCGAGGATCGACAGCCCGTCGCGTGCCGACCCCTCCGCGGCGCGCGCGATCATCGCCAGCGCCTCGGGCTCGGCCTCGACGCCTTCCTTCTCGGAGACCATCGCGAAATGCTCGGCGAGCTTCTCGGCGGGGATGCGCCGCAGGTCGAAGCGCTGGCAGCGCGACAGCACCGTCACCGGCACCTTGTTCACCTCGGTGGTGGCGAACAGGAACTTCACATGCGCCGGCGGCTCCTCCAGCGTCTTCAGCAGGCCGTTGAACGCGGCCTTGGACAGCATATGGACTTCGTCGATGATGTAGATCTTGTAGCGCGCCGAGACCGCCGAATAGCGCGACGCCTCGATGATCTCGCGGATATCGTCGATGCCGGTATGGCTGGCGGCGTCCATCTCGATCACGTCGATATGGCGCCCCTCGGCGATCGCCCGGCACGGCTCGCAGATGCCGCAGGGATCGATCGTCGGCCCGCCCTGTCCGTCCGGCCCGATGCAGTTGAGCGCCTTGGCGATCAGCCGTGCGGTGGAGGTCTTGCCGACCCCGCGCACGCCGGTCAGCAGGAAGGCATGGGCCAGCCGGTCGCGCTTGATCGCATTGCCCAGCGTGGTGACCATCGCATCCTGCCCGATCAGCTCGGAAAAGGTCTGCGGCCGGTATTTGCGCGCAAGAACGCGATAGGCTTCGTCGCGCGGCTGTGGGGGTTCGTCGAGGCCAAGCAGGGAATCGGACATTGCGGTTGTTCCTAGCGTGTTCCCGCCGCCGTGTCGAAGCCGATGCATGACATTCCGGCCCCCGGCCTGTTACGTCGCACGGCGGAGGTGGAGGATGCGGAAATCATGGATCGGATGCGGGTTGGCGCTCCTGCTGGCGGCACTTCCCGCCAAGGCCCAGGAGAGTCCGGTCTATCAGCTGCGCGTCTATGGGCTGAACGAGGCGAGCAAGCCGGTCTTCCATGCCCGGTTCCGCGACCATGCGATGCGGATCATGCGCCGGCACGGCTTCGACATCGTCGCGATCTGGGAGGCGGTGCGCGAGGGCCGTCCCGAATTCGTCTATCTGCTGCGCTGGCCCGACGAAGCCGCGCTCAAAAAGAGCTGGGAGGCGTTCAGGGCCGATCCGGAATGGGCCGCGATCAAGCAGGCGACGGTGAGTCCCGATGCGCCGATCATGGGCGGCATCCAGGATCGCACGATGCGGCTGACCGACTATTCGCCGGCGTTTCGATGAAGGCTGAGGTGGGAGCCGGAACGACCCGATACGAAATCGTTGCGGCTGCTTCCTTCCGGATCTGACCGGGTTGGCGACGGCATCGTCCGCCCGACTCCCGCGGCGCATATGGGCGAAGCCGCCCGACGAAGCAAGGGTCGGGAGCGTCCGGGTCTTGGACGCTCCCATTCGCAGTGGCTTAGCGCCAGGTGCGAACCTTGCGGCAGACGCGCACGCGGCGATGGTGGCGCCACTTGGTCGTGCACACCCGGCGCCAGGACGCGCGGCGATTGTGATGACGCTGGTCGACCGCGATCACCGAAGCCGAGTGCGTGACCATGGGCGCGCCGCCGCTGGACATCGGTGCGGCGGATGCGGAGGCGGGAATGGCGAGGACGGCGACAGTTGCCGCCGCGAGAAGCGCGAACATCTTCATTCAGACTCTCCTTTTGCAGGACCTCCCTGCGTCAGGCGCAATCGTTACGGGTGGAGTATGGTTCCCTGGCAATGCGACCAAATTGCAGGGCGATGCGATTTGGTCGCCCGGGAGTGCTTCGGGGCTCAGCGCCCCTGCATGTCGCGGTGCTGCGGCGGCATCCGCACGGTCAGCCCGTCCAGGTCGGCGGTGAGCAATATCTGGCAGGCGAGCCGGCTGGTCCGCGAGGCGCCGATCGCGAGGTCGAGCATGTCCTCCTCCTCCTCGCTGGCGTGCGGCAGCCGCGCGAAATCCTCGGCCGCGACGATCACATGGCAGGTCGAGCAGGCCATCTGCCCCTCGCACGTACCCTCGAGCGGCTGGCCGTCATTCTGCGCGATCTCGAGCAGGCGATGGCCCTCGGGCGCCTCCACCTCACGGGTTTCACTGCCATCGGCACTGACGAATCGGACCCGGATCACGCAGCGACCTTCTGCGCGCGCGCCGCGGCGATGATGCGGTCGAGCGCGGTCATCAATTCCTCTTCGGTCGTGTAGCGGCCGAAACCCAGCCGGATGCTCGACTTCGCCTCGCTGTCGCTCAGCCCGATCGCGCGCAGCACATGGCTGGGCCGCCCCGATCCGCTCGCACAGGCCGAGCCTGCCGAAAAGGCGATGTCGCGCAGGTCGCTCATCAGCCGCGCGACGTCGAGGCCTTCGCGGCGGATGTTGATATTGCCGTGATAGCGCTCGCCGAGCGATCCGTTGAGCGTCCAGTCCGCCCCCATATGCGCCAGCGCCGCGCGGAAGAGCTGCTGGACATGCGCATGATCGGCGCCGAAGCGCCGCTTGGCGAGCTGGGCCGCTGCGCCGAACCCGGCGCAGAGCGCGGGCGAAAGCGTGCCCGATCGGCCCGCGGGCTCCTGCCCGCCGCCATGCAGCAGCGGCTCGAGCGTCACGCCTTCCCGGATCCACAGCCCGCCGACGCCCTTGGGTCCGTGGATCTTGTGCGCGGAAACCGCGATCAGGTCGCATGTCTCGGGGATGCGCGTGCGGCCATAGCCCTGCACCGCGTCGCACAGGAACAACGCGCCCGCCGCGTGCGCCATCCTCGCGATTTCCTCGATCGGATGGATCACGCCGATCTCGTTGTTGACCAGCATCGCCACGACCAGCCCGGTGCCCGGCTGGATCGCCGCGCGGGCGACAGCGAGATCGGGAAGCCCGTCCGCCTCGACCGGCACCACCGTCACCTGCCGTCCCTTGCGCGCCTCGGCCTCGACCGTGTCGAGCACCGCCGCATGCTCGGTCGCGAAGGTCACGATCCCGCCGGTCGAGCCCTTGATCGCCCAGTTGAGCGCCTCGGTCGCGCCGCTGGTGAAGGAGAAGGTTCCGCCATGCGGCAGCAGTGCCGCCACCTGCTCGCGCGCCGCCTCCACCGCCGCCTTCGCGGCCCGCCCCGGGGCATGGGGCGAATGCGGGTTGGCGTGTTGGCTCTCCAGCCAGGGGAGCATCGCCTGCAGCGCTTCGGGGGCGAGCGGCGTGGTCGCCTGATAATCGAGATAGATCATGCCGCGCGGGCCCGCGCTTCGGCCGCGATCGTGCGCCACAGATCGGCAAAGGCGAGGATCTCCGCATCGCTCGTCGCCCGCCCGAAGCTAACCCGAACCACCTCGCGCAGTTCCGGTTCGCTCCACCCCATCGCCATCAGCACATGGCTCGGCCGCATGCTTCCCGACGAGCAGGCGCTTCCCGCCGACACCGAGATGCCGGCCATGTCGAAGCGGATGAGCTGCGCCGCCGACGAGACGCCCGGCATGCGATAGGCGCCGATCGCCGGCGTCCGGGCGCTGGCCTCGGCCACCACCTCCCCGCCCGCATCGCGGATCATCCCGTCGAGCCGCGCGCGCAGCTCCGACAATCGCCTTATGTCCTCCGGAACCACCACCGCCGCCGCATAGCCGAGCGCGCCCGGCAGATTCTCGGTCCCGGCGCGATAGCCCTTCTCCTGCCCGCCCATCGGCAGCAGCGCGCCGAAGTCGCGCACCAGCAGCGCGCCGATTCCCGGCGGGCCGCCGCGCTTGTGCGCCGATACCGCGACCAGGTCGGCGTGCCGGATCACCGCATCGTCGGCCCGTGCCGGCATCTGCGCCGCATCGACCAGCAGGATGCCGCCGGCCGCATGGACGATCTCCGCGATCGCCGCGATCGGCTGGCGCACGCCGGTCTCGCTGTTCGCCCATTGCACGCACAGCAGCGCCCGCCCGGGCGCCGCCATCGCCTCCCGCAGCGCGTCGAGGTCGAGCATCCCGTCGGTTCCCACCGGCAGCACCGCCGCGCCCTCCGAGTGCCGCAGCACCGAATCATGCTCCACCGCGGTGATCAGCCGCCGCTCCGCCATCGACCGCGTCAGCGCCATGTGGAGCGATTCGCTCGCGCCGCCGGTCAGCACCAGCTCGTGCGGCCAGCCATAGGCCGCCGCGATTCGAGCCCGCGCATCCTCCAGCGCCGCCCGCGCCGCGCGCCCCTCGGCATGCGGCGAGGAGGGGTTCGCCCAGCGGCGCATCCCCTCGCCGACGGCCGCCATCGCGGCGTCCAGCATCGGCGTCGTCGCGGCGTGATCCAGATAGATGCGTGCGGCCAAGTCCGTTCCAATTGCGAAAGAAAGCGCGTTGCCTATATAGCGACCAACTTACCGCGCTCCACCCGCGCGCTCCTTATTCAACAGGACACGCCTTGCCCGAAGTCATTTTCCCCGGTCCCGAAGGACGTCTCGAAGGCCGTTTCGCTCCCGCTCCGCGCCCGCGCGCGCCGGTCGCGATGATTCTCCATCCCCATCCCCAGGCGATGGGCACGATGAACAACCGCATCGTGCAGGAGCTCTACAAGACCTTCCAGCGCCGCGGCTTCGCCACGCTGCGCTTCAACTTCCGCGGCGTCGGCAAGAGCCAGGGCACGTTCGACAATGGCGTCGGCGAGCTTTCGGACGCCGCCTCCGCGCTCGACTGGGTGCAGAGCTTCCATCCCGAGGCCTCGACCACCTGGATCGCCGGCGTCAGCTTCGGCGCCTGGATCGGCATGCAGCTGCTGATGCGCCGTCCGGAGATCCGCGGCTTCATCTCGGTCGCCCCGCCGGCGAACATGTACGACTTCACCTTCCTGGCGCCGTGCCCGAGCTCGGGCATCATCATCCAGGGCGAGGCCGACGAGGTGGTGACGCCCAGCGCCGTCCAGAAGCTGGTCGACAAGCTGCGCACCCAGAAGCACATCACCATCCATCACGACACCATCCCGGGCGCGAACCATTTCTTCGAGCACGAGATGCCGCAGCTGATGAACAGCGTGGACAATTATCTGGACATGCGGCTGGACCCGAACTCGCCGATCCGGTGAAGGATCAGCGGCGCGCGAGGTTCCGCGCGCCGCCGGCCAGCATCGCCGCGGTCGCCTCTTCGGCGCCGCGATAGGCCTCCTGGTGCGCCGCGCTCCAATATTTCAGCGCCTCGATCGCGATGCGCTCGCCGCTGACGGCGCACAGCACATAGCGGCCGGCGCGGACCACTTCGTAATCGGGCGTGTAATAGAGAAGTTCTGCGGGCTTGGCTGAGTCGAGCATCGCGGCCTTCTAGCGATTGCCGGTGCGCCGTCCAGATCGCCGGATGTTCCAGGCCGAAGCCGCCTTGCCCTTCGGCGGCCGACGCCGGTGAGTCCGCTTATGGAGGTCAGCGGCCATTTCCCAATCTTCGTCACCTTGGGACTTGTCCCGGGGTGACGGTTCCGATGTGCCCGTAACTGGGTCGTGAGCGCTCAACGCCCTCGCCTCCGTCGGCGCTTGCAATGTAGGGTTTCGCCTGCTCGGCTGCGATGGCGACCTCGATGGCGCCGCTCTTTGAACCGTAGATCGCGAAGCATTGCCCTGCGGCGCCCGCGCGACGCGCCACAGTCGCGTTAGTGGCGCGTCGGCGGCGCGTTGGTGGCGCGTCGGAGACGCGTGGGAGGCGCATACTTGTCGCGCCGCTGACGCGTCCGTGTGACTTCACTGTCGCGTCGCGGACGCGCGGGCCGCAGCGCCTCTGAGGGGCGGAGATTCCACCCCCCGTTCCGAGTCAACTTCGCCAACGGGATGGCGGACCCCGCCGATCCGGAAGCGCCCATATCCTCCACCGGTCCCCGCAAAGCCTGGCTAGAGCGTCCAGATCAGCACGTTCCCCAGCAGTACCGCCGCGGCGATCACCATCAGCACGCCCTTCTGCCGGTCGCCTTTCCGCCAGACCACCACGCCGCCCCAGATGAGCGCGAACACCGCCAGCACCGCGATGCTGAGCAGGATCGGATTGAGTTGAGGCCCGGCCATCAGAGCAGCCGGTTGATGCCGTAGACCAGCCCGGCGATCACCAGCCCCGCGAACGCGAAATAGGCGATAGCGCGCGGGTCGCGGCGATAGACCATCATCAGGATGCCGAAGATGATATAGCCCAGCGGCCGCAGCACGAAGCCGAGTGCATTTGCCGCCACTGCACCCAATCGATTCGCCATTCCTAGTCCTTGGATCCCAACACCCGTGCATAGGCGTCCGGATCGGCATTGCCCCCGGAAAGGATCACCAGCAACCCCGGCTCGAGATCGACCTTGCCGGCAAGCACCGCGGCGAGCGCCACCGCGCCGCCCGGCTCGACCACGATCCTGAGCTTCGCCGCCGCCCAGCGCTGCGCCTCGCGGATCTCCGCCTCGCTCACTGCCACGCCCAGCGCCCCGCGCCGCGACAGCACGTCGAAGGTCAGCGGCGAGACCTCCTTGGTCTGCAGCGCATCGCAGGCGGTCGGCGGCGGATTGTCGCCGACGGGCTCGATCCACCCCGCCTCGAGGCTGCGACGCATATCGTCCCAGCCCTCGGGCTCGACCACGGTGATCTGGCTCTCGGGCAGCGCCAGCGCGATGCCGGCGGCCAGTCCGCCGCCGCCGCACGGGATCACCACCCGCGCCGGATCGGGCAGCCGCATCTCCACCATCTGGGTCATCGCCTCGATGCCGGCGCTGCCCTGCCCCTCGATGATCCAGGGGTCGTCGAAGCTCGGCACCAGCGCCGCGCTACGCGAATGCGCCAGATGCGCCGCGATCTTCTCGCGGCTCTCGGTCGCGCGGTCGTAGCGGACCACTTCGGCGCCCATCGCCAGCGTCGCCTCGATCTTCACCCGGGGCGCATCGGACGGCATCACGATCACCGCGGGGATAGCGAGTCGTTTCGCCGCCCAGGCGATTCCCTGCGCATGATTGCCCGACGAGAAGGCCACCACGCCCTTTTCGCGCGCCGCGGCGTCCAATGCGGTGAGCCGATGCCAGGCCCCGCGAATTTTGAACGCGCCGATCGGCTGCAGACTCTCGGCCTTGAAATGCACCGGGACGCCGCGAATTTCCACAGTGAATAGAGGGGTTTGCGGAAGGATTGCCGCGACTTTAGCCGCGGCGTCCCGCACCCCTGCCCGCGTGGGTTGTCGCACAATTGTCACATTACGCCCCGTCGTGAAATTCCGGACCTTCGAATCACTTTACACACCCCCCCATCGTCCTTATGTGCCGCCTTCCGCTGCCCCATGGGACTTCCAACCGCAAGGCAGCTTTTCGTCAATGTTTGCCGTAAGGCATTTGGAGGTCCCTTGAGTTGCACAAGCATCATAGCGCGCTGGGGTTAGCTGCCACCCTTCGTCCGGTTCAACCGGTCACGCTCACTCGCCCGCACGCCGCATCGCGTGCCGCCCGCTTCTTCGCTGAGAAGTTTCCGGGTCGCTCGATGTATGCCGTGAAGGCCAATCCCTCGCCGGATCTGCTCCAGATCCTGTGGGATAGCGGAATCACGCATTACGACGTCGCCTCGATCGCCGAGGTGCGCCTGGTTGCTCGCACGCTTCCGGAAGCGACCCTGTGCTTCATGCACCCGGTCAAGGCCGAGGAAGCGATCGAGGAGGCGTATTTCGATCACGGCGTCCGCGTGTTCAGCCTCGACAGCCTGGAAGAGCTGGAGAAGATCGTCCGCGCCACCCGCGGCGCCGAGGACCTGACGCTCTGCGTGCGCCTGCGCGTCTCGTCGGACCACTCGAAGCTCAGCCTCGCGTCGAAGTTCGGCGCCGGCCCGGGCGAGACCAAGCCGCTGCTGATGGCCACCCGCCAGGTCGCCGATGCCCTGGGCATCTGCTTCCATGTCGGCAGCCAGGCGATGTCGCCCGAAGCCTATGCGAACGCGATGGAGCGCGTGCGCATCGCGATCGTCGAGGCCGGCGTCACCGTCGACGTGATCGACGTCGGCGGCGGGTTCCCCTCGTCCTATCCGGGCATGGAGCCGCCACCGCTCGAGCGCTATTTCGCGACGATCCACCGCGCGTTCGAGAGCCTGCCGGTCAGCTATTCGTCCGAGCTGTGGTGCGAGCCGGGCCGTGCGCTGTGCGCCGAGTACAGCTCGATCATCGTGCGCGTCGAGCGGCGCCGTGGGTCGGAGCTCTACATCAACGACGGCGCCTATGGCGCGCTGTTCGATGCGGCGCATATCGGCTGGCGCTTCCCGGTCCGTCTCCTCCGCGAGCCGGATTCGAACGCCCGTGACCTGGAGTTCAGCTTCTACGGTCCGACCTGCGACGATCTCGACCATATGGCAGGCCCGTTCCTGCTGCCCGCCGATATCCAGGCGGGGGACTATATCGAGATCGGCATGCTCGGCGCCTATGGTTCGGCGATGCGGACCGCGTTCAACGGCTTCGGATCGGACCAGACGATCATCGTCGACGACGAGCCGATGACGTCGCTCTATGTCGCCGCCGACGAGGAACGGGCACTGCCCTCGAACGTCGTAAAGCTGTAACGACCAAGTCCTAGCGAATTGGGAAGGCGGGTGCTTCGGCATCCGCCTCCTTACGGGTTTCCGCGTCCCCTAATGACGGCGGCACTGTGAAGATGGGGAATCCCATGACCGACACCCTGACCAAGACCGCCGCGGCCAACGCGCCGATCAACGACACCCGCAAGGCGGAGCTGCTCTCGAAGCAGGTCAAGCATATCGACATCACGTCGTTCGACGCGCGTCCGATCGTCGATGCGATGGCCGATATGAGCTTCACCAGCCGCGACCTGGGCCGCGCCACCAAGATCTACAACGACATGCTGGCCGACAAGGACTGCACGGTCTGCCTGGTGATCGCGGGCTCTACCTCGGCGGGCGGCTGCATGGACCTTTATGCCGAGCTGGTGCGCAACAACATGGTCGACGTGATCGTCGCCACCGGCGCCACCATCGTCGACATGGATTTCTTCGAGGGCCTCGGCCACAAGCATTATCAGGCGCTCGAGATTCCCGATGATGATACGCTGCGTTCGCTCTATATCGACCGCATCTACGACACCTATATCGACGAGGAAGCGCTCCAGAACGTCGACCATACGATCTTCGAGATCGCCGAGACGCTGGAGGCCAAGCCCTATTCGAGCCGCGCCTTCATCCGCGAGATGGGCAAGTATCTGGTCGAGCATGGCAAGAAGGAGAACAGCCTCGTCAAGCTGGCATACGAACATGACGTGCCGATCTTTTGCCCGGCGTTCGTCGACTCCTCGGCCGGCTTCGGCCTGGTCAAGCACCAGGTGGATCGCGCCAAGGCCGGCAAGCCCTACCTGGTGCTCGACGCCATCGCCGACTTCCGCGAGCTCACCGAGATCAAGATCCAGGCGGGCACCACCGGCCTGCTGATGATCGGCGGCGGCGTGCCCAAGAACTTCATCCAGGACACCGTCGTCTGTGCCGAGATCCTCGGCCATGAGGATGTGGAAGTGCACAAGTACGCCGTCCAGATCACCGTCGCCGATGTCCGCGACGGCGCCTGCTCGTCGTCGACGCTGCAGGAGGCCGCGAGCTGGGGCAAGGTCAACACCGGCATCGAGCAGATGGTGTTCGCCGAGGCCGGCTCGGTGATGCCGCTGCTGGCATCGGACGCCTATCACCGCGGCTATTGGAAGGATCGCGCCAAGCGCGGCTGGGCCAAGCTCTTCGCCTGAGCTTTCCTTTCTCGTAACGGACGAAAAGGGCTCGCGCATCGCGCGGGCCCTTTTTGCATCCGACAGATAGTCAAACCAGCCCGCGCTATCGCCGGTCGGTCTGCTGCAACAAGGGGAGCAAGGTGGCGACACCGGTGCCGCTCAGCATCACGCTCACCAGCAGGTCCCGGAAATAGCCAAGGGCTTCCCAGGATCCTCCCGCCATGGCCAGTGCCGCCGCGACCGCAGAGATCCAGCCGGGGATACCGCTCTGCCGGCGAACCCGGCCGGCCATTATCTCGACCAGCGCTGCCTGGCCCGCCGAATAGCCCATAGCGAGGAGTTGCTCTCGCGATCCCTTGCCCCGCCGCCGGGTGATCACGAAGCGGCGCAGCGCCTCGAGGCGCGGGTCGGAAAGGCGCGTCGTCGGCCGCACCCCGAGCGCGAGCTGGACGAGACGCTCGCGACGGCTGACCGGCCCGACGCTCGTCGCCGGATCGCGCCGGGCGAGCAGGATCACCCGCCGCTCGACATCGGAGAGCGAAGCCGCGGACGCCGGGAGCTTGACGGCCGGGTGCGGGTCGCAGGTCCGCGTGACGCTCGCAAGGTCACCGACGAGGAGCCGGGAAGCGGGAAACTGCTTCAGCATGACTTGAACTCCGGACAAAAAAAGGGCCCGCCCCGGGGAACGGCGGGCCCTTCGTTGCGGGGGATACTCAGACGAGCTGAGCGGGCTTCAGCAGGTCCGACAGGCCGACCCGGTGCAGCATCTCGGCGCGGAGCCGGTCGAGCACGGTGAAGCCGACATCGGCGCCATCCTGGGTCGGATCATAGTGCACCCGGAATGGGCGCTTGCCGAAGGGCATGTCGACGATCTCGACGATCGCATCGGCGACACCGGCCACGTCCGCATCGTCGGGCACGATCTCGGCGAATGCCTTCTGCACCTGCTCGCCGAAGCCGGCATAGGGACCCGCCTCATATTCGGCGAGGCGCGCCTCGTCGGCCGGGCGACCCGAATGGGCGAAGTGGTTGGTGCCCTTGGTAAAGGCCCCCGGCACGATGATCGAAGTCTCGATGCCCCAGCGGGCGAGCTCGCGGGCATATTGCACCGCCAGCGCATCCATCGCCGCCTTCGCCGCGAAATAGGGCGAGAGATAGGGCGGCGTGCCGCCAGCCGAGCTGCTGCTCGAGACCCAGACGAGCAGCCCCTGCTTGGCAGCCCGCATGTGCGGCAGCGCGGCGCGGTTGACCCGCTGCGTGCCGAGCACGTTGACGTCGTACTGCTGGGCGAACTGCTCCGGGGTGAAGCTCTCGGCCGGACCGAACATCATGTGCCCGGCATTGTGGACGAGCACGTCGATGCGGCCGCTCTCGGCGATGATCTGCTCGACCGCGGCGTTGGCCGAGGCGTCCGACTGCACATCGAGTTCGATCGGGCGGATGTCGCTGCCTTCGATACCCACCATCTCGGCAGCATTCTTGGCATTGCGCCCGGCGACGTCGCGCATCGAGGCGTAGACCGTGTGGCCGTCCTTCGCGAGGGCTTCGGCGGTGATCCGGCCAAAGCCGCTGGAGGCACCGGTGATGAGGATGATCTTCTTGGACATGGTGAATTCCTTTCGAGTTTCGTCCGCGCCTTCACGGCGGGAATTGCTGGGGAAGTGCGTAGGGAATGATCAGATGATCCCGCCGTTTGCGCGCAGGACCTGGCCGTTGATCCAGCCGCCGTCGGGGCCGGCGAGGAAGGCGACCGCCGCGGCGATGTCTTCCGGCTGGCCCAGCCGCTCGAGCGGTGCGGCCTTGGTCAGCGTGTCGATCACCGACTGGGGCTTGCCGTCGAGGAACAGCGCCGTCGCGGTCGGCCCGGGGGCGACGGCGTTGACGGTGATGTTGCGGCCGCGCAGTTCCTTGACCATGACATGGGTCATCGCTTCGACGGCAGCCTTGGTGGCGGCATAGACCCCGTAGGTCGCCGGCCGCAGGCCGACCACGCTCGACGACAGGTTGATGATCCGGCCGCCTTCGCGCAGCCGCTTGGCCGCTTCGCGCAGCGTGTTGAAGCTGCCCTTCAGATTGACCGCGATCTGGCTGTCGAACAGCGCGTCGTCGCTCTCGGCGATCGTCGCCAGCTTCATGATGCCGGCATTGTTGACCAGCACGTCCACGCCGCCGAACGCCGCCTGCGCCGCGTCGAACATGCGCGCGACCGCCGCCGCGTCGCTCACATCGGCTTGCGCCGCGATTGCCTCGCCGCCCTTCGCCTCGATGCGGGCGACCACGGCTTCCGCCTCGCCGGCGCTGCCGGCATAGTTGACGACGACGGTGAAGCCGTCATCGGCCAGCCGCTCGGCGATCGCGGCGCCGATACCGCGGGCGGCACCGGTGACGATCGCGACCTTGTTCGTGTCTCCGTTCATGATGGATCTCCTTGTTTGTGCCGCCCGTCATTGGGCTGACACGAGCTATTTGCCCGCTGGATCGGCAAAGATAATCAGGCTAAACCCGGCATGACTGTTCGCTTTTACGGAACAATGGAGATCCAATGGACCGATTCGACGCGATGCGCCTGTTCACGCGCGTGGTGGATCGCCGCAGTTTCACCCAGGCCGCGCACGACCTCGATCTGCCGCGCTCCACCGCCACCCAGGTCATCCAGCAGCTCGAGCAGCGCCTGGGCGTGCGCTTGCTCCAACGTACCACCCGCACCGTCCGCCCCACCCTTGACGGCGAGGCCTATTATCGTCGCTGCCTCGCGATCCTTGACGATATCGAGGATGCGGAGGGCGCGTTCAACGGCGCGGTGCCCAGGGGCATGCTCCGGGTCGAGGTGCAGGGTACGATCGCCCGCCATTTCGTGCTGCCCGGCCTGCCCCGCTTCCTCGAACTCTATCCGGAGATCGAGATCGCGATGAGCGAGAGCGACCGCTGGGTCGATATCGTCCGCGAGGGTGTGGATTGCGTGCTGCGCTACGGTGCGCTGCCCGACAGCGATCTCGTCGCGCGCACTGTGACGACGCTCGAGCGGATCACCTGCGCGTCGCCGGCCTATCTCGACAAATATGGACGCCCCAAGACGCTCGACGATCTTGCGGGTCATCGCGCCGTCAGCCTGCGCTCGATCACGACCGGCGCCCTCGCCCCGTTCGAGTTCGGCCTGGGCGACCAGATGGTGCGGCTGGACTTGCCCGCCCCCCTCTCCGTCACTGGTACCGAGAGCTTTCTGGACGGGGTCTGCCTGGGGCTGGGCCTGGCCCAAATGCCGGTATTCCATGTCGCGCGCGCCCTTGCAGACGGCCGGCTGGAACGCGTGCTGGCGGAGTATCCCCTCCCACCCGGCCCGGTATCGATCCTCTACCCGCGCAGCCGCCAGCTTTCGCCACGCGTCCGCGTCTTCATCGACTGGGTCGTCCAGCAATTCGCCGCGGCCGCCATGGCCGATCACACGGGCTAGAATCCGCCGGCATATCGGCTAGGCTTTCCCAAAACCGGAGGAGAGAGCCATGCCGATCACCCGCCGCAGCGTCATCGGAGGCGCCGCTGTCCTCACGCTCGCCTCCGGCGCCCGCGCCCAGGACTGGGCGAAGCCCAGCCCCTTCAAGCCGGGCGCAGCCGGCCCCGCCTGGCCCGCGCGCGAACAGTTCAAGCTCTGGCCCGGCATGCCGCCCGGCGCCCCGATCTCGCTGCCCAGGCCGAACAACACGATGAACGGCCCCGCCGATCGCCGCGAGCTCTGGCTGCGCGGCGTCGCCGAGCCCGTCGTCGCGGTCTATCGCCCCAAGAAGCCCGACGGTCGCGCGTTGCTCTGCATTCCGGGCGGCGGCTATCAGTTCGTCTCGGTCGAGAATGAGGGCATGGACGTCGCCAGGATGCTCACCCCGCACGGCATTACCGTGTTCGTCCTCGCCTATCGCCTGCCCGGCGAAGGCTGGGCCAACCGCGCCGACGTGCCGCTCCAGGACGCCCAGCGTGCGATGCGCCTGATCCGCGCCCGTGCCGCGACCTGGGGGATCGACGCGGCGAAGCTCGGCGTGATGGGTTTCTCCGCCGGCGGACATCTCGGCGCGATGCTCGCGGTCGGGCATGCGGACAAGGTCTATGCCCCGATCGACGCCGCCGACGCGCTCTCGGCCCGCCCCGCCTATGCCGGGCTCGGCTACCCCGCTGTGTCGTTCAATTCCGCGGGCTTCGAGGAGCGCAAGGAAAACGGCCTTTGGGGCGATTCGACCGATCCGGCGACCGCCGCGCGCTACAATGCGCTCGATCGCGTCACGTCCGAGACGCCGCCGATCTTCCTGGTCCATGCCATCGACGACGGCACGGTCCCGATCCAGCAGAGCCTCGCGATGATCGACGCGTGCCGCCGCGCCAAGGTGCCGGTGGAAGCGCATCTGCTGGAAAGCGGCGGCCATGGCTTTGGCGGGATGCACCTGCCGGTCGACTCATCCGGACGTCTCTGGCCCGAGATCTTCGCGCGCTGGACGGCCAAGCACTAGCAGCGGCGCGCATGCGGGATGCGCGCCGCCACGGGGTCGACTAGCGCAGCGACTTGAACGACGCACGCATCTCGCTGGTGAACGAAGCGGGCTGTTCCCAGGCCGCGAAATGCCCACCCTTGGGCTGCTTGTTGTAGTGGATGAGCTTGGGATAGGCGCGCTCGGTCCAGCTCTGCGGGGCCTGGTACAGCTCGTCCGGATAGGCGGTGACCGCGACCGGCAGCTTCACGCCCTTGGGGGCGAAGAAGGCCAGCTTGCTTTCCCAGTAGAGCCTGGCCGAGGACACCGCCGTGTTGGTCAGCCAGTAGAGCGCGACATTGTCGATCAGGTCTTCCTTGGACAGGCCTTCCTGGCCGCCGTCGAACACCCGGGTGATCAGTTCCATGCTGCGCGTATCATGGTCGAACATCCAGGCGGCGAGGCCCATCGGCGAGTCCGCCAGCGCGTAAAGCGTCTGCGGGCGATGGGCCATCTCGTTCGCATAGCCCAGTCCGTTCTTGTAGAAGAAGTCGAGCTGGTCATAGGCGTGCTTCTCGTCTGCCGAGAGGCCGGCGGGCGCAGCGCCGCCCGCCGCCAGCGCCGCGGAGATATCGTCGGGCACGGTGGCAGGCATGTTGGTGTGGATGCCGATCAGGCCCGCCGGCTCGAGCAGCGCCAGCTGCTCGGTGACCGCATTGCCCCAGTCGCCGCCCTGCGCGACATAGCGCCTGTAGCCCAGCCGCTGCATCAGCACCGCCCAGGCCTTGGCGATGCGGATCGGATCCCAGCCAAGCGCCCGGGGCTTGCCCGAGAAGCCATAGCCCGGAAGCGAAGGGATCACGACGTCGAAGGCATCCGCCGCCGTCCCGCCATGCGCAGTCGGATCGGTCAGCGGGCCGATGACCTTGAGCTGCTCGATGATCGAACCCGGCCAGCCATGGGTGATGAGGATCGGCAACGCGTTGGCGTGCTTCGACTTCACATGGATGAAGTGGATGTCCACCCCGTCGATCTCGGTCAGGAAGTTGGGCAGGTTGTTGATATAGTCTTCGCAGGTGCGCCACTTATACTCGTTCGCCCAATAGCTGGCGGCTGCCTTCATCGTCGCCAGCTTCAGGCCCTGCGACGTGTCGCCGACGGTCTCCTGGTCCGGCCAGCGCGTCGCCAGGATGCGGCGACGGAGATCGTCGAGGTCGGCATCCGAAGCGTGGAACTTGAAAGGGCGGATATCGTCGCCGCCGGCGGCGAGGGCCCTGCCCGCCGCGCCGGACGTGGCGAGCAGCAAGCCTCCGCCACCGGCGGCCGATTTGGCGAGCATGGCACGGCGAGTCATACGCGATGAAAACCTGGTCATGGCTTATCTCCGGTCGAAGTTGGCGGGTCCGGCATGCTGCCAGGCCTCGGCTTGGGAGATGGTGCCCAGCCCGGCGCGTGCCCAGCTAGATGGCGTTATGCGGTGTTAGATGATGCGAGCGTGGATCCGACCTGCGCGCCGCCCATAAGTTGCATTGGCAAACCCATTGCTGCAGCCTTTCCGTTTCTGGGGAGGAAAACATGCACAGCCAAATTCTTGCGCCGGTGGTAACGCTTGTCGCCTGGACCATCATCATGTGCGTCTGGATGATGACCATCCGGCTGCCCGCACTGAAAAAGGCGGGGATCGACATGTCGAAGGTTCGCGGCGGCCGCCCGGGCATCCTCGACACGCTGCTCGATGAACGCGCACAATGGCCGGCGCACAATTACAACCATCTGATGGAGCAGCCGACGCTGTTCTACGCGATCGCGCTGACGCTGGCGCTCATGGGTGCGGGCAACGGGATCAACGCGTGGATCGCGTGGGCTTATGTCGGCCTGCGCATCGCCCACAGCATCGTGCAGGCGACCTTCAACCGCGTCGCGGTCCGCTTCCCGCTCTTCGTGCTCGCGACATTCGCGCTGGTGGCGCTCACGCTGCACGCCGGGTTGACGCTGCTGCGCACCGCCTAGCGGACAGGGAGCGCGATCGGGCATCGACGCCGGGACATTCCGCGCCAAGCGCAGGGACATGTTCGAAACCGGACACGGGTGTCCGCACGCGAACGCCTGCGGCCTGGCCGATCGGTCGCGAGCAGCGTGCTGAGCGGGCCGCGCGCCAAATCCGCGCCCGCAAACATCGCAAATTTTCCCAATTCTTGGCGATACGAATTCGCAAATTTCACCAGCTCGCAAACTCGACTCATAAAAATCAACAACTTACGATTTTGGCACGCTTCCTGCTGAGATGTTGGCAGGCCCAATACCGGGCATCAGACAACACAGGGAACAAGACCATGACCTATCAAGCCGCCTCGCTTCGCAACGCCTTTGTCGCAGTTGCTTTCACCTTCCTCGCCAGCGCCGTCTTCATGGCCGGTGCCGTCGGCCCCGCGATCGCCTGAACCGCGCATCGAACCCATCCGCGACCCCTCCGCCGCGGCAAAGAATGAAAGGACAGTATCATGATCATCGTTTTGGCAGCTCTGGCAGCACTTTCCGCAGGCGGCATCGCCCTCGCTGAAAGCCGCGACCGTCCCCGCCGTCGCGCCGATCGGATGGCTCAGGCTTCCTGAGCCGTCCCTTACGCGACACCCCTTCCCCTCGAAGGGCGAAGGTTTGAATGAAAGGTGGCTTTCCGGAAGCCACCACGAGCAGAGGTCCAGCGGCTCCGAGCGAATGTCCCGCCGATGGCGGACATCCCAGATCTCACCCGAACAGCCGCGCCAGGCTCCGTTCCAGCATCAGCAACTGCCATAAGGTCCGGCCATGCTCGGCGCGACCGGCACGGTGATCGTCGGCGAGCTTCGCGATCGTCTTGAGGTCGAACCAGCCGGTCCCCGCCAGCACCGGCGACAGCGCCAGCCCCGCCGCCTCTTCGGCCAGCCCCTTGCGGAACCAGGCGCTCACCGGCGTCACGAAACCCATTTTCGGGCGGTAGAGGATGTCCTTGGGCAACCAGGGCTCCAGCGCCTTCTTCATCAGCCACTTGCCCTGTCCCGCCTTGATGCGGAGCGATGGCGGCAGCGTCGCGGCAAACTGGACGAAGCGATAGTCGAGCAAAGGCTCGCGGGCCTCCAGGCTCACCGCCATGCTGGCGCGATCGACCTTGGTCAGAATGTCGCCGGGCAGCCAATGCTTGATATCGGCATATTGCGCGCGGTCGAGCCCGTCGCGCGCCGGCGCCCGGCGCATCGTATCGACATAGCGTTGCTCGGCGCTGTGCCCGTTCAGCGCCTTGATCGCCTCGAGGCTGTAGAGCTTGCGCCGGAGCGCCGGGCCGGTGACGCCCACCGCCTTGGGATAGGCGAACTCGCCCCCTTCGGCGAGCGCGAGCAGAGTCGTCTTGGCGCGGAACGGACGCGGCGCCCAATCGGCCTTGGGATAGAGGTTGCCCAGCGTGCCGAACACGCTCGACCGGAATTGCTGCGGCAACAGCGCGCGCATCCGCTCCTCGGCCGCGAAGAACTTGTAGCGGCGATAGCCCGCCATCGCCTCGTCCGCGCCATCGCCCGACAGCGCCACCGTCACGGTTTCGCGCGCGAGTTGGCAGACGCGATAGGTCGGCAGCGCCGAGGCATCGGCAAAGGGTTCGTCGAACGCGGCCACCAGCGTGTCGATCAGCCCGAAATCGTCCGAATCCACCGTGCGGACGCTGTGGCTGGTCGCGAAGCGATCCGCGACGATCTGCGCATGCGAGGTTTCGTCGTGATCCACCTCGTCGAAGCCGATCGTGCAGGTCTTGACCGCCGCGCGGCTCGCCTCGGCCATCAGCGCCACCACCGCCGAGCTGTCGACCCCACCCGAGAGAAAGGCGCCCAGCGGCACGTCGGCGATCATCCGCGAGCGCACGGCTGCACGCATATGCTCGACCAGCTCGGCTTCGAGATCGCGCACCTTGCCGGTCGCGCGCTTCGAGAAGTCGATATCCCACCAACGCACCGGTTCGGGCACCGGGCGGCCGCGTTCGATCAGCAGGAAATGCCCGGCGGGAAGCTTCTTCACCCCCGCGAGCATCGATGCGTCGTCGGGCACATAGCCGAGCCCCAGATAATCCTCGACTGCGCGGAAATCGGGCGCGCGGCGGAACAGCGGATGCGCGAGCAGCCCCTTCAGCTCGGATGCGAAGGCCACCGCCCCGTCCGACAGTTCGGCATAATGGAGCGGCTTCACCCCGAACCGGTCGCGCGCCAGGAACAGGCTCCGCCGCCCGGCGTCGTAGAGCGCGAAGGCGAACATGCCGTTCAGCCGGTCGAGCATGTCCGGACCCCAGGCGCGCCAGCCATGGAGCAGCACCTCGGTATCGCTGTCGGTCTGGAACTGCGCGCCCAGCTTCTCCAGCTCGGCGCGGACCTCCTGGAAATTGTAGATCTCGCCATTGTAGGTGACGACCACCTGCTTGTCGGGCGTCGCCATCGGCTGGACGCCGCCTTCCAGGTCGATGATCGCGAGGCGGCGATGCCCCAGCCCCACGCCCGGCGCGGTCCATACACCCGAGCCGTCGGGGCCACGATGCGCCAGCGCATCGGTCATCGTCACGATACGCGCGGGATCGACCGGCTTTGCGATGGCGGGGTAGTAGAGCCCCGCAATGCCGCACATTAGTGAGTGCCGGCCATGCGGTCGGCGAGCATCTCCACCGGGCCCAGCGCCTTCAGGAACGCCTGGATGCTCTCGCGCGCGGCGACATCATCGGTCTGCTCGGCAGATACCAGCACCGCCACCGCGGCTTGGTCGCCGCCCAGCAGCTTGGCTCTCAATGTCTCCAGCTTCACGCGCTTGTCGCTCCCGGTCAGTACGTTGCCGAGCCGGTACCAAGTCACGACCTCGCGTTCCACCCTCCCCGGCCCCGTCATGCGCATCGGCGCACCCCGTGCAAAGCTCGGTTCGTCCTCTATCTTCACCCAGCGGTCATTTTCGCGGATCGCGCCGATGCCGAATCCGACCAGTTCCTTGCCCTCGTGCTGCGTGCCATAGACCGCGACGGCGAGATCCACCGCCCTGCCCTGGCCGTCGGCATAGCGCCCGATCAGGAAGTGATCTGCGCCCGGGAAGTGCGGCGACCAGGCCGCACGAGTGCTCAGCCCCACGCGCTGCCAGCCCGGCACCTGGGGAAGCTCGACGCTGGCGGGAAGCGTTGCGGCGCGCGCGGCGATCAGGCTCGACCAGCCGAGGAACAGGCTCGCCACGGTCAGTGCCATCAGCGCGCCGATCGGCGCCTCGATATTCCGGCCCACCGGCACCTGCAGCCTGGTCGGATCGAACCAGGCCGCATCGGGATCGCGGTCGAACCATTTCCAGCCGATCGCCAGCACCGCGGCCATCACCAGCCCGAAGAACACCCAGCCATAGACGATATGGTCCATGCCCGTGGCGCGCTCGACCGATGTCCACCAGGCGGCATAGATCGTCCCGAACGCGCGCAGCCCGTTGGCGATCACCGGCACGATCATCGCCATCGCCAGGAAGGCGGCACGCCGCGGCCAGGCGACGTAGCAGACATTGGCGACCAGCACGCCGTACGCGACCATCGCGATCACGAACTTCGCGCCCGAGCACGCCTCCGCGACTTCGAAATAGCCGTTGGGCGTGGTGATCAGCACGCCGTCCACCGTCGCCGGCACCCCGAACAGGTGGAGCAGCGGCATCACCATCGCGATCGTGATGTCCTGCAGCGGCCCCTCCAGGAACTCGCCGAACGGCACCAGGAAGAGCATATAGGCCAGCGGAAACAGCAAGGCGCGGGTCACGTTCAGCCCGAGCACCGTCACCGCCGCGCCCTGGAGCATCACGATCAGTCCGGCATGGCGGAACAGCGCTACGCTCGACGCGTCGCCGACGATCCAGCTCAGCCCGCCCGCTGCGACGAGCGCGAGCCCCGGCCACCAGCCCTGCGGCGAGACCAAAGCCAGCTCGCGCCGCCGCTGCCAGACCAGCCAGGCGATCACCGGCGTGACGAACAGGCAGTGCCCGAAGGTCGTGTTGGTCCAATAGATCGTCGCCAGATCGCCCGTGTCGCGGCGGAACAGCAGCAGCAACGCGACCCAGGCGCCCGCCAGGATTGCGGCATGCCGCTTCCAGTTCGCGTCGAACCGCGTTCGCGCCGCCGCCATCTCGTGCGCGGGAACCGCTGCCGTCATGCCGCCGTCCTCCGCGTCGTGCGCTCGGCCTTGGCCGCGCGCAGCGGCAGGCCCAGCACCGCATCGAGCGGGGCGAGCCGCGCCTCCCAGCTATAGCGGTCGATCACCTGGCCGCGGGCGGCCGCGCCCAGCTCGGCCGCCTTTGTGGGGTTCGAGAGCAGTTCGTTCACCGCATCGGCGATCTCGGCGACGTTCGATCCCACCCGGATCGTCCCGTCATGATCGAGCCCTTCGGCCGCCGCGCCGGATGCCACCACCGGCCGCGCCATCGCCATGCCTTCCAGCACCTTGTTCTGGATGCCACGCGCCAGCTTGAGCGGCGCGACCACCACCGATGCTGCCGCCAGCCAGCCGCGCACGTCGCTCACCGGCCCGGTCACGGTCACGCCGGGCAATTTGGCAAGCGCCTTGACCGCGTCGCTCGGTTCGCGGCCGACGATCGCGAAGCGCGCCTCGGGATGGACCAGCCGGACATGCGGAAAGATCGCCTCGGCGAACCAGGTCACCGCCTCGATATTGGGGCGATAGTCCATCTGGCCGGTGAAGACGATCAGCGGGTCCATCGTCTCGATCGAACGAAATTGCGCCGCGGGATCGTAATAGTCGGTGTCGATGCCGTTCTCGATGACATGCACGCGGTCCGCGCCGGTGCGGTCGCGGAACAGCTGCGCCTCGGCCTCGCTCACGAACAGGCTGGCATCGGCGCGCGCCGCGACATGCTTCTCGAACTGCTGGAGCAGGTTCGCCTCGCGGCGATGCACCCACGACATCGGCCAGCGGGCGGTCTTCGAATAGGCGGCGAACTTGGCCGAATCCATGTCGACGAAATCCATGATGACGCGCTGGCGCGGGCGCGCCGGCAGATATTGCGCCATCTGCCCGGAGAAGATGAAGATCGTGTCGATCGCATGCCGTGCGAGGATATTCTCCACCGACAACCGCAGCGCCTCGTTGTCGAACGCCACCACCGACACCGGCCGCCGCGAGACCAGCGCCCGCAGCCCAGCCATCATGCCGGGCTTCGAGCGCCAGACGATCGAGCGATTGCCGGTCAGGCGCTTCAGCCCATCCTTTTGGCGGAGATCCGCCGGATCGTCGGCAAAGGCGATCAGATGGACGCGCTTCCTGGTCGAAAGATATTTGAGCAGGTGGAAGCCGCGGATCTTGTCCCCGCGGTTCGGCGGATAGGGCACCCGGTGCGCGAGGAACAGGATATCGCCCATCACCCCAGCCCCTGCGAGATCCACGGCCCGACGCGATTGGCGAGCCATAGCGGCAGCTTCTTCCAGGTCTCGACCTGGAGCCGGTATTTGGGGTCGAGCGGATTGACGCTGCGCGGCGGCGCGCCGTCTGCGGTGCGCGCGAAATAGGTCAGCGGCTCGGGCTCGAAACCCCAGTTCTTCTTGAACGCCGCGGCGCCCGTGCCGGTCTTCGAGCGTCCGAAATCGAAGCGGGTGCACCCGCGCTCGCGCGCATGCCCCATCAGCGCGAAATACATGGCATCGTTGGCGCGCAGCGTCCGCGCCGCGGCGGTGCCCCCACCCCAATAGGGATAGACCGTGCCGTTCCAATAGAGGCTCAACACGCCAGCCACTGCCACCCCCCGGTGCCGGACCAAAAGCAGATCCGCAGCACTACCAAATTCGCGCAGGACTTCGGAAAAAAGATTCAGGGGAAATACAGGCGTGCCGAGATTGCGGACGCTTTCGGCATAGACGGCATAATGGGCGCGCACATCGTCCAGGTGGAGGCCGCTGAGCACCTCCAGCTCGTTGCCCAGCGCGCGCCGGACCTCGGCGCGCTGCTTGCGCGGAATCGCGAGCAGTTCGGCCTCGTCGTCGCCCGCCAGATCGCGGACAAAGCCCAGATAGGTCGTGTCGTCGACATGCCAGGCGTCGCCCGGCCGAGTGCCGCCACGCAGCTCGACGCCGGGGCAGCACAGCCGCTCCGCCAGCGCCCAGGCCGCTTCGCCGAGCGCGACGACCGCTGCCGGCGTATCGGCCAATATGCCCCCGCCCACCCCGAAGCCGGTGGAGACCAGCGCCCGGCCGAACAGGGGCGAATGCATCTCGGTGAGCGGCAGCACGCCGCCGATCTCGCCCTTGCCGCGCTCGGCGATCAGGTAATGGCTCTTCTGCCGGCATCCGCGCGCCACCGCCACGCTCCAGGCAGGCAGATGGAAGGGCGTGCCCTGCGGATGATCCTGCACCCAGGTCCCGATCCGTGCCCGGTCGATCGCGTCGTCCAGATCGGCGACACGAACGCCGACCGGCCTGTGCAGCATCGGGGCGTTCATTGCGGCCGCCGGGCGGCCTCGGCCGCGACCTCGTCGATCCGGCCCCAGCGATGCCCCGCGATCAGCTTCTCGAGCTTGCCCGCCATCGCGCCCAGCCGTGAATAATGTCGCAGCCTGGACTTGAACGGCGCCTGCGTGACGCGCGGCTGGCCGGGATCGATCTCCCAGGGGTGGAAATAGAAGATCGCCGCGCGGTCGAGGCGATTGGCCTCGCGGACCGCACGATGCGTGACGCCCGAAGGCAGCAGGCGGAAGAAGCCGCCGCCTGCGGTGACCTCCTTGCCCATGAAGCGCGCCAGGGTGATCGGCAGCTCGATCAGCGCGGATCCGCAGACCGGCTGGTGCGCGCCGCGCGGCGCGTCGGGCCAGCCATAATGGTCGTGCCGGATCGGCGCGATGCTCGACGAATAGAGATAGCCCTCGTCCGCCAGCACCTCATGCGCCCAGGGTGTGCGGGTATCGATCGAGAAGCTCGGTGCGCGATAGCCGGTGACGGCGACGCCGGCGGCATCCTCCAGCGCCTTGCGCGCCGCGGCCAGATCGGCACGGAACTGCTCGGGGCCCATGGTGAAGACGCGGCGATGGTCCCAGCCATGGCTGGCGACTTCGTGCCCCGCCTCGGCGATGCGCCGGATCAGCGCCGGATGGCGCTCCGCCACCCAGCCCAGGGTGAAGAAGGTCGCCTTGACCCCGCCCGCCTCGAACAGCGCCAGCACGCGATCGGTATTGGCCTCGACGCGATGCTCGAGCGACTCCCAGTCGTCGCGCGAGATCGTGTTCTCGAACGCGCCGACCTGGAACCAGTCCTCGACGTCGACCGAGAGCCCGTTGGTGATCATGTCCTCAGACCGTGGTTCGGCGCAGCGCGGAGATGTCCGGCCGCTCACCCTCGCCATTCTCCACCCAATCGACCAGCAGCGCCAGCACGCGCCGCAGCGCCTCATCCTGCTGACGGACCTGCGCCTCGAGCTGGGCGACGCGCTCCTCGACATCGCTGCCTTCCGCCACCGCATCGGTCTTCCGCCGACGCGGCTGACCGGGCTCGGGGGGGACCGGGGTGCCCATCGGCATCGGCGCCGGCGTACGGTTCGGGAATGCCTCGGCGATGCGGCTGTGCGCGCGGCCAGGCGTGTCGTTGTCAAGGTCCGCGATCACCGCGCCCACCTCATGCGCGCCGAAGCTGTCGATCTGCTCGACCGCGCCGAACAGCAGCACGCGGCTGGCAAGCTGGTTCACCCGGCGCGGAATGCCGCCCGACCAGCGATAGATCGCCTCGATGCCGTCATTGGTGAAGCGCGGGCGGCCGCGCCAGCCGACGCAGGAGAGCCGGTGGATCAGATAGGGCTCGAGCTCATCGGCATCCATCGGCGCCAGATGATGCATCGCGATCACGCGCTGGCGCAGCTGCTCGAACTGCGTCTCGTGCAGCGTCAGGCGGAACTCGGGTTGGCCGAGCAGGAAGATCTGGAGCAGCGGATAGCCGCCGGCCTGGAAATTGGAGAGCATGCGCAGCTCTTCCAGGCTCTCGAACGGCAGCGCCTGCGCTTCGTCGACCACCAACAGCGTGCGCTTGCCGTTTCGCGCCATCGTGTGGAGCCCGCGCTCGACCGCGGCCAGCATCGTGGCCTTGGAAAGCCCCGTGGCATCGACCTGGAGGCCGGCGCACACCAGCCTCAGCAGCTCGTCGGGCTCCAGCTGCGCTGAGACGATCTTGATGACGTTCAGCCGCTCGCTGTCGATCTCGGCGAGCAGATGGCCCATCAGCGTGGTCTTGCCCGCGCCGGGATCGCCGGTGATCACGACGAAGCCTTCGCCCTGGCTCAGGCCATAGCCGAGATAGGCCATCGCCTTGCGGTGCGTGGCCGTATCGAACCAGAAATTGGGATCGGGCGTCAGCTGGAACGGCCGGCCGCTCAATCCGTAATGGTCGTCGTACATCGTCATTCACTCCGCGGGAGCAACGCCCCCCTTAGAATCCGTACCGCAGTGCTAGCAGCGCCTGTGCCGAAGTGCTGCTGTCGCCATCGCGATCGAAGCCGAATATGCCCGCCGAAATTGTTGCCCCCAAATGTCCGAAGCTATGCGTATACGCAGTATTCGCGCCCCAGCCGAGGATGCCGTCATTGCCCGGCAGATCGGTGTTGTAATAGCTGGCGAACACGCTGCTGCTCAGCTGGCCGTTGCGGCCGATATCGGTCGATGCGAACAGCTGGCCATAGATGCTCTCGTCCTCGGCGCCGTTCAGCGTGAAGCCGCCCGGTACGTTCGGCGTGATGAAGGTGCGCTTGGCATAGCCGCCGCCGATGCCGATCCGGGTGTTGCCGCGGTTGAGCACCGCCACGCCGGCGACGCCGCGCGCGCGATAGGCCGAGGTGACCGCCGAGGCGAAGATGCTGTTCAGGCACCCGCCGGTCGCGCTGCCCACGGTGCCGTAGATGCAGCCGCTGAACTGGTTGCCGAACGGATCGGTGGTGGTGACGAACGCGGTCGGCAGCGTCGTCAGGCTGCCGTTGAGCTGCTGGCCGAAGCTCTCGACGCTGTCATAGACGCCGATCTGTACCCCGCTGCCCGGGCCGATCTGGTAGCTGAACGAGCCGGTATAGCTCATCGAACCATAGCGGCGGCCCGCACGCGCCTCGAGGAAGGTGCGCGGGCTCGGGCGCCAGATCACGCCGGCATCCCAGAAAACGCCGCTCAGGTCATAGGCGATCCGACGCGGCGAAGACTCGTCGGTGACGAAGCGGCCGCGCGAATCGAGCACCGGATCGCCGATGCCGTTGAGCACCGGGTCGCGCTGGCTGATCTGGATCTTCTCATAGCCGACGCCCGCAGTCAGCGCGACGCCGCGCGCGACCGGCAGCACCACGTCGCCACGGCCATATTTACCCTCGAAACGCTGGTCGAGCTGGCCGGCATCCTCGCGCGTGAACGATCCGCTCGCGGTGATCCCGACCGGCAGCACCGTGCCGGACTTCACGCCGACGCTGGCGGTCGCCACATGGACCTTGGAATCGTCGTAATAGTCGAGCCGCGGCTGGTTGGCCGGCACGCCCGTGGCGCCCGGCGCTTCCACCTTGGTGTAGCCGAAGCGATAGGCCGCGTTGACGAATGCGGCGCCGAGATGCGTCGCCAGGCTTGGGCCCGCGAATGCCGAATAGACCTGGCTCACATTGCGCGTGTTGCCGGCGAAGCTCTGCGGCGCATCGCCGCGGATGTCCGAACGGGTGCGTGTGGCGATCGCGCCGGCTTCGAGCGTGAGACCCGGCGCGACCACCGCCTTGGCACGGGCAAGGCCGCTGTGCGTGTTGTCGTCGGTCAGATCCTTGTCGTACGAAAAACGGTGCTGATACTGGTAGCTGATCTGCACCTGGACGCGGCGGGTCTGCACCGACGCGTCGATCCCCGCACCCAGCGTCGAATAGGTCAGCACGTCCCCGCCGTCGCCGAGATCGGCGGCCAGTACCTGGCCCGCCTCGATATAGGGCGAGATCTGCACGCGGCGCTGCTGCTGCTGCGCGTTCGCGGGCTGGATCGCGAGCGCCAGGATGGCGGCGGCGATGCCGTAGCGGATCACTTTCCGGTCTCCTCGTAATAGCTGCCGAAGCGGCGCCCGGCGGGCTGGAACGACACCGAGTTGAGGACCAGCTGGATATGTTCGCAGCCGTCGAGCGCGGCGACCGTGGCGCGCAGGTCGCTCTCGCTGGTGCGGTCGGCACGGACGACGAGCATCACCTGCCCGGCGTGCAGCGCCAGCACCGATGCCGGCGACGCGACGAGCGCGGGCGGCGAATCGAAGATCACGATGCGGCGCGGATTGGCTGCGGCGAGCTTGTCGAGGATGCGGCGCGCCTTGTCGCTCGCCAGCAATTCGGTGTCGCTCACGCTGCGCGTTCCGGCAGGGAGCACCGACAATTGCGGTACGTCGGTATCGACGATGCAGTCCTCGACATCGACGTCGCCGGTTAGCGCATCGAGCAGGCCCGGGCCCTGCGGCAGGCCAAGGCGCTCCAGCACGTCCGGCTTGGCGAAATCGGCATCGACCAGCAGGATCTCGACGTCTTTCTCGGCCGACATCGAGAGCGCGAGGTTGATCGCGCAGAAGGTCTTGCCCTCGTCGGGCTGCGCCGAGCAGACCAGGATCATCCGCGCACGATCGGCGTCCGCCCCCGCCACGGCGCGCGCCGTGAGCAGAAGCTGGCGCTTCACCATGCGGAACTCCTCCGCGAGCGGCGTGATCGGTCCCCCGGGAACGAGCATCCCCGCCTCGGCCAGCGCATCGCGGTCGATCGGCGCCGAGCGGCGGACGCCCGGCTGCACCATTGCGGACGCCGCGCGGATGACGGGCTCGGCAATCGGCGCGGGCGCCGCCGCGATCATCGGCTCGGGTGCAGGCGCTTCGACTTCATGGCCGCGGCGCAGCAGCGGACCCTCGGGCTCCTGCGCGACGATCGGCGCGGCGGGCGCCTGGATCGGCTGCACCGGGGGAACCGGCTGCGGGGCCAGAGCCGGTGCCGCCTCAGGCTCGGCGAAGGTGGGCTGGTTGCCGGTGCCCGGAACCGCGAACTGGTTCTGCGCCGCCGCCCGCTCGAGCAGCGATCCGCGATAGCGCCGGGGGGTATGTTCGTTCATCGACTCAGGCCCCCATGCCGCGCTGGACGAATTCGACGCCGACCAGTCCCAGATAGGCGACGCCCAATGCGCCGAGCCCGCCCGCGAACAGCGTCAGCCGCTGGCGGCGGAGCGCCACCTGGGCAGCAGTCACGACCTCCCCGATCGATCCGATCACCGGCAGCCCGCTCGCCTTTTCCAGCCGCGCCGCGGTGTCGAAGGTGCTGCGCAGCTTGCCGAGCGCGAACGCGGCGGCGACACCGGCGCCAAGACCCGCGATCAGCACAGCGGTCAGCAGCAGCGGCCGGTTCGGCGCGGTCGGCGCGCGCGGCTGGGTCGGCGGGTCGATCACGCTGAACTTGACCGCATCGGTCTCGGTCTGCGCCTGGCTGTTGATGCGCACCTGCTCGCGGTCGGTGAGCAGCTTGTCATACTGGTCCTTGAGGACCTGATATTCGCGGTCGATCTGCCCCTGCTCGGCGGCAACGCCCGGCGAATCGGCGATCTTGGCGTTGAGCGCCGCGAGGTCGCCCTCGATCTGCGCCTTGCGCTGGTTGAGCGCCGCGACCTGCGAGGCCTTGTCCGCCTGCATCGAACGCAGGCTGAGATACAGCGGATTGCCGGTAGCCCCGCCCCCACCGCTGATCACCGGCTCGCTGCGCGCCGCTGCGGTGGCTGCCGCGAGCTGGCTCTTGAGCGCGATCACGTCGGGATGATTGTCGGTCCAGCCCTTGGCGCGCGCATCGGCGAGCTGGCCCTGGATCGCCGCAAGCCTTGCACGGGCAGGCCCCGCCACCGCGGTACCGGCCACGCCCGGCACATTGGCGGAGGTTCCGGCCATCTGCCCGTTGATCGCCGCCAGGCTGCTCTGTGCCGCCGCCAGGTCCGACTGGATCTGCGCCAGCTGCGTCCGCGCCGCACCGATCCGGTCGTCGAGCGATCCGGTGCCCGGCAGCGCCCCCAGATAGCGTGACTGGAAGTCCGCCTTCTTGGCCTCGGCCTCCTGGAGCGCCTTCTGGCGCACGTCGAGCTGCTGGTCGAGGAAGCGCAGCGACTGGCTGGTCTGGTCGCGATTGTCGGCCAGATTGTCCTCGACGAAGATGTCGATCAGCTTCTGCGCGATCTGGCGCGCCATCTTGCCGTTCGGCCCCGTCACCGAGATCTCGAACAGATTGTCCTGCTGCGCGGTCAGCTTGATCGCCTTTTGCAACCCGGCGACGCGATCGGCGACGTCGCGATCGGTCGCGACCGTCTTCGCCATGTCGGTGCCGCGCACGACCTTCTCCAGGTTCACCGCGCTGGTCAGCGTCTGGCGGATCCGGTCGATATCCTTCTGCTGCTCCAGCGCGACATTGCCGGTCTGGGTCGGCAGGATCTGGCGCAGCTGCACGAAGACGCGCGCCCGCGATTCATACTGGTTGGGCATCTGCGACACGACCATCCAGCCGGCCAGGCAGATCGCCCAGGCCACCGCCAGCGCTATCCAGCGCCGCATCCACACCGCATGCAGCGCGGCGCGCACTTCGTCGTAGATGTTCCCCACCCCGCGCGGCCCCTTAGAACATGCTCTGGGGGATGATCACCACGTCGCCCGGCTCGAGCTTGACGTTGGCCGAAGTGTCGCCGTTCTTGAGCAAGTCCGACAGGCGCAGGTGGAACTCGGTCTGCTTGCCGGTCTGCTTGTCGTAGCGGATCAGCCGCGCGCGGTTGCCCGAGGCGAATTCGGAAAGCCCGCCCACCGAGATCATCGCATCGAGGATCGTCATGTTGGCGCGGTACGGCAGCGAGGCCGGCTTCTCGGTCGCGCCGACGACGCGGACCTGCTGGCTGTAGGTGCCCGAGAAATTCTCGACGATCACCGAGACGATCGGATCCTTGATATATTCGCCGAGCGCGATCTTGAGGTCGTCCGCCAGCATCGCCGGGGTCTTGCCGACCGCGGGCATGTCGCTGATCAGCGGCGTGGTGATGCGGCCGTCGGGACGCACCTGCACCTTGGCCGAGAGCTCGGGATTGCGCCACACGAAGACGTTGAGCTGGTCGAGCGGCCCGATGACATATTGGTCGCTCGGCGCCTCGCGTCCGGCGACGAAGGCGGCCGAGGGCAGTTCGGGCCGGCCACCACTGCTGCAACCCGAAAGCAGCACGGCGCCCAGCACCGGCACCGCGAACATCCTGGTCACTGACGAAGAAAACATGATCGAGCTCCCCATCCGCGCGGGGGGAGGCGGCGCCAACGTCTCGGCAGCCAACCCGCGCAGGATCAGCCGCAGCTATGCGCGGGAGAGGTAAAGATAGCGTTAGGCGCTAGATGGCCCGCGTTTCGGCCAATATTTCCAGCGCCGGCGGATGGCCCAGAAACGCCGACGGACTCGCCGTCGCGCCATAGGCGCCCGAAGCGAAGATCGCGATCAGGTCGCCCACCTGGGCCATCGGCAACGCCACCCGATCCGCCAGCCGATCCAGCGGTGTGCAGAGCGGCCCGACCACGCTGACCACTTCCTCCGCCGCGTCCTGCATCCGGTGCGCCAGCGCGACAGGATAGTTGCGGCGCACGACGGTGCCGAAATTGCCCGTTGCGGCGAGATGGTGGTTGAGGCCGCCGTCGACGATCAGGAAGGTCTCACCCTGGCTCTCCTTGCGATCGACGACGCGCGCCAGATAGACTCCCGCCTCGCCCACCAGCCAGCGCCCCAGTTCGATCGCGAACGCCGATCCGGAGAGCGAAGCGGGCAAGCGCGCCATCGCCTCGCCCAGTGCCGCGCCGATCGCCTCGACGTCCACCGCCGCGTCACCGGGGAAATAGGGAATGCCGAACCCGCCGCCCAGATTGACCAGCGGCGGCGTCGCGCGACACGCATCGGCCAGCCGCGCGGCCAGTTCGATCGTCGCCGCCTGGGTCGCGACGATCGCCTCGGTGTCGAGCGACTGCGATCCCGCGAAGATGTGCAGTCCCCGCCAGTCGGCGCCCTCGCCCAAGATCAGCTCGACCAGCCCACGCACATGCGCGCTCTCGATCCCGAAGGGCGAGGCCCGCCCGCCCATCTTCATCCCCGACCCACGCAGCTCGAAATCGGGGTTCACGCGCACCGCCAGCCTCGGCCGCACGCCCAGCGCCTTGCCGATCGCCAGCGCGCGCTGCCCCTCGGCGATCGATTCGAGGTTGATCGTCGCTCCGGCGCGGATCGCCGCCTCCAGCTCCTCGTCGCGCTTGCCCGGCCCGGCAAAGCTGATCGCGTCCGCCGCCATGACGTCAAGCGCACGCCCCAGCTCCCCCGCCGATGCCACGTCGAGCCCGTCGACCAGCGGCGCGATCGCGGCGAGCAAGGGCGGAAACGGGTTCGCCTTGATCGCGTAATGCACCGCGACCCGCTCCGGCAGCGCCGCCCGCAGCCGCGCCACCCGCGCCCGGACCACGGCAAAATCATAGACATAGGCCGGCGTCGCCACGTCCAGCCAGGGCAGCGCGTCCAGCCCGGCGAACTCGGGAGGGATCGGACCGAAGGGCTTGGGACTGCTCATGCCAGCCCAGCCTTCAGCGCCGCGCGGTCGAGCTTGCCATTGGCGTTGCGCGGCAATTCCGTCTGCCATTCGTAGCGCGCCGGCTGCATGAAGCTCGGCAGCTCGCGCCGCAGCCGCTCGCGCAGGTCGTGCTCGCGCGCGCCGTCGCCCCGTGCCACCACCACAATCGCCTGGCCCAGCCGGGCATCCGCCACGCCGAATGCCGCCGCCTCGCCGGTCTCGCCGCCCGAAAGCACGGCTTCCTCGATCTCGGTCGGGCTGATCCGGTTGCCGGCGGACTTGATCATCTCGTCGTCACGCCCGACGAAGCGCAGCAGACCGTCGTCGCCCTCGATCACCGTGTCTCCGGACCACACCGCCATGCCTCCGTTTGTGGCGAATAAAGGCGCCGGGCGAAAGCGCTGCGCGGTCCGCTCGGGATCGCGCCAATAGCCCTGCGCCACCAATGGCCCGGCATGGACCAGCTCGCCCTGCTGCGCCCGCCGCCCATCGGCATCGACAACCAGTATCTCGGCAAAGGGGATCGCGCGCCCGATCGAATCGGGATTGGCGTCGACCAAAGCCGGATCGAGATAGGTCGACCGGAACGCCTCGGTCAGCCCATACATCGGATAGAGCCGCGCCTCGGGAAAGCGTTCGCGCAGGCCTTTCACCATTGCCCGCGTCAGCGCCCCGCCCGAATTGGTCAGCCGCCTCAGCCGCTCCGCGGTCTCGGCAGGCCATTCCGCCTCGAGCAACTGCACCCAGAGCGGCGGCACGCCCGCCAGCGTCGTAATTGCGAAACGCTCGACCGCCTTCACCACGTCGCGCGCGGTCAGATAATCGAGCGGCACGACGCGCGCACCGGCGGCCCAGGTCGAGAAGAGCTGATTCTGCCCATAATCGAAGCTGAGCGGCAGGACGCCGAGCACGTGATCCTCAGATTCGATCTGAAGATAATGCCCTACGCTGATGGCTCCCAGCCATAAATTTGCGTGGGACAGCATCACGCCCTTGGGCCGCCCGGTCGATCCGGAAGTGTAGAGGATCGCCGCCAATGCGTCCGGTTCGGCTTTCGAAGGCGGCAGGACGTCGCCCGAAACCAGTTCCTCCTCGGTTACGATCCGGCAGTCTGCCGGCACGTCCCCGGGCTCCAGTGCCGCGATCCGCGCCGCCTGCGTCACCAGCACCCGCGCGCCGCTATCGGCCAGGATATGCGCGACCTGCGCCCGCTTGAGCACCGGGTTGACCGGGACATGGATCAGCCCCGCGCGCGGCACGGCGAGCGGCATCATGCACGCGGTCCGCGTCTTGGGCAGCCAGGTCGCCACCCGCTCGCCCGCCGCCAGCCCCAGCCCGCTCAGCCAATGCGCCATGCCGCCGACCGACGCTTCGAGCGCCGCAAAGCTGAGCGTTCCGGCCTTGTCCTCCAGCGCCACCGCGTCGGGCTTGCCACGCAACGGCAGCGTGTCGATCGGGTACGGAACGGGGTCTAGCGCGATCATAGTCCCCACCCTTACCCTTGGCAGCGCCCCCGCCAACCCTTACGGAGCCGAAAAAACACCGCAGGGGGACAGCCATTGCAACCCGATGGGTCGCTTGAAGTCGAGAACACCGTCCGCGCCGTGTTGCGCGACGTGCTGGGATTGAGCGAGGAACGCGCCGCCGCCTTCCACGCCGACACGCCTTTGTTCGGCGCACTGCCCGAGCTCGATTCGCTCGCGGTGGCAGGCGTGCTCACCGAGATCGAGGACCGGCTCGGCATCCTGATCGAGGATGACGAGGTCGATGGCGAGATGCTCGAGAGCTTCGGCGCCCTCACCCGCTTCGCCGCTGCCAAGGCTTTGGGGTGATCGAAGCCTATGACTGGGCCGGCGGCCGCGAGGCGATGCTTCGCTTCGGCCCGCCGGACGGCCCGGTCATAGTCGCTGCGCTGCCGCTGTTCGAGGAAGCCAACCGCACCCGGAGCTTCCTGGTGACGATCCTGCGCACGCTTGCCGAGCGGGGGATTGCCAGCGTGCTGCCCGACCTGCCCGGCACCGCGGACAGCCGGATGCCGACCGACCAGCTGCGGATGGCCAACCTGCGCGCCGCCTTTGCCGCCGCTGCACGCACCGCCGGTCGGCGCGCCTATGCCGTTTCGATCCGAAGCGGTGCGCTTCTGGACGGCACCGTGCTGGTCGCCGGGCGCTGGCATTTCGCGCCCCAGACCGGCCCCGAACTGCTCCGCGAGCTGAACCGTGTCCGCCAGGCCGGCGATGGCAGCGATTTCGCCGGCAACATCCTCTCGCCCGCGTTTCTCGCCGAGCTGGACGATTCCGATCTGGAGCGCGCGCGCACGATCCGCCTCGACTCCGATCCCAAGGATGCCGATGCCCGCTTCCCGGGTGCGCCGCTCTGGCGACGCGCCGAGCCCGACAATGACGCTGGTCTGGCAGCCCTTCTCGCGGACGACATCGCCGCCTGGGTCCGCGCATGCGAAGCCTGATCGAATTCGCCTGTGCCGGCGAGACGCTGCTCGGCACGCTCGACGAGGCACCGGGCGGCACCGGGCTGCTGATCGTCTCGGGCGGTAACGAGATCCGCATCGGCGCGCATCGCGGCATGGCGCTGCTCGCCCAGCGCGTCGCCGAAGCCGGCCATCCCGTGTTCCGCTTCGATCGCCGCGGCATCGGCGATTCGATGGGCGAGAATCACGGCTATGAAAGCAGTGCGGACGACATCGCCGCCGCCGCCGCCACGTTCCGCACCGAAACCGGCGTCACCCGGATCGTCGCCTTCGGCAATTGCGACGCGGCCACCGCCCTCGCCTTTTTCCACAAGCCGGCCGGGATCGACGCGCTGCTGCTCGCCAATCCCTGGGTGATCGAGCAGTCCGACGACCTGCCCCCCGCCGCCGCGATCCGCTCGCACTATGCCCAGAAGCTGCGCGACCCGCGCGAATGGCTCCGCCTGCTGCGCGGTGGGGTGAATATCGCAAAACTCTTCAAGGGTCTGATCAAAGTTTCGCAGAAACAATCTGAGGTTCCGGACGGCCTTCCTGCCCGCCTTGCACAAGCGCTCGCTGCCACCCAGGCACCGATCACGATCCTGCTGGCGAAGCGCGACAACACTGCCATCGCCTTCGCCGATGCCTATCGGAACCCTGCCTTCGATCCCGTCCGCCGGCGCATCCGCATCGAGCAGCTCGACACCGCGAGCCACAGCTTCGCGAGCGCCGCGGAAAAGGATTGGCTGCTCGCGACGGTGTTGGCGGCGCTCAAAGCTTAGAACGCGAGCCTCCGCCCCTTCGTCACCCCGGACTTGTCCGGGGTCCGCCATATCGGGGGTGACCGCTCCAGGCTCGCGTACTCCGGGTAGGCGCCCGGTGGGGCCCGGAACAAGTCCGGGGTGACGCTGAGAAACCCGATTCGAGCGCACGCTTGCAATGTAGGATTTCGCGTGCTCGGCTCGAGCAGTCGGGCAATGCCCGGGCCGCTCTTTGACTTCGTCAACCGGGTCGCTGAACACCCTTGGCCGGAATCGGCCAAAGTGCACGAATGAACCGCGATTCCGTGCACTTTGGCCCCGAAACTACTCCGCCGCCTGTGCCACCGTCTCGAAGTCCGCCTCAGCGAGGAAGCGCTCCGAATCGAGCGCGGCCATGCATCCCGTGCCGGCGGCGGTGACCGCCTGGCGGTAATGCTTGTCCATCACGTCGCCGCAGGCGAACACGCCGGGGATGTTGGTCTTGGTCGTGCCCTTCTCAACGACGATATAGCCGTCAGCATCGAGCTCGATATGGCCGCGGAACAGCTCGGTCGCCGGGTGGTGGCCGATCGCGACGAACCCGCCATCTACCTCGATCGTCGAGATCTCGCCGGTCACCGTGTCCTTCAGCTCGATGCCCACCAGTCCTTCGGGCTGGCCGCCGCCGATGAAGCGCTCGACCTTCTTGTTCCACACCACGTTGATCCGCTCGTTGGCGAACAGCCGGTCCTGCAGGATCTTCTCGGCGCGGAACGAATCGCGGCGATGGATCAGGGTCACGTCATGGCTGTGATTGGTGAGGTAGAGCGCCTCCTCGACCGCGGTGTTGCCGCCGCCGATCACCGCCACCTTCTTGCCGCGGAAGAAGAAGCCGTCGCAGGTCGCGCAGGCGCTAACACCCTTGCCCTTCAGCAGCTCTTCCGAATCGAGCCCGAGCCAGCGGGCCTGGGCACCGGTGGCGATCACCAGCACGTCGCCCAGATAGACGGTGCCGCCGTCGCCGACCATGCGGAACGGGCGCTGGCTCACATCGACCTCGACGATCGTGTCCCACATCATCTGCGCCCCGACATGCTCGGCCTGGGCCTGCATCTCCTGCATCAGCCACGGCCCCTGGATCACGTCGCGAAAGCCGGGATAATTCTCGACATCGGTCGTGGTCATCAGCTGGCCGCCGGGCTGGATGCCCTGGACGACGATCGGCGCGAGGCCGGCGCGCGCGCCATAGATGGCGGCCGAAAGCCCGGCGGGGCCCGATCCGAGGATCAGCATGCGAGTGGAGTGCGTGGCAGTCATCAATATCTTCCGATTCTTGGATGCCGCTTCTTGGGGGAGCGCATCGTCGGAAGCAACATGGCGCGGGCGTGGCGTCATGCAATGGCTGTGGGCGACAGCATTGCTGCTCGGTTCCCAAGCCGCGATTTCAGCGCCCGGTCAGGCGAGCAGGATGTAGACGATGCCCCAGAACAGCGCGCTGGCGCCGACCACCATGAGCAGCAGGCCGGACTGTCGGTCTGCGGCCCGCGTGCGCAATTCGGAGGTGATTTCCTGTTCGATTATCATGGCGTTCCCCACGGTCTCTGCCGTTGGAACATGGTTTACATCCAATTTGGAGGAAATGCGGTTCCGGTAAGATGCTTAGAGGTACATCCACTATGGTGGAAGTTTTGGCGGCAGATCCTGCGGTGATGAAAGGCGCCAGGCGCGCGGTGGCCGATCCACCGATGGTAGCGGAGGAGGGACTTGAACCCCCGACCCCAGGATTATGATTCCCGTGCTCTAACCAACTGAGCTAC
>CBIHNZ010000002.1:0-273030 GCA_966211615.1 uncultured Sphingomonas sp.
CTACCCCGTGCCCAGATGGCGGAATTGGTAGACGCACCAGCTTCAGGTGCTGGCGGTCGCAAGGCCGTGGAGGTTCGAGTCCTCTTCTGGGCACCATTTTTCCAGTCCGGTGACGTCCATGAACGTCGCGTAAGTGGCTGGGACCAAAGGTCTTTTCCAAATATCTTTTCCGACATGGTTCGGGTGCGTTCGCCGACATACCAACAGCTTTGTTGGTCTATTTCGGCCGTGGATTCACCCGTTTTCGGACGGAGATACCAACATGGCTCTTACGGCACTCGCGATCAGGAACGCCCAGCCCCGGGCAAAGGCCTATAAGCTCGGCGACGGCCGATCCCTCTACCTTCTGGTGATGCCTAACGGCGCCAAATACTGGCGCCTGAGCTACCGGCTCCTCGGCAAGCAACGGGCGCTCGCGCTCGGGGTCTGGCCGGAGGTCAGCCTCGCCGAGGCGCGCGACAAGCGCGATGCCGCTCGAAAGATGGTTGCCGACGGCATCGATCCGTTTGTTGAGAAAAAGCGTCGGAAGCTTCGCGCGCAGATTGACGCCAACGTCACCTTCAAGGGCGTGGCGGAAGAATGGTTCGTCAAGATCACACGCGAGGAGCGCGCCGAGGTGACGCTCCGCAAGGTGCGCTGGCTACTAGAGATGGTCTATCCGTTCCTTGGCGACCTGCCGATCCATGAGATCGAGGTGCAGGAGGTGCTCGCAGTGCTGCGCAAGGTCGAGGCAACGGGCCGCTACGAGAGTGCGCGGCGCATGCGCAGCGTGATCAGCCGAGTCTTTCGCTATGGGATCGCCACCGGTCGGGCGAAGCACGATGTGGCACGCGACCTGCGCGGTGCCATCATCGTCCCGAAAACAAAACACCACGCCGCGATCACCCGCCCCAAGGAAGTCGGGGTGCTGCTGCGCGCGATCGACGACTGCTCCTGCCATGCCATCACCAAGTTCGCCTTGCGGATGACGCCCCACGTCTTTGTGCGCCCAGGGGAATTGCGCCGTGCCGAGTGGAGCGAGTTCGACCTTGAGCGCGCGGTCTGGTCGATTCCCGCCGAGAAGATGAAGATGCGTTGGCCGCATCAGGTGCCGTTGTCGCGGCAGGTGCTCGACCTGCTCGACGAGGTGCGCCCGCTGACCGGCCACAGCCCTTATGTGTTCCCCGCAATTCACACGTGGAAGCGACCCATGTCGGAAAACACCGTCACCTTCGCGCTTCGACGCATGGGCTATAGCGGCGACGAGATGACCGCGCACGGCTTCAGGGCAACGGCGGCGACCCTGCTCAACGAGATGGGCCTGTGGAACCCCGACGCGATCGAGCGCCAGCTTGCGCACATGGAAAACAATGGTGTTCGACGCGCCTATGCGCGTGGACAATATTGGGAAGAGCGCGTGCGAATGATGCAGCACTGGTCCGATTATCTCGACCAGCTGCGCGGTGGAGACGACAGCAGCAAGTCTGTCGATGACGGCAACGTGGTTACGGTCGACTTCGGCCGCCGCGGCGCGCGGGCGCGATGATCACTGCTCCGGAAGCGTGCCGATGGCTCGGCAAACATGCCTGCCTTAGCTTGCTTCCGGCTTCACTGCGTTCGCCTGGCTTCAGGCACCGCGCAAACGAGACCGTATTATGGAGCCTACATGTCCACGCCACTGAGAACGCCTGAAGCAGGGTGCATCGCAATCTCCAGCCTTGCCCAAGCGAAGAAGCACAAGCGCCGCTACGACGCCGTGATCACGCTCGAGGATCCTGGCTGCCGCTTGGCAGACCGCCTGCGTTTTTCCACGCAGCCGAAGCCGGCACATCTGGTTCTGCAATTCGAGGATGTCGACGATGACAGCCTCGGGATACGCGTTGCAACCCAGCGACAGGTCTCCGAAGCGCTTGCCTTCGCGCAAGCGCAGAATGCGGGCTCGCTGCTGGTTCACTGCTATCACGGTGTCGGCAGATCCGCAGGGATCGGCCTTGCGATCCTGGCGTCGCGTCTAGGCTCCGGCAACGAGGAGCGAGCCTTGGCCGAGTTGCTGGAGATTCGCCCGGAAGCCACGCCAAATCTGGTAGTCGTGAAGCTCGCGGACGCGATTCTAGGCAGAAATGGCGCGCTCGTGTCCGCTGTGGCCGAATGGCAAGAGCGAACGCCGAGGGTTCTAAGGGCGCGGCAAGACCGAGCTGCTTTTGTGCGAAGAGCACCACATCTGTACGCACCAACCTTGTCCAAGGAGAGCGATCGGTAGCACGACGCCGGATCTGACCCCGTCGAGGCGTTACTCGCTCAAAGCGGCGGTCGCTGCATGAGCCGAACAGGACAATGCCGAGAAACCCGGCTCCAGGCGGCCTGCGTACCAGCGACGTCCACCCCCACTGTCCGGCTCCCGGAAGCCAGATGCGCGGTGATCGTTGCATATTTCGCCTGGCCGATCGCCGAAACGATCTTGGCCGACGTGTCCGGCGACGCACGGAGCCCGGGCTCGGTGATCTCCTCGGACTTCTCGAACACATACTGCGCCTCGGCGGGCTCGGACTCCGGACCAGCCACCGGGCCGATGGTGATCACCGCCTGGTCGGGGAATGCTAGGTCGTCCCAGTCGACGAAGAAGGTTGGCTTTCCGTTGGTGCAGCGGATGGTGAGCGTCACGTAGTCGGGATCGTCCTTCTTGAGGTGAAGCTGAAAGGCGTAGACCTTGCGTTCGCCCGTATTGTTGTCGGTATCGTCGCTGACGTACCAGTCACCTTCGTGGGATCGGTCACCGGGAAGAACCTGAGCCACTGCCGGCGCGGCGAACAGAATCCATGCCGCGCCCAACGAGACGCCAACGGCCAGCCTTCGCATCTGCTTCCCCCTCGGGCACCTGATGCCCATCGAAGGGTATCCAGCCGTTCGCGCAACAGCAATACGCCGTGCCCATCGTCAGCTCCGCTCAAACAGTCGCTTGAGGCTGGGATAGAGGATGAAGGTCGATCGCCCGATCTTCACGGTCTCGATCGTACCGTCGCCGATCAGCTCGTAGATCGTCGAGCGGCAGATGCCGGTCAGCTTCACCGCAGCGGATATCCGCACGGCGATCGGTTCCATCGCGTCGGGATCGGTCGGAGGGGCGAAGGTGCTCATTTCCCCCTCCCTTTGTTGAACGCGCGATCGCTCTCGAGGAACGCGGCGAGCATCGCGGGGATGAGGTCGACGACCGACTCCTCCCGGCCGTAGGCCTGAGCATAGAATGCGGCATAGTCGTTGAGGGCCTGGTTCAGGTCCGGCATCACCGAGATGCCGAGCTTGACCGGCGTGCGGTCGCGTAGCTGCGCGAGCTTGATTTCAGGCATGTTATTGCTCCTGGCCCGGCCACGGTGCGAGGACGATGTCCTTGTTCACCACGACGCGGAGCGGCCAGCCCGGCCGCACCTTGAGGGTCGGCTGGACGTTGAGGTTCTTGGTGACGATCTGGTCGCCGGCGCGCGAGGTGCCCTGCTGGGCAGACTCGCGGATCGCGCGGACTAGGTCACTTTCGCTATCACCGAGGCTCAGCTCGGTCCCGACGCCGAGCAACGTCGACATGGCCACCCCCTTGAGCAGCTGCCAGGTATGGGCGTCGACCTTGTCGACCAGGCCGGAATACCCGGCCAAGTCGGTCGCGGGCACATTGTCGATCCGGATCGAGCTGCCGTTCGGAAAGACGATGCGCTGCCAGACAACCAGCGCCCGGCTTTGCCCATAGGCCACGACGCTGTCGTAGCTGCCGATCAGCCGGGCTCCTTGGGGGACGAGCAGGAGATGGCCGGTGGCGCTGTCATAAGCGTTCTCGGTCACCTGCGCGGTGACGAACCCGGGCAGGTCCGAGTTCAGCCCGGTGATCAGGCTCGCCGCGATGATGCTGCCGGCGCTCAGCGTATAGGGCGAGACGGGCGCCACCAGCGCGTGCGGGTTGACGTCTCCGGTCTGGTCCTTGCCGGCGAGAAAGTCGGCCTTGCGTTGCTGGTTGCCCGGATCGTGTGCGGGATCGACGGTGATCGTCGGCGAACCTTCTTCCCGGGCCGGAGCGGCGGCCGGCGTAGCCGCAGATGACGCAGCGCCCGTTGCGTGTCCGGAGCTGCCGAGCTGCATCATGACACCGGACTCGCGGGCCGCCTTGCGCTCGGCGAGAATCCGCTGTCGCTCGGCCTCGGCCGCCTGCGCGGCCTGGTCCGACGAGCCTGAGGGCGGCAATTCCCCAAGCGCCTCCTGCCGGCGCAGGATCGGGCGTCCGAGGTCGCCGGGGAGCGGCGGCCCGAGCTTCGGCACGTCGCCATAGCTTTTAGGCGCGCCGGCCAAGGCGTCGTCGGGCGCCCGATTGGCGATGTCCTTCTGCTCCTCGGCGCCGGCGACGATTCGGAAAGTCGCGGGCTTGAGCGCAATCCAGGTGACTCCGACGATCGCCGTCGACCCGAGCGCCGCAATGGCGATGATCGCGCCACGCCGGAAGCGGATGATCCGACTGGGACGGCCGCGCAGCACGAGAGTCTCGGGGTCGACCTTGGGCGAGGCGGCCTCGGCAAGCACGGTCTCGCTCATGACGACCTCCGCTGCCGCCGGCCCCGCTCGACGCCGACACGGCTGATGCGCACCACGGCCTGCTTCTTCGCCCCAAGGCGAAGCTCGGCGGCATCGAACAGCCGGTCGACCACGTAGAAGCGGCCAGTCATGCGGTAGTTGACCAGCTGGGCATCGCCCCGGTCGCCGATGACGAACAGCGGCGGTGCTTCGCCGACGCCGACGCTCGCGGGGAACTCGATGAACGTCTGGCGTCCGTCGTCGAACGCGCGCAGCGGCCGCCAGGCCGGCTTGTCACCCGTAATGGCGTAGCCGAAGCTCAGCCGCTCGACGGCGAGGCCCGTAGCCACCGGGCGAGCCGCTTCCGCCGACGCCTGCTGCCGGCGGATCGCGATCAGCTCGTCCTGGGGGTAGGTCCAGGACAGGGCGGCCATGGCGGTCGCCGCGGTGCTATCGAGCTGCAGATGATAGGCGCGCCGGTCGGTCGTGATGACGAGGTTGGTCGACAGCCCGGCAGCGAACGGCTTCACGAGGATATGGACGCGCCTGTTCTCGCCGGCACCGCTGGTCGTGTCGCCCACCGTCCACCGCGCCGTGTCGCCGGCGGCTACCGAGACGATCGCCTCGCCGGGTTGCAGGGCGATGTCGGTAATGCGCTCGGGCGCAGCGAACAGCCGGTACAGGACGCCGTCGCCATAGGGATAGACCTGCACGGCGTTGACGAATGCCGGGGTGGCAGGCTCCTGGGTCGCCTTCGCATTCGCCGCGCGGACCCGAAGCTCGGCCGGCGATGGCTTGTGGCGATGGCGTATTACGGGTCGAACCACCGGTATCGGAGGAGCCACTGACTTTGCGACGGGCGGCACCGGGCCGGGGCTCGCCGTGGCGGACTGAGGCGGTTGCGGCGGCGACGTTTGTGCGTGGGCGGGCACTGCGACGAGCGCGCTGGCCGCAAGCAGGATGCGGTTCATGGGCGTATCTCCGGTTGGGCTTGGGAGGGCTGGCCGAGGTTGGGATCGAGCGGCGATCCGCTGGGCATGCCGGGATCCGGGACGGGCGTCGGCGCGGCGCTCGGCGGATGGTCGGCGGGGGTTTCGAGCTCCCGGCTCCAGTCGATCGCGTCGACATAGAGGCCGAGCGGGTTCTTGCGCAGCGTCTCGGCGTCCCGGGGCGGCTTGAGAAGGACGGTGACGATCGCGGTCCATCGCGATGTCCCGGCAATGCTCCCGCGATCATAGGCCCGCTCGGACCATTTCACCTGGAAGCTCGACGCGGATGCGCGGACCACGCTGGTCACCTGGACCGAGACGGTCTTGTCGCCGACATCGGCGAACGGGTTCGCCGAACGGGCATATTCGCCGAGGAAGATCGCCCCGCGCTTCGACGCGAAGTCGTAGGCCTGGAGCCAGTTTTCGCGCATCAACACCGCGTCGAGCGAGCGCCCCCGGATATCGGTGATGAAGCGCGCCAAAAACCAGGCGACCTGCGGGTCGGTCGGCCGGTATTCGCTGGCGGCAGGCGACACGGCCTGTGCCTGGCCGATGCTGTCGACCGCGACGACATAGGGGACGACCCGGCTCTGCAGCGACTGCCACACCAGCGCGCCCGACAGGCCCGTGGTCAGCACAAGGCCGCCGAATGCCATCAGCCGCCAGTTACTGGCCTGGGCCCGGGCCGAGCCGATCCGCTCGTCCCAAAGTTGGCCGGCGCGCCGGTAAGAGGTCTCGGGTTCGTCCGTGCGCCCGTAGCGCTGGACGGCACGTTTGAAGCGCATCAGTCCTTCTCCTTGATGTCGGGGGTCGCGCCGCCGCCGCCGCGATCCGCGCCCTGGAGAGCGTGGATCGCCGCTTGGCGATGGTGACGGCGGGATTGCGTGTTCTGGAGGTCGCGCGCCCAACCCGGCATGGCGTTAGACGCAGGAGTCGGTGCTTCCCCGGGGCCCGCTTGCGCACCCGTCGTGCCGGCATTCCAGGCGGCGCGCTGGCCTTCGCCGCCCGCGGCGCGGAGTCCGAGCCCGCCGCCCATGCGCTGCGCTACCGCGCCCCGGGCGGCGGTTGCGACACCGCTCATGCCGGCGGCGACCGACTTGGAGCCGGAAGTCTCCTGGCCGAGCTTGTACGCGGTCGATGCTGCCGATCCCATCGAGGTGCCGGCGCGGATCGCGCCGAGCCCGGCACCGGCAAGGCTTTTGGCGGCAGCGGCGCCCGCACCGCCTGCCACCGCGAACCCGCCTGCCGCGAGCGCGGTGGTCGCGACCGCCGAGCCGGCGCCAAGCTGGGGCGCGCCGGACACGAGTCCCGAGGCGATGCCCGGCCCGAAGATGCCGAGACCGAACAGAGCGAGGCTGGCGAGCACGAGGCTCATCGCCTGGCCGATGTCGGGCTCCTTGCCCTGGAGGGCGGAGGCGAACTCGGTGAAGAAGCCCGATCCGATACCGACGATGACGGCGAGCACCATCACCTTGATGCCGGACGAGATCACGTTGCCCAGCACCCGCTCGGCGAGGAAGCTGGTGCGATTCCACAGCGCGAACGGCACGAGGATGAACCCGGCAAGCGTCGTCAGCTTGAACTCGAGGATGCAGACGAACATCTGCACGGCGAGGATGAAGAAAGCGACGATCACGATCACCCAGGCGATCAGGAGCACCATGATCGTCATGAAGTTGTCGAAGAAGGTCGTGAAGCCGAGCAGCTCGCTGGCCTGGTCGAGCAGCGGCCATGCCGCCTGGAAGCCGGTGCCCGCGAGGCGGCCGGGGCGCAGCAGGTCGTCGGCGGAAAGCGTTCCCCCGCCGGCGGTCAGGCCGGCCTGGGCGAAGGAGCGGAAGATGATGTCGGCGAGCGTCGAGAAGCGATTCAGGATCAGCGCGAAGACGCCGATGTAGAGGATCTTCTTGAGGAAGCGGCCGATGATGTCGTCCTCGCCGCCCATCGCCCAGAACAGGCCGGCGAGCGTGATGTCGATGCCGATCAGCACGGATGTCAGGAAGCCGACATCGGGGCCGAGCAGGCCGAACCCGCTATCGATGTAGCGGATGAAGTCGGCCATGAACCGGTCGATCACGTTGAGGTCGTTCACGGGTCTGTCCTCGGGCTTGGGTGCCGCGGGGCCCGGCCAGGGGGAGCGGGTGGCCAGGGCCCCGCGGGCTGCGACCGCGGCGGCAGGGGGCTTGGTCCGTCGCGGCCGGTCTCGCTATTGCTGGGGCGTGTAGGCCGTGCCGGTGCCGAGGAACTTCCGCGTCGCGGCACGCGACGCCTCCGACTCGGTCAGCTGGCGCTGCTTCTCGAGTGCGTCGGCGCGGAACTGCGCGGCCATCATCTGCTGGAGCGCCACTCCCTGCTTGGCGGTCAGCGCGAGCAGCTGGTTAGTGGCTTGGCTGACGGCGAGCGCGCCTTCCGCGGCTTGGCTCCGTGCCGTGATGTCCGCCAGCGCCTGGGCATCCTCGCGCGCCTGCTGCACGATTCCGCTCTGGACGGTCATCGTCCGGTGCAGGGCATCGGTGCTCGCGTCGTAGCGCGCCCGGGCCGCCTGCAACCGCTGGTCGCGCGTCGAGGCGGGATCGAAGGTGCGCGGATAGAGCGCGCGCAGCCTCGCCTCGATCTGGTCCACCTCGAAGTCGACGCTCTGCGCCTGCTTCATCAGCTGGTCGATGCCATTGAGCTTTTCGATCAGCGCCTGAAGCTGCGGGAAGGCGATGCCCTTCAGGTTCCGGTCCAGCCGCAGCAGCATCTGCGCCTCGTTCTGGAGCGACTGGATCTGATTGTTGACCTGCTGGAGCGTGCGGGCCGCGGTCAGGATGTTCTGCCCATAGTTGGTGGGGTCGAACACCGTGATCTGGGCGTGCGCCGAGGTGGCGAAGCCGATCGTCAGCGAGCCCAGGGCGAGCCCGAGCGCTGTCGCGATCAGATTCTTACGGATGAGGGTACGCACTACGTCTACTCCTTCGCTTGGGGATCGGGGAATTGGGCGAGCACCGCAGCGGCCCAGTCGAGGCCAGCGTCGTCGAGGAACCGCGCCGCGAAGCCCGACGGGCCGTGCTCGGCGAACAGCGCATCGATGCGCGCCTGAGTGGCGGGATCGGAGGCCCCGCACAGCGCGAGTGCGACGGGCCCGAGACCCAGCTCGAAGAGCCGGTTGCCGGCGGCGGACTGGAGATAATATTGCCGCTTGGGCGTCGCGCGGCTGACGAGTTCGACTTGGCGGTCGTTGAGACCGAACCGCGCATAGGCGGCCCGCCCCTGCGGCTCGCTCGCCGCGGCATTGGGAAGCAGGATGCGCTGCGGACAGCTCTCGATGATGGCCGGCGCAATGCCGCTGTCGGCGATGTCGGCGAGGCTCTGACTCGCGAAGATCACCGCGACATTCTTCTTGCGCAGCGTCTTCAGCCACTCGCGGATGCGCGCGGCGAACAGCGGGTGGTCGAGGAACTTCCAGGCCTCGTCGAGGATGAGCAACGTCGGCCGCCCGGTGAACCGCGTCTCGAGCCGGTGGAAGAGATAGGTCAGGACCGGGGCGACCACGCTGCCGGCGCCCATCAATGCCTCGGTCTCGAAGCACTGGACGTCCGCCATGCGGAGATCGTCCTCGGCCGCGTCGAGCAGCCGGCCGAACGGCCCCTCCAGCGTGTAGGGCGCGAGCGCCGAGCGGAGCGCGGTCGACTGGAGCAGCAGCGACAGGCCGGTGAACGTCCGCTCCTCGGGCGGAGCGCTCGCCAGGCTGGTCAGAGCCGACCAAACGGCTTCCTTCACCTCCGGCGTGACCACGACCTTCTCATGCGCGAGCAGCGCGGCGATCCATTCGGCGGCCCAGGCGCGCTCGCCGGCATTGCCGACCCCGGCCAGCGGCTGGAAGGCGATCGTCTCGCCGGCATCGCCGCCGAGCCCGAGCCCGTGGTGCGCGCCGCCCATCGCCAGCGTGGCTGCGCGCGCCGAGCGGCCCATGTCGAAGATATAGAGTTGGCTGCCTGGATAGCGGCGGAACTGGAGCGCGATTAGCGCGAGCAGGACAGACTTGCCGGCGCCGGTCGGCCCGACGATCATCATGTGCCCGACATCGCCGACATGGGTCGACAGCCGGAACGGAGTCGAGCCGCTGGTCACGGCATAGAGGAGGGGTGGCCCGTCGAGGTGCCGGTTGCGCGCAGGGCCTGCCCAGACACTCGACAACGGCATCAGGTGCGCAAGGTTGAGCGTGTGGACGAGCGGCTGCCGGACATTGGCATAGACCTGGCCGGGCAGGCTCGACAGCCAGGCCTCGACCGCGTTCAGGCTCTCGCGGATGCAGGTGAAACCGAGCCCGTTGACGATCCGCTCGACCGCGCGGACCTTGTCCTCGACTCGGGCGCGGTCCTCGTCGGCCACGGTGATCGTCGTGGTGAGGTAGCCGAAGGCCACATGGTCGCCGCCGAGCGCCTGGAGCGCGAGGTCGGCGTCGGCGGTCTTGTTGTCGGCATCGCTATCGAGCAGCTGGACCGGCTGGTTGTAGATTACCTCGCGCAGCATCGCGGTGACCGACTTGCGCTTGTTGAACCATTGGCGGCGCAACCGCGTCAGCGCCTTGGTCGCGTCGGTCTTGTCGAGCGCGATGAAGCGCGTAACCCAGCGATAGCCAAAATCCTGGTAGTTGAGCGCGTCGAGGATCCCCGGCCGGCTGAGGCTCGGAAAGCCGAGGATCGTCAATGTACGCAGGTGCAAAGACCCGAGCATCGGCTCGAGCCCGCCGGTCAGCGGGGTGTCGGCGAGCAGGCCATCGAGATACATCGGCGTCTCGGGCACGCGCACGCCGTGGTGTCGCGTCGAGATCGTGCCGTGAAGGAAAGCGAGCGTCTCGGCATCGTCGAGCGCGGCGATCTCGGGCATGAAGCCCGAGAACAGGTCTAGCGCGCGATCGGTCTCCGCGACGAACCCGGCAAGTGCCTGGCGCCAGTCGCGGCCCTGCGGCGCGTCGTCGCGCTCGACCAACGCGCGGCCGGCGGTGTCCGCCTGGTCCGGCGGCGGGAGGAAGGTCAGGGTGAGATGGTAGCGGCTCTCGAAATGAGCACCCGCCGCCTCGAACGCGCCGCGCCGTTCCTCGTCGACGAGCCATGACGCCGCATCCGGGAAACTGCTCTCCGGATAGCGCAGCGCCTCGCGGCGCTCGGCCTCGATGTGCAGCGCCCAGCCCGACCCGAACCGCTTAAGGACATTGTTCGCGCGGGCGCAGGCCGAGACCAGCTCGGCTTCGGTCGCCGATTCCAGGTCGGGACCGCGGAAGCGCAGCGTGCGCTGGAAGCTGCCGTCCTTGTTGAGCACCACGCCGGGTGCGACCAGGGCCGCCCAAGGGAGATGATCGGCCAGCCGGTCGGCGCGGCTGCGATATTCGCGCAGGTTCAGCATGCGAGATATCCCCGCTGCCGGAGGTGCCGCGCCAGCACCTGGGCAAAGTCCGGATCGCGCTTCGCCGCGAACACAGCGACGGTGTGGCCGATAGCCCAGAGCAGCAGGCCCGCGATCCATTGCTGGAGGCCCAGGCCGAGCGCCGCCGCGACGGTGCCGTTGACGATCGCGATCGCGCGCGGCGCTCCGCCGAGCAGGATCGGATCGACGAGCGCGCGGTGCAGCGGTGCCTCAAATCCTTCGAGATGCTGGCCGTCACCGATCATGCCAGCAGCGCCCCGCCGCCGAACGAGAAGAAGGACAGGAAGAAGCTCGAGGCCGCAAAGGCGATCGACAGGCCGAAGATGATCTGGATGAGTCGGCGGAATCCGCCGGCCGTCTCGCCGAAGGCCAGCGTCAGGCCGGTCACGATGATGATGATCACCGCGACGATCTTGGCGACCGGACCCTGGACCGACTCCAGCACCTGCTGGAGTGGCTCCTCCCACGGCATGCCGGTCCCGGAGGCATAGGCCTGGCCCGCGACCAGGACAGCGATGGCTGTGCCGGCGAGCAGGCGCGGCCTGGAGAGGGGCAAGGTGATGGTCTTCATGGTCAGGCTCCTTGGTTGGTGGGGAGGTGAAAGGGGGCGAGCGCGTAAGCGCCCGTGTCCGGATCGACGCCGACGACCCGCGCGACCGCATCGACCGAGCGATGGGCGCCGCGTCCGGCGATGAAGACGACCAGGTCGATGGCCTCGGCGACGAGGCGGCGGGGCACGGTGACGACCGCTTCCTGGACGAGCTGCTCGATGCGGTAGAGCGCGGCCTCGGCCGAGTTGGCGTGGACGGTCGCAATTCCTCCGGGATGCCCGGTGTTCCAGGCCTTGAGCATGTCGAGCGCCTCTGGACCGCGAACCTCGCCGACGATGATCCGGTCCGGGCGCAACCGCAGGGTCGAGCGGACCAGATCGGTCATCGAAACGACGCCCGGGCGCGTGCGCAGCGCCACCGTGTCCGGCGCCGGGCTCTGCAGCTCGCGCGTGTCCTCGATCAGGATGACGCGGGCGTCCAACCAGCGCATCTCGGCAAGCAGGGCATTGGCCAGCGTCGTCTTGCCCGAGCTCGTCCCGCCGGCGATGAGGATGTTGAACCGCTGGGTGACCGCTGCCCGGAGCATGTCCGCCACGCCCGCGGTCATGATGCCGTCGGCGACATAGTCGTCGAGCGTGTAGAGGCGTTGCGCCGGCTTGCGGATCGAGAAGCAGGGCCCTGTCGAAACGGGAGGCAGCACGCCTTCGAAGCGCTCGCCGGCCCGGCCGTCGAGGTGCGCGGGCAACTCGGCCGAGATGATCGGCTGCCCGGCATGAACCTCCGCGCGGGCATGGCTTGCGACCAGCCGGACGATCCGCTCGACCTGCGGCGCCTCGAGGACGACGCCCGTGTCGATCCGGCCTTCGCCGAGCCGGTCGAGGCGCAGCGACCCGTCGGGATTGACCATCACCTCGGTCACCAGCGGATCGGCGAGCGCGGACGCGATGTCGGGGCCCATGGCCGTGCGCAGCATCGCCCGCCGGCGATCGGACGAGAGGATCTCGCTCATCGCTCGCCCTCCGCGGGAAGGAGCGTGCGCCGGCCGCTCGCGACGGCGCGACCGACCTGCATGACGAACGCCTCGAAGCGCTCGCGTGCGAGTGCGCGGCCAGCCACGTCGTTCTCGGCAAGCGGCGCCTGGATCGCGAGCTCGAAGCGGATGAACAATGCGAGCGTCTCGAGCACGACATGGCCATCGCGTTCGATGCGGCCCAGCGCGTTGGACATCCGGTCGAGGCGCAGCGCGAAGCGGTCCTCGATCTCGGACACGCCGCGGCGATTGAGCCAGGCGGTCACGGCGTCGGCGAGGATCGCGGACTTGGTCGCGCCCGGCTTGGCGGCAAGCGCCTCGAGCCGGTCGCTGACCGCTTTCGGCAGGAACAGCTGGTGGCGGACACGCTCGGCCATGTCAGAAGTCCAGCTCGAGGTTGCCAGGCCGCTTGTCGGCCATGTCGAGGGCATAGGCGCGCCGCGCAGCGCCGCCGGCGGCCTGGTCCATCGCACGTTGGTCGGCGGCGGGATCGCCGTCGTCCTCGCCCAGCCCAAGAGGGTCGGCGGGCGCGAGATCGATGGGCGTAGCGGTCAAGATCTCGTGGGCGGGATGGCGTGCCTGCTCGAGGCCGCCGGCCTCCTCGTCGTCCTCGGTCGCCATGGCGGTCAGCTGCGCATCGACCGGACGCACGCGGCCCTGCCAGTCATGCGCACGCGGATGCGGCAGGTCGACCGCGTCGCCCCGATCGCGGACGGGTGGTGGCAGCACACGCGCCTTGAACTGCGCATCCTCGAAGTAGCGCAGCTTGCGGGCGCGGACCGGCGGATGCCCCGCTACCAGGACCACCTCGTCGGTCGGCGGCAGCTGCATGACCTCGCCGGGCGTCAGCAGCGCGCGGGCCGTCTCCTGGCGGCTGACCATGACGTGCGCGAGCCAGGGCGCGAGGCGGTGGCCGGCATAGTTGCGCATGGCGCGCTGCTCGGTGGCGGTGCCGAGCGCGTCGGAGATTCGCTTCGCGGTCCGCTCGTCGTTCGTCGCGAAGGCGACGCGGACATGGCAGTTGTCGAGGATGGCGTTGTGCTCGCCATAGGCCTTCTCGATCTGGTTCAGGCTCTGCGCGATCAGGAAGGCGCGGACGCCATAGCCGGCGAGGAAGGCCAGGCTGGTCTCGAAGAAATCGAGACGGCCAAGCGCGGGGAACTCGTCGAGCATCATCAGCAGCCTGTGGCGCCCAGGCACGCCCGTGGCATGGAGCTGCTCGGTCAGGCGCCGGCCGATCTGGTTGAGCACGAGGCGGATCAGCGGCTTGGTCCGGCTGATGTCCGAGGGCGGCACCACCAGGTAGAGCGAAACCGGGTGCCGGGCGGCGACCAGGTCCTCGACCCGCCAGTCCGATGCGGCCGTGACCGCTGCGACGGTGGGATCGCGATAGAGGCCGAGGAACGACATTGCGGTCGACAGCACGCCCGAGCGTTCGTTGTCGGACTTGTTGAGCACTTCGCGTGCCGCCGAAGCGACGACCGGGTGCACAAGCGGCATCTCCTCGGTGCCGAGATGATTGGTCGACATCATCGCACGCAGCGTGGCGACGAACGGGCGCTCGGGGTCGGACAGGAAGGTCGCGACCCGGGCAAGCGTCTTCTCCTCCTCTGCATAGAGGATGTGGAGGATCGCGCCGACCAGCAGCGAATGGCTGGTCTTCTCCCAATGGCTCCGGCGCTCCAGCGCGCCTTCGGGATCGACTAGGATGTCGGCGATGTTCTGGACGTCGCGGACCTCGTCGGCGCCCCGGCGCACCTCGAGCAACGGGTTGTAGCGCGCCGAGCGCGCATCGGTCGGGTTGAAGAGCAGGCAATGCGAGAAGCGCGAGCGCCAGCCGGCGGTCAGCTGCCAGTTCTCGCCCTTGATGTCGTGGACAACCGTGGAGCCCGTCCAGCCGAGAAGGGTCGGGACGACGAGGCCGACGCCCTTGCCGGAACGCGTGGGGGCAAAGGCCATGACATGCTCCGGCCCGTCATGCCGGAGATAGTGCGAGGCGGCGCGGCCAAGGAAGACGCCTGCCTCGGCCGCCAGCCCCGCGGCACGGATGTCGCGTGGGCTCGCCCAGCGCGCCGAGCCGTAGGTCGTGACGTTGCGCCGCTGCCGCGCGCGCCAGACCGAGCCGGCGATGGCCGCGCCGCAACCCAGCAGGCCGCCCGCCGCCGCCATCGCGCCGGCCTCGTCAAAGACGGCCGGGGCATAGGCGTCGAAATGGAACCACCATGCGAAGAGCGACCAGGGGGCGTAGACGGGCGTGCCGCCAAGGCGGAACCACGGCGTCCCGAGTTCGGGCTGATAGGCCAGCGACGCGGCCGCCCACTGGGTCGCGAACCATATGCCCGCGAGGACGATCGCGGCGACGACCAGCATCTGGCCAAGGAGAAGCTTCGTCGGTGTCATGCGGGCCTCCGCCCGCACGACTCAGCGTCTCGGGCTCGGCCTTGAGGATCGCTGGATTTCGGTCAGCCGGTCAGGCCCTCGCTGGTGACACGGGGTACGTGTTTGAGGCCACCGAGACGCGAAGGACGCCAAGGCTTGGCGATTCCGCCGAGTCCCGAGCCAGCTGAACTGTATCCGAGTACAGGCCTGACGATCAGGTCACGAGCGAACGCTCTAGTGCCCCCACGCGGACCCCGGCGTGGCCACAGGTGCCGCGGCCCTATTCTTCGATAATCTCCCGGATGCGCTCCGCAAGCATTTCCATCTGGAATGGCTTGGTCATGACGAACATACCATTTTCGAGGCGGCCGCGGCTGAGGATCGCATTCTCGGCATAGCCGGTGATGAAGAGCACCTTCAGGTCGGGCCGGTTGACCCGTGCTGCATCGGCTACCTGTCTGCCGTTCATTCCTTCGGGAAGGCCGACATCGGTGATGAGCAGGTCGATTCGTGCGTTCGACTCCAGAACCTTGAGGCCCGCGGGGCCGTCCGGCGCCTCGATCACGGCATAGCCGAGCTCGGAGAGGACTTCCGCGATCAGCATTCGGATCGTGGGTTCATCGTCGATGACGAGCACGACTTCCCCTTCCCCGGTCGGGGCGAGGGCGGCCCTATGGGCCGCCTCTTCCTCGACCGACGAATCCTCGTCGTGACGCGGCAGATAGATGCACATGGTCGTGCCCTGTCCGAGCTCGGAATAGATTCGCACCTGACCGCCCGACTGGCGCGCAAAGCCGTAGACCATGGAGAGGCCGAGGCCGGTGCCTTCGCCGAGCGGCTTGGTCGTGAAAAAGGGATCGAAGGCCTTGGCGATCACCTCCGGCGCCATGCCGGTGCCGGTATCGGTCACGCAGATTGAGACATATTGGCCAGGAGGTAGGTCGTGCCTTCGCCCGGCGCGCTCGTCGATCCATTTGTTGGCGGCCTCGATCGTCAGCTTTCCGCCGTCCGGCATGGCATCGCGGCCATTTATGCAAAGGTTGAGGATCGCGTTCTCGAGCTGGTTGGTGTCAACCAACGTGGTCCACAAGCCGCTGGCGCCGACGACCTCCACCGAGATGCCGGGTCCCATGGTACGCCGGACGAGTTCCTCGATGTCGGTGAGCAATCGGTTCGCATTGGCCGGCTTCGGATCCAGCGTCTGGCGACGCGAAAACGCCAGCAGGCGGTGCGTGAGCGCGGAGGCTCGCCGGACCGCGCCCTGGGCTGCCATGAAATAGCGGTCGAACTCGGCGGTGCGTCCCTGCGCCATCCGCATCTGCATCATCTCGAGGCTGCCGCTGATGCCGGTCAGCAGGTTGTTGAAGTCGTGCGCGATCCCTCCGGTAAGCTGACCGACGGCTTCCATCTTCTGCGACTGGCGAAGCTGTTCCTCGATCGCCCGCTTCTCGGTGAGATCGCGCGTGACCTTGGCGAAGCCGATAAGCTCGCCATCATCGTTGCGGATGGGATCGATGATCACGCTGGCCCAGAAGCGCGTCCCATCCTTGCGGACGCGCCAGCCTTCAGCTTCGAAGCGCCCCTCCCGGCGGGCAGTCTCCAGGGCAATGCGCGGGATCTCGGCCTGGCGATCCTCCTCGGTGTAAAAGCGCGAGAAGTGCTCGCCCATAATCTCGTCGGCGGCGTACCCCTTGAAGCGCTCGGCGCCGGCATTCCAGCTGCTGACCCGGCCCTCGGGGTCGAGCATGTAGATCGCATAGTCCGTGACGCTCTGGACGAGAAGGCGGAACCGCTCCTCGCTCGCACGAAGCTCCATTTCCGCCGCCCGGCGTTCCGTGAGGTCGCGCGTAATCTTGGCGTAGCCGACCAGCGTCCCGGAAGGATCCCGGATGGGATCGATGACGACGTTCGCCCAGAACCGGCTGCCATCCTTGCGGACCCGCCAGCCATGCGCCTCAAAGCGGCCCTCGCGTGCGGCGGTTTCGAGGGCGATCCGCGGTATCTCCAGCTCCCGCTCTTCGGGCGTGTAGAAGCGCGAGAAGTGCTGGCCGATGATCTCCTCGGCCTCATACCCCTTGTAGCGACGAGCACCGGCATTCCAGCTGGTCACGCGCCCTTCTAGGTCGAGCATGTAGATCGCGTAGTCGGTGACACTCTGCACCAGTAGCTCGAACCTGCTGCTGGGAGTAGGTGCGTGCTCGGATTCAGCCATGGCCGCTTGGTACTCTCATCGTAACAAACCTAAACGAGGGCGGTGACAGGCTGTTCCTCGCGACGGCATCGGCCACATGTTGCGCGAGCGATGGCGGGATGCGTACCATCGGGATCGGACGGGCGGAAGTTGCCGGCCTCCCGTCGACGATGCATGATCGCCGCATGACCAAATATCTCATAACCTTCCCGAGTGAAGCCATGTCGGTCGCCGAGGGAGACCTTCCCGCCGTGTCCGCGGCCGCGCATTCGGTCATCGAGGAGGCGAAGGCGGCCGGTGTATACGTTTTCGGGGGCGGTATAGAAGAGCGCGTCGATCCGGTCCTCGTTTCCGCTGACGGGTCGGTGTCCGACACGATTTATCCCGGCAGCGAACTCACCGGCGGATTCACCTTGCTGGAGGTGCCGACTCGCGACGAGGCGATCGACTGGGCCCGAAGGATCGCCGTAGCTTGCCGCTGCTCCCAGGAGCTTCGCGAGTTCATGTACGATCCGGCGAGTTAGAGCCGAGCCCGCTTCTTCAATCCCCGCATCATCCGCATGGCCGGCGGAGCCAACGCTCCTCGGGGAAGGCAGTCGCCATCCGAATGACCGTAGCGGTCGTGCCTGTGCCGCAGGGGATGACCCTGCGGGACCGCTCCTTGCCACCAGTGACGCCGCCTGGGAGACAGCCCGCGCGGCCCTGTTCGGCTGATCGGAGCCACTTCCGGGCTATTGTGGGAGACGGAGTCCCACGCGCGCCAGTCGTGACGCGAAGCGGTCCTTCGCATCAGGATATCTCGGGCCCAGCGCGGTTCCGCCCAAGCTGCCAGCTGATCCCATCCGTGCGCATCACGCCTGCGATGGGCTTGCCGAGTTGCCGCTCAAGCACGGGCCGCCACGGCACCAGCACGAACTCGCGGCTGCGTTCGACGACGCCGTAGCGCCCACTCGCCATCTCCACGCGACGCGTCAGTCGTCCGTCGACCCTGTCGCCATGGGCGAGTTCGACGAACGGCTTGCCCAATTCCTCACGTAGCTCGCCAGCGACGCGAAGAAGCTCGCGGCGTTGCAGAAGCGCAAGCATACTCCGCTGCGGCCTCGAGCCGCCGTCGCCTACGGCAAGCCCCTGCTCGACAAGCCACTGGCGCCTGGCGGCAAGCGCGCCGCGGACCTCCCTGCCGAAACCGGCGTCGCGCACCGTCATCGGCTCGTCCGCGACGAGTGCGCGGTCCAGCCAGGTCGCCGCGTCGGCATCCGGCAGGCGCTCGAGCGGCACCGCGGACAGCGTCTCGATGGCGACGGGACGGTCGCGAAGCTGGCGCGTCTCGTAGGCGGCGGCGCGCTCAAGATGATCGTGCGCGACGACCCAGCTACCGTCGGGCAGGCGCTCGGTCGTGCCCGCTCGCCGCATCGCCTCCAGCCGGCGGACATGCGCCTCCGCGAAGGCCCGGCTTACCCGAGGGTCGTGCTCGAGATGAAGGTCGACGGAATATCGCCCGCCATGGGCGTCGGCGACCGCGGCGATCGTCCGGTCGACCTCGCGGATCGCCGCCGTGCGCCGTGTCACGTGCACGATGGCGCCTTCGGGGGTCGGCTCGGTCGCGGTGGCGCGGCCGATGTCGAGATAGTGGACCCGCCCGTCGATCCCATCGACGAGCAGGTAATGGCGGTCGCGATGCTCGTCGGCGAAGCCACGCTGCACGACACGGCCGATCACCGGCGCATGCAGCTCGCCCGCGATGACGCGGTCCGCTTGCGCCCTCTCAAGCCGGCGCGCGGTCAGCTCGCGCTGCATCAGCCGGACGATGTCACCGCGCTCGCCCATGCGGCGGAGCGTCTCCTCCAGCCCGTCGGCGAGGCGCCAGCGGCCTGCGCCGAGATCCTCCGCAAGGCCCATCGCGCCGAGCCTGCGCAGGCGCCCGGTGGCGACCGCCTGCTGGAACGGATCGTTGTGCGCCGGGCCCGTGATGCGATCGGCGTCCATCCGGCGGATCAAGCGGCGGTCGATCGCGGTCAGCCGTTCCTGGTCGACATCGTGGCGCAATCGGCTCTGGATCTCCAGGGCGGTGCGCGGGCCAAGGTCGAGCGTGGCGAGCTCGGCGGCGCGCTCGCGAAGACCGTGCGCGATATATTCGCGAGCGATGATAAGGTTCTGGCCCTGGTCGTCGACGCCGCGCAGCATGATGTGCGTGTGCGGATTGTCGGTGTTGAAATGATCGACGGCCACCCAGTCGAGGCGGGTGCCGAGGTCGTGCTCGGCCTGCGCCATCAGCCGCCGGACATAGGGCTTGAGGTCGGGATACTCCGCGCCGTCCTCGGCCGAGACGATGAAGCGGAACTGGTGGCGATCGCCAGCCGACCGGTCGAGGAACGCCTTGCCGTCCGCCATGTCGACATCGCGCCCGTAGAGCTCGCCGAGACTGCCCTCTCGCGTCACGCCGTCGCGCTGGATGTAGCGCAGATGCGCTCGAGCCGCCGCAAGCCCGGTGCCGGCCATGCGGACTAGCCGCACCTTGACCATCGCGCGCCGCGCGCGCGCGCCGGCGAACCGATCGCGGCTCGACAGCAGCCTACCGATGCTCGCGCCGCGACCGATCCGGCTGCCATCGAAGCGTCGCGCCCGCACCCCGGTCTTGCTGCCTGCCAAGCGCGCTGCCGCAAGCACCCGGCCGCCATATTTCACAAGGCGCTTGCTGTCCTTCGCGCCCGGCTTGCCGAGCTTCGGGGTGAACTCGTCCTCGCTCACCGCCGGCTCTCCGGAGTCTCTCCGATTGGCTCAGGGAACCGCGGATTTCCGCCATTCTCGCGAAGCCTGTCTCGCGCGATCGACGGCCAGTCTCCCGGAAAAAAGATGTGCAGACAATCACTTGGGCGGGGTCGCGAGACACTGCCTTTATCTTGTTTTCCCTGTTTCTCCTGTCCCCCTTCCACCCGGCGCAAAAAGAGAGCCGGAACACGCTGCCTGTTCCGCAGCGCATCCCGGCTCGAATCCGATCCGCCTTCACGCATCCGCGAACGCCCTTCGCGCCTGCGCCGCGCGTCCGAAGCTGCGCTTGCCGAGCATCCCGTGCGCGTTGCCATCGCCATCGACGAGCATCAACGCGACGAACCAGCGCCCGTCGATCCGGCCGAGAATCCGCACCCGGTCGAGCTCGATGTCGCTCTCGTCGCTGCCGAAATAGCAGCTGAGCCAGCGCTCCTCGATCCGTGCGTCCCAGAGGAAATCCGCCTCCTCGGCATCGAGAAAACGCTCTGCGAGTGCTGCGCCCGCTTGCCTTCCGAACTCGATCTCGAGCCCCGAGACCAGTGCCGCCATCACCCGATCCGCCGCGTCCGAGAGGGATATCAACTGTGTCATGATCAGTCTCCGCTTGCGGTCCTCACCATCGAGGACAGCGTCCGGGGGACGGGCGGCGAAGCGGCGGTCAGGGCCGCCGCGGCGCCAGCGCAGGCGCCGCGAAGCGGACATGGGGGGAACCGATTTGCGGAGCAAATTGGGGGGTACCCATGGCCTTGAGGGCCGCTTCGCCGACCGTCATGCTGGGACTTCACGACGAGCCTTCCCACCTTCGCCATGTCACGGCACCTCGCGGCGGAGCATGAACATCGCCGGCGGCTGGCTCGGAGATGGGCCCTCGATCACCTCTGCGGGCGTTTCCCGGCGCACCACAAACAGCGTGTCGGCAGGTGCTGCGGACGCCTCGGCCGATGCCTGCTCGTCCCCGGTGACGCGCCGCAGATAGCCAATAGTCTCGACCGGCAGTTTTGCGTTCCCGGCAAGCCAGCCGGCGTAACGTGCCGGCCCGGCATTGTACGCGCCGAATAGGCCGGGATAGCCGAAGCGATCGTACATGCGCCGGAGATAGCAGGCGCCCGCAACGATATTGTCGGCCGGCAGGTCGGGATCGTCGCCGAGGCCGAGATCGCGCCGGAGTTCGGCCCAGGTCGCGGGCATCAGCTGCATCAGCCCGATCGCGCCCTTGGGGCTGCGGATCGGCTGCCCGTCGATCGTCGTCTGGCCGACGCTCTCCGCCTGCATCACGCGCGCGATCCAGTCCCGAGGCACCCCGCAGCGCGCCGCGGCGGCATCGATCTCCGCCGACCAGCGCGATACCCCGGCGGCCGGATCGGCCAGGGCCAGCGCCCCGGCAAGCGCCAGGAGGCTCAGCGCCGCCATATCAGCCTCGCCCGGCCGACCAGGTCATGGCCCTCGCTGATCCCGAAATAGCGCCCGTCGAACGAGCCCGGCGCGTCCATCAACAGCAGATATTCGTGTGGCGAGAGCCGCCTGCAGCCCTGCCACCAAGGCAGCGCGCGACCGCTCGGATCGCGCGCGAGGCGCGTCGCCGCGCGCACGCCGTTCACCGAAACCTCAAGACCGGACGCGCAGACGAGGTCGCCGCGCGCGGCGGCGACGCGCTTCACCAGCGGGACATTGGCGGGGAGATAATGGCGTTCCGCGGCGAGCGCGCGCCAGTGCGGCGGTGCCCAGGCGATCGCCATCTCGCCGCGCGCGGGCGCATCGCCCGGCCAGACCCAGTAGAGCCCGACCGGTGCGCTGGCGCTGGCATTCCACACCAGGCGCGGGGCCGGGGAATAGACCGGCGGCGCGACTAGCAGCACCAGCGCCGCGCCGCCGAGGATGCCCAGGCGCAGCCGTCGGATTTCGCGCTGGCGATGGGTATGATGCGCCTCGCCCCAGGCGAGCAGCGGCGCGTCGGCGGCCGGATGGCGGCGGCTCATGGCCGGATTCCGCGCGCGCTATGCGCGCGGCTCCAGGCGTCGAGATCGTCGATATGATATTGGACGAAGCGGCAATGCCGGCGGAACACCGGCCCGTCGCCGCGGACCCGCAGCCGCTTCAGCGAGCGGCTCGATAGCCCGAGATAGGCCGCCGCCTGCTCGGTGTTGAGGAAGGGCGAGCCGCGCCTGGCGCTGCTTGCCCGGTCGATATCGTCGCCGTCCATGTCGCGATCCCTCGATGCTTCGAACGGCACCCGGGATGGCGAGGCGGGCACCCGGCGAGGAGTGTCGAAAACGGGGAGGTGCGATTTCGACACCCCAAGGCAGCGCCCCGCGCCGGGGTGGCGCGGGGCGCGAGAGGCTCAGCGCGACCAGATCAGATTGTGCGTGCCCTGCTCGCCCTCGACCAGGGTCGCGTAGATCGGGGCGGGCAGCGACGGATCGTCGAGCTTGACCGAGACATAGGGCCGATCCTCGCGCGAAGTCTTGGTCCAGCCGGCGCCGAACTCGACATTGCCCGAGTTCATGACCCGGTAGTCGGGTGCCTTCTCATTGTCCTTGCTCGCGGGCCGGATGCTCGCCTTCACGTTGAGCGTTAGGGTCCGGATGGTGCCGGTGAACACGCCGGAGTCGTCGCGGGTGAAGCTGCCGATGGTGGCCATGGATAGTCTCCTCGTTCCCACGAAGCCGCGCCAGTGCGGCCTCGATGGCGTCGAGGCGGCACCGCCAGCGGCCGGCATGCACCCGGCCCCGCAGGGCCGGGCCGCAGCGAAAGCGAAGGGCGGCCAAAGCCGGCTTTCTTGCCTCGCGAGGAAGGCGCCGGGGCGAAGCTCCAAGCCGGGGAAGAAAGTCGGCGACGCCGTTGCTGGCCAAGGCCGCGCGGTGCCAGACCGCCATCGTGAAAGAGACCGCATGCGGCTGCCGGGTGGATGCGAGGCACACCGCCTGCCCACCAGTAAGCACGCTTCCCGCGACCGTTCGGCTCGCCGCAGCCCGGCTGCGCACCGCGCCCGTGCGGGCTATGGTATCCGGCTAGGAGGGGAAAACATGACGGTATTGGACCAGGTCCGGGGACTGATCGAGAGGCTATCGCCGGCGCCGGTGTGCGACGATTGCATCGCCGAGCGGCTCGGCCTGAGTGTCCGCCAGCACGCGAACATCAAGGCCCGCGAGCTCGCCGGCCAGGGCGGATTCGAACGCAGGATCGACAGCTGCTCGCTGTGCGGTGCGACCAAGAAGGTGATTCGGCGCACCGCGCACGGATGACGCCAGATCCTTCGGCGCACCGGCGCGGAGCGCGTGGCGTTGCCGGCGGGTGGGTTATAGCGGCAGTGCCGGTGGGCTCCGCGGGACGGGGACGATCAGGCGGTCGTCTCACGCGAAGCCGGCTCGCCGGCCAGCAAGCTGGAATAGTGCGCGGCGAATTGACGATGGATTTTCGCTATCGACGGCGTCCTGGCCCGGTCCGCATTGGCAATGGCTGCGACACGCCGCCGCTCATAATAGTCGCGGTCCCAATCGTTCATGATGAGCCTCCGATACCCCGGTGAGTCGTCACGCGGTTTCATACCAGCGCCAGCCGGAGTGATCAAAACAGTCCGCGCGCCGAGGCAGAGCCGAGGCGCGCGGTAAAACAAGGTGCGGGGCGGCAGCGCCGCCCCGCAAGCGTCAGGCCGCGAGCGGCTGGGGCTCGGGCGCCGGTTCGGACTGGGGCTCGGGGGCAGGAACGGGCCGCGCCGCCTCCGCCTTGGCAGCGCTAAGCACCGTGCCGACGCCGCCGCGCGTGGTGTAAGCCGAGGGCGGGAAGGCCATCCAGCGCGGCACCCACTGCTCGACCTTGGGCCGGCCATCGACACCGCCGAGATGATCGGTCACGATCTTCTTGAGCGTCGCCGTCTTCTCGCCGGAATTGGCGTTGGCGACGACGTTGCCCGCCACCTCGGCGACGATGCCAGTCAGCACTTCCCTGTCGCGAACCAGCTCGAAGAACGCGGCATCGGCCTGCCACCAGCTCGCCATGCCGACGCCCAGCTTGAGCCCGACCGCCTCGACTGCCGGGCTTCCCGCGGCGAGCGTCTCGCCGACCAGCACCGCGACCGCGTCCATCACCACGCGGTCGGGCAGGTCGAGCAGCCGCAGGAAGATCGCCGTCAAGCGGTCCCCCTCCGCGCCTTCCACGGCGCCACCGACCACCGTCGGCGTCTCGGGATCGAAGCCGAGCGCAGCCAGCACCGTCCGGCGCGTGGCGTCGAACACCGTCTCGCTGCGACAGGTCTCGACCGACTCGGCAGTCGCGTCGTTGCGCGCTTCCTGCGGCTCGGCGGTGACCCGCCACAGGTGCGAGCCCGCGATGGCGTGCGCGACCATCAGCCGCAGCGCGACCTTGGGCCGCGAGAGCAAGGCAGCGCGGACGGCGGCGTGGCGATGCAGGTCGATATAGGCCTGCATCGGGCCGGTCACCTCGGGCCGCACTGGCTTGGGCTGGTCCGCCTCGGGCGTCTCGCCGCGCGCGATTCGCTTGGCTTCCTTGCGGCTGAGATAGCCTTCGTGGAACACGACCTCGCCACTCGCGCGCACATCGATATAGACGCGCCCGCCCTTGCGCTTGGGCGCCTTCTCATAATCCCATTGCTGGAAATGCTCGGTGGCCGGGACGATCTCGACGCCGCTCCAGCTCTCCTCCAGATAGGCGTCGCGGCGCTGCTCGATCGCCGCGTTCTGCGCCACCCAGAAGGCGTCGGCATCGCCGATATAGCGTTGCTCGTTGAACAGGTCGGCGACCAGCGCCAGCGGGCAAGCATCCACATCGAACAGCGCATAGGAGGCGCAGATCGCCTGCCCGCCGAACAGCCAGCCGCGCAGCTGCCAGCCGGTCGGGCAGTGGGTGTCGGGCGCGTCCCACAGCGCCAGCCAATCCCTCTGCCGCGCCTTGCTGGCAAGGGTGAGGTGGCGCACCGTCGAGGCGTCGATCTTGTCGTGCCGGTACAGGTCGCGGATGCGCGGCAGGAGGTTGCCGAGCGCGAGCGTGCGCCGCACCGCGAGCACCGGCAGCGCGAACGTGTCGGCGATTTCCTCCGGCGACTGACCCTCCTTGACCAGACGGACGAAGGTTTCCCAGCGCGTCACCTCGTCCGGGTCGAGCCGCGCCATGTTCTCGATCAGCGACGCCTCGACGGCGGCGGCATCGTCGCCGTCCTCGAGGATTGCGCAGGGGAAGAGGAACGGCTCGGGCGATTCCTCGCCCTCGGGGACGCGCTCCCCGGCGATGATTTGCCCGGCGCGGAAGCGGCGCGAACCCGCGAGGATGCCGAACCGGTCCTCCTCGCCCGGACGCACGATCAGGGTCTGCAGGATGCCGCGCTTGCGCACGCTCGGCAGGATGTCGGAGACGTCCGGCGGGCGCTTGGCGAAGCGCATGTTCGCCTTGTCGACATAGAGCTTGTCGATTTCGATGAATTGGAGTTTCATGTGCGTGCTCCTTGTGAGCGCCGGCCCCGTGTATCGTGAGAAGTGCGCGGGACCGGTTTTCGGGATTGCGGCGAAAGGCGCGCCGCGCGCCTTTCCCGCCGTCACCCGGACGGCGGAAACCGGTCGGCCAAGTCGGATGCGGTCGCGCTTGCGCGACGCAGCAGCGCCTCCGCCCAGAGGATCGACCCCGCCTTGCGCGCCCATGCCGCCCAGTCGGACAGCGTCAGGTCGGTCGAGAAATGCAGATCCCGCTCGATGCGGAGGCCAAAGGGCAAATGCAGCGACTCGATCTCGTGGAGCGAGAACCAGCCAAGCTCCGGACAGCCGAAGCCGAGGTCGGCCAGCCCGAACAGCGCATCGCCGTCCTCGGCCAACTCGCTCGCCAGCCATGTCGCGGCGGAGAGCGGATTGAACAGCTTGACCAGCGGGCGCTTGTCGGTGGCGTCGCCGTGATATTGTTCGCGCAGCGCGGCGCGAAGCTCGGGGGTGAGCAGGCTCATGCCGCCGCCTCCATCGCCGGAGCGTCAGACTGGAAAGCCAGCAGATAGTCGGCGGCCTTGCTGGCGAGACTGGCGGCGCGGAAGATCGCGCGATTGTCGGCGCGTAGCACCGCCAGCCACGAGCCCAGATAGATCCCATGTGGGTGGTGCTCGCGAGGCGCTAGGATCGCCTCCTCACCGCAGCTTTTTAGAGGAGGATCGCCGTGCCCACTGACACTACACCACACTTGTTTGTCGCGTTGGAGCTGAGTCGCCGCTCTTGGGTCGTGGCTTTCCGGATCGAAGGCGCGGCGAAGATATCGCGGCACCGGATCACCGGCGGCGATCTGCCCAACCTTATGCGCCTCATCGGCAAGTATCGCGTCGATGGTGGGGAGGTGCTTGTCGGCTTTGAGATCGGCTATGACGGGTTCTGGATCCATCGTGCGCTGACGCAGGAAGGCATTGGGTGCTGGGTCGTTGATCCGACCAGCTTCCAGGTCGAGCGACGGGCAAAGCATCGCAAGACCGACAACCTTGATGTGGTTGCCATTCTGTCCGCCGTCGAAGCGAAGCATGGCGGTCGCCAAGATGCCTGCCGATTGATCAGGGTACCGACCATCGAGGAAGAGGATGCGAAGCGGCTGCACCGCGAACGGACACGGCTGCGGCGTGAGAAGAACCAACACGTCAACCGGATCAAAGGCTTGCTGGCAACGCAGGGCATCTACGATTTTGACCCGATGCGAGGGTATAAGGCTGAGCGCTTCGACAGCCTGAGAACCGGCGATGGACGCACCTTGGCGACGGGCTTGCTTGCCGAGCTCGTCCGCGAGGTAGAACGCCTCAACATCGTACGTGAGCAGCTGCAGGCGGTTGAGAAGGTCCGCAACGAGACTCTCGTGAGCGATGCCGATGACAAGATGATCGTGATCGCGCAGCGGCTTCATCGACTGCATGGTATCGGCGCGGAGACCGCGACCGTCTTGGCGCGCGAAGCGTTCTATCGGCAGTTCGATAATCGCCGCCAGCTGGCATCGTTCGCCGGCCTCACCCCCACTCCGTACGCGAGTGGCGCACGACAGCGCGAGCAAGGCATCTCCAAGGCTGGCAATGTCTGGATACGCAACTTGTGTGTCGAGGTCGCCTGGCTTTGGCTGCGCAACCAGCCGCAAAGTGAGCTGGCGCAGTGGTATCAGAAGCGATCTCGTATCGGATCGGGGGCGAGGAAGGTCGGGATCGTGGCGCTCGCTCGCAAACTGCTCATCGCCCTGTGGCGCTTTGCCGAAGATGGATTGGTGCCGGACGGCGCCCGCCTGCGCGCAGCCTGAGGAATAGAGATTGAGGAACTCGGCGTCGATCTCCCACAAGGGATGACGCTGGGGGCTTCGAGGCCGGTGTGTGACCGTACGCCGATTTGGTTCGAGCGATCGACCGATATGATAGAAGGGTCCCACCGCCTCGGAGCTTGGTCTTGATGCGCATGACGGATCAGGGTTCGGCCCAAGCCGACCGTATATGAGTTTGTCCTGAGCCGCACGGCTCAGCGAAAGCTGACCAAGCTCGCCGCGAAGCAACCAGGCGCCGATGCATGCCGGGAGGCGCGATGGCTCACCCTGCTTGACAGAAATAACCCCATATGAATCGGCATGGCGGACACTCGGGAGGATGCCGAGCGCAGCGCACAGGAAGGCCGAGGCGAGCTCGGCGACCAGCTCCTCGCGGGCATAGCCGGCACTGCCGAACGGGTTGGACAGGTCGCGCCCGAGGCGGCTGGGATGACCGGTCCAATGGCCGAGTTCGTGGAGCGCGGTGCGGTAGTAATCGACCTGATACCGGAACGCAGGCTGCGGCGGCACCCGGACATAGTCCGCACCCGGCGCATAATAGGCCTCGGCTCCACCGATCCGGAAGTCGGCGCCGGTCGCCGATATCAGCGCCTCGGCAATCGGCACGATTTCGCGCGGCGGCAGCGGCGCGGCACCGGCCAACATTCGCTCCGGCAAGCCTTCGCACTGCGCCACGTTGAACACGGTGAAGCGCTTGAGGAACGGCACCGCGCGGGCCTCGCCGCCCTCGCTGGCGGCGCGCTCCTTCTCCGCGTCGGGGGTGAACCGGTCCGCATAGACCACGCCGACGCCATGCTCGCCCTTGCGCACGCACCCGCCCGCGTCGAGCGCCTGCCGAAAGGTCAGCCAGCCTTGGGAGGCATGGCCGCGCGCGATGACCTCGCCCCACAGGATCAGGACGTTGATCCCGGAGTAAGCGCGATTGGAGGCAGCGTTGCGCGGCAGGCCCGGCGCGGCGGCGGCACTGTCCCAAGGCTGCACCCACGGGAAGCGCCCGGCCTCCAGCTCGCCGATGACCCGTGCTGTCACCTCGTCATAGAGCGAGGCGCGCAAGCCCGCGCCCCTGTCCACCTCTCCCCGCGTCCGACGCGCGCTTGTCCGACCCACGACCCATCCTCCTCACTCAAAAACCGCACCCGGCCCCGGAAAGCGGGGTGGGCGGCGAGGAAGCCCTGGAAGGACCGCTTGGCAGGGCGGGGCGCACCGCAGGCAGCAACGCAGTGGAGGACCCGGGCGGCGCCCGGGTTGCGCCCCGCCCGAGCGGGCCTAGAAGGGCGCGACGGCCATCCCGCTGACCGGGACCGGCCCAGCAACGCCGGCGCGCCAGCGCGCCGTCCGCATCAACACGCGCCAGCGATCGTCACCGCCAGGCCGGGACGCGGCAAGCGGCCCGGCGGCGCGAAGCGCCGTAGAGCGCGGTCGCAGCGACGCGATGCAAAACAACAAGGACGCACTCTTGCCGACACCGCAGGCGCGGCGGTGTGCGCGCGCAGCCATGTGCACCAGCCGCCGCCGCGCCCCCCGGTCAAAGGCAAGCGTGCATGCGCGGGCAACCAGGATGCGCGAACCCTGTGGCTGCCTGCAGCCGCAGCGTGCGCACCAGTAAGCCGCGCTCCCTAAAGAATCGCGCCGCGAGGCGCCGGACCTAGCCGAGAGCGCCAGTCGCGTAAGCCGGGCCGCAGCGCTGCTCTGGAGACTTGGATGGCTGCGGACGCGGTATTGGGTTCAGAGCGGTCCTTGCCCCGGCTAGCCCTCGCGTTCTTGAGGGAAACTCAGGACGTCTAACCTCAACCGACTTTCGCTCCGCGTGTCGCCACATGAACGTTCGGCGGATGTCGCATTGCGCGCCGATTCCGCCGGCTGATGCGGCTATGCGCACGATTTAGTAAATCGGGCCTTGCAATACGCACAGAAGAGTGGCAGAAATCCGCTACTGCAACCTGGGACACTGCTCAATGGATATTCGCCGTACCATTCTGGATACCATTCCGAAGGAACTGTGGATCGATCTTGAGGACCGGCACCGCGCTGAGGCGTTCAAGGCGCACGACGTCGTCAAGACGAACATTCCTCTCAATGCAAAACGGAGCAGAGAGGTTGAGGGCCAGATCCGCTTCCGCTTGCAGGAACAGGGTTACGAGGAGGTGGTGCAGCTTCACGGCGGCCACCTTGTCGACGACGGCATCATGCCAGGCACCGATTTGCGCGTCTATCAGCCCTTCGCTCGCTTCCAGGGTCCGAAGGTCGGCGTCATCCTCGGATTCGCTGCGATGCCCGAGCCGCGCAAGATGCCCGCGAAGAACATGTCGCGCGCCGCCGGCGTGTCATTAAACCGGCATCTCCAGCCGAGCATGTTCGACGATCCGAACAGCGTCCGCGCGACCGATATCTTCGTACTCTTTCTTACGGCCCGCGATCGCAACAGGGCCGGGATGATCGAGGAAATCGCAGTCGGGGTCATCGGCGCCGACTATAAGGATTTCATATTCTACGAATCGCTCGAAGACTTCCTGCGCGGCTATGGCGAGGACAGCGAAGCGCCCGATGGTCCTGATGATTCCGACGCCCGCGGCGCGGAAGTGAAGCTCCGCAAGACCCGCAAGCTGTTCTTGCCTCCGGAGAATCGTCCGGATAGCGACGTCGAGGACGGCCCGAGCGAATAAGCCGTCGCAACGTTAGACGCCGATTTATCTGCTTCGCACCTCTCGGCGGGTGCGAAGCCGCAAGGACTTCATCGATGAGAATTGGTACTCCAGGGTTCATCCCGGCGAGGCTAACCGAGATCCGTCATGCGCGGCGCATCCCTTCTCGCGCTGCGCTGGCTCGGCGACTCAATTCAAGTGCCAGCACGGTGTCTCGATGGGAAGATGAGGACTCAGACCAGACCCCGGACCCCGCCACACTTCTTCAACTTGCCGGCGAGATGCAGGTTCGGCCGGAGTATTTTCTCCGCGAGACTTACGAGAGTGACCGTCCCACCTTCCTGCGTTCGCTATCGAGCACCCTTGTTCGCGACCTTGCGTATCAGAAGGCGCAGATGCAGTGGCTGCACGAGGCCAGTTACATCATCGGCCATTATGTCGACCTGCCCGAGGTCGATATTCCCGATGTCTTGGCAGGTGCGGACTATACGCAGCTGCGCGACGAGGATATCGAGCAAATCGCTCTTGACCTACGCAGGCACTGGAACCTCGGCGAAGGGCCGAGCGGTGATATCGTCTCCTTGATGGAGCGCGTCGGCATTGTCGTTGCTACCATCCCGATGAACACGACGAAGCTCGATGGTCTTTGTAGCTGGTCTCCCATTGATGGTCGTCCGCATGTGCTTCTCGCGACCGACAAGATGTCCTTCCCTCGCAGACAGATGGACGCGGCGCACGAGCTTGCCCACGCTATCCTCCATAGGGCGGTGCCCGCCGAGGAGTTTGAGGCCAATCTCCGCGTGATCGAACGCCAGGCCTTTCGGCTCGGTAGCGCTTTCCTCATGCCATCGACGAGCTATCCGCATGAGGTTCGCCGCTGCTCGCTTGCGGTGCTGGCCAGCCTCAAGGAGAGGTGGCGGGTATCGATCAAGGCGCAGATCAAGCGCCTTTCCGATCTCGACATCATTCCTGAAGATTTGGCGCGTCAGCTTTACAAACTCTATTCGGCTAAGGGCTGGTCGAAGGGCGAGCCACTGGATCAGCACTGGTCCGTCCAGCAACCGCGAGCTCTTCGCGACAGCCTCAACCTGATCGTCGACAATGGCGTGCGCAGCAAAGCGGACCTGCTTGCGACCGAATTCACGATTTCAGCAACCGACGTCGAAGTGCTTTGCGGTCTATCTCCGGGCTGGTTCGAACGCGATACGGCCGAGGTCGTAACACTGAAGCGCGCTGCCTTGGATGACCAGACTCCGCCGGAAGGCGGAGGTCAGGTCATCGTCTTTCCGGACCGCAACCGTCGCTGACGCTGAAGCGAAGCATCGGAGCGCAGCCTCGGCGAGCGGGGGACGATCAGCCTCTAACCATCGATGATGACGGCCCCACCCACGGCGCCCGATAACAAATAGTATTGCCGAGTTTGGAAGATCAAGGCGTGCTGCGTGTGCGAGCTCGTGCCTTTCACCCAAGCAGAGCCCGCCAGCCTCCCGCGGCCATCGCCCGGGCCTCTGCCGCATGCCGGCGCACGCGCGACATCAGGTAGTCGGAACGACCTTTCCATTCGGACCGGACCATGGCCTCGCCGTAGAGCGCGCTGGCCATCTCACGATAGGATGCGCCTGCCGCGATCGCATCTCCGACCCGAAGTGTCTCCAGTCGCCGCGGCAGGCCGGGCTCGGTCGGATAGAGCGTCCCGGCGAACCGCCCGGTGCGCCAGAGCCCGAGCATGCGCCGCAGGGTAAGGACATGGGCGTCGACCCTGCTGAGCCCTGAAAGGAGATAGTCGAGCCGAGCAGGCCCCTCTTCGACGAGGGTGCCCTCGACCACGTCGATGCGAATGCGATGCCAGCCATCGGACAAAGCGACATGCTCGCGCCCGCCACCACGCACGATCGTCGCCCACCGCATCAGCCGTGCCAGGTCGATCGCCTCGGGGTCCGATCCCTCCGCGGGCGAGGCGCGGACCTGGAGCACGAACGGATCGAGGTCCGCATGCCAAAGCAGGCGGGCCTCGGGTGCGGCGCGCGCGGCATCCTCGGCGAAAGCACAGACCGAAAGCCCGGGCATCCGCCTCCATCTCAAGATACGACGTCACTCCGCCGACCCGCCGCAGCCGCGCGCTCATCGCGGCATAGGCTGGATCGCGGCGCAGCCACTCCCAGGCCAGGCCGGCGCGGTCGATGCCGGCCAGCGCGCGGTAGGGGGCGCTGTCGCGCCAGTCCGGGCGCCCGTCAGTTGCCGGCCCCATCGCGGGTATGCCGGGTCGAGATCGTTGCAGGAGAGCGGCTTGGCGGTCGTTCCTGCCATGCGAATTTGCCCTGAACGCGCGAAGCGTTTAATATGAGCGGCCTATCGATCCGACCGCGGCGGCGACGGAAAAGCGACGCGCGCGGACGGGGCAGGTCTCGGTCACGGACGCAGCGGCTTGGGGCGCGTCCAGTATCGGGATGGCATTGCCCATGGTACTCGCAACAGCACAACAATTCGCCCATGCGGTAGAGGCGGCCGCAAGCATCGGAGAGCTCGGCGCCCTGGTCGACGCGATTTCGCGCGAGATGGGCTTCCGCTATTTCGCGCTTGCCCATCATGTCGACATCGCGCGGGCGCCGCGGCCGGCGATCCGCATCCATAATTATCCTGCCGAGTGGGTGGCGTTCTTCGACGCGCAGGGGCTCGGCCGCTCGGACCCGATGCACCGGGCCAGCCATCTTCGGAACCTCGGCTTTCCCTGGTCGATGGTGCCCCAGCTCATCGACCTGAGCCGGCGTGACGAGGACATCATCGCGTGCTCCAGACGCGCCGGCCTCGCGGATGGGTATACCGTGCCGACGCATATCCCGGGCGAATCCGAAGGGTCCTGCTCGTTCGCCACCGCATGGGGTCGAAGCTACCGGATGGAATGGATGCCGCTGGCGCAGTATGTCGGCACCGCGGCGTTCGAGGCCGCGCGGCGCCTGTCGGGCATCCGCCGCATCGACTCCGATCGCCCGCGGCTCAGCGACCGCCAGCGCGACTGCATCTACTGGGCGGCGCGCGGCAAGTCGGACTGGGAGACCTCGCAGATCCTCGGCATCGGGCATGACACGGCGATCCAGCACATGAAGGAGGCGCGGCGCCGCTACGGGGTTCTCAACCGGACCCAGCTCGCGATCCACGCCCTCTATGACGGGGCACTCACCTTCACCGATGCGATGATCCGTTGAAACTCCCCATTTCTGGGGAATGGCAACGGCAGTCGCTCAGGCACAGCATCGCGCTTCCACGACCAGGGGAGCCCGGACATGCTGTTCACACAAGACGACGACAGTGCCGCAAGCCACGCGGTGATGCGCGCGATGTTCGAAGCCAGGAAGCGGGTGTTCATCGACCTGCTCGGCTGGGACCTGCCGGTCCTGGGCGGCCGATACGAGATCGACCAGTATGACGACGCCCATGCGCGCTACCTGATCCTCGCCGACGCCGATCAGAGGCATCTGGCCTCGGCCCGGCTGCTGCCGACGACCCGGCCGCATATCCTCAGCGACCTGTTCGCCGAGCTGTGCGAAACACCCCCTCCCACCGGCCCCGACACCTGGGAGATCACCCGCTTCTGCCTCGACCGCGGGCTGCGGGCACCGCAACGCCGATACTGGCGCGACGCGCTCATCGTCGCCCTTGCACAATATGCGCTCGAGCATGGGATCACGACCTATACCGGCGTCGCCGAGCAAGGCTGGCTCGACCAGATCCTTGAATTCGGCTGGCATGCCGAGCGTCTCGGCCCGCCGCTCACCCTCGACAACATGACGCTCGGCGCACTCAGGATCGAGATCACGCCAGATACGCCCGTGCTGCTCGCGGCCAGCGGCATCCATGCCCCGATCGAACTCGAGCAGGAGGCAGCGTAATGGCGACCCGGCTCCCAAACACCATCCGGCACCCCCAAGGCGCGCCCGACCCGACCCGGCAGCTGCTCGAGCAAGGCTATTGCGTCCTGCCCGCGGCGCTTCCCAGCCAGACGATCAAGGCGCTCGACACCGACCTCGCCGACGACTTCGCCAATACGCCGTTCTGCCAGGGCGGCTTTTATGGTGAGCGCACCAAGCGATTCGGCCGGCTGCTCGTCCGCAGCCCCCAAGCGGCCGAGCTGGTCATGCACCCCGGCATCCTCGCCCTCGCCGAGCAGGTTCTCGGCCCCTGGTGCGACTGCATCCAGCTCAACCTAACCCAGGCGATCGCGCTCCACCCGCAGGCCCTTCCGCAGCTGCCGCACCGCGACCAGGATATGTGGCGTGGTGCGATCGGCGAGACCGAGTACCTCCTCAACGTGATGTGGCCGTTCACGCCCTATCGCGAGATGAACGGCACGACGCTCCTCTGGCCCCACAGCCATGGCGCCAGCGCCCTCCAACCCAACCCGAGGACCGACCCGATTCCGATCGAACTCGATCCCGGCGACGCGCTGGTGTTTCTGGGCTCGACGCTGCACGGCGCCGGCGGCAACCGTAGTTTCACCGTCCGCCGCGGTGCGATCGTCAGCTACTGCCTGGGCTGGCTCAAGCCCTATGAGAACCCGTGGCTCGCCTATCCGCCGGAGACGGCCCGCCACTTCCCGCCCGAGCTCGCGGCCTTGGTCGGCTACCGCCAGCACCGCCCCAATCTGGGCAACTATGAGGGGCAATGCCCATCGATCCTGCTCCGGGACCGACAGGCCGAGCCGATCGGCGCGATCGACGCGCTTCGGCCGGACCAGCACGCGCTGATCGAGGCGCATGTCGCCGGGCAGCGCCACCAAGGATAAGACCATGAGCCCCGGCGCCACCTTCGAGCGGGTCTATAACGAGCTCAAGCGCATGCTGGCCGAAGGCGAATTGCCTCCTGGCACGCCGATCGAGCCCGCCCTGATCGGCAAGGAGATCGCCGCCAGCATCACGCCCGTACGCGACGCGCTGCACCGGCTCACTGGCGAGAGGCTGGTCGAAGCCCCGAACCACAATGGCTTCCGCGTGCCGCTGCCGACCGAGGCGGCGCTCCGCGATCTCTACAGTTGGAATGCACAGCTACTCGTTCTTGCTGCGCGCCGCATAGTTTCATCCCCGCCTAAGACAGCCGCGGTCTCAGCTTTATCGAGTAGGGACGTGGCCGCAGCGACGGCGAGCCTCTTCGTCGAGATTGCCCGTCAAACGGGAAGTCCCGAGCACGTTTGGGCGCTTAAGCGGCTCAATGATCGTCTTGCACCGTTTCGAAGCATCGAAGCGTTGCTATTCGACAATGTCGCGGTTGAATATCGCAACCTGCTCCGACACTTCGCAGGAGCCGACCGGAGGGGCTTAGCCGGCTTGCTCACTCGATACCACCGACGAAGAGTCCGTGCGGCGCCAGAGGTATTGACCGCGATATCCCGAGGCAGTCGACCGTCCGCGACCTAGCCGCGAAGGTCTCGATCTTGCGACAAAGATGCTCACCGATACGTCGGCTCAAGCGAGCGCGGGCCGGCGACTGTCGTATCTATCACTGATCCCTTCTCATCCGGCAGATAGGGAGAACAGCCGCCGGTGGAAACCGCGAGTTGCGGAAAGACTTCGGCGACATCGCTCGTGTACGAGTCCACCCATTCCGGCACCGGATCTTGGATTACAAAATCCGCCTTGCCGTCGGCGAGTTCGATCGGTTTGGCGAAAAGATCGCGCAAGAAGGGGAGAGAGCCTCCGCCACCCGTGAACACGGCGACATTGGGCTGATTGGTTTGCAGGAAGTTCCGGCTGCCGATACCTGCGGAGTTCAGCGCATCCTTTACTTGATCTTCGAAGTTCTTCGCGAAAAACGCGACCACCTTCGTCTTGCAGAACTCATCTCGCTCAATGGTGACAGTGTCGAAGCCGTCCACATCGATACGTACCGAACCGGTGCCGAACAGATCGCGCTTGAGATCGCGAACGGCAGGACGAACCTTACGCGCATGCGTTAGCTGAAGCTGCGAATCTGCAGCGAGTCCGAGCTTCGACCAGGCTAGCTCGATGAGCCCGTCGTCGAGCCGGTTACCTGCGGTTCGGATAGCGCGCAGGCCATCGCGATAGGCCGATACTTTCGCGCCACCTTCGTTCACGTTGTATTTGAAGGCACCGATATCTGTCGTGCCCGCCCCCACGTCCACGACCAGCACCTGGGGCCGGCTGTTGACGAGCTTGTCTTGCACGCCTGTCGCCGCCGCCACCGCTTCGAGAACCGACCTTTCAACAAACGTCGCGCTCTCCCGCCGGTCGCTGGAGATCGCGGCCAGCTCATCCAAAGCCGAACGTGCCGTCGCGACATCGAGTCCCTCTTGCCACACCGCGGCGGGAAGCGTGTCGGCCAGAATCTGCGCATCGATGAGCAGATGCTTCAATTGCGCGGAGACGGCATCGAAGTGGGGCGTGGATTTGGATATCTGAGCGTCACCCCAGCCCGGCGCAGCAAAGCGCCGAACAACGTGGCGCCCGACACCCAGCGCCTCCACACGCTGTCCGACTAACGATGTAAGATAGCCGAGGTAGAGTGCGAGGAGGTCCCGCGTCCTGAACAAGCTGGTGGGGTCTACCTCGATCGACGGTTTGTCCGCCTGGAAGCGGGCATGGTCATGGGTCAAATGTTCCTTGGGCGAAGCGAAAAGAGACCGGTTTATGTCACCGTCCTCGGCATGACGCCGGACCGCGGCAGGACCGAAAAACAGATGTCCGTCGGAGATAAACGCCGCGGAATCGGTAGTAAGGCCTCCGCCGGTCGCGCCGCCTAGGTCGATCGGAATCGGAGCATCTTCCCCATCCCGCCACACGGCCGCCTTCGAGAACGCCGTGCCGAAGTCGATGCACAGCAAGCCGCTCTCATCGCGTGGAGAACTCAGGCAATCGTCCGACAAGGAAAGACGCCGAGTGACGATAGCCGGTGCGGCTGGCGAAAAGGCGCCTTGCTCGGATGCGACGGGACTCTCGCTTTCAACACCCGCCAGCAGTGCCAGCGCTGTCCTTTCTTTGGCCGAAACGACACCGCCTGGAAGCTCATATCGGCCTCCGACGAACGTCAATCTGTCGAGTAGGTTCTCGACTAGCTCTTTTGCCTTTTCTTGATCCACGATTCCCCCTTTTAGGCGCTCTCCACGTCGCCCTTGACGATTATTCCCAGCGGTTGTCCATCGATCACCCGTTCGACCGCGCGAGATTTGATACGCACGGTCCTGGCGCCGATCGCACCCGCAACCGGCTCATGCTCGAGCGGAGAAAAGGCAACAACTTCACCGACCGAGCCTCTCAACGCGAGACTGCGGCGACGAGCCGCGGCTTCGACATGGGCGGCCAGGCGATCAACGCGGTCGAAAGCATCCTTCAGATCGTGCCCGAGGCGCGGTGAATGAAAATCTGCCGCTGAAATCGCTTCATTTGCGATCGCGGCGATTGCCGACCGGATTGACTCTGTTTCACGAAGCGCGAGGCCTAGATCTCGATCGACGGCCGAGACCGCCGTCTCTTCGATCGCTGCTTGTGTCGGCAAAACCCGTCGCTGCGATCCGGTTCGAAGCCAATAGGCGCTTTCCGGATCCATGCCGAGCGCCTCATCGGCGAGCTTGGCAAGGCGCGCCTTACCGACGGTTTCTCCAACCATCGAAAGAAACAATCGGCGAAGATTTGCGTCCGGCATTTTGAGACGGACGAGGAACACGAGTTGCTCAAGGAGTTGGCTTGCTGCCCGCCCCAAATCCGGCGCCAGCTGACTTGGCCATGTCGTTGTGCCGAGCGAGCGCCTCAAGGGATCCAGGAACGCATAAGTGCGCGCGTCGGCGGCCAACGTTCCGTGCAAGCGCACGGCCAGAATAACGAACTGAAGGACGGCACGAGCGGCGATGATCGAGACCGTTCGATCTCCGGCCGGACGCCGTGCCAGGATTTGGGAGACCAGTTTTGCGGTAGCTGCTCCGAACGATTCACCGGGCTCGACATCGACGTCGGCGGTCCAGACTGCGGTTCCCAAGGCGTCGAGGGTCGCGGCGAGCCTTCGGGCGCGCCCAACCGCGGGGTCCTGCTGATCAAACCGAACGTCCGTAAGCGCGCGGCCGATGAGATCGAATTGCGCGCTCAAATTGGGAATGTTCGCCACGAGCGCGCGCGACAAAGACTCGCGCGCTTTCTCGCCATCCCGTTCGTTCACTATGGCGCGGGCAATATAGTCGGGGAGCCATGCTCCCCCTACCGCTGACAATGCATCGCCGAAGTGGCGCCGATCATCGGGGTCGGGCATATCGGTCGGAAGCTCCGCAAAGAGCGGGATATCCGATCTCACCGCCTCCGCAACACGACGCCGATGTTCCCGCATCGCGGAGACCGAAGTGAGCCGCCAAAGAATTGAAAGATCTTGGACACGACCCGGCGCGTCCGACTTGAGGCGTTCGATGAACTTGGCGACACCGCGCGGAAAACGCTCGTCTCTCGCCGCCGGCGCTGCGCCAGCGGTCGTCAAAAGCGGCGCGAGTGCGCTTCGCGCGACGGACGGACCCAAGCGGGCGAATTGCTCTAGGGCAGAATCAACATCTTTTGACAAATCACTCACACGCCCACCTCTCGCTCTTTTAGGTAGCGGCTGCGACAGCCATCGTCACCCTGAGATGCGTCTATCGCGTTCTCCTTGCCAATGTGAGCCATGTCTTCGGATTTGCCTCAGGCCCTTTCGTCGCCGGTTGAACGGCGCGCTTTGAGGGCCGCGCCTCCCCTGGGTAACTGTGTTTCGTCGGCAACGCGTTTCAACCCGTGTTTCTCGAAAAGATCGTTCAATGCCTCAGCCAGCAGCACTTGGTGTGTGGCGTCTCGGTCTGCCGCGAGCCTACGCAAGGTTCTGACGACGATGGTGTCGAAATATCCCCCGATCTGCCTGCGTCCCCCGCGCGCATTGCCTGTCTCGCTCACTGCCGCCTCCTGATTCTCGGAGACATCAACCGACGCGGCACACAAAACAACAACTATTCGTATAGTTGAAGTGACGACACTTCATGCTTTTACTTTGTTTGTGCAGAGGATATTGACTTCGGAGAAGACAATCGGCATGTTTGCACAAACAAAGGGTACGGAACTACAAACATGGGCATGCCGCAATTAAAGAGAAATGACAGGCGCGAGATCGTCGAAAGCGTGCGGCGGGAACGCGCCGAGCGGCTCCTTTCGCGCGAGATCAGCTGGTCGCCTGACGGCTCCGTCGAGCTGGTGCTTACCCGCGAGTTCCTCGTGCCCGATGACGCTGGCGTCTATCTGATCCACGACCTGCGCGGCGTTCTGTACGTCGGGCAGTCCCGCCTCCTCAGGCAGCGCTTCGCACAGCACGATCGGCTTCGCCGCAATCGCCTTCTGCGCTTGGCAATGAGCCGACCTGTCGGAGTGATGAGGTTCAGTTGGCGTCTGGTCGCCAACGAAGAGGATCGCTCCGCCTTCGAGCGCGAGCTGATCGCCATCCTGCAGCCGGTCTGTAACCGGCAACTGCTCGATACACCCCTAGTTTAAATAAGGAGATACATCATGGCCCTTCTGATCCCCGCCATCAAAGGCCGAATTGGCAATACCGAATATTACGAGACGACCATGCGCGTTCGTGACCTCGTCCAGGCCGTGCGCCGGCCGAGTGAGCTCGATGATTGGGCGAACTTCAGCATCGAAGAACGCATGCAGCGCGAGCTCGACGACAAGCGCGTCCGCGAGCAGATCGTGCCCTATCTCACCCGCAACGAAGACCGCTTCTTCGGGTCGATCATCGTGCTGGTCTACAATGGGGACGTCTTGTTCGAGACCATCGCCGATCTCAAGATCAGCGTACCAGGTGCCTACAAAGCCAATGCGCACCGGATCGGCTTTGTCACCATCGACGGCGGCAGCCTGATCGTGCTCGACGGCCAACACCGCCTTGCCGCGCTCAAGAGCGTCTACGAGCCGAAGCAGGACGGCGTCGTCTACGGCCCCTATGTCAAGGACATCCCCGACGATGAAGTCTGTGTGATCTTCATCAAGCACGAGAATCCCGTGAAGACGCGGCGCATCTTCAATACGGTCAACCGCTACGCCAAGCAGACCAGCCGCGGCGACAATATCATCACGAGCGAGGATGACGGCTATGCCATCGTCACGCGCCGGCTGCTGCGCGACGATGAGCCGCTCGGCAATCGCGTGGTGAACGGTAAGCCGTTCGAGGTGGTGAACTGGAAGAGCAACACGCTCACGACGCGCAGCAAGCAGCTAACGACGATCAGCGCCGTCTATGAATCGGCCTCGCTGATTCTCGGCAACGGCTTCTACCAACCCCAGACCCGACCCGATGACGTCAAACTCGATGAGGGTGCAGAACGGGTGGGCGCAGTCTGGAAAGCGATACTCGAAGGATTGAAGCCGTATCAGGATGCGCTCGCCAATCCCGAGACGATCCCGGCGATGCGGGACGAGCATGCCGCAAGCGCACTGCTGTTCAAACCGGCGGCGCAAATCGCGCTGTTGCGCGGGCTGCTGAACGCCACCGCCGGCGATCGCATGACGTTGGCCGAAGCGGTCAGCCGCGCCAATGCGATCGATTGGCGGATGCAGGCGCCGCTCTGGACCGGTGTCCTCATCAAGGCCAGCGGCGCGATCGATGCGGGTTCGGAGGCGCGCAACCGCGCGGGTGGCCTGATCAGTTGGCTGATCGCCGCCAACCTCCTGACCAAGGAGGAGCATGAGGCAATCCGGCGCACCTACAACCAAGCCTTCGGCATCGACGTGAACGACCCGGCGCAAGCCGAAATGCTGCGTGAGCTGCCCGAGCCGGTGGCCGCTGCCAAGCTCGCCGCATGAAATCCCGCGCGGAGCGCCAGGCGCGCTCCGCGCATCAACCGACAGGAAAGGATTCACCGATGACTGACGATCCGAAGCTCTACCTGATGCTGCATAAAGAAAGTGACCATCACCCAGACTATGGTCAATTTGTGAGCGGCCACGACCCAGTCTCTGCGGTTGAAGGCCACTACGCGGAGATGGATGCGTGGTGTTCGCCGCAACTCGACCCAGAATTCCACGAGGAGTTTTGCGTGTGGCTGCATGAGATACCGGAGAGACTTGCAGAAATGTTGCAGGAGCGGTTCGAAGACTTGGGCGGGGGCGAGTACACCGCGGCAACGGCTGCGTTGCTTGGGGAGTACCCGGAGATTAAAGCTATAGAATTGAACGTTATTTACACGGCGGAAGACGGTGCCAAGGCCTCATTGATGCCGCAGATGTCCGACCTCTTCGGCGGCGGCGACAAGGGCTGAGACCGCCGCGTCCACGTCGCCCGCATCGGTGAAGCGGCCAAGGCTGAGCCGCACGGACTCCGCCGCTTCGGTCGCCGTTAGTCCCATTGCGGTAAGGACATGCGATGGCTCGGTAAGGCCCGAGGTACACGCCGAGCCCGTGGCGGCAGCAAGGCGAGGCCGGGACGCGGCGAGCAGGAGCTCGGCTTCGATGCCGGGAATGCGAATGTTGAGATTGCCGGGATGGCGACCGGCCATCGTGCCGTTGACTACCAAGTCGGGAACGGCTGCTCTGAGACCATCGAGCAGGCGGTCGCGCAAGGCGGCGAGGCGCTGCGGTTCGTGCGTCAGCGTGTCCCCTAGAATGGCGCAGGCGGCACCAAAGCCTACGCAGAGCGGGGTCGGCAGGGTGCCGGGGCGGAGCCCATCCTCTTGTCCGCCGCCGAACATGATCGGGCGGATGCGGCTGCGCTGCTCTCGTCGCAGATAGAGCACCCCGATACCCTTCGGCCCGTAGCTCTTGTGCGCAGAAAGGCTAAGCAGATCGACATTCCAAGCGTGGACGTCGATCTCCGACACAGCAAGGGCCTGTGCGGCATCGCAATGGAAGAGCGCGCCGGCATCATGGCATAGGGCACCGATCGCCGCGACGGGCTGCGCCACGCCCGTCTCGTTGTTAACCGCCATGACCGACACGATCGCGGTGGAGCCGGAAATCAGGGCCGCGAGCGCGTCGAGATCGACCACGCCCGCGGCATCGACAGGCGCAAAATGTACCCGGTATCCTTGTTCGCCAATCGCCCGAGCCGCAGCGAGCACGCATTTGTGCTCGATCGCCGATACGATTACGTCGCGCCGTTCCGCGGGCGCCGCGCGCGCCGCCCCGAGCAACGCGAGATTGTTCGCCTCGGTCGCCCCGGAAGTGAAGACGATCTCGTCCGTGTCGGCCTTGATTGTCTGCGCGATGGCCGCCCTTGCTTGCAGGACCGCGGCGTCGGCGTCCCAACCATAGCCATGATCGGCGGCGTGCGGATTTCCGTAGGCTCCGGCGCCCTCGAGATGCGGCCGCATCGCCGCGAACGCCCGGGGGTCGAGCGGCGTTGAGGCCTGATAGTCCATATAGACGCCGTGTGGCGACGTGCGCATCTGAATGGATCCCGATAATTCACTCCGGCTGGCGGTTGCCACCAGTAGGGCTCTTGGTCTACTGGTATCATGCACCAGTAAGGAAATTCAATGTCGCGCAGCCTCCTCGATGATAGCCGGTTCCGGCTGCAATTCGCGGGACATGACACATTTCCGCTGCGTTATGGATGGCTGAAGAAGTCATACGATGCGGTAGTCGATACCTCGGCATCCGGAGAAGCCGATCAACGCTCGATTTTTACAGATGACGCCGCGATCGCTTATTTCGGAGTTGGCAAGAATATGGTAACAGCGATGCGGCATTGGTCGCTCGCATCTGGCATCTTGCATGTTTCGAGCGACGAAGATTTAGGATCATCTGGCAGTCTTCAACCGACAGAGCTGGGAAAACTTATTTTTGAAGATGAGGGAGACCCTTATCTTGAGCGTTCCGCCTCGCTCTGGTTGCTGCATTGGCACCTTGCAGCGACGCCTGGGCGGGCGACCACTTGGTATTGGGCCTTTAATGAGCTCAATGAGCCGACCTTCACGCGCGACTTGTTGCGAACCCGGCTCGCGCGGCGCTGCGACGAGCTGCGTGAGGACGGCCGGCTCAAGAATTCGCGGATTTCGGAGTCGACGCTGAAGAGCGACGTACTGTGCTTCATCCGGACCTACGCGACCAAGGCCGATGCCGGGCGGGCGACGCAGGAGGACAACCTCGAATGCCCGCTGACGGAGCTGGGCTTGGTGCAGCCCGTTGACGTCGGCGCCGCATTCCAATTTCGCCGGGGACCGAAATCGACGCTGCCCGATGAAGTCTTTCTCTACGGACTGCTATGCTTCTGGAAGAAGCTGTATCCGACGCGGCGCGAATTCACCGTCGAGGCGATCACGCATGAGCCGGGATCTCCGGGCCGCGTCTTCCTGCTCGACGAAGAAACGGTCGCCGAGCGTTTGGCGAGGCTTGCTGACCTGACGCGTGGGGCTGTGCGCTGGGATGAATCGACCGGCATGCGGCAGGTCTATGCGCCCGACCTCACCAAACTCGATCCGCTACGCTACGTCACGCCCCTCTATCGCGACGGCAGAACGCGTTCATCCGGTAAGATGGAGGCGAAGGCGGCATGACCGAAGCGCTCGACACCATCGTCAAAGTTCGCCGCCGCTTTCAACGTTCCGTCAGGGTCGATACCGACATGGGCGCGGCGGCGCTGGAAGGTTTTGTCTGTCCGCAAAGTGCCGCGGACTCTCTGCTTGGCATGGCACGGCAAGTCCATGAGGTCGGGCAAGGCGCCTTCACTTGGACTGGTCCCTATGGTTGCGGAAAATCCAGCCTGGCCGTCGCTTTCGGGGCATTGCTCGCCGAACCGCAGCTGAAGTCCCTTGCGCGGTCCGCGCTGGGCACGCCGGTTGCGGCCGAGCTGGAGCGTCTGCTGGACCCTGAGAGCCTGGGTTGGAAGATGTTGCCGATCGTCGGCGGGCGGTCGGACCCGGCCAAGGCAGTTGGCGCCGCGCTCGACAAGAGTCTCGAGGTCAAACGCACGCGCGGACGACCGAGCAAGGTGGAGGCCGACGTGGTCGCCCGGCTGGTCGACCATGCCGCGCAGCCCGATCATGGCGGCCTGCTCCTCATCATTGATGAGATGGGCAAGTTTCTGGAGGAGGCGGCATTCGGCAGCGGCGCCGACGTCTATTTCTTCCAGCAGCTTGCTGAGGCAGCCAATCGAAGCGGCGGACGCCTCGTCGTCATCGGGGTACTTCATCAGGCCTTTGACGACTATGCTCATCGGCTCGGTCGCGAGATCCGCGACGAATGGCTGAAGATCCAAGGCCGCTTCGCCGATATCCCGATCAATGTCGCTGGCGAGGAGCAGATCGCGCTGATCGCACGCGCAGTGGAAGCCGAGGCGGTGCCGGCCGCCAACCAGCTTCATGCCGAGGGTGTGGCAGATGCCATCAGGGCACAACGACCTGGCACCGGCGGCGACTTGGCGGTACGATTGCATGAATGCTGGCCATTGCATCCGGTTGTGGCGACCTTGCTCGGACCTTTATCGCGTCGCCGCTTCGGCCAGAACCAACGCAGCGTCTTCGGCTTTCTGAATTCGGCCGAGCCGTTCGGCTTTCAGGAATATTTGAAGACCGAGCCGGTCGATCGCGCGATCGCTTATGACGCGGTCAATCTGTGGGATTATTTGCGCACCAATCTCGAGCCGTCGATCCTCGCCTCGCCCGATGGCCATCGCTGGTCGCTCGCGGTCGATGCGGTGGAGCGTAGCGAGGCGCGGGGGGCGGAGTTTGATCACCTCGCTTTGGTCAAGACCATCGCACTGATCGACCTCTTCAAGGAGCGCTCTGGGCTGCTACCGAGTGTCGAGGTGCTGCATCACGCGCTGCCGGGCATCGACAATGCTCGGCTCGAGGCATGTCTTGAAGACCTGAAGACTTGGTCGGTCGTGCTATTTCGCCGGCATCTTGGCGCCTATGCGATCTATGCCGGCAGCGACTTCGACATCGACGCAGCCGTCGCCGAGGTACGCACGCGTTTGCCGATGGTCGACCTCGCGCGCCTGCGCTCACTGGCGCTGCTGCAGCCGGTGCTGGCAAAACGCCATTATCATAAAACCGGCGCGCTGCGCTGGTTTGACATCGATATCGCGGCGCTCAGCGATGGTGCTGAGCGCGTCAGGCAGTTCCGTCCGCAACATGGTGCAACCGGGCTCTTCCTGCTGCTCATCGGCACGGAAGCCGAGAACGATGCAAAAGCGAAGAGGTTGTGGCGCGCAGCGACTGAAGCAGCCGAAGATTGGCCCGTGGCCGTCGGGTGGACGCGGGATAGCTTCATGATTCGCGAACTCGCGTCCGAGTTGCTCGCGCTCGAAGCGGTGCGATCGGAGCGCTCGGAGCTACAGGGCGACGCCGTCGCAAGACGTGAAGTCAGCGCGCGGATCGCCCGGCTATCGGCCGAGGTCGAAGATCGCCTCAGTCACGCGTTCGATGCGGCGCTTTGGGCTTGGCGCGCGGGCGAAGCGAGCGAGCTGACGACATCCGATGGCGCGACCACGCTCAACGCGATCGCGTCGGCGCTCGCCGATGAACGTTACCGGCGTGGTCCCAAGATCAAGAACGAGTTGCTCAATCGCATCAAGCCTTCGAGCAACGCCATCGCCGCACAAAAGGAATTGCTGAAGGCGATGGTGGAGCATTGGTCGGAGCCGCGCTTGGGCATCGAAGGTTATCCGGCGGCCGGCGGCCTTTATGACTCGCTATTGGGGGCAACCGGCCTTCATGTCGCCCCTACGGATAACGACAACCATTGTGCTTTTGTCGATCCGCCAGCGACGGGAGATCATGGTCTGGCGCCATTATGGGAGGTCGCCGAGTCCTATTTTCGCGATGCCGGTTCGGCCGGAGCAGATCTCGCCACGCTCTACACCGAATGGCGCAAGCCGCCCTTTGGCGTGCGAGACGGCCTGCTGCCGGTATTCGCGGTCGCTTATCTTATGTCTCGTTCGGGACGGCTGGCCGTCTATCTTGACGGCGCGTTTCAGCCGAAGGTATCGGCGCTTCTGATCGACCGGCTTGCCCAGGAGCCGGCCAGCGTCAGGTTGCGGTGGACCGAAGTCAGCGATTTCCACATCCATGTACTCGGCGGCATCGCCGATCTGGTCGCCGGCTTTGGTGCCATGCCGGCCGGCCAGACCCATCCCGAAACGATCGATGTAGCCCGCGGCCTGGTGGGCCTTGTGCTCGGCCTGCCGGGCTGGATCCTTCGGACAGGCCGGCTCTCGACGACTGCCGCGAAGGTTCGCAATCTCGCCAAGCTGGCGAGTGATCCTAACAAGTTCCTGCTCGACGACCTGCCTTCTGTCTTTGCCGATGGCATGGAGCAGACGCGTGATGTGGCCGAAACCGTCGTCACCGCGCTTCGCGAAGGCTTGCAGGAACTGGTGGAAGCCTATCCGGCGATGCTGGGCGAGCTTCAGCAGGCAATGCTGCGGGAACTCCGGATCGAAGAGCCGACGCCGGCGGCGCTTGCGACGCTGCATGGACGGGCTGAGGCGGTCAAAGGACTGACCGGCAACTATCGCCTCGACGCCTTTGCGACGCGGCTGGCGACTTATGCCGGCGATGAAGAAGAGATGGAGGGCTTGGCGAGCTTGGCGGCGAACAAGCCGCCGCGCGATTGGGTGGATCGCGACATCGATCATGCACGTGTTGAGATTGCGGCATTGGCACAGGAATTCGTCCGCGCGGAAGCCTTTGCGCATGTGAAGGGCCGCGCAGATGGCCGCGTCAAGATGGCGATCTTCATCAGCGATCCCAACCGGCCATCGCCGGTGAAGCCGGACTTTGACATCGGCGTCGGCCAGCAGCGCGAAGCAGATTTGCTCGCCGATCAGCTCGAACAAGTTCTTGCGGATGCAAAAATCGGGCGCAACGTGGCGCTCGCCGCACTGGCCGAATTGGGAGCGCGGCTGTCGGAAGCTGATCCGCAACCCGTGCTTCCGTTCGACCCGCCGTCTCAACGCTTGCCGTTCGTGCGCCGGAAGGAAGCGGCACGATGACCGAAACCCACGTTCGGCATGTGCTTGGTCTTTCGGGTGGACGCGATAGCGCGGCACTCGCGGTATTCATGCGCCAGCAACACCCCGAGATCGACCTCGAATATTTCTTCACCGACACGGGCAAGGAGCTGCCCGAGGTCTATGACTTCTTGGTGCGCTTGGAGGGATTCGTTGGCAAACCGATTGCGCGGTTGAACCCCGACCGGACCTTCGATTTCTGGCTTACCCAATATAAGAGTTTCCTGCCCTCGCCGAAGACGCGCTGGTGCACGCGGCAGCTGAAGATCAGGCCGTTTGAGCAATGGCTGCGGCCCGACCTCGACGCCGGGGTGCACGTGGTGAGTTACGTCGCGATCCGTGGCGACGAGGATTATCGGGAAGGCTATGCTTCGACGCACCCAAACCTCACGGTACGGCTCCCCTTCCGCGAACATGCGGTCGACAAGGAGGGCGTCATCGACATTCTGGAAGCGTCGGGTGTCGGACTTCCAGACTATTACCGTTGGCGCTCGAGAAGCGGTTGCACCTTCTGTTTCTTCCAGCAGAAGATTGAATGGGTCCGGTTGATGGCCGAACATCCCGACGCCTTCGAGGAAGCCAAGGCGTATGAGAAAAACGCGGTCGAGCATGGATCTCCTTTCACCTGGAGCCAGGGCGAAAGTCTCGAGCAGTTGAGCCAGCCGGATCGCGTCGAACAAATTCGCGAGGATCATGCCCGTCGTGTGGCGCGTCTGCGCGAGCGGCAGCCGATCAATCCCTTACGCGCCGAGCCCGAGCCAATCGATCTCGACGTGCTCTATGGATCGGCGAAGGTCTGCTTGTCCTGCCATAAATAGGAGCGGGTCGAATGGCTGCGCCTTGGACAGAGCTGATTACGTCGGCGGCGGCGCATCGGTCGCGCGACGCTCCCTTTTTCAAGCCTGTTTGCCTGATGGCGATCGTGGACTTGATCGAGGAGGGTCAAGTGGATCCCGCCGACATCGACGCGGAGCGGCTGGTCGAGCGCGTCAGTACGATGGTCGACGGTGTCCATCGCGGCCGGCCCGATATGCGCTGGCGGCCAATTTGGCATCTCTCGAATGACGGCGCTTGGATCTACACCAACGCGGGGCGGCGGATTGGCCCCGAGGACTTCGAGCCCGCCCGGAAGCCGGACAGCCTGCGCGAGTGGCGCGAATGCTTCGACAAGGTCGCCGTTCCCGCGGACATGCTACCCCATTGGCGGTCTGTTCCCGATCGAGCGATATTGCGCCGCGCGGCGCTGGCGATGCTCGAGAATGGTGATGACGCCTGCCGAAGCCTTGCTTTCCAATGGAATATTCAACCTGCGCGAAAGACCGGCGCGGCCGATAGCGACGTTGGCAGCGGTCAGGGATTTCGAGCCGATGCCGGTGCGCGACGCGCCGTAGAGCGGCGTGCCATGACGCTGGTGACGCAACGATTTGAAGCGGATGGCTGGGTGGTTTCCGATCATTCGGCGACCGAAAGCTATGATCTTCGCGCCGAGGCGGGCGAGCAGACGCGCTTTATCGAAGTCAAAGGCACAACGGGTCGTGGCGACGTCATCGTACTGACGCGGCGCGAAATCGAGTTCGCGCAGGCGAACAGAGATCATATGGTGTTGGCCGTCGTGGCGCATATTGTACTTGCAGGTGTCGGCGACGAAGCGTCGGCGTCCGGCGGTGAGCTCATCGTGCGGCAGTCCTGGGCGCCAATGCCTTCAGCACTGCAGCCAATTGCCTTTACCTGTCGATTGGAGTGACGGCATGGCCCCAAACACCCCCGACGAGGCAACGCGCAGGGAAGCGCTCGAGCGCGACAAGGTCTGCTATGAGCAGAACTTCCAGCAATTTCGCGCAATGAACCAGATCATGTGGCAGGTGCCACTGTTGGCAATCACCATCACCGGTGGCCTCTGGTATGCTGCGCTAGGGGTCAGCGGCGCCTCGGCTTTCCGCGGGCCGCTGTTCCTGCTCAGCGCGGTCCTCGACTTCGCTCTCATCGCTGTGCTGTGGCGGGTGCGATTCGTGATGGCGGCGTATTTGACGGAGCTTGAACGGTTCAATCCGACGGCGTTCGTCCGGGCACAGGGCGGCGGCCTGTTGAACCAACCTTACACAGTCGTCAGCGCGTTTAGCATTGCGCTCGGATGCGCCGGTATCGGCTCTGTGATCGGCCTATTGAACCTCGATTGGCTGCGGTTCTGATGGCCTCGGCCGCCCTGCCTCAACCGCTGCCGGCCTCGCTGCAATCGGTGCCGATCTACGATGAGTCGGCGGAGCAGATCGCCGACCTCTATGAGACGACGACCTTCGAGCAGGTTCATGCAGGGTCGCTCGATCTGCTTCCGCTTGCCGGAGCATCCGTTCTCGATGTCGGCGCGGGATCCGGACGCGATGCGGCCGCCCTGGCAGTGAGAGGCTATCGCGTTACGGCGGTCGAACCTTCGCAAGGCTTGCGCCGCGAAGCGCGCCGCCGCCATAGCGATATTACCGTCGAATGGCTCGACGACGCTTTGCCTGGGCTTCGCACGCTTGGTGATCGGCGGTTCGCTTTCATTCTGGTGAGTGCGGTGTGGATGCACCTCCTTCCGCGCGATCGGCCGGCCGCCATGCGCCGCCTAGCCCAGTTGCTCGTACCGGGCGGCCGTCTTGCCATCTCCATCCGTTTGGGTCCGGTTGATCCGTCGCGCTCCATATTCTCGGTCACAACGCCGGAGGTCGAAGCAGCCGCCGCACGTTCCGGACTAGGTGTCATTCGCCGGCTCGATGCGGTGGATGCGCTCGGACGTCCCGATGTTGCTTGGGCGTCCCTTGTTATGGAGCGGCCCTGGCACTGAGACGTCAAGCCTCGTCGACGTCCGCCAATTCCTCTTCCATGTCGGGATCCGTTGCCGCTGCGGCTGGAACCTTTGACACTGCTTCACGCATCGTTTTCCGTTCCAGCCCGTCCGCGCCAATGTTGCGCAATAGCCCGTTATAGGGCTCGAAAGTCTGGTTGAAGATGTCGGTGCGCTCCTGGCGGGTCAATTCGTCCTTGAGCTTGGCATTCTCCCGGCAATAGCCCGTCTCGTAATGATCGTGTAGGGCCGAGAAAACTTCGGCGCGGCATTCCGCGCGCTCATCGGCGACGACTTGCGCCAACGCCGGATGGGCTGGTTGCCAGATCTCAAGCAGTAGGTAGCGGTATTTGGGCCACTGATCCGGCTGCATTTCCGCGCGGTAGACGACATTGCGAAAGGTCTGATTACTCGGACGAATCGCCCATAGCTCTTTGTCGTCGGCGAGTTCGCCGCTGAAGACGCGTATCACCTTCTTGAGCTGAGGAATGGAGCGCGGCACGAAGAACTGGTTCAGCTGCGACATATATTCATCAAAGGCCTGATCGCGATCGACCGGCGGTTGGCCGTCGAAATCGCCCTTCTGCAGCTTGCGCTCGGCCCTTTCGACAAAGCCAAGAAAGCCGCACACGAGCGCGGCCTGGAACGCGACCGTGCTGAACAACTCATCATAGAGCCGGTTGCACCATTCCACCATTTTAGGATGGATCTCGCCATCTTCCGTTCGGATCGGCTTCTTGTCGTTGATATCGCCGAGTAGCCGCTGGGCCCGCTCGCGATGGAGGCGCGCCACCGTGTCGGCGATCCGTGTCGCGGTCGCATCGAGCCGCCGCGAACTTGCCTCGATTTCCGGGACGTCGGTCTTGAAATAGCCGTTGCGCAACTTCTGCCGGAGATTGACGCGATGGGTATCGAAGACCCGGCCGATGCCCTGACCCTCAAGGAGAATAGGTTTGAGCTGCCGGTCGTGCTCGCGCTCGAGCTGCTCGCCAATCTCGATGACCGCGCGGTTATGGCGGTCGAAGGGTGCGAAACGCTCGAGCGTGCCGATGATATAAGCGCCATAGCGGACATCGAACTGTCGCCCGAGCTTGTCCGCTGCGGCAGCCGTGAACAGATCTCGCTTTATCGAATTCGCGGTTGTCGCGCCGAGCAAATTCCGCCCGTCGAGGCGCACCAGAAGATCGTCGAGCCGCGTGCGGTTGTAGAAGGTGCCGCCACGCGGTTTCACACCTTTTACGCTGCCGCCGTTATCGAGCATCATATGCTCGATCATATAGTAGATGTGCGGAACGCCAGTGATCGCGACCGGCGTCTGGATCTTCTGTCGGCTGCCATCCTGGTCGAGTTCGACATTGACGATTCGCAGTGCCTGTGGCGACCGCGCGTCCTTTTCCTTGATGTGCGAGAGCGTACGCCGCATCAGGAAGCTGATCAGGTCATTGTCGTCCAGGAGCTTGTTGCGCGCATCGGAGACTTGCCGTGCGGTTTTGTTCAAGGTCAGGAAGATCGAGCGCGCGGCTTTCTTCATGTCGAAGTCGCCGCCATAGGCCGCATCTAGCTCGGGGATCGTGCAGAGAAGGACCGGCAGGTTGATCTCGTCGAGATTAAACCGCTCGATATAGGTCTTGGTCCAGGCGGAATAATATTCCTTGAACGGCGCGCGGCGCTCATCGGACCATTGGTCCTTGAGATTGCGATAGATTGCGAGCAACGCCATCGCCCGGTGCTGCCCGTCGACGATGACAAGGCGCGTACGATGCGTGTTCAGCCGGAGCCGCACTAGGTCATGGACAAGCGGCCGACCGCCCTCGATCGGCTGTTCGAACTGGAACACTTCGCGGCCCACCGCGCCCGAGCGGGTCACCAGTAGAGGCCAATCACGGCTGGGTTCCGGCGGCAGCGTCTCGCTCGTGACCTCGGGATAGAATTTCTCGGGCTGCGTCCGCCCCTCTTGGATCGGCATGACGACGATGACGATCGGCGGAAAGAGCTTGATCATATCCTTGGACTGCTCGTCGAGCAGATAGGGGACGAGTTCGGCCGAGACACGCGCATCGTCGATATCGCGCTGCATGATCTCGTCGAAGTCCAGGCTCTGGAAATCGAATATCTCCCGCACGGGCGCCAGTGCGCTCAGCAGCTTGTCGTTAGATGGCGACGCGAAATTGAGCCCGACATGGGTGAGAAGATACTTCACTTCGAGTGAACGCGAGCCGCCGCCCACCGAGCCCACGCGGAACGCGCCGACGCTGCCCTCTAAGGTCAAGTCAAGTGCCGTTTCCTGTCGGAGGCGAAGCGCCATTCTAGTTCCTTCCAAGAAGGGGATAGTGAATACGGTTTAGGATGTTTTCGATATCGACATAAGAGCCCGGTGGGCCGGAAATCACCGTAGCGACAACAAAAAGGCGCGACGGCGGAATATTGCGAGACCGGACTTCGCGCGCGAAACTCTGATCGCGTTGATCCTCTTCGGATGCGCCCAAATCTGGCAGTTCTCCGTACTTCTCAATGAGCGTCTTGTGCCGTTTGAGGCGAAAGCGGAGCTTCTCAGACATCCCGATATAGATCGGACTTGCGAACAGCGGCGCCGAGGCTTCGAGCACTTCGCGAATGGTCGCCAATCTGGCCGGCTCTTCCACGATCCGATCAAGCAAAGATTCAGAGAGCGTCGGCATATGTTCGATCCTACCCTCATAGCGCGGTTTCAACGGTCCCCGAAGCTGCGCCGAATAAGGTTGCTCACGGAAATATCGGAACACGCTCTCATCGAGAAATGCGCGCACCGCGTCCTTGGCAGCGGCAAGTGAGCCCCCTGCCTTGAGCGATAAGACGTCCGCGATGATGCGGTCGAGGTCGAATGACGTGATCTCAGGCGTGTAATACCAAGCATACACGCCAGCCTTGGCTGGAACGTCACCGATTTCGTGCCAACTATACGTCGCCATGGCCGATCCGCATTAGTATTCGTCCCCCCTCTTGGACGCTCAAAGCGCGTCCCGTGGTCTGGCTTCCGCCTCTCTCTCGGAGGCCGCTTACGGAAACGGACGCGACGATGCACGGTCGGAGTGATGGAGGAAAATAGAGTGAACGGCATGCCACTCAGGCGGCCGCGCTGCGTTCGAGTACCGCTATATGCTCCTCGCAGATGACCTGAACCGTACGGCCCAGCTGTTCCACGCGCTCACCTAGCCAAGCTAGCTCGTCAATGCTGATGCGATAGTGCTTCGAATAGCGCGCCTTCACATAAGCCTCCTTAAGCTTCTCGAAGCGCCCGCGGTCGGCGCGCGTATCGCGCGGCCAGGCATCGATCAGGCGTGGATCAATCCGCTCGGCCTGAGTTCGCAGGAAACCTAAATTATGCACGTGCGGCGTGTAAAACGTGCAGACAAGTAAGACGCAGTGATAAAGGCGTTCTGTGGTCTGATGCATCAGGAAAGCTGCATCCTTCAGCCTATCCTGCGATTCACTAAACTTCGCGGTCTCCAACATCCCCGCCGCGGCCGGAAACCACTCTCCAAAGTATTCTGTGGCCATCGCCAGCGCCTGCTGCGGCGTCTTTGGCTTGGGCTCGTGCAACTCAGTGCTGTCACTCTCATACAGCGCGATCCCGTCGCGAACGACGTCCATGAAGAAGTAGCGCCCGTGCGCCAGCCCGTCGTTCACCTCGTGCAGGGTATGCACGATGAAGTTGACCGGTGTGCGTAGCGTCTTGGTGACCGCAAGCTCGCGGTTGAGCCGCTCCTCAGCCGTAGACCAGAAGGCGGCACGATCGGTGAGCTTCTCGTGGTTGACGATGATCAGCAGATCGAAATCCGACTGGTATCCCTTGGCGGTATGGGGCTCATCGACCCAGCCGCCGCGCGCATGGCTGCCGTAGAGGATGACTTTGAGGACGCGCGCCTGGCGCTTCCAGTCGACCGTGGCGGTCGCTGTCGCGTCGCGAAATTCCTCGAACAGGATTTGCAGCACGCGCTCGAGCTCGCGCTGCTTGGCCGGTGGCAGATGATCGAGGTCGGTGCGCATCAGGTGGACCCTAGCCAGCGCACGAGGCGATGCAACCGGGTGGCGGGGCGTTTCGCGCCGGAATCGAGCGGATTGCGGGCGGGCGCCGTGTCGTCGAGGTGGCGATCGATCGCGAGAAGCGCCGTGACCAGCAGCCGTTCGACCTCGGGCACGGTGATACCGAACCGGTCGGCGATCTCCGGATAATCGAGACCATCGACCGCGCATAGTAGGAACACCGCGCGCTCCGGCTCGGGCAGCGCCCGCACGGCAGCGCGCATGCGAACGGACAGGCGGGCATCGTCCTGGGACATCGGAAAAGCTCCTTCCTGCCGGCCCGACGGGACCGGCAGCGTCGCCCATCGGGCGCGCCATGAGCGGTGGCCCGCACCGCAGGGCGAAGCGTAAGCGGAGCACCCGCATCGCCGGGTTGCGGGGCACCGCGGCGCGCCCGACAAGCGGCGCCCGGTCCCGGCCGGCTGGGGAGTGGATGCTATCGGCCACCAGGGTGTTGCGCGGGCCAGCGAAGTGACGCAGACTCAGCGGGCAGCGCAGTTTCGAGCCGGCAGCGCGCTGCGGACTGACCGCCAGGCATCAAGCGCTTCCGGCCATTACGGTCGGCGGTAATCTCCGAGGCACCGCCCGGCACGAGACAGGTTCTCGTGCGATCGCTTTTCCACGTCCGCGCTCCGCGCGGCGGCAGCTGCTCGCAGTAACGCGGTGCGGAGGCCTAATGACGACCCTGACCAGTCGCCCGGTGGCGGCGGCAACGGCGAGGCACGCTTCGACGTGCTCTACCGCGAGCAGGCACCGCGCCTGCGGCGCTGGCTCGACGCGCGCCTGCGCTCGAGCGAGGAGGCGAACGACCTGGTGCAGGATGCATTCGCGCGCCTGCTCGGGTCGGACGCACGCGACGGCCTGCGCCAGCCCGAGGCGTTCCTCAACCGGATCGTGCGCAACCTGCTCATCGACCGGTCGCGCCGCGTCTCGAACCGCACGCCGCATGTGCCGATCGACGAGGCGAACGAGCCCGCGACCCGCCCGACCCAGGAGGACGCCATCGAGCTGGCACAGATGCGGGAACGCTATCGGACCGCCGTCGACGCACTGCCACCGCGCACGCGCCAGGTGTTCCTGCTCCACCGGACGGATGGCCTGGGTTACAAGGATATCGCGACTCAGCTCGGCATCAGCATCCGCACCGTGGAATGGCATGTCGGCGAGGCGCTCGTGCGGATCGGCAAGGACCTGGGGCAATGACCATCGCCGAAGGGCAGGCGGAGGACGGCGGCGAGGCACTCGCGCGCGAGGCCGCGCATTGGTTCGCACGCATGCGCAGCCCCGATGCCGAGGAGAGCCGAGCCGAGTTCGAAGCGTGGCTTGCCGAGGACCCCGGGCACCGGAGCGCGTACAATCGCACCTCCGAGATATTCGCGATGGGGAAACTGCTGGCGGAGCCGGACGAGCCTGCTCCATCGCCGGCGCCGACAAGACGACGTGAAGTCCTGGCGGTGGCGCTCGCGACAGTGGCCGCCTGTGCGATCGGCATCGGCGGATGGGCCGCCATGCATCACTCGGGGCAGGGTCCGGACCGGCGCGAGGCCGTGGCCGGCGCTACCGATCCTCACAAGATCTCGACGATCGCTGGCGAAACGCGCGTCGTGCGGCTCGCCGACGGCTCGACCGTGCGCCTCGGCGAGCAGACCGTCCTCGACGTCGCTATCGGAAGCCGGCAGCGCAGCCTGAGATTGTTGCAAGGCCAGGCGCGTTTCGAGGTCGCGCACGAGCAGCGCCCATTCGTCGTCTTTGCCGGCGGAGGGAGCGTGACCGCCCGCGGCACGATCTTCGAGGTAGCCCTGACGCGCGCGGGCAAGGTCGATGTCCGCCTTCTGCAAGGCGCGGTGGATGTGGCGCTGCCCCGCGTGCCGGCTTCGCCGCAGGCGCCGATACGCAAGCTGGTGGCCGGCGAGGGCGTCTCGTTCGTGGGGCAGCTGGACGCCCCCGCGACGCCCGCCGGGCCCATCGGCATGAAGGCCGTGCCATCCACCGGAGCGCTTGAGTTCGAGGCAGCGCCCGTCGCCGAGCTTGTCGCGCTTGCCAACCGTGGCGCCGCGCGTCCGATCCGGCTTGCCGATGCCTCGCTCGCCGGCCAGCGCGTCTCCGGGCGGTTCCGCGTCGACGATACCGAGCTGCTGGCTCGGCGGCTCGGCGCGCTGTTCGGCCGGGACGTGGACACCAGCCGGTCCGGTGAGATCGTGCTTTCTCCCGCGGGAATCGGGACGCCGGACCTTGGCGCGAAGGGCCAACGGACCCCTGCCTCGGGAGACCGATAAGGGGCCGCATAGCCGGACTGCCAACCACCGATAGGATTAAGTCGATTTTGGAGTAATCGGCTTTTTTCGACGCGCATTGCCAATATATCAGCTGGCGATAAAGTTGACGCATAGACCAGTGCGGCCGGGTGGCCACCGCTATGTCCAAGCCTAACGGCTAAAGGTGGTGGCGCGTGTTCCAAGACATGCTTTTCCCGCCCGGCTTTGATGGTGCAGGAAGCCTGTCTAAAACAATCGGATTATAATTCGATTATAACGTTCTTATAACTGCGAAGACCGGTACATTGGGATGGTCATGGCCATGACGTTTCTCGTAAATGGAGGAATGCCATGAATATCGAACAGACCATCGAGCTCGGAGTCGTGAGCACCGACACCAAGGGCCTTCCGGTCGGCGCCGCCGACACGGAGTTCGGTCACCGCAAGCAGATCGAGCTCAGCGACGACTGACGGACCTGGCGCGTGCCCGACGGGCACGCGCCCTTCCGGCGCATCCTCATGTCACTCATCCTCCGCCCCGGCCTGTCATGGTGCATCTGCGCCGGCCAGGCCGTGTTCCTGGACCTGGCGTCCAATCGCTATTTCTGCCTGCTGGAAACGACCGGCGGGCTCTTCCGGCGCTGGGCCGCGGGCGAGGCGCTCGCTCCCGAGGAGCTGGCGCCGCTCATCGACTGCGGGGCCATCGTGGCCGGGGAAGGGAGCCGGATTTACGCCACCACGCATCTCGCCGCGACGCAGGACTATGCCCTCGACATCGCACGCGGCGGCTCGGCCTCCGACGTGATGGCGGCGGTCACCGGCCAGCTCCGGGCGCGCTGCTGGCTGAAGCTGCAACCGATGGCCAGCATCGCCGCGCGGCTGGCGGGCGAGCGGCCAGCCACCCGCGGCCAAGCGCCAGACGAGGCGGTGCAGCGCCGGGTCGCGGGCGCGTTCGTCACCAGCTCGATGCTGCTGCGCGCGGACGACCAATGCCTGCCACGAGCGATCGCGGCTCGCCGGCTGTGCCAGCGGCACGGCCAGGAGGCGGCGCTCGTCTTCGGGGTGCGCCTCGATCCCTTCGCCGCGCATAGCTGGGTCCAGTGCGGCGACGCCGTGATCGTCGGCGAGTTGGAGAATGTGCGGCTCTACACTCCGATCCTGGTGCTCCCGTGAGGCCGCGCTATCTCGTCCTCGTCTCGACCGGCGCCGAGCTCGCCGGAAACGCGTCGGAGATCGCCGAGCGGACGGGGCTGAGGCTCGCGCGCTGCACGCCGCACTTCGCGGTGCTGGTCAACCAGGCGTGCGGCTGCCTCGAGATCGATGGCGACGGCGTGGTACTGGGCACGCTGTTCCACCGCCACGGACCCGCACGTGCCATCCAGACGCTGGGCGGCGCCGAGCGCAGCGCGCTGGCGCGAGGCGGGACCGAGGTGCTGCTCAAATCCTATTGGGGTGGCTATCTCGCCATTAGAGTCCAGGGGGAGGCGGTCGAGATTCTGCGCGATCCCTCTGCCGCACTGCCTTGCTACCGCGCGCACGCGAGTGGTGTCGCGATGCTCGCGTCCGACGTCGAGTTGTTGGAGATGGCCGGAGATGCGCCAGACGGGGTAGCCTGGGATGCGCTCGGGCGAATGCTCTATTCCTGCGGCCTCCCCACGATCGAGACCGCGCTCGGCGGCATCACGACGCTCTTCCCTGGAAGCTGTGTCGCGCTGAAGGACGGCACCGAGCGCGCGCTCCCAGGCTGGTCGCCCTGGGACTTCGTCGCGCCGAACGCCGGGGAAGAGACCGCCGCCACTGCCGAGCGCCTGCGCAGGGTGGTCGAGCAGTGCGTCGCCGCCTGGGCCTCGCTCTACCGGCATCCGCTGCTAAGCCTGTCGGGCGGCCTCGATTCCTCGATCGTCGCGGCGTGCCTGGCGCGGACCGGCAGCAGCGCAACCTGCATGACCATGTACACCGGCGATCCGGCGGGCGATGAGCGCGGCTTCGCGCAGACCGTCTGCGCCAGCCTCAGCTTGCCGCTGGTCGATGCCCGCTACGACCTCGACGCTGTCGATCTCGGCCACGCGCTCGGCGCGCATCTGCCACGCCCCCTAGGGCGGGCCGAGGCGCAACCCTATGAGACGGCGCACCGCGAGGCCGCCGCGCGCATCGGCGCGGACGCGTTCTTCACCGGCAATGGCGGCGACAATGTCTTCGGCTTCTCGCAGTCCGCCGTGGCGCTGGCGGACCGCGCCTTGCACGAGGGGCCCGGTGCAGGGGCGTTCGCCACGCTGCGCGATATCTGCCGGCAGACCGGCGCGGGGCCGCTCAGGGTGACGCGGGCGGCGGTGGCGATCGCCAGGCGACCGCCCGCCTATCAGTGGAAGCCGAGCCCATCCTTCCTCCATCCCGACCTCATCGCTTCGCTCCGCGACCTCGAGCTGTCGCATCCGTGGCTCGAGACTCCGCGCTGGGCACTGCCCGGCAGGGCCGTCCACATCGCCGGGCTGATGCGCGCGCATCCGACGCTCGAGTCTGATCGCAGCCGGGTTGCGCCAGTGATCAATCCGCTGCTGTCGCAGCCTATCATCGAGGCCTGTCTCGCCATCCCGAGCTGGCAGTGGCGCGAGGGCGGCCGTGACCGCGCGATGGCGCGGACCGCCTTTGCCGATCGGCTTCCGGCCGCGATCGTCGAGCGCAGGGTCAAGGGAACGCCGGACCCCTTCTGCAGCGAGATCGTCCGGCGCAAGCGTGACGAACTGCGCGAGCGGCTGATGGACGGGCAGCTCGCCAGGCATGGAATTCTCGATCCGGGCGCGATCGAGGAGGCTCTCCGGCCCGGGCGACCGACCGCCAGCGAGCAGAATGTGCGCCTGCTCGAGCTAGTCAATGTCGAGGCATGGGCGACCGTCTGGTCGTCCCGTCGCCCCGGCACGCCTGGCCGGTTCGAGCGCCAATGACTGCACCTGCAAACAGGAGACTGAAGATGCGTAGCGAAGAAACAAAGCTGATCGAGCTCGGCAGCGTAAGCGGCGACACGCGCGGTGGCGTGATGGGTATCGCGGACTCCGAGTTCGGCAAGATGTGGCGGCCAAGCCTGCACGACGACTGAGGCGGGGCGAGCGGGCGCCCTGGCGCCCGCTCGGACCTGCCGGCCTCAGGGCGGCGGGGCGACAGCCGAAGCCTCTGCCGAAGCCTCTGCCGAAGCCTCTGCCGAAGCCTCTGCCGAACCCGACAGCCCGCGGCGCAGCGCTTCCCAATGCGCGACTTCCTCGGGGCGTCCGGGCGCCTTCACGCCGTTCAACCAAAAGTCGAACCAGTCGATCGCGCGGGTATAGACCGCGAGCCGGTGCGCCGGCTGCCATTTGACATGATGCTCGTCCGGGAAGACGTACAGGTCGACCGGGCGGTCCAGCTCCCGCAGGGCCGTCACGCTCTGGAGCGCGACCCAAAATTCGTCGTCCGATACCTGCGCGAGGAGCGGGGCGTGGATGTCCCCCGCGTTGCGGGAAACCGCGAACCCGCGCCAGAAGGCCCGGGCGGCCGCGTCGTCGTCGACGGTCCTGGGATAGCCCATATGGTGGAATTGTCGCGCCGCCATCGGCCCGACCCGGAGCGGGAGGCTGGTATCCCAGCAGCAGCTGCTCATCGCGAACGCCGAGAACAGCTTGCTGTGCAGCATCGCATACTGAACCGTAGAGGAGCCGTCGCTCAGGCCGGTGATCCCGATCCGCGCGGGATTGGCTATGCCGCGATCGATCGCCATTCGTACCGGGCTCTCGATCGCCTCGAGCACGCTGCGCCGGTCGGCGAAGTCCTTGAGGTTGATCCTGTCGGCCTCGAGGGGGTCCGAGGTGGACTTGAAGCCGACCGATCGCGGGCGGTCGAAGCTCAGCACCGCGAAGCCGCGATTGGCGAATGCCTGGATCGGATAGTCGTCGCCGGTCCCGCCGCGCAGGAAGCCGCGCGAGTTGTACTGGACGACGACCAGCGGGTAGCGCCTGCCCGGCACGTAGCCGATAGGCAGAACGAGGTCGGCGAACGATTCCATGCCGAAGCTGTTGCGCGAGCGCAGGCGCTCGACCCGGCCCAGCTTGAGATTCGCGAATTCGGGGTTCGGCTCGAACAGCAGCGTCCGCTTGCCGCTGGCCGGGTCGAGCTGCTCGAGCCGCCTGGGCTGGAGCGATCCCTCGCGCAGGCAGGTGAGCGTCGTGCCCGTCGGTACGCAGCCGAGGAACAGGTCCTCGGTGCCATAGAGCCGGCGCACGGTGCGCGCGCCCGGAGTCCACTCGTAGATGGCGGTGACGCTGTTGGCCCAACCTTCACGGCGCACGAAGCGGACCTTGCTCCCCATCCACCAGGGCTGGCTCGCATCGGCGCATGCCGGCGCGCCGCATGTCAGCGTGCGCGCCTGCGTCGTCACGGTCAGCCGGCCGCGCGAGGAATAGAGCGTCTTGGCCGGGACCTGCAGCCATGCCCGGTCACCTGCCGCGGACGTCGCCTCGCTCCAGCTGCCCTCCAGCATCGAGCCCTTGTCGAGCAGCGTGGCTTCCGCTGGGGCCGCCGGGCGCACCGCCCGGCTGGCCAGGTCGAGATACCAGGCGGCGCGAGCGATCGGCGCCAGCGGGAAAGGCCGGTTGCTCGCCGCCGGCACGAAGCGGTCGTCATAGTGGAAGCCCGACAGCCCCTCCTTGTCGATCGCGGCCGACGCATCGCGCAGGCCCGGCTTGGCCGCATAGACGAGGCCCAGGCCGTCGGCGGCAACCCGGAAGTCGTCCACGTCATCGACGCTGTCGGTGATCGCTTCGCTGCCGCTGCCGTCCGCCCGGGCGCGCCACAGCTGCACGGCGCCGCGGTCGCGGCGGCGATAGACGATCCATTTGCCGTCGGGCGACCAGCGCGGCGTGATCGGGTCGGCGAACCCGCTCGGGAAACTCGCGACGCCGCGCGCATCGAAGCGAAGCCGCATGAAGTCCCCGCCGCGGTCGATCACGCGCACGGCACCGGTCCGAAGGTCGACCACCAGCATCGCCAGGCAGAAGCCGTTGGTAGCGGGATCGCCGCGCCGGAGCTGAAACGCGGCGCGGTGGCCGTCCGGCGATACCGAGAACAGCCCCTCGTCCTGCTGGTTCGGGTCGACCGGCCCGACGTCGCGCAGGCGGACCAGATCCTCCGGTACGAGGTTGCGGGCGGGGAAGCTTGCCCCGGATGGCACCAGATCGGTGCAGTCCGGGGCGGCCCAGGCCGCCGCGGGCGCCAGGAGCGAGGCGGCGACGGCGAGCGCCCTGCGGAGGCTCACCATTGCTTGGTCACCGAGAAGCTGACGAAGCGCCCGATCGGCGACTGGTTGGTCGAATCGAAGGGGATCGACGACGCCGACGAGTTGCGGATCGGGTCGGGCTTCTCGCCCAGCAGGTTCTGCAGGTTGAGCCGGAACTCGAGGTTGGCGAGCGGCCCATGCGCGATGGCCGGGCGGAATGCCCCGCTCAGGTCGAGGGTCGTGAAGGCGCCGATCGTCTCGCTCTGGGGGAAGCGGTTGTCGAGCGTGCTGCCGACATAGTTCACCGAGGCCGAGAATTGGTATTCCCGGTTTTGCCAGCTTGCCGACCCACGAGCCCGGAAGTGCGGCGGGGTGAAGATCAGGCCGGCACGGCCCTCATATGGCTGGCCGGCGACCGGCTGCCGCTTGCCGTCCAGATAGCGGGCCGAAGCCGCCAACTGGAGCTGGCTCCCGCCCTTGCGCGTGCCGCTATAGTCGATCGCGAGATCGACGCCGCGGGCATGCTCGCGTGCGGTGTTGCGCAGGCTCGAGTCCACCACGGCGGCGACCTGTGCCGGGTCGTAGGCCTGGCTGCTCTGGTTATCGAGGCCGAGCGGCGCCTGTGCGATCAGCCCCTGGAGCAGGGACGCGCTGGGGGCGAAGCTCACGAAGTCGGCGGCGACCGGGTTGGTGAGCGCCGTCGTAAAATCGCTCACCGCCTCGGCGATCCTGCCGCGATAGTCGATGTCGAAATAGCTCGCCTCGATGCGCAGGCCCTTGAGGAAGCGGGGCTTGAACTCGATCGACAGCGTCGAGCTGGTCGCCCGCTCGGCGCGCAGGTCGGGATTGCCGCCGGCCAGGAGCAGCACGGTCGAGCCTGGAGGTAGCGCGGGGACGGGCTGCGGCGAGAACTCGCTTTCGTCCAGCAGGATCGCTTCGCGCGACTGGTTGACCTGCTGCAGCGTGGGGATCTTGAACGAGCGCCCCCAGCTGTACTTGAGCGTGATGTCGGGATGCGGCGCATAGACCAGACCGAGCTTGGGCGTCGCGACCGCGTCGATGCCCTTATAATCCTCGTAGCGGACGGCGGCGCTGAGGCGCAGCGCATCGACCAGCGGCATGCGATTGGCGGCCCCGACCAGCGGCACCGACAGCTCGCCATAGCCGAAGCGGCTTTCCCGCCGCTCGACCGCATCGCGCATCACCTGGGTGACGCCGCCGCTGGTCGCCCGGACGTTGAACGCCAGCCGGAAGCGCCGATAGCCGCCACCCAAAGCGAGGCGCACGTCGCCGCCCGGCAGGCGGACCAAGGGTCCTTCGGCGCTGGCCTCGAAATTGGTGAGATAGTCGTCATAGGCCGTGCGGCCGACCAGCAGCGCGCCATTGGTGTAGCGCATCGCGGTGCTGACGGTGGCGCTCTCCCCGTGGGTAGCCTCGAGCGTCGCCTCCCAGCCGCCGCCGGGCCGCAGATGCAGCGACGGCGTAATCGCATAGGAGCGCACCACCGGCAGGTTGACCTGCCCGAAATAGGTCGCCGGCGCGGTCACCGAGAAGGCGTTGGTCTTGCGGGCGCGACGGTCGGCGAGCTGGGCGTCCAGCTCCAGCGAGGCCCAGCTGGCGAGATCCTGGTGTCCCGCCAGGACGCCGCTGACCTGCCGCCCGCCGCTCGCGATCATCTGCGAGGGGTGGAGACCGCGCGAATAGTCCCGCTGGTCGGCATAAATCGGTGTCGTCTTGCTATAGTCGAGCGCGGCCATGAAGCCGCCGCCGGTCCAGCGCGCGCCGCCGACGCCCGAATATTGCTGCTGGACATTGCCGCCCTCGGTGGAGGCGCCGACACGCGCACTCGTCTGGATGCCGTCATAGTCGCGGCGCAGGATCAGGTTGGCGACGCCGCCGACCGCGTCCGAGCCGTAGAGCGCCGAGGCGCCGTCGGTGATGACCTCGATGCGGTTGAGCGCCGCCAGCGGGATGGTCGAGATGTCGACGCCCTGATTGACGGCGTCGTAAGGAAGGCGGTGACCGTTGATGAGCGTCAGCGTCGCGTCCGAGCCCAGCCCGCGAAGGTTGAGCGTCGTCGAGTTGTTGATGTTGTTGTAGCCGCCCTGGTCACCGCCCCCCGCGACCCCGGGGTTTTGCCCTCCGGTGAAATTCTGCGGGATGATCCGCGAAACGCTTGCCATGTCCGGGAGGCCCTGCTCCTCCAATCCCCGGCGCGTCATGACGATGACCGGCGAGGGCCCGCCGGCACCGCGAATGCGCGTGCCGGTCACCGTGATCGGCGTGTCCGCGGTGCTGTCCTCGGCTGCTTGGGGACGCACCCGCACGACCAGCGCTCCCGACTGCTCCTCCACGATCAGGCCGCTGCCGCCAAGGGCGAGCCGCACCGCTTGCTCGACCGTGAAGCTTCCCCGCACCGCACGAGACCGCCGGCCGCGCACGTCCGCGTCGGCGAACAGGATTTCTCGGCCGCCTTGGCGCGCCACCGCGCGCAGCGTCGTCGCGAGGTCCTGCGCAGGCAATGCGAACGCAACCGGCGCCTCCTGAGCGCAGGCCGGCAGGATCACCATGCCGGCAGGCGACGCGGTGGCGGCGAGCAGCGCGGCGCACAGCGCCTTTTTCGAGATCGTCATTCTTCCCTCCCATCGCCGATTGTTCCGGCGTTGAGCGGTTGACGCGGGGCATCGCGAACTACGGGGCGGCATGCGAAAATAATTTTCGAGCCGGCATCGCCGGGCCGATCTGCGCGGATTCCGCTCCTTAGGACGATCCGATCGAGGGCCTCGGCAAGCCGGGACTCATGCCGCGCCCGTCAGCAGCCCGCTTGACGACCGCAAGCATCTAAGAACAAACAAGGAACGAATCACATCGCTCCCGAGTCTTGGAACCCCATGAGGCAGCCCGCTGTCATCGCCGACCTGCGTTCCCGCATCGCCGCCATCGAAGGTGTCGGGCGGGTGCGCGAGGCTGCGCCCTTCGGCGTCCCGGCGATCGACCGGCACCTACCCGGAGGGGGCTTGGTTGCGGGCGCGCTTCACGAGGTCCTGGGCAGCGCGGAGCTCTGCGACGATGCGGCGGCGACGATCTTCCTTGCCGGCATCCTGGCGCGGGTCGAGGGCCCGGTGTTCTGGTGCCTCAGGTGGCGCGACCTGTTCGCGCCGGCGCTGGACCTGGCCGGGCTGCATCCCGACCGGGTGATCCATGTAGAGGCGGGAAACGACACCAATGTCCTGCTGGCGATGGAGGAATGCCTTCGCCATCCTGGGCTGGCCGGGGTGGTCGGCGAGGTCGCCAAGCTCTCGACCACCGCCTCGAAGCGGCTCCAGCTTGCCGCCGAGAGCTCGGGCAGCACCGCCTTCGTATTCCGTCGCGGCGCCCGGATCGACGAGCAGGCCGAGGGCACCGCCGCGGTCACGCGCTGGCGGGTTCTGGCCGCGCCCAGCATTCCGCTCGGCATTCCCAGCCTCGGTCGTCCACGCTGGCAAGTGCAGCTCGAACGGGTTCGCGGCGGCGAACCAAAATCCTGGATCGTGGAGGCCTGCGATGCGCAGGGTCGTCTCGCTCTACCTGCCCAGCTGGTCGACCGACCGGATGCGGCGGAAGAGCGGCGCCTCGCGAGCTGAGGACCTCCCAGCTCCCGACCAGCCGCTCGTTACCGCACTCCCGGACCGTGGCCGCAAGATCCTGGCTGCGGTGGATGCATCGGCGCGTGCGCTCGGACTTGCCGCCGGCATGACCGTCACCAAGGCGCGCAGCCTCGCGCCTGGGCTGACCGTGGTCGATGGCGATCCCGAGGCCGACCTCGCCGCGCTCCGGCGCTTGGCGCTGTGGTGTGGACGCTATTCGCCGTTCGTGGCGCCCGATCCCCCCAACGGCATCTGGATCGACGTGACCGGCTGCGCGCAATTGTTCGGCAGCGAGCGAGCGCTGCTCAAGGACCTGCATCGCCGCGTCGCCGCCGCCGGCTACGCCCTGCAGATCGCGGCGGCCGATACGCCCGGCTGCGCGCATGCGGTCGCGCGCCATGTCCCAGCTGGCCGGCCGGTCACGATCAATCCCGGCGACCAGCGCAAGGCGATGACGCTGCTGCCGATCGCTGCGCTACGGCTCGAGGCCCAGATCGTCGAGGGCCTGCGCAAGCTGGGCTTCGAACGGATCGAGCAGTTGATCGAGACGCCGCGCGGCCCGCTAGCGCGCCGGTTCGGCCGCATCCTTCACCAAAGGCTCGACCAGGCATTGGGCTACGCGCCCGAGGCGATCGAGCCGGTCTTTCCACCCCGAGTCCCGCATTGCCGCCGCAGCCTGGTCGAGCCGATCGTCACGCCGGAGGCTTTTGCAAAGGTGATCGGCGACCTCGTTGCCGATCTCGGCGCCCAGCTTGTCCAGATGGGTCACGGGGCGCGCCGGCTGGATTGCTATTTCCACCGCGTCGATGGGCAAGCGCAGGCGATCCGCATCGGCACGGCAACGCCGAGCCGCGATATCGCGCACCTCACCAAGCTGCTGACCGCCCGGATCGAAAAGGTCGAGCCTGGCCTCGGCGTCGAGGCGATGACCCTGGTGGCACCGCTCACCGAGCCGCTCGGCTCCAGCCAGAACGATCTTGCGCGCGCCGGGAGGCAGGAAGCCGACTTGGGCGGATTGATCGATGCGCTAGCAAACCGGTTCGGACAGTCCAGCCTGCACCGCGCAGCGCCGCAGCCCGGCATGCCGGAGCACTCGGTGGCGACGGTGCCGGCGCTTACTCAGGCAGCCGGCCGGCGCTGGGCCGACGACCTGCCGCGCCCTGGCCGGCTGCTCGATCCCCCCCAGGAAATCCAGGTCACCGCGATGTTGCCCGACCATCCGCCGGCGATGTTCGTCTGGCGGCGCAAGCGCTACCGCGTGACCCAAGCCGATGGTCCGGAACGTCTCCATGGCGAGTGGTGGCGGGAGGCCGGGCACGAGGCGCGAATGCCCTATGCGGTGCGGGACTATTTCCAGGTCGAGGTCGAGGGCGGTGGCCGATACTGGGTCTTTCGCCTCGGCGACGGCGAGCGCGCAGCCACCGGGCCGATGCGCTGGTTCATCCATGGAGCCTTTGCCTAGTCCCGCAAATCGCGATGGCGAATCACCGAGGTTCCCGATATGTTCCTTCGTTCACGATTCGGAGAACCGGCGATGTCCATCACGCTCACCCCTTCGGCGGACGCCGCCAGCCTGCGTATCACGGGTGATATTGAGTCCAAGTTGACGATTCCGGCCGACCCCTCGTTCGAGTTCGGCGGCGAGAGCTACATGCATGCGTACTATATCGCCTTGTCCGACGGCTCGCTGATCAAGGCCGTGCGCCATGACGATCCCAGCTGGGAGGTCATCATCGAGGGCGCGGCGACGATCGAACCCGGTCTCGACGGCAAGACCCTCGACGTACATTGGGGCATCGAGTGGCTCACGCTCGCGACCAACTGCAACGCCAGTGCCGTCGCGCAGAAGTCGACCCGCAACCTGCCGCTGTTTCATCCGGAACTCGGCAATTTCAACGCGATCGCCTGACCCGATCCGGCCACCGCTTCGGCGCACCGGCACCGATCGCCAAGCCGATCCGACGGACCGGAGCCGGGATCTGCGGAGCCATTTCCCGTTTCGCGCGCTTTTGCTTCGAACCCTTTGAACGAGAGGAAAGCAGATGAGCATCGAAGGAAAGGCCAAGGAAGCCGCCGGCTTCGTGAAGGAAGAGCTGTACGAGCATGGCGATTCGCCCGAGGCGAAGCGCAAGGCTCAGGAGGGCCGCGATCTACGCAACGAGGGCAAGATCGAAGACGGGAAGGCGCCCAAGACCACCGAGCCCGGAACCGGCCAATAGCCCATATCCAGACCCCCGCTTCGGCGGGGGTTTTCGTAGCCGCACCGAATCCGTCGAGGCTCGAAGGCGAGGTGCGATGGGCCCACGGATCAAGGGCCCGCAACCGCCACAACCGATGCGGTCAGTCCTTTCCGATCTCGCGCCAGCTCTTTTCGCTGACCTCGACGTCGAACTTCTTCGCCGCCGCCTTGATCCGCTTCCAGGCGGCGTCGCGCTCTTCGTCGCTGACGCCCTTGACCTGATTGAACCGCGCGATCGCATTGCGGACATGGCTGGCATTCTCCAGCGGTTCCTTGCGCTCCTTGGGAAATGCGAAGGCGCCCTTCTCGAGGTGGTCGCGGTCGGATTCACTGAGCTTGGTCATTGATCGGCTCCATGGTCAGGCGCGGTGGAACGCCCCGTTCCAGAACGCAGCCGCCTGTCTCGAGTTGCGCCGAATGGCAAACCCAATCCCGCGCATTCTCGACATTCGCCACCGGAACATATAAGGAACATCGTTTTAGGCGAATCGCGTCGCCATGTCCTTGCCTGCCTATGCCGAGCTTCAGGTCACCACGCATTTCAGCTTCCTGCGCGGCGCCTCCTCGCCCGAGGAACTGTTCGCCGCAGCCGCGCTGCTCGGGCTGCCCGCCCTGGGCGTAGTGGATCGCAACTCCGTCGCCGGCATCGTCCGCGCCTGGGATGCGCAGAAGGCGACCGGCGTCCGCGCCCTCACGGGCTGCCGGCTCGATCTCGCCGACGGCACTGCCTTGCTCGTCTATCCCACCGACCGGGCGGCCTATGGCCGACTCTGCCGGCTGTTGTCAGTGGGCAAGGGCCGCGCCGGCAAGGGCGCCTGCCATCTCGACTGGAACGACGTCGAGGAATGGAATGACGGGCTGATCGGCGTGCTGGTCCCGAATCGCGCCGACGCCGCGACTGAGACGGCGCTTGCTCGAGCAAGCCGCATCTTCCGCGATCGCTCCTACCTCGCGCTGTCGCTGCGCCGGCGCCCGCGCGATGCCGTGCGGCTGCGCGACCTCGCCGGGATGGCCGCCGCCGCACGGATAGCGACCGTCGCTACGGGCGACGTGCTTTATCACGCCCCCGATCGAAGGCTGCTGCAGGACGTGGTCACCTGCATCCGCGAGAAGTGCATGATCGACGCGCTGGGCGAGCGGCGTGAGGCAGTAGCCGACCGGCACCTCAAGTCCGGCGCGGAAATGGAGCGACTGTTCCGGCGCAACCTCGGCGACACGCGCCCGGTCGCGCGCAGCCTCGAGATCGCCGAGCGCTGCACCTTCGACCTCGAGCAGCTCCGGTATCAGTATCCCGACGAGATCCGGGATGCGGCCCGCACCCCGCAGCAGGAACTCGAACGGCTGACCTGGGAGAAGGCGCCCGAGCGCTATCCCGACGGGGTCACGCCCAAGGTCCGCGCGCAGCTCGAACATGAGTTGAGGCTCATCGGCAAGCTCGACTACGCCCCCTATTTCCTGACGGTCCATTCGATCGTGAACTTCGCGCGCTCGAAGGACATCCTCTGCCAGGGCCGCGGCTCGGCGGCCAATTCGGCGGTCTGCTATGTTCTCGGCGTCACCTCGATCGATCCGGTGCGCTCCGAGCTGTTGTTCGAGCGCTTCGTCTCTGCAGAGCGCCGCGAGCCGCCCGACATCGATGTCGATTTCGAGCACGAGCGCCGCGAGGAAGTGATCCAGTGGATCTACGAGACCTATGGCCGGACGCGGAGCGCGCTGACGGCTGTGGTCACCCGCTACCGGGCGCGTGGCGCGGTGCGCGAGGTCGGAAAGGCACTGGGCCTGAGCGAGGACATGACCGCGGGCCTGTCCAGCCAGGTCTGGGGCTGGAGCCGGGAAGGCGTCGAGGAAAAGCATGCCGAGGAGCTCAACCTCGACATGGGCGATCGACGCCTCGCGCTGACGCTCGAGCTCGCGCGTCTGCTGATCAACACGCCGCGGCATTTGTCCCAGCATCCCGGCGGCTTCGTGCTGACCCGCGACCGGCTCGACGAGCTGGTGCCGATCGAGCCCGCCGCGATGGAGGATCGCCAGGTCATCGAATGGGACAAGGACGATATCGATGCGCTGGGCTTCATGAAGGTCGATGTCCTCGCGCTCGGCATGCTGAGCTGCATGCGGCGCGCCTTCGAGTTTCTCGAGGCCGACAAGGGCGTGAAGGTCGACCTCGCCACGATCCCTGCCGAGGATCCCGCCACCTATGCGATGATCCGCAAGGCCGACACGCTCGGCGTCTTCCAGATCGAGAGCCGCGCCCAGATGGCGATGCTGCCGCGGATCAAGCCCCGGACCTTCTACGACCTGGTGATCGAGGTGGCGATCGTGCGCCCCGGTCCGATCCAGGGCGACATGGTGCACCCCTATCTGCGCCGGCGCGAAGGCAAGGAGCCTGTCACCTATCCCAAGGAGGAGCTGCGCCGCGTGCTGGAGAAGACGCTCGGCGTGCCGCTTTTCCAGGAGCAGGCGATGCGCGTCGCGATCGAATGCGCGGGGTTCACGGCGTCGGAGGCCGACCTGCTTCGTCGCGCCATGGCGACGTTCAAGCTCACCGGCGGGGTCAGTCATTTCCGCGACAAGCTGATCGGCGGCATGGTCGAGCGGGGCTACGCGCCCGACTTTGCCGAGAAGACCTTCAAGCAGATCGAGGGCTTCGGCAGCTATGGCTTTCCAGAGAGCCACGCCGCCAGCTTCGCGCTGATCGCCTATGCCTCGAGCTGGATGAAATGCCACCATCCCGACGCCTTCTGCGCGGCGCTGCTCAACGCGCAGCCGATGGGATTCTACGCGCCCGCCCAGATCGTTCGCGACGCGCGCGAGCATGGCGTCGAGGTGCGCCCGGTGGACGTCAATCGCAGCCGCTGGGACTGCACGCTCGAGGAGACGCCTGGCCGATACAAGGCCGTCCGCCTTGGCCTGCGCATGGTCCGGGACCTATCCAACGAGGATGCGGCGGCGATCGTCGGCGCGCGTGCCGACCAGCCCTATTGGAGCGTCGAGGAGATCCAGCGTCGCGCCGAGGTCGGCGCTGGCGCGCTCAACCGGATCGGCGAAGCGGACGGGTTCGGCTCGCTCGACCAGACCCGCCGCACTGGCCTCTGGCAGGTCAAGGGCCTGGCGGACGCCCCCCTGCCGCTGTTCGCCGCTGCCGACCGGCGCGACGCGGCATGGCGTGACGAGGCGGTCGAGCCCGAAGTAGCATTGGTGCCGATGGGCGAGGGCCAGGAAGTGGTCGAGGACTATCGCGCGACGTTGCTCTCGCTGCGCGCGCATCCGCTCGCCTTCCTCCGCGACGAGCTCTCGGCACGCAAGATCCAGCCCTGCTCGGCTACGCGGACGATGAAGGATGGGCGCTGGATCAACCTCGCCGGCCTGGTGCTGGTCCGGCAAAAGCCCGGCTCGGCCAAGGGCGTCATGTTCATCACGATCGAAGACGAGACCGACATCGCCAACCTCGTGGTGTGGACGAGCACCTTTGAGAAACACCGTCGGGTGGTGCTCGGCGCGTCGATGCTGGGTCTGCGCGGCAAGGTTCAACGCGAGGGCGAGGTCATCCATGTCATCGTCGACCGACTCGACGATCTCTCGTCGCTGCTCGCGAGCGTCGGTGCGCGGCAGGACGTCGCCGATGTGTATCGCGTCTCCCGGGCCGACGTGATCAAGCACGGCCAGGGACCGGATCCACGCGACCCCGCCGAGCGCCCCTTGGGCAAGGCCGCGCGCGACATCTACATTCCCGACCTCCGGCTGGGCTCGGGCATCATCCCTGGCCAGCCGACCGAGGGCATAAAGATCAAGCCGCGCGATTTCCGCTAACGCAGGCATGCGGTCGTTCATCTCTGGTTGATAACCGTTGGTTGACAACGCCTATAATACAACCATATCAACCCACACTATCAACCGAGTCTTTTGCTGATGTCCGACCCGCATTCGATCGAACGCCTCCTTGTTGGCTCGTCATCGACCGCGCTCGCGTCCGCGGTGGCGGGTGTGCATTCGCCGCGCATGCATTATGGCGGCGGAGCGCCTGTGCTGAGTGACGATGAATTGCGGCCACTGCTCCTCGACTATGCCCAACGCCAGTTGGCTGGCATGCCTCGAACCGGCATCGACGCCATTTTCGCGGATCACGAACCGTTCTTCCGGGAGCAGGGCAGCCTTCCGCTGGGCGTCCATTTACGCCACTCGGTCTTTTCGGAGCATCGCACGCTTCCCTACGATCTTGATGTGCTGGAGAGCCAGCGCAGCGACATCGCGTCGCTCGCGCGCTTCTCACACCGGGTGGACTATGCCAATTTCCACTTCTGCGCGGCGCTCGGCGACGACGAGGATCCAAGGGCATGGCGCAAGCAAACCGAGAAGCGGGTGCGCATTCACTTCGCCCCGAAAAGCTATCTGGCGCACGTTGCTGCGGAGAGCTTCAAGCGCTGGCAGAATGTTCGCGCGATACTGGTTCATGCGCGCACGCCCAGCCGCGAGGCCGAGCCTCTGTGCCGTGCCGGTTTCTGGAGCCTGTGCGAGTTGACCCCAGCGGATAGCCAGCTCAAGCATCTGTTCGCGATGAATCCTGTTAAGGCTTGCCAGGAGTTGGTCCGGCACGTCGACGTCGTCGCGGAACAACTCGCGATGGCCGCTCAACTCGCCGACGACTTGAGCACTGAAGATACGGCTGCAACCGAAAGTGAGGACGCCGCGCGCCTCGATGCAGTCCAGAACGCCATCCTGGATAAAGCGGGCGAACGACTTTCGCTGACGGAAGCCGCAAGGCGCCTGGGCACGACGCGGCAAAATCTTCACAAGCGCATCAAGTCCGGCTCTGCGATCGGCGTCATGATCGGCAGCGAACTTGTGATCCCGTCCGCGCAGCTCGTATCCGGAGATGATCGCGTATCGATCGTTGCCAATCTGCGCGACGTGCTGTCGCTCTTCACCGCGGCCGGTGCCGGCACTTGGTCGGCGCTTCAGTTCCTCGTCGAGCCAGATCCTGTGCTAGGGGGAATTCCACTCGAGCAGCTGCGCGAAGGCGAGGTTGCGCCGGTCGTCGCCGCGGCGCGTGCTTATCTTGGCCTGGATGACGGCTAATGGCCGCTCCCGCCCCGGATCTTCCGGATAATTGTCCCGTCGTTCGATTGGACCCCGGCTCCGCGCTGGTGCGGGTGCATCACAAGGACAATGGACCCATCTGGTTCGGGCCGGCGAAGGGCGTTCCGCCCGGCAGCCGGTTCGACGCGCCTGCCGGCGAGTTCGGAACACTTTATGTAGCCGACACGCTGACCGGCGCCTTTGTGGAAACAGTCCTCCGTCGCGCGTCGCGCATCATCGCACGCCCGGCCGTCAACACCCGTGCCTGGTCCGTCCTCCGCCCCAAGCGCGAGCTGACATTGGTACAGATGCATGGCGAAGGCCTGGTCTATCTCGGTGTCACGGGCGACATCTGTGCCGGAGACGATTACGGCGCGTCCCAAGCGATGGCCCTCGCTCTTTACGAGAAATTCCCGCTCGATGGCATCGCCTACCGGGCGCGTCACAACAACGATCAGATTTGCTATGCCCTCAACGATCGTGTGGCAGCTGGCGATCTTGAGGTCGTCGAAACCAGCCGCTTCGAAGACCATGGCTCCGTAGCCGACGCGCTCTTGCGTCGCCATGGCGCGGTCTGGGACCCGACGACCGCAATCCCGCCCCTGACCAGCTCTAAAAAATAGCTATCGGCCCTCCGCTGGATCAGCGCACCTGCCCAAACCCTACCAGGGCAGTTCCTCGATGAAGAGGACCATCTCCTGAAAGGCCGGCGCCTCGAAACCGATGCCGGTCTCGGTCTCCACCAGCGGATGACGCGCCGCCGCCTCCACGACCGCTTCGGCATCGGACTGCCGAAGCGGATCGTGCATAGCGGTCCACTTCGCAAGTGCAGTGACCCGCGCGTGGAGTGCCGCACCAGCAACGGCTTCGTTGGTAAACCCCGCGTCGCGCGCATAGGCCTGGAGCAAGGCGGCCTGGGACCTCGGGTCGTCCCTGTGAGCCGGCGGAAGCATCGCCAGCACCTCGAGCGCTGCCGCGAGCTGCGCGCCACTGAGCGGTACCGCGTTCAGTCGGTCGGTGGCGCTGGCTGGAGCCATGGCGGCGGCGACGGGCGTTGGTTGCGAAAACATGGGTCGGTTCCTCGCTTACAAGGCCAGCATGCGCTGGCGATCGGCGAGCCCCTTCGGGCCCACTTCCTCGATGTGGAAACTATGCTTCGGCAGAGCGCGCAGCAGCTCGTCTTCCGGCTGGGTGAGGTCGAGCCAAGCCATGTTTTGCCTCCGCAGCAACACAGCGCCCTGGCGTTCCTGGTAGAAGAAGATGTCCGGATTGGCCTCGATCGTGATGATCGCATAGCTGACGTCGCGATCGCCCGAGGAGGGCCGCCAGATCCCGGCGAGATAGAAGAAGTTGCCGTCGTCGAGCATGACCCGGAACTTGCGCTCGCCATTGGTCACCTGGAACTCGCTCGCCGGGACGAGGCAGCGCTGGTGCGGGAAGGTCCGCCCCTCGGAGCGGATGAACCTGAACGGCTTGCCCTCCGGCTCCCACGGCTCGAGACCCCAGCTCGCATCGATCGCCTGGGGCTTGCCCGTGCGCGGGTTGCGCCGGATGATGATCTTGCGGCTGCCAAAGGGTGCATCCGACTCGAAGGGACTCGCTTGCATGGTGAGAACATAATGCGAACGAATGCCGCGTGCAAATCAGGGGCAGGCCATGTGCAATGACTACCGCCTCGAGGTCGACATCGCCTCGATCATGGAGGATTTCGAGGAGCTCGAAATCGCGATCGACACGCCGGAGGGAAAGCCGAATGTCGCGGCGCGCGAAGACATCAAGATCACCGATGTCGCTCCGATCGTAACGAGGTCAGACGGCGCCGCCCCACGCGCAGCTTTGCTCAACCGGCGCTGGAGCTGGCCGGGACCTACGGGCAAACCCGTCTATAACTACCGGGCGGAAGACCGCGAGTTCCAGTCCAACCGCTGCCTGATCCTTGCGGACGGATTCTACGAATTCACCAAGTCAGAAGACCCGAAGCAGAAGCGGCAGAACAAGTGGCTGTTCACGATGCAGGATCACGACTGGTTCGCGATCGCGGGCATCTGGCGCAAGCATCCAACGGTCGGCGAGGCCTTCACCATGCTCACGCTCGACGCCGGTCCGGACGTCGAGCCATACCATCATCGCCAGATCGTTCCGTTGGCCCGCGACCAATGGGCAGCCTGGCTTGACTCCGAAGTCCCCGCAGCGGACGTGCTTCGGATCCTGCCGCCTGGCAGCCTACAGGTCCGGCAAGTCCATGGAGCGCCGGTGCCGAGCACATCGCCGACACTGCTCTAGCCGGTTCAAAGTACGACGCATCGACCCCGGGGGAATGGCTTGGGCGTCGTCATGGCACGGGCAATGATCACCGCCCGGAGTAGCCTTTTGCGCAAAGTGCCGTCACTTACTCGTGCTTCCAATTCCCCAATCGCCGCTAGTGGCGAGAAGCCGTTGAGAAGACGCGGGCCCAAGCCTCGCCCCGTCGTCGAATTTCCCGAACCACTCTCAGATTCCTGGAGCGACCCCGCTGGGTTTTCCGAGGCATTCGCTCTGCATCTCCAAAGGCACGGTGACAGCTGCTGGCATCTCCATCGCGCGCTGTTGCGTCAGGGTGAAACCTTTGGTCGCAAGACCTTCCAGCAATGGGCCGCTGGTACCAAGCGACCCAACACGATCATGTCGTTTGAGATGCTCGCGCGCGCCGAGCACCGGTATCGCCTGCCGCGCGGATACTTCCGAGCTAAGCTTGAGCAATCCGGCAGGGCGCCTACGCGGCGCGCGCGGGTCGCCACCTCTTCGTCCGAGCACCGGCGATTGGCGTGGCACCTGCCGGACGATTTCGACGACCGATCGGACAGTGAGCGCGCAGAAATTCTCGAATGGGTCCGAGCCGTAATCATATCCGGTTCGACCGAATATCGACGATATCAGGCCGAAGCGATGAAGGTCAGATATTCGCTCCGCTTCCCGACGCTCGCGGCGTTTGGCGCCAGGGCGCTGCCGCGTGTCGATCCTACAAATCGATCATCCCAAGGCGAATCGCTTCTCGCACCGCTGGCGTTGGTTCGCGAACTCGGTGAGCTCATCCAATTCAAGACTGCGACCCTGACCAGGATCGGCATGAAACGGAGCGGTGTCTGGAACGAGGAATCCGTCACCCAAAAGGTCGAGCACCTTGGCCTGATGTTCGGTGCTCTGGTGGCAGAACCGGTCTCGTCGGTGAACGGCCTCGGCGTCCCGCTTGATCGGTTGGGCATGGCCTTGCTCGCCATTCCTGCGGTCTGGGATTGGTATCTTCACTGGCGGGAGACCCGACGTGGCTTTTACACCTCATGGGAGGTGAACATGCTGGAGTTGAGCACCGCACTGACGCGGCGCGACACGGGCTGGTTGCGCCAGAATCCGCAACTCGCGCTTCGCCTGCAGCCGATAGCCGGTCTCGTGGAGGCGGCTGACATTGATCGCGCTCGTACCGACTGGGATGGTCTCTGCGATGCTTCGCATGCGCACACGCTGACGCGCACCAAGGAGATCGGGCGCATCGCCCAAGTCCACCGTGACCCGTTCGAACCGATCCTGCCGATCCTCGCGGATGAGAGCCCGGTAGGTGCCTATCGGAAGATTACCTCCGAGATCCTTCGCTGGATGCCGGATGCGCGTCGCTATCCTCGCGCCGCCGCGGAGGCGGTGCGCGGCTTTCTAATGTTGCGTCTTGGCCTTCACCTTGGCGTGCGCCAGAAGAACTTGCGCCAATTGCTGGTCTGCCCGCGCGGCACGCCCCATCGTACCGAGCGCCAGTTGGAAAACCTGCGCAGGGGCGAAATACACTGGAGCGTTCGCGATCAGGGCTGGGAAGTATTGATTCCCTCCATAGCGTTCAAGAACGCGAACTCCTCCTTCTTCGGCAAGCGCCCGTTTCGGCTCCTGCTACCGGACTTCGATGGACTCTACGGGCATATCGAAGCCTATCTCGCCAGTCACAGACCCTTGTTGATGAATGGCGCGGCCGACCCGGGGACCTTCTTCATCAAGACAGTCAAGCGGACCAGTTCCGACGCTTCGTACAATCAGACCACCTTCTACGAGGCGTGGCGACTGGTGATCCAGCGCTATGGGATACATAATCCCTATACCGGCCGCGGCGCCATCAAGGGATTGCTACCGCACGGTCCCCATAATGTCCGCGACGTGCTGGCAACGCACATTCTGAAGCGCACCGGCTCCTATGAGCAGGCCAGCTACGCCATTCAGGATACCCCCGAGATGGTGGCGAAGCACTACGGCCGGTTCCTGCCGCAGGACAAGGCGGCTCTCGCCGCGCGCATCCTCAACCGAGTGTGGGAAAACGAATAGATCGTCGATCCCGACCCCGTCGACCAAGTCGTACGCGGAACCCGATCTCGGTGACCGCAAAGTATGTCTCAGTCCCGCTTGGCCTTTATCTACCGCATTACCGGACCCGCGCGTCTCGCTTGAGAAGGCGCGCAAGAGCCGCGTCGACCTCTTGTCGGCTCCAGCTTTGTCGCCCGCCGAGCAGTACCGGGTTCGGCAGAATGCCGCGGTACACTTCGCGGATGAACGCTGACTCGGAGAGGTCTAGATAGGCGGCGGCTGTCCGCTGCCGCATCATCTCCGGCCAGTCGGGGAAACGAAGGGCGATGTCACGGTCGCATGGCACTTCGCCTTCCGGAATGGCGAGGCCGACTACCCCGGCAACCTTGGCTGCCGCCTCGGCGCTTTTCTCGTTCGGTACCAGGGGCGGAGGCTTCTTCTCTCCCACGCGCCGGGCGGGCGGCAATGGCGGCCGCCAGGGCTCGACCTCCGGCTCGGCGGCGAGCTGCGCGTCGATCCATGACTGAACCTCGCTGCTCAACCAACGCCGAGCCTTCGCGCCGAGGCTATGGCCGGGCGGGAAGGTGCCTTCCTGAATCTTGCGGTAGATCGTCGATGTCGAAAGGCCGGTGCGCTGACGCACCTCCTTCATGCGGAGGAAGTGATCTGGAGAAGTGTCCGGCATATTCTTGGGGAGCTTTCGAAACGGTCATGGAAGTGGCGTAGGCCCGAGGGCTCTGCGGATGACGCATCGGACGACCGAACCCCGGGGGCGAAAATTGGATCAGCACCTTTGGTCTCCGCCGGCCGTCGTGGCGGCGTGCGCGCGCGCAAGTGGAAAGTATCTATGCGGCATTGGCCCGGACGAGCTCAGTCGCGTTTTAGCCGGGCCTGCAGCAGCTGCCCGGTCCAGACTAGGTCGCGCAGCTTGCCGAGCGATTCCGCGGACGAAGCGACATTACCCGATCCTCTCAGCCGGTTGACGACGAGCGGCACGGCACTCCCCGCAAAAGCCAACAACGCGAAGCCGATGGTGCCGGCCTTGAGCGATTCGATGTTGAGCGCGGCCACCACGCCCGCGGAGGACGCGAGCGAAAGCAGCGCGCCCGCTCCCTCGAGCCACCGAGCGGCGCGAAGGCGTGCAGAGACTTCCTTCTGAGCCTTGTCCGCGACCGCAGCTATGCTCTCGAGCATGCTCCATGCGGCCGCCTCGCGTGGTCCGTTGTCATCGTCGCCAAGGCTAACGCCTTCGCTCTCGAAGAATGCCGCTTGATCCGGGAAGCGAGTCCTAAGGTCATCAAGGCCCGCGCGACCATATCGGCTCAGAAAAACCGATATATCCGAGATGGATTTGTCGCCCATTTACTCCCCGACGCAACCGATTTGTCTTTACTTCATCTTATATCGCGTCCTGCAGTGCCGCCTTGAGCTTCGCACCGGCATCCGCGGGCACGATCTGAACCGTTCGATTGCCTGTCACCGGATCGGTCTGGTGAAACCGGAATTCAACGCCACTCAGGGGCTTGGATATCAGGTCCGCGAACATGATCTCGCGTTGCTTGTTCTCGTTCGTGGTGAATGGCGCGATCAGGTCGACCAGCCAGACCTGTTCGCCCGAGCTCCATTCCTCCAGCGTGAGCCGGTTTTCCGGCTCCATCATACCGCGGTCCAGCTTTTCGGCTGCAGCGGGGGTGCATGTAGCCCACAGGGCAAGACCCACTGGCTGCGCGCCATCCCGGAAAAGGTAGAATTGCTGATTGAGGAGGGCTGGCATGACCAGCCACTCGAGATCGGCAATACAAAGGGCCCGGTGAATCGGCGACTGGGACAGGAGCCACGTCATTTCACCCAGAAGATGGCTGACCGTGGGAGCCGGAGGCGACGCCGACTCCTCCGTGCTCGCATTGTCCGCTGCGCCGGCTGTTTCACTGCTCATCGATCATCACCCTACGCTGCAGACACCATAAACCAATCCTGGACCGCACTCCCATCGTTCTCCTGCTTCCGCAAGACGCTCTGCGACGCGTCCGCTCCGAAGGTACTCATCGCCTGCGCGAGGTTACCGGCTGCGCGCGCGGCCGACACATTGGCGGGGGTCGCCGGCACGTCGAAAGCGAGTTTGGGCGGGTTGGGCGTGAAAGCTATCGCCACATTGCCGATGGTGGCGGTCAGGCCATTTGCCCATTTGAAACTGGCGGTCGACAAAGCGAGATTCTGTCCCGGCTTGACCGAATCATTCGTGGTGACGTTGCGCAGCCCAATCTCGGTGATGCCGAGGTCGCCCAGTGATTTGAGCTCATCACCCTGCGAAATGCCATCGCCGTTGCGATCGATCCATACCTTGAGCTGACCGAAACCTGTGTCGGCAGCGCTCAACTTGCTGTCCTTAGTGAGGTCGAGCGCGGCAAGGCCCTCCCATGCGCTTTGAGCCCCCGCCTTCTCGGACAGGAACGAGATCTCCGATGGCGCGCTGATGACACCATTCTCGTCTCGATCGATTACCAGCATCCCGTCGCCACCTGCCATCCAGCCTGTGTTGTCGGCAAGGCCGTCCCCGTCCATGTCAAACATGGCTCTCGCCTTCCTTGCCTGGCGTGCCTCGAGCCCATCACCGTCAAGGTCGAGAAGGATGGTCGAGAGCATCCCGACCTGCTGGTTTCGGAAAGAGAGCATGGAGGCTCCCGCGATCTGACCGGCGTCGGCCGACAGCGCGCCCTCCACCTTGCGAGGCGTGACGTGGACGATGCCGCCCGCCGCAGTCAGCCGATAGCTCTTCGCCTTGCCTTGCCAGCTAGTCTGCTGGAAAACGGTCTCCGGGATGGCTGATAGCGCCTTGAATGCGAGCCCTACGTCCAGCAGTTTACCCTGGGCCCCGCCAGCGAGAGTGAAGCTGCCGGTGTTGTAGACGATGTTCTTGCCTGCGGCCTGGGTCCCACCCGTCGAGGTGCCGGTGAGATCGATCGAACTGACGCCAGCTTCGGCAAGGCTCAACAGTTCGCCTGCATCGGTCTTGCCGTTGGAATTGGTGTCCAGCCAAAGCCGGAACTCGACGAACTTCTCATCCCCACTATCGAGGACACCGTCGGCGTTGGTGTCGAACGCGGAGAGGCCTTCGAGATCGGTCTTCGCGCCGGCCTTGTCACCGACGAACGAGATTTCCGAAAGCCCGTCGATATTGCCGTTGCCGTTACGGTCGAGCGCCAGGAAGGCATCTCCCTGCTCGATCCAGCCGGTCTTGTCGGCAATGCCGTCGCCGTTCATGTCGAACCGCGTCGTGCTATCGGCCAGATCGACGAGCCCCGCGCCATCGGCGTCGAGATCGAGGACAATCGGTGGCGCCAACGACGGATTTGGTTCCTCAGCGGAAGTGGCGCCAGTCGCGACATTCTCGCCGTCGTCCTTCGAAGGGTCGAACGCGAGGCCCACGTCGCCGACGATCCCCGATGCGCCGTTCGCCATCAGATATTCGGCGGTTGCGTAGATGACGTTGGCGTCGCCGACCAGCTCTGCCCCCGTCAGATTCAATGTCAGGTTGAGACCGGTGATGCCGAGCTCCGGCAAGCCGAACAGCTCGCCCGCGTCACTGACCCCGTTCTGATTCTTGTCCTGCCAGACCTGGAACTTGCCGAAATCTCTGTCCCGCGCGTCCAATAGTCCGTCGTGATTTGAGTCCCATGCTCGAAGACCTTCGAGATCCGTCACCGCCTGGCTGTCGTCCTGCGAATAGGAAAGCTCGCCGCTATTGTCGATTACGCCGTTCCCATTGCGGTCGAGCACGAGCATGCCATCGTCGGCGCGGACCCAGCCGGTCTTGTCGGCAGTGCCGTCGCGATCCATGTCAAAGGCCACCGTCGAGCTTTCAAAATCGACCAGCTCGAGACCGTCACCGTCGAGATCCAACACAATCGGCAATGTGATGAAGGTATTGTGCTTGAGGAATGTGACGGTGAAGAATTCGGTGCTTGAAACGCCCAAGGTGTCGGTCATCGTCACCGAGAATTCATAGTCGAGCTGATAATACCAGCGTCCGCCTCGGGTGGGATGATTCCTGATACCGCCTTCCCATTCGCCGTCGCCCGGTGTGTTGAAATAGAGCTGACCCGTTGAATAGTTGACCGAAACGATTGGATTGCCTGAGTTGTCGACATCCGAGTCACTACCCGGCGACGGGGAGGTCTCAGCCCATGAGACCAGCGAGATACTGTAGGACGATGTGCCGGCGCCGCTATAAGGATTCCAACCCGTCAGTTTGCCAAGAAGGCCGTTGGCTTGATCGTCGCTCACGATAAATCGAGGCTTCCCTCCCAAGGTTGGCCCTTCGTTTCGATCGGTGATGGTGGCAGTGAAGTTGGCGAAAGCCGAGTAATTACCATCGTAAGCTTTGACTGCCATGGTTTGCGTCGCCAACGAATAGTCCCGGACAGCTTCTTCATATTGATATTCTACCGGCACCCATTCCCAGCCATCAAACTCTTGTCGAGTACCAGTTCGTATTTCAATGCGAGTCGTCAGGGCTTCATAATCAACACTGCCCGTGGTGAGGCTGAGCTTACCATCGGGGGAGAGCGTCCAGATGCCGCTCTGGTTCGACCCGTCCGCGAACGTCCAGCTCATATTCCGGTTTTCTGGATCGTGCAGCATTTCGCTGCGCAGATCGAAGATGGGAGTAAGCGCCGGCAAACCGCTCACCTCCTCATGCGAGTCAGATGCGTCCATGAGCGTGTGCGGCTCGTTTAAGTCAACGATACGGAAATTAACGGTAGACAAGCTACTAATGGAGTTCGCTCCATCAGAGCGATCCTTAACGATCATCTGATACGTAAATGAGTGGTAGCTATTATCGTAGTCAAAATCTCCATCCGGACCGACGAAAACGTTCCCATCTAGAACGTTTATCATGAATCTACCATCGGCCGATTTAGATAGCGTCGCACCCAAGCCGCCATCCCAGAAAGTAGAACCTCCTACGAAATAATACCGGAGTTCGCTCGTGGTTCCGTCGGGATCGTTGGCTGCAACGCCATAAATGTGGAAGCGGTTTCTACGATCTTCCTGAACATCAAGATTGTAGACGCTCGTCGCCCAAACCGGAGCCTCGTTCTTGTCTTCGATGTAGATGTTGTAGGTGAACGGATCAGAACGAGCCCCGCTTGCATCTTCAGCAGCAAGCGTAAGGGTCGCAATCCGGATTTCCTTCAACCCGTCGCCATCGGTATCGTAGTTGAAGTCCGCATCGGTACCGTAATAGCCTTTATTGCCGCGAAGCCAGTCGGCCGTGAAATTGACCCCCGGCGCGAATTGAAGGCTGTTGTCGCCCGCCTCTTTAAACCACCCGTTCTGATTGCCCCCAATGATCTTGATCTTGGGGGTCGCCCCATCAGGGTCAGCCATCGTGAACCGCGAGATCACCTGTCCCGAATGCGCAGTATCGCCGCTCAGCGTTTCGGAGAAGAGGCTCGAGGCTTCGAGAATCAAATTGTTCGGGCGCTCGTTGACGTCGGAAATGAACACCTGGAGGAGTTCATCGCCGGAGGTAGCGCTGCCGTCGAAGGCTCGGACCACTACGTTGGCGACATGGGCGTCGAGGCGACCGTCGCTGTTCCAGTCGTAAATCGCGTAACCTGCGGCGCGTGCCCATTCGAAATCGAAGTTGAGGCCCGATTTGAAGCGGACAGTATTGCCGTCGATATAGAACCACTCATTGGGATTGCCGTTGGGGGCGAATTGAAGGCCCGGTACAGTGCCGTCCGGATCGCTCATGGCGAACGAAGCCACGGCGACATAGGCGTTGGCAGGGTTACTGCCCAGGCCCGTCTCGTCGAAGAACGACCATCTGGTCTCGCCGTTGTTGGGAGCGTTGGGCGTTTCGTTGACGTTGGCGATGTCGATCGTGACCGTAGTCGCGCTCTGCGTGTACCCCCCTGCCCCAGCATTGTCGCGGGCGATGACCGTATAAGCCCGCGACGGCGAAGCACCTTCGCGGTCGAGCACCTGGCTGGTCGTGAGCACGCCGGTGGTCGCGTTGATCTGGTAGCGGTTGTCCCAGGAGAAGGAACTCGCGTTGCTGCCATCCCAGAAATAGTAGCGCTGATCGGCAAAAGCTCCCGAGTTGTCGGCATCGCTCGCCTGGACGGTCCCGACGTTCGCTCCGATGCTCCGCATTTCGTCGACTGCAAAGCCGTAGCTTGCCGGCAGGCTGTTTTGTTCGTTGCGGTCGTTGACGGTGATGGTGACTGTGGTCTGTGCCTGATGATAACCGGCAATTCCCGCATTATCGCGTGCGATCACCGCGTAGGAAGTGACCGGGTTATCGGATTCGAAATTGAGGGGCGCGTTGGTCCGGATTTGTCCGCTCATAACGTCGATCACATAGCGCCCGTCGGACGAAGTGCCGCTGGCAACGGAGCCGTTCCAGAAATAATAGCGCTGCTGTCCGAACGCGGTCGTCCCGGAGTCGAGGTCGCCCGCCATGACGGAGTCAATGGGCGTTCCGAGCGCAGCATTCTCGTCGACGTTGAACGAATAGCCCGCGAGGAGGCTGTTCGCCTCGTTGACGTTATTGACCGCGATCGCGAAACTGCGGTCGATATACTCGCCGCGGGGATCGCTGATCCGAACGGTGATCTGATGGCTGGTGGCCGTCTCAAAGTTGATGAGAGCTGCGTTACCCACTGAAACCGCGCCACCCGCGCTGATGCTGAAACGCCCTCCGGCGCTGTCCACCATGCTGTAGGTCAGGCTATCGACATCAGGATCGACGCCGACCACAGTTCCGATACCGGTACCGTTGGGGGCGTTCTCGTTGACGCTGCCCGTGAACGAGGCGGCGGTGGGCGCCGTGTTGATCGCAACGATGACTTGCGTGGGCACCGAGATAGCCGTCTGTCCGTTTTCCGTGGCCCGAGCCGTCACGGTCAGCGTGAGGTCCGAATACCATCCGGAGGGCGCCTGGATCTTCAGATTGGCGGTCTGCGCCGCGCTCAGCTTCCAGGTTGAGGTGGCGCTGTCGTAGGCGCCTGCGCTCAGCGTGACGCCGGCGGGTACCCCCGTGATCCAGATCTCCTGGGTTTCGGAACCGTCATTGTCCGGGAAACTGACCGCCAGATTAAGCGGGATGCCGATGGCGCCGGATGTGCCGCCGGGGCTCGAGAACTGCGTGATCGCGGGAGTATCGACAACACCATTGACGACGATGTCGAAGTCATGGCTCGAGGTGATGCCGCCGGCATCGGTCGCGGTAACACGGATCCGAGCGGTGCCGCTCGCGTTGGCGACCGGATTGATCGTCATGGTGCGCACGCCGTTGACGTCGGCCGCACCGAAGCTGATCCCCGCATTGGTCACGACATTCGTGCCCGACAGGACCAGAGCCGAGAGTTGGACCTGCGCGTTCGGGGTGATGTCGTCGGTCGCGGTCACGGCAATTGCCTTTGTCGCGTCCTCATTGGTCGATTGCTGGGCAATCGCGCTGAGGACCGGAGCGGCGTTCGCGTTCCAGTAAGTCGCCCAAACCGCCTTATAGGTAAGATCGGCCATCAACGTGTCGCGCGCGGCCACCGTGGTCGGCTTGGCCCTGCCTGCCATCAGCGTGACGAGACCCTCAATGTTGATCGTCCGGCTGTAGCTGGTGTTGGCGATGATGAAATCGATCTTGTGATTGGCGCGGCTCGTCGGATCGGCGACGATGTACCAATTGCTGACCCTTACACTCGACGTCGTGCCGATGACGCTGATCTTGAGGTCGTCACCGATACGCTCGAACCACAAGTCGGCATCGGCAATGGCACCCATGACGTCGTTGAAACCGATGACGTCGATATCGTCGCCGGACGGATCATAATTGTTGATCGTATCGGCGCCGGACGAGCGGGTGACGATATAGACGTCATTGTCGACACCGCCATTGAGCGTATCGTCGCCAGCGCCACCGTCGAGCATGTCGTCGCCGGATTCAGCGTTGATGGTGTCATTGCCGTCCCCACCAAACAGATAGTCGTTCCCGGCCCCGCCAAAAATGATGTCATTGCCCGCGGCTCCGTAAATCACGTCGGCGTTAATCGAGCCGCTGATCGTATCGCCATAGGTGGAGCCGTTGACGAGTTCGATGCCGCTCAGCGTGTCCCCTTGCGCGGTCCCGCCGCTGGCGGTGCCGGTGGCGAGATCGACGGTCACCCCGGCATTGGACGTGCTGTAGTCGGCGCCGTCGAAGCCCGCGCCGCCGATCAGCTGGTCGGCCCCGGCCCCGCCGTCGAGATAATCGTCGCCGTTTCCGCCTTCGAGGATGTCCTCGCCTGTGCCGCCCGAAAGACCGACTTGCGTGAAACCCCGCCAGGCATCGGTGCCGTCAGCCCGGACGCCTTCCGAACCATCCTCGCCATAGAGATGATCGTTGTCGCCATCTCCGTACAGGAGGTCGTTTTGGGCGCCTCCCCAAATCGCATCGGTGCCCTGGCCTCCGAAGATGACATCCGCCCCGTCCTGGCCAAACAGGTTATCGGCACCATCATCCCCGGTGATGACATCGTCACCGCCGCCGCTGTGAATAATGTCGTGGCCACCATTGCCGGTGATGATATCGTTCCCGGCATACCCGTCGATTATGTCGCGGCCGGACTGGCCCACGATTGTATCGTTGTTGTTTGTGCCCTCAAAAATGTCGTTCTGGTCGGTGACCACGATGACAATCGCGCGGTTTATGGTGAAGGGCGTTCCGGTTCGATCGGCGCCCGTTACCGTGACCGTAACGGTCGAGCCCGCCTCATAGTCGAACGAAGCGTCCTGCTTGAGACGCAACGTGTCGCCGACGATTTCGAAACGGCTGTCGGACAGGCTGTAGCTGTAGCTCGCACTGGGCAGACCCGCGGTATCGGGATCCGTGACCGACAGTGTCCCAAGCGCAATCGTCGGCCTGCTGGTGCCCGCCGCTATGTGGTCGCGCTCGGCGACGTTCGCGACGAGCGGAGTCCAATTGAGGCTGACGGGCGCCTCGTTGGCGTCGTTGATGCCGATCGTGACCGAGGACTGAGCCTGATTGTAGGGAGCGTTCCCGGCATTATCGCGCGCTATGATCTGATAGGTCTTGGACGGTGTGGCATCTTCGAAGTCGAGTGCCGCATTCACCGTGATCTGCCCGGTCGACGCATTGATCGCATAGCGGCCATCGCTGCTCGTCGCGCTTGCCGTGGCGCCGTCCCAGAAATAATAACGTTGGTTGGCATAGACGCCGCCCTGATCGATGTCGCTGGCCCAAACAGTATCGACGATCGTGCCGAGGGCGACATTCTCGTTGACGTTGAACGCATAGGCCGCGGCCATGCTGTTGGCCTCGTTCGTATCCCGGATGCTAATCGTGACTGCCGACTGCGCCTGGTTATATAGCGCAGCCCCCGCGTTATCGCGCGCGATGACCTGATAGGTGGCCGAGGTCTGCCCTACCTCATAGTTGAGAGCGCTGTTGGTGGCGATCTGTCCCGTCGTCGCGTCAATCACATAGCGGCCGTCGCTGCTCGTCGCACTCGCAACGGTGCCGTTCCAGAAATAGTAGCGCTGTTGCGCCCCAACGGTCCCTGCGCCATCGGCGTCGCTGGCCGAAATGGTGTCGACGATCGTGCCGAGGGCGACATTCTCGTTGACACTCAACACATGGGTTGCGGGCAGACTATTGGCTTCGTTTATGTCCTGAACGCCGATCGTGACCGCGGTCTGGGCCTGATTGTAGGGCGCGCCGCCGGCGTTGTCGCGCGCGAGGACCTGATAGGTCTTGGAGGGTGAATCCCCTTCATAGTTGAGCGGGGCATTGACCGTGATCCGCCCGGTGGCCGCATCGATCGCATAGCGCCCGTCGCTCGACGTCGCTGAAGCAGTACCGTCGTTCAGGAAATAATAGCGCTGGCTGGCGAACGAGCCCGTCCGATCGATGTCGCTCGCGGCGATCGTGCCGATCAGGGCTCCGATTGCAACATTTTCATCCACCGTGAGCGCGTAGCTCGTAGGCAGGGCGTTGGCTTCGTTGCGATCCTGGACCGCAACGGTGAAATCCTGTTCGGTCGAGGCGCCGGTCGGATCGGTCACGCGCACTCGGATCACATGACTTTGCGCCGTCTCGAAATCGATTGCGCCTGGATTGGCGATCTTCAGCTTCCCATCGGGATCGATCGCAAAAAGCTGTCCCGCGTCGTTAATGAGATTGTAGGTGAGCGCATCACCATCGGGATCGGTGGCGATTATCTGGCCGATGACGGTACCGGCAGTGACAATCTGCCCCGGCGTGGATTCCGCGACGACAAGCGCCGCGCCCTGAACGCCGAGACTACGCGGCGCATCGTTGACCGGTGTGATCGTGATCGAAATCGAAAGCTCCACTGCCTGCCCATCGGCGTCGACTGCGATGACCTTGAAGCTGTCCGTGCCGTTCTCATCCGCCAGTGGCGTGTAGGTGAACGCCCCGGTCGCGGAATTGAAGTTGGAGACCGTACCGCGGGTCGGGCCAGCGTCAGCCTTCAGCGAATAGCCGGTGATGTTCTGGTCATGGTCGATGACGCCATAATTGCCGTCGACGAGAAGCCATCCATCTTCGGCCATTACGAACTGCCGCGGATTTGCCGGCCCGGTGGGCACCGCCTTGCCGCCCGCATGCCAATAGTTCGGGAGCAGGCTCGTCACGGCGGAGGGCATGCTCTGCGGCGTGACGGCCGGAGTCGCCGTCGCCGCCGTCATCGCGGTGATCAGATTAAGCGTGTCGGGATGATCGAGGAAGATCGAGTGCGTCGTCGTCTCGATCGTCTTGATCCGACTGCCGGTTGTAAGGAAGAAGCCACTCACGGTCACGACCGTATCGCCGCCGATCTCCGCTACGCGTAGATCGCTGCCGACGCGGGTCAGCCATAGCTGATCGTAAGCGACGCCCGAATCGAACTGGATGGCATTGGTGCCGCTGGTATCGCTCAGCGTGTCGCTGCCGGTGTTGCGTCCGAATACGAAACGGTCGTCGCCGGCACCGCCATTCAGGGTGTCGTTCCCAGTCCCTCCGGTCAGAATATCATTCCCGGCACCGCCCGTCAGTATGTCGTTGTCTGCGTCACCGGACAGGACGTCATCCCCATCGCCGCCATCGAGCGTATCGCCGCCCGCGCCGCCGGTCAGACCATCGTTGCCGGCCTCGCCATACATGAGGTCGACACCGTCGCCGCCGTCCAGGACATCCTTCTCGATGCCGCCATAGATGGTGTCGTTGCCATCGCCGCCAGCGATACTGTCCTCGCCCGCGTCGCCATAGAGCTTGTCGTTGCCCCCGTCACCAGTGAGGACATCGTTGCCGGCCCCGCCGCGGATGGTATCGTTGCCGTCGAGACCGAACAGGCGGTTGTCTGCACTGTTTCCCGTCAGAGCATCCACTAGGGCGGAGCCCGTGACATTTTCGATGCCGATAAGGACATCGCCAGTGGAGTCCGCACTTACGGCCCCGACCTGGGCGGTCGACAGATTGAGGTCGACCACAACCCCATTTGCCGAGCGGATATAGCGAACAGTGTCTCCGACGACCGGTCCATCGGCCGACACAAGATGTGCGCCGCCGTCGAGTATGTCAGCGCCCGCACCACCTTCGAGCACGTCGTCGCCATTACCGCCGAGGAGCGTGTCGTTGCCCGCGTAACCGACCAAGACATCATCGCCGTCCCCACCCGAGAGGCTGTCGTTCAATGCGCCAGCTTGTCCGGCCAGCACATCGTCCCCGGATGTTCCGGTTACCAGCGCATCACTCGTCGCGACGATGATATTCTTCAACGAGACCGAGAGGCCGTCGTTAAACTTGATGCTTTCGATCGCGCTATTACTCGGGAATTGATTCTTGATCGTTATTTGATGGTAGTCCGCCGTACCGTAGCGGACGATGAGATCATCCCCGACTCGTATGAAAGTCAGGTCGGTGAGCGAGATTCCGGGGCCAAATTCCAGCTCATCGTTCCCCCCGTCCACATTCGGATCAAACAATTGCCGCGTGACTTGCTGGCCGTTGGTCCGAGCAAAGCCACCGAGCCAACCCGCCTGCACATAGGCGGACGGTACGGGTTGAGCTACACCGGAGGACGTCGAGTATAGATAGGTGCTGTTGTCATAAACAACGGAACCATCCGATCCCTTGATCTGCAGTTGCCAGTAGAATTTCGTTCCATTTTTGGCGCCGGTCGCCGCCCAAATAGATACGGTGTAACCTTCCGCTAGTATGCCTGCGGCCGTCACCGCCTCCTGGACGGTGAACGCTCCTTCATAGATGGTGTCCGCGCCGTCGTAACTGTTCCAAACATAGGTATCGTCGCCTGCGTTCCCCATGAGGGTGTCATTGCTCCTGCCGCCAACGAGTTCGTTCTGCCCGGCATCGCCGCCCAGGATGTCACTGGCGGCGCCACCGGTCAGATCCTCGATGCCGTAATATTCGTCGCCCGCAGCATCGCCAGTGTTAGCCCCATTGGCGGAAAGATATGCGCGAACCCCCGCTGATGCCGATGCGTAAGAGGCGATATCCTCGCCTGCGCCACCGACGAGAATATCCTTCCCGACGCCACCATCGAGGGTGTCGTTGCCCGTGCCGCCGTAGAGCACGTCTTCGCCGAGTTCACCCTTGAGCGTATCGAAGCCGCTGTTGCCGGCGAGAATGTCATTACCTGTGCCACCGGCGATAACATCGTCCCCGGCCGCACCAGTGATCCAGTCCGTACCGGCGGTCCCCTGGAGCGGAGTGACGATCGTGCCATCCGCGCCGTCGGTTCCGGCGACGAGGTTGGTGCTGCTCGCGGTGATGTCGAGGATACCGGTCTGGTAGAAGGCGAGCTTCTCGATCTGTCCGGGTGCGAGATACCAGTCCTTGATCGTCACGCTGTCGCCGGCCAGGGCGGTGTCGGCGAGTTCCTCATCCTCGTCGCTGATCGCGAAGACCAAGTCGTTGGCGCCGGCGGGCCGGCGCAGGATCACATCCTGGAGGTTGATCCCGGGCGCGAACTCGATCGTATCAACGCCGGCATTGGCGGTTATCGAAGCTGCGCTCGCTGGCGGGTTGAAGAATTTGAGGATCTGCGTTGTGCTGTCGAAGTCGTAGCGTCCGAGCCACTGGAAATCCGGCTCAGCTACAGTACCGAGATTCTTTCGGATAATGACCCCGCCAGGTCCCGTGACCTCGCCCGTCGCGTCGCTGTAGGCGTAGCCCGCCGCCGCGTTCCATCCCCCTGCCGAGGTCCAAACCACATCCCAATAGTCGGCAAATTCGTCGAAGACGAGGTCCCTGCCGTCACCGCGGGAATAGCGGAACGTGTCGTCACCTGCACCGCCCACGACTACGTCGCCATCGCCCCGGCCGCCCGACAGCGTATCGCGATCGGCCCCGCCATAGATATCGTCGCCACCGGCGTCGCCGCTAATCGCGTCCGAACCTGCACCGCCGATCAACTGGTCGCTGCCGAGACCGCCGATCAGCATGTCCCGTCCGGCATCGCCGGCGACCATGTCGTCGCCGGTGCCGCCATTGCCGACATCGTCGCCCGCCAACAGGTAAAGCCTGTCGTTGCCGGCGCCGCCATAGACGAAATCGTTCCCGCTCGTGCCGATGAGTACGTCGTTGCCCGAGCCACCGACCACGAAGCTGGTGATGTCTCCGATGCGGATTTCGTTGCCGTCGGCGAAGCGCAACCATTCCACGCGCTTGAACGGGTTGCTGAACCAGTCCCTGATCGTGAGCTGCGTGCCGGAGAAGGTCTCGACGCCATTGACGGTCTGCATGACCTGAATCACCAGATCGTTGCCCGGGGCCGCACTCGTACCAGAGCGCTGCAGACGCACGTCGCCCAAGTCGATGCCAGCGCCGAACACGACGGCATCCTCGCCGCCGGAAACCACTCCCTGCTGCACCCCGGTGGAGATACCGACCCAATCGGGCCGGAGCGCGCCGGCAGCGGCGGGATTAGTCTTCCACAACTCGATGGCGTTTAACCGCTGCGTGATCGCGTCACCCGCGCCGTTTGACGCGGGCGCACCGCTGGCGTCCTCGTCGGCAACGTCCAGACCATCGCCGAGACGGACGAGATATTGGTCCGAACCTAGGCCACCCTTCAGATCGTCGCCGCTGCCCGCGCCGCCCGCGAGAATATCGTCGCCCCCACCGCCCGTGAGAACATCGACGCCGTCGCCGCCTTCGAGCCAATCAGAACCTTCGCGGCCGCGCAGCGCATCGTTGCCCGCACCGCCGTCGAGGTAATTGCCGTCGCCGCCCAAGCCTCCTGTGGAAGAACCCGCGTCGAGCGTATCATCGCCACTATCGCCGAACAGCCAATCGTCGAGACGGCCGCCAAACACGCTATCGTTACCACCACCTCCAAGGACATTATCGCCAAGATCAGACGCCCGTACGATGTCGTTCCCATCCCCGGCGTAAACCGTAGCTGCAACAGCAATTCTCGCTCCGTCGGCCTGGTTTCCCCTCAAGTCCAGTTCGTCGGCACCTGACGATCCATTGACGATGGTCTGGGCGGCCACATCGATGGTATCGAATTCAAACTGAATGCCACCGCCGTAACCCCGATCATAGATCAGAGCGCGTTCGAACGCGCGCCCCGCATCGGCCAGGTTGACATGAGCAACACTTGCCGCAGAGGTCTGAAGCGTATCGTGTAAATAATAAGACCAGCCACCATACCAGTCACTGGCCGCGCGCTGGTCAAGGCCCAGCTCGGCTGCGCGAGCGGCCGTCACTGTCCAACCTGCCGCAAAAACGTTGAATTCGCTTCCGTTGTCAGGATTGGTCGCTTCCAGCAGCGCAGTTATTTCAAGCTCGTTCTGCCTGTAGTTGCTCCAGTCCCGCGCCACGTTGAGATTGGCGAGCAAAACCTGCGTCTCGAAATCGACGCCGCCACTGGATGCAGCGAGCGTTGCCGCCAGTGCCCGCTTCAAATAGATATCGCCACCTGCGATTTGGAAGCCCTCACTGGAGAGTCCCGTGAAGGTTCCGTAATTGTAAAGATCTTGCGCGGCATCTTTTCCCGAGAAGCGCGCCGTGATCGCGCTCTTATCGCGCGACGATGTGGCACGGTAGACGAGGCTCTTTCCGTAGGAACCGTAATTTCCGGCCTCTATGGCTTCAGGCGACAACAATTCACCGCCAACGGCCGACAACACGCCATTGTAAGCGCCGGCCACAATAGTTGCGATTGAACGTGCCGAGTCCTTCGAGCCGCCGTGTTTTGAATAGACGTTGCTCACCTTGAAGGCGCCAGTGTTTACATCCCAAGCGACATCGGCTCCGCTACTGGGCGTGCCACCGAAGAGGGATCCGATAAGCCCGCCAACAAGATAACCGAGGAAAGCAGCGGCCGCCACACCAAGCGGCCCACCGGCCACACCCAGGCCGGCGAAGGTTCCGGCAAGCCCGGTAGTAGTGCCGGCGGCAGCAGCCGACGCGATGGCACTCGCCGCGACGAACGACCCGACGGCGGACCCGAGCGCGGCCCCGAGTTGGCCGCCTATCGTGTCGAAGGTGATGATTTGGCTCGCGAGCTTCGATCCGAGGTAAGACCCAGCCGCGTTGAGAAGTGCAGGACCGATGTTCGTAAAGGCATCTACATGGCCGACGACCTCGCCTACCGAGTTTCGGATTTCCTCACCAAGATGCCCAAGATTGCCGATAATCGTGTTGACCGCAGCTCCGGCGGAGCCGTTCAATATTTCGCCAACAGCCCCCTCAACTCCGATCGCTTTCACAAGCTCTGCTATCGCGAGTGACGAAACGGCTCCGATGGCCGCATTCTTGAGATTATCGGGTAACCTGGTGACGGCGGTTCGCAGGGCTTGCGGTAGCGACTGAGCGACGATGCCGGCACCAACTCCCTGCACGACGGACTTGGTTAATGCGCCGACCGAGCCCGAAAGGGCTGCGCCGAGGAATTGATTGGAGCCCGCCAACTGACGCCCCAAAACCGAGCCGAATATGGCGCCGATTTCCGCTGAAGTGTTAATAGTGTGGATCGTTTCCTTTATACGATCGACGGATTCTCCCACCGCATGTGAATCGAAATATTTGCGCGCGACTACAGCCTCTAACGTATTGCGCTCAAAAAAGCCGGCTGGTGAATTAGGCTGCCCTTTTACGACGATCGTTACGCTGCGTCGCGGTGCTTCGATGGCTTGCGCTTCATCTTCGGACGCAACCATCGTGGAACCGGTAGATCCTCCCAATATCCGCAAGGGAACGGTCACCCGCCGTCCATCGGACGCGACCATCGTCGTGGTCAGGTTCGATCCACCAGCAAGGGGTACCGTGATTTCAATGCCTGACTGGCCGGTCCCCGCCTCCTCCGGCGAAGCCTCGGTCCCAGCCCAATATTTATGGAATGGGACAGATTCCACCAGACCACCGTCGGGGCCGTAGACGTTGTAATAGGTCTCTCCCTGCTGATCGCCCGTCATTCGCTTAACGAACTCGGTGATCTTTCGGCCATCAGAGTAGGTTGCCATCACGGTACGGGTTTCGGTCAGTATCTGACCGTTCTCGAGGCGAGCCCAAGCCGTAACCGGGCCGTTACCCGCCACCTCTTGATAGAATATCGAGACACTACCCCCGCTGATAAGTGTCTGCATTTCGATAGCGTTGAAGGTAACGGTCTCATTGCGGTAGTGCCATGCCATTTGCGTGGCAGCTAGTTCTGTGGCCTCCAGGTTCGAACTGATTGGCAAGGAAGGCGAAATCCAGTCGAATACGGCCTTGGTGCCTTCTTCACCGTAGATTCCACCTGCAACACCGCCAAGGACAGTGGCACCGAGCCAAACGGCCGTGCCATAGCCTGGCGCGACATTAAGCCAAGAAGTCGCAAAAGCACCCGCTTCCGCCCCGGCTACCGCCCCGGCGAATGAGCCGGCTCGTGCGACCGCCTCCCGTTTCGCGCCCTGGGTGTCTCCGGCAGCCAGTCGCTCGGAAACGGCGGCCTTCGCCAGTAATATCTCTATTGTCGCGCCGATCGGTCCGGCATATTTTCCTGCGCTCTTGGCGGATTCGAGGAATCGGCCGGCGACGACAATACGCCGCTCAAGCTCAGACATCACTTCAGGCGCAATATTGGAAACCTCCTTCGAGAGGTTTACGTACTTCAACCCTGGCGTTGCCGAAGATACCTCCGGTACGGATAGTTTATTAGAACGATAAAATTCATCATCAACGATTACAGCAAGCTTGTTGCCGTCTTTCGCAATCGCGATATTATCCACGACATTCCCGGCAGACTTTCCGGTGACAATGTCAAATACCGCTTGCAAAGCAGCAGGCTTACCTTGTGTCAGCTCAGTAGCATCATATAGCAATTTAATATACGAGCGCGAGATGCCATCCACTGTGGTGACATTTGGATTCTGCAGAATAGCCTCAAGTTCGACGGTAGCGAATACCTTAGCCGGGTCGGCTGATGGCGTAATGGTGACAATTGCGCCGCTTGCTGAACTGGCGAGGCGGCCAGACGCGTTCCGCCATAGCGCGTCCGGCGCGTCGAACATGGCGGCGACATAGCTGGGCGAGTCGACCGCGGCACCGATAGCGCTTGAAACTGCGCTCTTCAGTTCAGGCCTTCCTAAAAACCTGCCAAGTTCGGTGTTGTCGATCACCGCGAAGTGCCCAGTGTCGGCCAAAGCGTTGGCGATCTGACCGCTATGATATTGTCCAAGCATTCCGCTGTACAAAGCCAGCGTCGTATTTGGCGGAATAGAGACATCAATCTCCGTAATCAGCGCCTGAATCTGCGCCATTGACGGATTGGGGATTTGAGCAAGACGAGCGAGCGCCTGATCGAGGCTTAGTGGCTCCGGCATAATCAGCGCCAAGCCCGAATGACTACGACCCGATTCACGAGATCGTCAAATTCGTTGAACCTCGCGGCGAGTACTGCCTCAGTCAAAACTGCATATGTCTCGTCCCATGTAAGTCCTGGGATTTTCTCCGATAAATTACTAAGTTCATACACAACTGTAATCGCGATATCGGGTCGTAAACGCAATTCTTCCGCCGTGGCGTTCCGGTTATGGCTGTAAACATCGAAGGTACAGCGGAATCCCGGGCCCGAGAGAGCTTTCCCATCTCGACCATCTGAGCCGCCTCCCGTCGTTTCCATTGAAAACTGGCGATCCGGATCCGTAACTGTAAAGTTCTTTTTATTTGCCTGAAACGCCACGGACTGCCTCCAAAATCGCAATTATTGTCAATTAATTTTCTTAGCTTGATCTCGCATCTTTTCTAGGACGCGCGACAGAGCCGCTATTCCCTTTTCGCTCGCCAAAACGGGCGCCTGTTCTACGGAGATAGTGATAGCGGGTCGGCCATTTGCTGCGGGAACAAAAACCGATCCTCGATAACGCGGCCCAAATGCGGCCCGGCGATAATATCTTGCCGCACTTTGGAGATTGAGTTCCACCCCTTGGCCGAACTCATACATTTCGCCCAAAGCAAGCATCGCATCCAGATCACCTCGTTTTGCCTTTTCTGCCAAAGCTGCTGGGCCGGTCGCGCGCCCCGCAGCCAAAGGCGCCGGTACGTGAACACCACACCCAATCGTGGTGAAGCAAAACGCGCATGCGAGAAATCGAACTACCGCGCGCTTAGCCAGGTTTGGCGCAGTGTTCATCGGAGGGCGCAAAATAGGTCCGCGCGCCCACGAACCGGATAGACACATGCGACATCGCCGCCGATCTGAACCCCCCGGCGGTTGAAATCCGAGTAGACCGGGATTTCCTTCGCACGATCGATCGCCGTACCGAGGTTCGCAGCGAAATCAGGATTGTCGGGCATCACTATCCCTCCAATTCAGTATCGACACCCGGCCCTGCAGGAGATGCTCGACTTGGGTTTTGATCTTCTCCCAATCGGCAAGCCGTTCGCGGCGGAACTGAATTTCGGCATACACGGCCGGATTGGCGTCGCGCACCAGTCCGCCTCCACGCGGCCTGATGGAACTCAAGGTGCGCAGCGACGGATAGGCATTGCCGCTCGGGCGGCAAGTGATGAGCAGATCGAATTGGTGCCGCTGCCGAAACAGGAACTCGGTCGGCGGACTGCCGGGAAAGGGAATGCCGCTGGCGTATTTCAGGCCGTTGCGCATGGGATAGTCGCCGTTGCCGTCGTTGGACCGCACTTCCGACCACTTGCTGCCCGTATAGCGCGGATCGCGCGATTCCAGCGCCGCGTCGATCGCATCATGATAAGCCACCCAAAGCGACACGACGACGATCGACGGGTTTTCGATCGGCGTGATTGCGGTCGGGCTGTTGTCGTCGAGATTGATCGCGAACGTGACCTGATTGATTTCCTTGGGCCGCTCACGCTCCTGCTCGTGCAGAAAGGCGCGGGGAAGCGTAATGCTGAAACGCATGTCCTGATTGAAATAGCGGTTCTTTACCGTCGGGACGATGAGCGCCTCCCGATCAGGCGAGGCACCATTCGCGGAGTAGCTGATCATCGGCGCGCTCGACAAGGTGGCGACGAGCGCGAGCCAGGCCGCGCGACGCCCTGCATCAGCTCGCCTCATGGGAGAGCCGGGGGAGCCGCTGAGGTCTGAAGCGCCGGCTCCGGCGCGCCTGGCTGCAATGAAATCCCCATATACTGCGTAGAAGGAGCGCAAGAAGCGAGCACCAACCCCGTCATACCCGCACACATCCGCGATGCGCGCACCTCCTCCGAAGACATCAGAAGGCCCCCCTTTCCTGCACCGATATCTTCCAAATGCAGTGGTGATTTGTCAATTGGACTTGGAATTAATTTGATTGTTTTATTAGTGTAATAATTGGCGTTCCTGTGAAACTTCCAGCGATATCTATCAGGTCAGCGCTCCCTGCCCGCCTGCGCGATGCTGGTCTGCAGCGGGCTGAGCAGATAGCTGATGATCCGGCGCGTTCCCGTCTTCACGTCGATGGTCGCGGCGAGGCCGGGGGCGAGCCCGTAACGCCGCCCATCCGCATCGATATAGCCGCGGTCGAGCGTGATCGTGGCGACATAGACGAGGCCCAGATCCTTGTCCTGCACGGCGTCGCGGCTGATCGAGCGGACGCGCCCCGGTACCGCGCCGTAGCGCGTGAAAGGGAACGCCTCGAGCTTGACCGCCGCCTCCTGACCGACCTGCACGAAACCCACGTCCCTGTTGAGGATGCGCGCCTCCACCTCGAGCGCGCCATGAGCGGGAACCACTGTCATCAGGGGTTTGGCCACCTCGACCACGCCGCCGACTGTGTGCACGTCGAGCTGCTGGACCGTTCCATCGACCGGGGCGATGAGCCGCTGGAAACGGTTCATCTGGCTGGCCTTGGTCACGTCCTCGCGCCGGAGGATCGCATCGGCCTCGGCTTTTGCGAGATCGGTCAAAGCGGTGTGGCGGGCCTGTTCTCGAGTTTCGCGGATCTGCTGATCCAGCTTGCGCGCCTCGGCCTTGCCTCGATCTATCTGTGTCAAGGCGACCTCCCGCTCGCCCGCTTCGGTTCGCCGCTGCCTTTCGAGCTCGAGCAGGCGCTGTCCCGGCGCATAGCCCTTCGCATCGAGGCGGTTCATCCGCGCTATCTGACGATCCAGGATGGGAACGGTGTCGGCGAGGCGCGCGGCGGTCGCCCGTGACCCGCTTGCGTCGGAAAGCGCCGATGCGCGGGCGTTGGCAAGGCTGGCGGTCGTCGCCTCGATTTCGGCCAGTTGCGCTGCGATCAAACGCCGCTGGGTCTGAGCGACGGCCGAAGGCGTGCCGTCCGGTGCGACGAAGTCCAGCCCTTTGCCGGACAGCGCATCGGCGATGGCCCTGTTGCGAGCCATGTCGAGCTCGGCGGCAGCGAGCGCCTTCCGCGCCGCCGCCAGGTCCGCGCCGACAAGCGTCGGGTCGAGATCGAGCAGCGGCTGTCCTTTGCGCACGAAGTCGCCGTTGCGAACATAGATGGCCCGCACAACCCCCGCACCCGGGGACTGCACCAATTTGATGTTCCCGGTCGGAATGAGACTGCCGGGCGCGGAGGCGACTACGTCGACCCGGCCGAATACGGTCCACAGGATCGTCAGCAAAAGGCCGATCAACAGCACCCAGGCGCTGATGCGCGCGGTGGGCGAGACCGGGCGTTCGGCAACCTCGAGCGCAGCAGGCAGGAAATCGGCCTCCCGCGTCCTGAGGAAAGTTCTCTGCCGCTCCCGGTCGGCCCGCAACGCGTCCTTGAACACGTCCCAATGATGATGCCAGCCGCTCATGCCGCACCACCACCGCTCTGACGGCGGTGCAGGTCCGCATAGCGACCGCCTGCATGCAGCAGTTCGAAATGGCTCCCGCGTTCGACGATCCTGCCGGTCTCGAGCGTGATGAGATTGTCGCATTGCCGCACCGCGGAGAGGCGATGCGCAATGATGATCACCGTGCGGCCCGCGGAAATCGCCTTGAGATTGTGCTGGATGATTTCCTCGCTCTCGGCATCCAGTGCGCTTGTCGCCTCATCTAGAATGAGGATGCGCGGACCCGTCACGAGCGCACGCGCAATCGCGAGGCGCTGGCGTTGCCCACCGGAAAGATTGGTGCCGCGTTCCTCGACCGGCGTGTCATAGCCTTGCGGCAGCCGGACGATGAATTCGTGGGCGCCAGCGAGTTCGGCTGCTTCCATGACCTTTTCAAGCGACATCGCCGGATTGGCGAGGGCGATGTTTTCGCGGATCGACCGGTTGAAGAGGAGATTCTCCTGGAGAACGACGCCGATCTGGCGCCTGAGCCACGCGGGGTCGATTTGCGCTATATCCACACCATCGATCAGGACGCGCCCTGCGGCGGGCACATACATCCGCTGCAGCAGCTTGGTCAGCGTCGATTTGCCCGAGCCGGACGAGCCGACGATCCCGAGCGAGGTTCCGGCGGGCACGGCCAGATCGATGTCGTCAAGCGTCCATGGCCCGTCCAGGCTATAGCGGAACTTGACCCCCTCGAAGCTGACATCGCCCCGGACGGCGGGCAGCGCGACACGGCTGCCGGTGCCTGGCTCTACCGGCTGGTTGAGCACGTCGCCGAGGCGCTCGATCGCGATCCGCACTTGCTGGAAGTCCTGCCACAGCTGCGCCATCCGGATCACCGGCCCCGACACGCGCTGCGCGAACATGTTGAACGCGACCAGCCCGCCCACGGTCAGGTCCCGGTCGATCACCGCTCTCGCCCCGAAGTAGAGGATCAGCACCATGTTGATCTTGGATATCAGCTGGATCAGCTGACTGCCGGTGTTGCCGAGATTGATGACCTTCTGCGACGCGAAACTGTAGCCCGCCAATTGGCGTTCCCAGCGATCCTGCCACTGGGGCTCGACCGCACCCGCCTTGACCGTCTGGATCCCGCCGATGCTTTCGATCAGAAGGGCGTTGTTGGCCGCCGATCGCTCGAACTTCTCCTCAATCCGCGCGCGCAGGGGTCCGGTGATAAACACCGCAACGGCGACATAGGCCGGGATCGCCAGTACTGCGACCAGGAAAAGCTTGGCCGAATAGAACCACATCACGACGAGGAACACGATCGTGAAAACCGGGTCGATGAGTACGGTGAGCGAGGTATTGGTCAGAAACTCACGTATCGTCTCGAGCTGCCGCACCCGCATGGCGATGTCACCGACCCGGCGTGCTTCGAAATAGGCGAGGTTCAGACCGAGAAGGTGCCGGAACAGCTTGGCGCCGAGTTCCACGTCGATCTTCTGGCTGGTCTCGGAATAGAGGCGGGTACGCAGCCAGCCGAAGAGCGTCTCCCAAAGCGATACCACGGCGAACCCTATCACCAGGATATTGAGCGTATCGAGGGTGTTGTGGACGAGTACCTTGTCGATGACATTTTGGAAGAACAGCGGCGATGCGAGACCGAGAAGGTTTATCCCCAAAGTGACCAGGAGCACCTCGCCAATCAGACGCCGATACTTCACGATCTGCGGGATGAACCAGGAGACGTCGAACGCGCGGGTGACCCCGCCGATGCCCTCGCGGGTCGTCACCAGCAGGAGTTCACCCGACCAGATGGCCTCGAGCGCACCGCGGTCGACCTTCATGACCTGCGGCTGGACTCCTTCCGCGCTGTGGCACGGCGGCTGGATCAGAGCCTCGCCGTCGCTGACGCGGGCGATGATGAACCATCCCGAAGGACCGTTGGCGAGGGCCGGCAACGGCGTCTGCGCCAGCTTGTCATAGCTCGACCGAACCGTTTTGGCCCTGACATCCGCCTGGCGTTTGGCGATGCGTCTTAGGTCGTCGGTGCTGACCGCCCGGTCATGGCCAAGGCTGTGACGCAGTTGCGCGGGGTCGACCGCGATACGGTGGAGGGCGAGCAACGTGGCATAGGCAATGAGACCGGAATCATCGCACCCCGCCGCACCGCCGGGTGCACTGCCCTGGGAATCCTGGGTCATGGCCGCGCCCCCGCACCCGCATTGGTGGCGGGACGAAGCGGATCGCCGGTGCCGACAGCCCCTCCCTGCAGCAATCCACGCGGCGCAATCGCCGCGTCGGCGGGCGCCATGACGACCCCTTCGGCCGCTGCCGGCATTTTGATGGTTTGGCGGCTCCCGGTCGGCGCGCCGGCACCGTCGATCGCACGGATGATGCCGCCCCACGGCACCGCGCTACGGCGCCGGACCTTCTGAAGATAATCATCCGGCGAATAGCGAGCCCCGTCGACGAGGAGGCGGCTGGTTTCGAGCTCGCCCAGGTGGCGCAGCATGATCGCTTGCGCGACGTACCGGTCGCGCTTGCTGGCGAGCAGGCCGATTTCGGTCTCGTTCAACGAGTTCTGGGCATACAGAACGTCGAAGGTAGAGCGGAGCCCCTCGCGATATTCTTCGAAGGCACCTTCATAGAAGATGCGGGCAGACCGCAACTGAAGCTCCTGCGCCTGGACATTACGATCGGCTGTCACCCACTGGTTCCAGGCGTTGACGATCGCCCGCGTCACTTGGCGTCGGGCGGCCGCCACGCGCAACGTTTCGGCGCTTTGGCGATTGCGCGCCTGGGCGACTGCCGAACGGACGCGCCCGCCGGCGAACAGGGGAATCGACAAGGTGGCGCGGCCGGTGAAGATCACGTCATGATCGGCACGATCGAAGGGTACGGCGGGTCCGGTCGTTCCTACGGTCCCTCGTATCGAAAGTTCGGGCATCCCCTCGGCCCGCGCTGCGTCGATCCCCTGCCGCGATGCGCGTTCGGTAGCGACGGCGGCGGCCAGATCGGGATTCTTGAGTTCGGCCGTGGTAAATGCTTCGTCCACCGAGCGCGGCAGGTTCGGCAGATTCGGTTCAGGCGCCAAGTTGCCAGGTTCACGACCAACGATAGCCGTGAAAGCCGCCCGACTGGCCTCGAATTGCGCTTCGGCCACATTCAGTTGAACCTGTGCCGTCTGCAGCTGGGTCTCGGTCTGGGCAATATCGGTCCTGGTCAGTTCCCCGGCGTCCCGCCGGGCCACGATCTCGTCGAGCGTCGCCTCAAGCGTTCGAAGGTTTTGCCGACGGATTGCCAGGGCCCGCTGATCACGGCGAACGTCGCTATAAGCGGATATTAGGTCAACCAGTAGATCTCCCTCCGCACGGCGCAGCGTTTCACGACCGGCGGCACTGTTCGCCAGAGCGGTCCGTAGCCCGCTCCTCGCACGACCGCCTGTTGAGATCTGCTGATCGATAACCAGCTGCGAGCTCACGTCATTCCGCTCGATATTGGGATCATTGAGACGATCGGAGATAGGTCGGCCAGACTGGGTGATCGCTCCCGGGAGCGTCAGTTCGTAGCTGCCCGAAACCTCCCACTGCGCCTGGGGTCGCGTTCGCGCCATGGCGATACCGACTTCGTCATCCGTCGCACGGAGGTCGTACCGACGCGCCGCAAGTTCCGGATTGGATGAGAAAGTATCGCTGATCGCGGCGGCTAGGCTGTCGTCGACGTGCGTCCCATCCCGCTCTTCCGGAATCGTTTGCAAGCGAGACACCTGCACGTGCTCGCGCACCGCCTCTTGCGCCTGCGCTCGATCGCAAAGCGCCAAGCATATCGCTAGAGCCGCGACCAGACGGCCGGCTTCATTACCTTCGAATTTCATGAAATATCTGCAATTTTGCGAATATGATCTTCCGAGGTGGAAGCGCTACTTAGCCAGCCCTTCAGGCTCCAGCTTGGCGCAGCCTAGGCTTCTCCGCTCGACACTCGCGGTCAATATTTCACAAAACGTCATAATGCACCCCCCGCGCATCGAATAGCCGCCATTCTCCGGGGCGTAAAGTACTAAAAATCGAGTCATATGTATGTCACGAGATCAGATCCCTAGGAGAAGCGCTCGCTTAAATCGCCGTAACTCAGAGTATTACTTAAGTAATATTGGAAATATACTCAGAATTTTCCGAAATAAATCAATTTGCGTAAGATTTTTATTATAGATAGAATGAGCTACGCAACTATATCCATGGATATTTAAGATTACATCGTCGCAAAATGGGCCGAATTCTCGCGAATCTGGCCTCTGACATTCGCCGTCTATCACCTATGCGGCCGCCCAATTTGCCATATTATGAATGATATCGCAGGTAATGTTCCCAAACCGATGTGGCGAGGAGAGCGGAGGCAAGAGGTACAGCAGCGCAGCACTCGGCCGGCACTTGCTTGTGACCCAATTGAATTAGAACCCCGGGGTCGCGACGTTGCCGTCCGGCCTCTCGAGCGCGCGTCGTGACATTGTTTGTACCAGCGCGAGATGCCGCCGGTCGCGTCGGAAGAGCCGTTGCTTACGAATCTGGACAGTGCGCTCAAGCGCATCTGTTCGCACCCGGCTGGACAGTCTCGTGCAATTCTACTATAGCTTGTTCGTCGGTAAAGATAAGCGAAACTCTATATGCGAGGTACTCGAGCCACATGATGGCTATGAGCTCCAGGTCTATTTGTGGTTATAAAATCGAGATCAATTTTATTTAGAGATTTCTTTTCAAATTGATGTTGATATTTATTGGGTTCTCTTCTGGGCACCATCGCTTCTCAACATATTGAGAACTTGGAGAATCGTCGTCCAGACGGTCCTCTAGGCGCGCCTGCTGCACGCCCCGGCGTCCCCGGGCACCTGCTTGCACCTTCCCCGCCCGGGGAGCAGAATCACGCCGTCAGAGTTCGATGACGCCGCGTTTGAGCGCCGCGGTCACTGCGTGCGTGCGGTCGTTGACGTCGAGCTTGCCGAAAATGCTCTTCATATGCGCCTTCACCGTGTCTTCGGAGATCGAGAGGTGCCAGGCGATCTGCTTGTTCGCATTGCCCGCGGCGACGAGCTGGAGGATGCCGATCTCGCGCTCGCTCAACGGCTCGTCGGCGGCGTGGAGCGCGATCTCCTGGGCGATCTGCGGCGGGATGTGGCGTCGCCCGGCATGCACCGAACGGATGGTGTCGAGCAATTCCTTGCGCAGCGAGCTCTTGAGCAGATAGGCTGCGGCGCCGGCTTTGAGCGCGCGGGCGGCCTGCACATCACCGTCATAGGTGGTGAGGACGATGATGCGGGCGTTGCGTGATTCCTTGCGGATCGCGGCGATGGCGTCGACGCCGCCCATCACCGGCATCTGCAGGTCCATCAGCACCACGTCCGGCCGCAGATTGGCAAAGGCCGCGATCGCTTCGGCGCCGTTGGAAGCCTCGCCGACCAGCAGCATGTCCTGCTGCAGCTCGACGATCGCGGCGATGCCGTCGCGCAGCGCCGGATGGTCATCGACGGTCATGATGCGGATCGGGCGTGCGGTTTCGGATGTCGGCATGGCTCAGCCTCTCGGCTTTCCGGCGCGAAGACGCGGAAGGCGCCATCGGCTGCGCTTCGCGACATAGGCGGCGCGGCCGGGAATCGACAGCAGAATCTCGGTGCCCGCGCCTTCGCGGCTGACGATCGTGAGGATGCCGCCGATCCGCGCCGCGCGCTCGCGCATGCCGGTGAGGCCGAAATGCCCGGGGCGCTCGCCCGCCGCGGCGACATCGGCCGGCAGGCCGATCCCGTCGTCGCGGATATCGAAGCGCAGCTGATGGGCGTGATAAGCGATGGTCCCCAAGACCTTGCTCGCCTGCGCGTGCTGGAACGCGTTGCGGATCGCTTCCTCGCCGATCCGCTGGATTTCCTCGCAGACGATCGGATGCATCGGGCGCGGGCTGCCCTCGATGGTCAGGTCGAAACGCACCGGCGGATCCATCGTTATCTCGCCCGCGGCAGCCATAAGCGCCTGGGCTAGGTCGTCGCCGCCCGCCGCCGTGCGCAGCTCGCGCACCCGGTCGCGGCCTTCGATCAGCACCGCATCGGCGCGGTCGAGCGCTTCGTCGACCACGTTGCGCAGTGGTTCGCCGGGCGGAATCCGATCGGCGACCGACTGGAAGCGGAGCATGAGGCCCTGAAAGCCCTGGAGCAGCGTATCGTGCAGCTCGCGCGCGATCCGCTCGCGCTCGGCCAGCCGCACCTCGAGACCCGACTGCAGCCGCGCGGTCACCCGGCGCACATGGATCGAATAGGCAATCCACAGCACCACGCCGACGACGAGCGCGCAGAGCAGCTTGAACCAGACCGACTGAAGAAAGGTGGGCGGGATGGTGAATTCGAGCGTCGCTCCCGCGCGGTTCCAGACGCCGTCATTGTTCGCGGCGATCACGCGGAAGCGGTAGGTTCCGGGGCCGAGATTGCTGTAAAAGGCCTGGCGCCGCATCCCCGGATCCATCCACTCCTCGTCGACGCCTTCCAGCTTGTAGCGGAACCTGACGCGCTCGGGGACCGAGAGGCTGAGCGCCGAATAGGCGATCTGGATGCTCGAGGTGCCCGCACGCAGCATGAGGTTCGACGGATCCAGATATTTGGTGCCGCGGCTGATCAATGCGCTGACGACGACCGGCGGCGGCACGGTATTGCGGGTGATGGCGCTCGGATGGATCACCATCACGCCCGCGCTGGTGAGAAAGCGCATGCCGCCATCCCTGCCTTCGAAAACCTGGCCGCCAGCATAACCATATTTCTGGCTTGCGCCGGTGACGCCGTCCGCCTGATCGAACAGATCATAGGGCAAGGGGCTTCCGGGTTGCTCGAAGGCGCGATCGAGATCGCGTGTGGCGACGCGGACGATGCCGGCGGGGGAGAGCATCCAGCTATCCCCGGCGCTGCTCTGCCCGAGGCCGCGCAAGCGGGTGAGCCACGGATAGCGGCTGCCGTCGATGACCCGGACCATGCCATTGCGGAGCCGCGCCAGGCCACGTGCGCCGCTGACCAGCAGATCGCGCTGCCCGGCATTGACGCTCACGATGGCGCCTACGCCCAGCCTGGCTGCGGGCAGCAAAATGGGCCGTTGCGGGTCGAGGCGCATCAGGTAGCGCGATCCCAGCTTGGCCACCGCCATGCCAGATGGCGCTATCGTCACGCCATCGAGCAGATCCTGTTCGGGCGGCCCTGCGAGCGGATGCCAGCCAGCCGCGTCGCCCCAGAGCGGGCCGGTGCGCATGCTGTCAATCCAGAGCCGTCCGTATCTGTCCTCGCCGCAGTCGTAGATCGACTCGCTGATGGTCGTGCTCGGGCGCACGCCTTCGGGGCTTAGCGCCAGGAAGGTGCCGGGTATCCAGGCCACGGCGGAGCCGTCGCGACGGAGACAGGGTCCCGAGTATAGCTCGCCCACGCCGGCGATGCGGCGAGCAGGTCCGTTGCCGGAGATCGCGAAGATACCCGACTCCGCCACCACATAGATCACGCCGCTGGCGTCTCGCACCGCGCCATATCCGGTCGGCGAGGCGGGCGGGATGCCTTCCTGAAGCCGTACCACCGCCGGCCTGAAGCGATCGAGCCCGGCTTCGGTGCCCACCCAGATATTGCCTTCGCGGTCCTGCAGCACCGGTCGGGCGCGGTCCGAGGTCAGGCCGTCCGCCGCCCGATAGAATTCCCCCTTCGCATGTTCCGGATCCTCCAGCTGCACGGCGCGGATCCGTGAAAGCCCGTCGGTGCGGTCCGTGCCCCAGAGATCCCCGTTCCGGTCGAAGATCATCGTGCGGATCGCGCCGCCTTCCGTTTCGGTGACAGGCGGCGCCGGCATCGGGGGCCGATGCGGATAATCGGGAACCTGCCGAACGCCGGACCTGTCGACGAGCCAGATCCGGCCGCGGGGATCCTCGGCGATCTGCGCGGCGGGACCGATCTGTTCGGGTGTGGTTTCGAACCTGGTCGCGCCGCGGCGCAGGAAGAGCAGCCTTCTCGACACGAAAGCCCAGGTCGTGCCGCGGCGATCGACGAAAACACTGCGGACCTGGCCCAGCGGGATACCTTGTGCCCGTCCCATCTCCTGCCACTTGCCGCCCGAAAAATGGGTAAGCGACGCCTCGTCGCGACCGTTGAGCACCCAGAGGCCGCCATTTCCGTCATCGGCGATCCCGACGACATATTCGGGCGCGTTCGGCATGTTCATGCTGTGCAGCTCGCCATGCCGATAGCGCGCGATGCCGGCCTGACCATAGCCGATCCATACATCTCCGGAGGACGAGGCATGCACCACCTGGGGCTGGAACTCGCCGAGCTCGGGGTCGCGCAGCGCGGGCATCCTTTCGAAGGTCATGCCATCGAAGCGGAACAAGCCGTCGGCCGCCGCGATCCACAAATATCCATCCGCCGACTGGGCGAGATCGCGTATCGCCGCGGGTGCTCCATTCTCCGGCGTCCAGCCCGTATGCTTGTACCCGGTGATCTTGGGTTCGGGCCTGCGCTCGGGGTCGGCGGCACCGACCGGCACCGCCAGCAGCAAGCAGGCCATGCCCAATAGCGGGAGGAGCATCCTGAGCAGCCGCATGCATCTCCCTTTTTCCCGGCCGGATCCCGATTTTGCCCTGTCGCCGGTACTTCGCGCAAGCGGCCAAGTGCGCAGCCCTCGAAAGGGTTACGGCGGCATAGCCTATTCTGATGTTTCCGACAGGCCGCAAACCGGCCTAGCTAAACTCCCATGAAACATATCTTTTTCGCGTTTCCGGGGGGATTTGCCGGGGCAGCGCTGCTATTCCTGCGCGGCTCGGTGATGCTTTTCATCGTTACGGCGCCAGCGGTCGCGACTGCGCCGAGCTCCTGGATCGCAATCCTCTGCTGCCTTGCCGCGATTCTGATAAGCGCCGGCTACCTCACTCGGATCGTGGCTGGCCTTTGCGCACTGGCCTGCGCGATTCTGATATGGCCGATGTCGGCGGCGCCGCCCTTGCTCCTGCTTCCGCATGTGCTGGACGCCGCTGCTCTGGCGCTGATCGGTCCCGGTGCCTTTTCGGTCGACGCGCAGCTGTTCGGCCGCCGCACCATGCACCTGCCCGGCTGAGCCGCCATCTCGATCGTGTAGTCGCGCCGCACCCCGTCCAGGGATGGTCTTCACCCCCGAGAGGTTCGAAGACCCGTCCTGTCGAAAGGAGGCGGAACATGAGCAACCGAGCGATTCAAATGGCTGAAACCCTCTGGCCTTTCCTGCCGGATGACCATCACGGCGAACGCGATGATGCGCGGCCGATCGTCTTTGGCGAGTTCCTCGCCGTGCCTGCCGCGCGCAAGCTGATGTTCAGGCGCGCGCCCGTCGAAATCGGCAGCCGCGCCTTCGACCTGCTGATCGTCCTGCTTCGATCACGCGGAGAGATCGTCTCCAAGGAGGAGATCGTGCGGCGCGTCTGGCCCTCGACGACCGTCGACGAGAGCAACCTGCGCTTTCAGATGACGGTGCTGCGCAAGGCGCTCGGCGAGGATCGCGACAGGATCAAGACCGTGCCGGGCCGGGGTTATCTGTTCGTGGATGACGAAGGATTTGGCACGGATTCGGTTTCGATGCTGTTCCAGCCGGCCGACAGGGCGCAGGCCGCCAGGAGGACGGCCAAGGCCGCGATCTTCATCATCGACGAGGATCCGGAGAACCGTGAATCGCTTCAGCGGTTGCTCCGTCCCTTCGATGCGGAGGTCGAATGTTTCGCCTCGCTCGCCGCCTTCCTGGAAAGTCGTTCGGCGGCACGCAAATGAGATCCGGACGTCAGTAACCGGCGACGTCGATGACCGCTTGGGCGAACGCCTTGGGTGCTTCCTGGGGCAGGTTGTGGCCGATGCCGCCGTCGATCAGCCGGTGGCTGTATTTGCCGGTGAACTTGCCTGCATAGGCCGCGGGCTCGGGATGCGGCGCGCCATTGGCGTCGCCTTCCATGGTGATCGTCGGCACTGCGATGCTGGGCGCCGCGGCAAGCCGCGCCTCGAGCGCGTCATATTGCGCCTCGCCCTGCGCGGCACCCAGCCGCCAGCGATAATTGTGGATGACGATCGCGACATGATCGGGGTTGTCGAAAGCCGCCGCGGACCGCTCGAAGGTCGCATCGTCGAACTTCCATGTCGGCGACGCGGTCTGCCAGATGAGCTTCGCGAAATCGTGGCGGTTGGCCTCATAGCCAAGCCTGCCCCGCTCGGTCGCGAAATAGAATTGATACCACCAGGCAAGCTCGGCCTTGGGCGGCAGGGGCATGCTGTTGGCCTTCTGGCTGCCGATGAGATAGCCGCTCACCGAGACCATGGCCTTGCAGCGCTCGGGCCATAGCGCAGCGACGATATTGGCCGTCCTGGCGCCCCAGTCGAAGCCGGCGACGACCGCGGTCTGGATCTTCAGTGCGTCCATCAGCGCGATGACGTCGAGCGCGAAAACCGCTTGCTGGCCGTTGCGCACCGCATCGGCCTTGAGGAACCGGGTGGTGCCATAGCCGCGCAGATGCGGGATGATGACGCGGTAGCCGGCCGCCGCGAGCACAGGCGCGACATCCGCAAAGGCGTGAATGTCATACGGCCAGCCATGGAGCAGGATGACCGGCCGCCCGTTGGCGGGCCCGGTATCGACATAGCCGATGTTCAGCACGCCGGCATCGATCTGCTTGACCGTGTCGAAGCGCGCGCCCGAACCCGACACGGGGGCCGCCATCGCCGCTTGCGGACGTGCCGTCGCGGCGAAAGGCAATGCGGCGACACCCAGTGCGGCCGTGCCGAAGAACTGACGGCGGAGCCGGTCGATCTGATCCGTGGGAATGGTCGAGTCCATCATGAATATCCTTGCCTTGTGACGCCTTGCCGGAGGCGCCCTATCCGAACGTGAAGACATAGGCGCGCACGCCGGGATCGAGGAATTCGATCTCGAAGGTCCGGTCCGCGACGGGCCGCGCCTGCCGGATCAGCTGATAGAGCCTGTCCTCGCGCACGATACCCATACCTTCGGCGTCGACATCGGAACCGTGATCGGCGCCAGGAGCCGCCCCGTCGACGGTGACGCGGAAGCGAGCCGGTCTGCCGTTGGCGGGGGCGCCCAGCACGAGATGCAGATCGCGCGCGTGGAAGCGATAGCGGATGCTGCCCGTGCGGCTGTCGAGCGTCGCGAACTCGCCGCCGATCGTCCAACTGCCGGCCAGGCCCCAATGGTTGAGCGCCGGCTCCGCCGGAGCGCGGTATTGGCTGGCGACATCGGCGCGCGCGCCGCCCGGCGACGCAAAGTTCTGGGCCTGGGCGTGGCCGAGATAGGTTTCGGGCGAACGCAGGCTGGCCCAGTCCGCCGCGGCCTGGATGGCTTGGCCGGAAACCTCGGCGATCGGACCGTTGGCGGGGGCGCCTGCTTCGGCGAGCAGCTTCTGGATCAGCTGCTCGGACGCGGCATAGTCGCCCTCGCCAAGCGCGGCGTGACGGACCCGGCCATCGGCGCCGATGAAATAGAAGCCCGGCCAGCCGCGATTGCCGAACGACCGCCATACGGCGAAATCGCTGTCGAGCGTAACCGGATATCCGATGCCCTGCGCCCTGATCGCCTTGCGGACATTGCCGAGATCCTTTTCGAAGCCGAACTCGGGCGTGTGCACGCCGATGACGACCAGGCCGTTCTTTCCGTATTTATCGGCCCAGGCGCGCAGATAGGGCAGCGGCCTGAGCGAGTTGATGCAGGAATAGGTCCAGAAATTCACCAGGACGACCTTGCCGCGGAGATCCTCCGCCCTGAGCGGCTTGCCGTTCAGCCACTGGCGGGCGCCGAGCAGCGAGGATAGCGGGCCGGACACACCCGCGGACACCGTTCCCGAGGTCATGGCAGGGCGCGCGTCGGGGGATGGCCAGGACACGAGACCCGTCCCCAGGCCGAGCGCGAGCGATGCCGCGCCGGCCGCCAATGCTGTGAAGAAGACATGCAAGGGTCTCACCTATGCCCAGCCTGAGCGACGCCGCGCTCTAATCCCGGCAGGTCGATGGAGAAGCTTGACATCGGTCATGGCGCGTTCCTGGCTGAGAGGCGGAGCTTTGCTCCCAGCCAGTTAGGAACGCGCAGCGGAGAAAACCCGTAAGGGCTTGTTGGCCGCCGTTAGAAATTGTGATGCGATCGCCCGGTCAGGCCAGCACTTCCAGGCGCTTGTCCCCGGCACCGACGCGGAAGCGGGCGAGCGGCGCGATGGGGGAATTTGCCCTGGTCACCTCCGTCGTGGTCTGGAAGGTGATGCGCGCCTCTTCATGGTCGAGCTCGACCCCGGCATAGCCGCGCGCCGCGCCATCGGCGAAGCGATAGCGGGGGTTGTGCGCGGTGTTGGCCTTGAGCTTGGCATCGTCGCCATGCGAGGTCAGCGATCCGCCGACGAACTCGCACGCGACCGGGGCTGCGTCGGGCCGGTCGGGATCGGGCATGTCGGCGGCGACAAAGGCGTGGATGTCGCCGCTCAATACCATTGGATTGGCGATCTTCGCATCCCGCCAATGTCGCAGGATCCGCTCGCGGGTCGCCGGATAGCCTTCCCAGCCGTCGAAGCCATAGAGGCGCGGCGGCGCATCGGGCGCCTTGGGGTCGAGCCGGGGATAGGGGCTCATCAGCGTCTGCTGCGCGAGCAGGTTCCATTTCGAACGCGAGGCCGAGAAGGCATCGTGCAACCATTGCTCCTGCGGCATGCCGAGGATCGAGCGCGCGGGATCCTCGCGCTCGGGGCAGGTGGGGAGGTTCGAGGCATAATCTTCATGGTCACGCGCCAGCTCGGGAGGCTGGCAGGGACGCGACGCGCGATATTGGCGATCGTCGACCAATTGGAAGGTGGCGAGGTCGCCCCATTGCAGCGTGCGGTAGAGCTTGAGCGCCGGCCCCTCGGGACGCGCGGCGCGGCGCAGCGGCATATGCTCCCAATAGGCCTTGTACGCGGCCGCGCGGCGGCGGAGAAACGCGACGGGATCGCCATTATGCTGGTCAGTGGCGTTGGCATAGTCGTTGGCGACCTCGTGATCGTCCCAGATCACCGCCCAGGGCGCGGCGGCATGGCTCGCCTGGAGCTGCGGGTCGAGCCGGTATGTCGCGTAGCGGACGCGGTAGCCGGCGACGTCGAAAGGCTCCGGGTTGAGGTGCGGGCGGATCGCCTTGGACGAGGGATTGCCCTCGTAGATATAGTCGCCGAGGAACAGGATCAGATCGGGTTCGGACGCGGCGATATGCGCGTGCGCGGCATAGCGTCCCGCCTCGTATTTCTGGCAGGAGCCGAAGGCGAAGCGCAGCCTGGCGACCGACGCGCCCGGCAGCGGCGCGGTGCGCGTGCGGCCGACGGGGCTCGCCTCGCCGAGCGCGAGAAAACGGTACCAATAGACGCGGTCGGGCTGCAGCCCGGCGACCTCGACATGCACTGAATGGCCCCATTCGGGATCGGCCACGGCATTGCCCGCAGCGACGCGCTTGCGGAAATCCGGGTCGCTCGCGACCTCCCAGCGCACCGGAACGCGCCTCGCGGGCATGCCGCCATCGCCCTCGAGCGGTCTCGGCGCGAGCCGCGTCCACAGCACCATGCCGTCGCTCGAAGGATCGCCCGAAGTCACGCCGAGGGTGAACGGATAGCGCGCGGGCAGCGCCGCCGCGCGGGCACCGATCCCGAGCAGCGCCGCCGATCCCGCGGCCATGCCGCCGGCAACAAGGGCACGGCGCGTGAGGTGCAGGCGAGCATCGGTCATTCCACGTCTCCGCTTCGAGTCTGCGGCGGCTAGGCCGGGGAGATTGCCGATTGAAGACCAGCGAAGGAGCATCGGCGCAACACTGCGTTCCCTTGTGGGAAACACGGATCTTTCAGGTGAATTCCGGCTCGCGCCCCGCCAGACGCGCCTCGCCCAGGACCGGATCCTGGAGCCCGGAGGGCCGCACGTCCCACGAGAAGGTCGGCCGCAGCCGCTCGACCAGATAGTTGATCAGCGCGCGGACATGCGGCGGAATGCCGTGCTGGTGCGGGAATACGGCATAGAATTGCGTCGGCGGCGCATGCCAGCCGGGCAGGACTTCGAGAATGCGGCCGCTGGCGAGATCGTGCTTGCAGATGAATGCGGGAAGCGCGGCGATGCCGAGCCCCGACAGCACCGACTGACGCAGCAGCATCAGATCGTTGCAGACCAGGCGAGGCTTGAACTCGACCGCCGCCTCGCCGGTCTCGCTGCTCAGCCGCCACAGCCCGCGCATGTCGGTCTCGCCCCAGGCGAGCAGGTCGAACCGGGCGAGATCGACATGGCTCTGCGGCATGCCCTTACGCTCGACATAGCTGGGCGCGGTGTAGATGCCGTACTCGGCCTCGCCGAGCTTGGTCGCGAGGAACGAGGAGCCGGCATCGGGCAGCTCGCCGGCGACGATCGCGACGTCGAACCCGTCGCGGAGCAGCGCGACCTGTTCGCTCGCGACCACGCTCACCAGCCGCACATCGGGATAGGTCTCCAGATAGTCGCTCATCAGCGGGCCGAGCACCGAGCGGTCGAGCTCATGCGGCACGACGATGCGCAGCAGCCCTTGCGGATTCTGATGCTGGTTCCGGATCGCACGCTCGCCATCGCGCAACAGCCCGAGGCAGCGCTGGCAATATTCGTAGAACAGCGCCCCCTGGTCGGTCAGCGTCACCCGATGGGTGCTCCGACGCAGGAGCTGGGTGCCGAGATGCTCCTCCAGCCGGGTCATCCGCCGGCTCACCGTCGACTTGGGGACCCCGAGCGAGCGCCCCGCCTTGGTGAGATTTTCCATCTCCACGATCTTGGTGAAGGTCAGCAAATCGTTGAGTTCAAGCATGTTCGCCCCCCCGCGCGCGGCGTCCCGTCCATGGCAACATAATGTTGCGATTCCGCGACGTGGCTGAGTCACAAAAGCAACATCAGCCGCACCCAGGGGGCCTTCAACCGGGAGTCGGGGAACACCCCACGCCGGACCAGGCACAATCAAAACAGGGTGGGTCCAGATGAAACACAGATATCTCGTTGGCGCGGCAGTACTCTGCTGCCTCCCGTACACCGCGTTCGCGCAGGACACGGCGAATGCCCCCGAATCCGAGGACGCGATCGTCGTCACCGGCCAGCGCGCGCAGCAGGAACGCTCGATCGAGATCAAGCGCGACGCGATCGGCGTGCTCGACGTCGCGGCGTCGGACGAGATCGGCCAGCTGCCCGACCGCAACGTCGCCGAAGTGGTGGAACATCTCCCCGGCGTCGGCGTCGCCTATGACCAGGGCGAAGGCCGCTACGTCTCGGTGCGCGGCGTCCCCTCGGCGCTCAACGGCTATACGCTGGACGGTCTCGAGATCGGCAACCCCGACGGCAACACGCGCGCGCTGCCGCTCGACATCGTCTCGGGCCAGCTGCTCAACCGCGTCGAGATCGCCAAGGTGAAGACCGCCGACATGGACGGCCAGGGCATCGGCGGCACGCTCAACCTCGTCACCCAGACCGCCTTCGACTATAAGGATGCGTTCAACGTCTCGCTGAACGCGCAGGCCGGCTATCAGGAGCTCAACAAGAAGGTCCCGGTGCGCGGCGACGCCAGCGTCGCGGGCCGCTTCGGTGCCGACGAGCAGTTCGGCGTCGTGCTCGGCGTCAGCTATTCGAACCGCGATTTCGTGTCCGAGGGCTTCTATCCCGACGATTGGCGCGCGGTGGACGGCTTCGCGCGCGGCGGCGCGCCGACCAACATCAAGTACACCGAATATTCGCTCGACCGTAAGCGCATCGGCGCGACGGGCGCGTTCGACTGGCACCCCAACGAGCACCAGACCTTCTACGTCCGCGGGCTCTATTCGAAGTTCATCGAGAACGAGATCCGCGCGCGCTACCGCCTCGACTTCGCCACCCAGGCGCTGGTCGGCGACACGCCGACGGACCCGGAAGTCAACAATCCGAATTTCCATCTCAATGCGGACGGTGAGACCGGTTTCGTGACCGGCACGGCGACCCCCGCGAACGGCGTCGGCTCGGGCTCCGGCCCGGAGCGCCGCGAGGATCTGCGGCTCGACTATAAGGTCAAGACGGTGCTGACCGGCATTGTCGGCGGCTCGACCGAGCTCGACCGGCTCAAGCTCGAATATATGGGCGCGCGCAGCCACAACGAGGTGCTCGATCGCTTCCCGACCTGGCAGTTCCGCTGCAATCCGGGCACGGTCGATTTCGATTTCTCGCACACGATCTACAGCGCCACGCCGCGCACCGAATGCACCGGCAACCAGATGCAGTTCCGCTCCTATCTCTTCCATCACGAGGCGGGTACCGAAGGCATCTGGCAGGGCCGCTTCGACGCCACCTATGACCTGGACGGCGGAAGCTTCCTCAAGGCGGGCGTGAAGTATCGCACCAGCGACCGCGATTTCGATTCCAGCGAGGACACCTGGGGCCGCGGCGGCAACAACGCCACGCGCTTCACCATGGGCCAGTTCGGTCTCGACGGCCCGGCGGTGGTGGTCCACCCGGACAATGACGATCCCAGCCGCGGGTTCGTCAACGGTCCGACCTTCAACATCTCGGCGCTGAAGGATTTCACCGCGCAGAATATCGGCGGCGCCTTCTTCGTGAAGGACATCCCCACTTCGATCGCCAACGCGACGCTCAACGACTTCGCTCTCACCGAGGACGTCGCCGCCGCCTATGCGATGGCCAACATCAAGCTCGGCATGGTCACGGTGACGCCGGGCCTGCGCATCGAGCACACCAGCCTGCACATCACCGGCAACCAGCTGCAGGATGGCGCGACGATCCTCCCGGCGACCCGCGACAATGATTACAACGACTTCCTGCCGTCGCTGATCGTGCGCATCGAACCTTCGTCGCAGATGGTGATGCGCCTCGCCTATTCGCGCAGCATCGGCCGGCCCGAATATGCCAGCCTGTCGCCGGGCGGCGAGATCACGGTCGACGACGGCACCCAGCCGGGCCTGAAGGTCGTCAGCGTCTCGTTCGGCAACCCGGATCTCAAGCCGTTCCGCGCCGACAATTTCGATGCGACCGCGGAATGGTATTTCGCCAAGGGCGGCCTGCTGAGCTTCGGCGCCTTCGCCAAGTTCATCAAGAACCCGATCTTCACCCAGTCGTACACGCTGTTCAACACGACCTTCAACGGCCAGCCCTATGAGACCGCGAGCTTCTCGCAGCCGCTGAACGCCGACAAGGGCAAGATCCTGGGCATCGAGGCGCAGTATCAGCAGCAGTTCGACTTCCTGCCAGGCCTGCTCTCGGGCTTCGGCATCTCGCTCAATGCGACACTGACCGAATCCAACCTCGACATCCCGAACGGACCCAAGGGCACCTTCCCCGGCCAGTCGGACTATCTCTACGGCGCCAAGCTCTTCTACCAGAAGGGCCGGGTCGAGGCCTCGGTCGCCTATCACAACACGGGCAAGCAGCTGATCTCGGCGGGCCTGCTCGACTCGGGCGTGCAGGACCAGTTCAACAACGATCTGCGCCGCCTCGATGCCAAGGCGAGCTTCAAGGTCATGGACGGCGTGCGGCTGTTCTTCGAGGCGCAGAACCTGACCGACGAGCCAACTCGCCAATACCAGTCGGACAATACCGACTGGCTCATCCAGAACGAGCGTTACGGCCGCACCTTCTACGCGGGCGTATCGGCGAAGTTCTGATGCGGATTGCCATCCCTCTGCTGCTTGCGGCGCTCGCGCCGCAAGCAGTCCCTCATCGCATCCCGGCGAGCGAAGCCAATCAGGGCGTCGCCGCCGGGGTGCATTTTGTCTATGCGATCTCGAACCACGAGATCGGCAAGTACGACAAGCGCACCGGCGAGCGCGTGCTCCACTGGGATGGCGACCCGGCGCACTTCAAGCACATGAACAGCTGTAGCCTGATCGGGCGCGAGCTGGCCTGTGCCGCGTCCAACTATCCCGACGTGCCGCAGCATTCGATGATCGAGTTCTTCGACGCCGATACGCTCCGCCACAAGCGCACCGTCGCGCTCGGCGATTTTCCCGGCTCGCTCACCGTGCTCACCCGGCATGGCGGAAGCTGGTGGGCGGTGTTCGCCAATTATGACGATCGCGGCGGCGCGCCCGGCCGCGACCATCGCGCGACCTTGCTGGTCGAGCTCGACGGCAAGTTCCAGGAGAAGCGCCGCTTCACCTTCCCCGAGGCGGTGCTCGAACGCTTCGCGCCGAAGAGCTGCTCGGGCGGAAGCTGGAAGGGCGACCTGCTCTATGTCACCGGCCATGACCGACCCGAGCTCTACGCCCTGCGCATTCCGGCCAAGGGCAATGTGCTCGAGCTTGTCGCCACCTATCCGATCCCCACCGACGGCCAGGCGATCGACTGGGATCCGGCGGAGCCCGCGACGCTCTGGTCGATCGAGCGCAAGGCCCGCGAGATGGTCGCTACGCCGATCAGCCTGAACCCTCGATCAGGATCGCCCGGAAGTCGTTGACGTTGGTGCGGGTCGGCCCGGTCACCACCAGGTCGCCCAGCGCCGCGAAAAAGGCGTAGCTCTCGTTGTTCGCCAGCGCCGCTGCGGGATCGAGGCCCAGCGCGGCGGCGCGGGCGAGCGTATCGGGCCCGATGATTGCGCCCGCATCGTCCTCGGTCCCGTCGATGCCGTCGGTGTCGCACGCGATCGCGTGGATGCCCGGCGCGCCGGCCAGCGCGGTCGCCAGGCCGAGCAGATATTCGAGGTTGCGGCCGCCGCGTCCGTCGGGGTTGCTCACCCGCACCGTAGTCTCGCCGCCCGACAGGATCACCCGCCGCACGCCGTCCGCCGCCAGCCGGCGCGCGAGCCCGGCATGGCCGGCGCCGAGATGGCGCGCCTCGGCCTGCAGCCGGTCGCCGAGATCGGTGACGCGGTAGCCGAAGCTCTCGGCCAGTCGGGCGCCCGCCGCCAGCGCGTCGCGGGCCCGCGCGATCACGGTAATGTCGCCGCCCGCCAGGCCCAGCGTGTCGGGCGGCGGCGTCTCGTTGACCGGATCCTCGAGTGCCCGCCACACCGAGGTCGGTGCCTCGATCGCGTAGCGGCGCAGGACGTCGCGTGCCTCGGCCAGGGTGGTGGGATCGGCGACCGACGGTCCGCTCGCCACGAACGAAGGGTCGTCGCCCGGCACGTCCGAGATCACCAGGGTACGCACGCTCGCCGGCGCGGCGGCGACCGCGAGCCGGCCGCCCTTCACCCGCGACAGGTGCTTGCGCACGCAGTTGATCTCCGAGATCATCGCGCCCGAGCGGAGCAGCATGCCGGTGATCGCCTGCTTGTCGGCCAGCGTCACGCCCGCGACCGGCAGCGCCATCAGCGCCGATCCGCCGCCGGATACGAGCATCAGCAGCCGGTCGCCGGCGCCAAGCCCGCGTGCCAGCGCCAGGGCCTCCTCGGCGGCGACCATGCTGGCGCTGTCGGGCATCGGGTGGCCCGCCTCGATATAGCGAAAGGCGGGATCGAGCCGGCCGCCGTCGATCCCATGCCCGGCGCGGGTGATCACCAGCCCCGATACCGGGCCGCTCAGCCGCTCCTGCGCGACCGCCGCCATTTCCGCCGCGGCCTTGCCGATCGCGATCACCAGGGTCCGCCCGGGCGCGGGCAGCGGCGGCAGCGGCGGCATCGCGTGCCGCGCCGAGATCGCCGCGATCGCGTTCTCGAACAACGCCGTCAGCATCTGCCGCGGCGCCGGACGGGCCCCCGTCGCGATCGCCCCGCCGGGCGCACTCTGCCTCATTTCACCACCATCATCGTAAGCGGCCAGACATAGGCCTGGCCCATCACCAGCAGTCCCACCAGCGCCGCCAGCGCCACGCTGTGGAACAATACATATCGCAAAATCTCGGCCTCGCGTCCGCGGATCCCGGTGGCGGTGGCGGCAACGACGATGCTCTGCGCATCGGCCATCTTGCCCATCACACCGCCCGAGCTGTTCGCCGCGGCCATCAGCACCGGGCTGATCCCGAGCTGTTCGGCCGTGGTGCGCTGAAGTCCGCCGAACAGTGCGTTCGATGCCGTGTCGGAGCCCGTCGCGGCGACGCCCAGCCAGCCGAGCATCGTGCCGAAAAAGGGATAGAGGAAGCCCGACTGGGCGAGCGACAGCCCGATCACGCTGTCCATGCCCGAATAGCGGGTGACGTAGCCGAGCGCGAGCATCGCCGCGATCGTCAGCAGCGGCAGCAGCGCGAGGCGCAGCGTCGCGAGCCAGGTCGCAGTCATCTCGCGCGCGCCGGCGCCCATCGCCCAGCCCGCGACGATCGCCGAGACGAGGATGCCGGTGCCGGTGGCGGAGAGGATGTTGAAGACGAACACCGCGGGCTCGGCGCGCGGCGCGGCAACTACCGGCGGCACGCGCAGCACGAGCCCGTCGAGCCAGGGCACCGGGAACTTCAGCGCGAACAGCCCGTCGAGAAAGGCCTTGGTGGCCGGCAGGCCCCACAGGAACACCCCCAGGCTCAGGATCAGCCACGGCATCCAGGCGCGCCAGTCTATCCGCACCGGGACATGCTCGACCGGCTCGCCGCCGTCGCGTCCCTCCACCGCGCTCCAGATCCGCGCCGGCTGCCAGCGTCGCAGGAACAGCGCGAGGCAGCCGATCGACGCGAGCGAGCTGGCGACGTCGACCAGCCAGGGGCCGTGGAAGTTCGAGACCAGGAATTGCGGAATGGCGAAGGCCAGCCCGGCGACGAGGATCGCCGGCCACACCTCGCGCATGCCGCGGAACCCGGCAAAGGCCATGACCAGCCAGAAGGGGACGAGCAGCGAGAAGAACGGAAGCTGGCGGCCGACCATCGCGCTCAGCTCCATCAGCGGCAGCCCGCTGGCGGCGGAGAGTGCGAGGATCGGCGTGCCGAGCGATCCGAACGCCACCGGCGCGGTATTGGCGATCAGCGCGAGACGCGAGGCGCCCACGGGTGCGAAGCCCAGCCCCACCAGCATCGCGGCGGTGATCGCGACCGGCGCGCCGAACCCGGCACAGCCTTCGAAAAAGGCACCGAAGCAGAAGGCGATCAGCAGCAGCTGCAGCCGCCGGTCGGGGGTGATTCCCCCCACCTGCTCCTGCAAGCGCTGGAACAGGCCGTGCTGCACGGTCAGCCGGTAGAGGAACAGCACGTTGAGCACGAGCCAGCCGATCGGCAGCAGGCCATATCCCGCGCCCAGCGCCGCGGCACCCGCCGCGAGCTTTACCGGCATGCCATAGGCGAAGATCGCGACCGCCAGCGCGATGCCGAGCCCGAGCAGGGCGGCGAGATGCGCGCGGACGCGAAACACGGCGATCGCGGCGAGCAGCGCCAATATGGGCAATGCCGATATCGCGACGGATGCGATCGGCGCGGCCAAGGGCGAATAGGTCTGCGTCCACGACAAGGATAATCGGCCCGGTTCCGCACGGCCACCTCGGCGCGCACGACCTCTATCGCCGGGTAATCGGGCGACGGCCAGCGTGACGCCGCGCAACACTGTGTTGCGTCCGCGATCCGGATCCTATGGATCGATTCAGCCGATGCAATTCGGCGGCGCAGCCCTCATATCAATGCGAGCTGCTGGAAAGGAATTGTGCATGGCCCGGTCGATGAAGATCGATTTCGTATCCGATGTGTCGTGCCCGTGGTGCGTCATCGGATTGCGCGCGCTCGAGGACGCGCTGGCGCGCACCGCCGATGTCGTCGACGCGCATATCAGCTTCCAGCCGTTCGAGCTCAACCCGCACATGCCGCCCGAGGGGCAGAACATCGTCGAGCATGTCGCTGAGAAGTACGGCGCGACGCCCGAACGGTCGGCGGAGAACCGCAAGATGATCCATGCTCGCGCGGCGGAGCTCGGCTTCACCATGACGACATCCGACCAGAGCCGCATCTACAACACGTTCGATGCGCACCGGCTGCTCCACTGGGCCGAGATCGAAGGCCGGCAGCCCGCGCTGAAGCACGCGCTGTTCGAGGCCTATTTCACCCTTGGCGAGAATCCTTCCGATCACGACGCACTGGTGGCCGCGGCCGAAAAGGCCGGCCTGGACGGCGGCGCTGCCCGCGAGGTGCTGACAAGCGGCCGCTATGCCGACGACGTGCGCAGCGCCGAGCAGCTCTGGCAGTCGCGTGGGATAAACGCGGTACCGGCGGTGATCATCGACGGACGCTATCTGATCATGGGCGGCCAGCCGGTCGACGCGTTCGAGCAGGCATTGCGCCACATCGCCGCCGAGGCGGAACACGTCGCGCCGATCGACTAGCCCCGATCAGCGGCGCCGGCCGAAATTGAGCCGCCGCGTGACGTTATAGTCGAGCACCGCCATCACGAAATAGGCGGCGAGCTGCTTGAGCCGCGTCCAGGGTCCGGTCCGCGCCTTGTAGAGCTCGGGCGTGATCCGCTCGGATTGGGCGATCTCGCCTTCGACATAGGCTCGGACATAGGCGGCGAACGCCGGATCCTCGATCCTGAGCATCAGCTCGAGATTGAGGAACATGCTGCGGATGTCGAAATTGGCCGAGCCGATATGCACCACATCGTCGATGACGAAGAGCTTCGTGTGCAGCTTGGTCGGCTGGTACTCGTAGATCTGGACATTCTTGCGCAGCAGCCCGGCATAGGTGAACCGCGCCGCCCAGATCGCGGCGCCGTGATCGAGCTTGGAGGGAAGCACGAGGCGTACGCGGCCGCGCCTGCCCGCCTTGTCGAGCCGGCGCAGCATTGCCGGGCTGGGCGCGAAATAGGCGGCGATCAGGTCGATCGTGCGCGCACATTCCATGTCGCGCTTGACCACGCGGGCCCAGGGCGAGAGCCGCCGCATCGGACCGCCGAGCAGCCAACGCGCCGCGCCTTCAGGCTCGCTCCACGCCCGGAGCAGGCGGCCCAGCGATCGTAGCGACGAGCGCGGATGCTGTGCCCAGCGCGCCAGCGCATCGAAATAGCCGACCAGCCGAGTCGCCGCCGGCCCCTCGACCAGCAGCCCGAGATCGCGCCAGGCGGCTTCCGCGACGGTACCGAAATAGCTGTCCTCGATATTGAAGCCGCCGATGATCACCCGCGCCTCGTCGGCAAGCGCCAGCTTCTGATGGTTGCGCAGCAGATAGCGGCGCCCCCAGCGCGGCACGAAGCGGCAGACCTGGATGCCGGCCGCGTGCAGTGGATCGAAGAAATGGTGGCTCTGGGCATGCTCGCTGCCCAGCCCGTCGACGATCAGGCTGACCTCGACGCCGCGCCCGGCGGCCGCGATCAGCGCGTCGCGTATCGCGATCCCGGCCTCGTCATCGACATAGATATAATAGAGGACGCGCAGGCTTTGCCGGGCCGACTGGATCAGCTCGAGCAGCGCGGTCATCCGCTCGGGTCCGTCGGGGAGCAGGGTGAGCTGGTTGCCCTCGACCGAAAAGCTGGGCTGGGACAACGGCCTCATCTGCTCCACATGCAACCCGCGCTCCGCAGCTGCAAGCGCCGGGCTCGGGTTGTCGAAAGGCGTGCGCACGGCGGTCTCCGGCTGTGACGGGGCTGGAACGACAGGCAACGAGCGAGCACGGCACAGGTTCAATGGCAAGCACCTGGCCGGCTCAGGGCCGATTTTCTTGACATTGGCGCATGTCGTCCTTAAGTGCCGCCCCTCTCCCGGACACCATTAATCCAAGGAAGCGTAGATGGCGCGCGTCACAGTCGAGGATTGCGTCGACAAGGTTCCCAACCGTTTCGATCTGGTGCTGTTCGCTGCCCAGCGTGCGCGGCAGATCTCGGGCGGCGCAGAGCTGACCATCGATCGCGACCGCGACAAGAACCCGGTCGTCGCACTGCGCGAGATCGCCGAAGAGACCGTGCGCCCGACGCACCTCGAGGAAGCGGTGGTCTCCAGCCTCCAGCGCGTCCAGGTCGACGACGAGGAAGCACCGGACGAGGTCGGCTCGCTGGCCGCATCGGCAGAGGCGCTGCGCCTCACCGCCGCTGCGCCGCCGCGCAACCAGAATCTGGGCGGCGACTACGACGGCTGACCGTCCGACAGACTAGAATTCGAAGCGGCCCCGGAGCGATCCGGGGCCGTTTTTCATTCGGACTCGGGCGCGGGCTCGCGCCGCCCCTTGAATCCCTGCGCCACGACGAACCATTCGACCGATCCCTTGCGGCTCGACGGCGGCTTGGCATGCTTCACCGTCGCGAAATTGCGCTTCATCTCGGCGACGAGCTGCGAATCGGCGCCGCCGGCGAACACCTTCGACACGAAAGCCCCGCCCGGTTCGAGCACCTGGATCGCGAATTCCAGCGCGGCCTCGACCAGTCCCATGGTGCGCAGCGCATCGGTCTGGGGATGGCCCACCGTATTGGCCGCCATGTCCGAAAGGACCAGATCCGGCGCGCCGCCCAGCTCCGCGATCAGCAGATCAGGCGCGGCATCGGCCATGAAATCCATCTGCAGGATGATCGCGCCCTCGATCGGGTCGACCGGCAGCAGATCGATCCCCACCACCGCTGCGTTGGGCAGGCGCCGACGGACCACCTGGGTCCAGCCGCCGGGCGCGATGCCGAGGTCGATGATCCGCTTCGAGCCCTTGAGGAAGCCGAACTTCTCGTCGAGCTCGATCAGCTTGTAGGCGGCGCGGCTGCGATAGCCCTCCGCCTTGGCCTTTTTGACATAGGGATCGTTGAGCTGGCGCTCGAGCCAGCGTTGCGACTGGGCCGTCCGGCCCCGTGCCGTCTTCACGCGCGTGAAACCGCGCCCACCGCCTCGGCTCACAGCCCGGCCCCGCTCATCAACCGGCGCAATATGCCTTCCCTTATGCCGCGATCGGCGATGCCCAGCCGCTCGGCCGGCCACAGATCGAGGATCGATTCGAGGATCGCGCAGCCCGCCACAACCAGATCCGCGCGCTCGTTGCCGATGCACGGTACCAGCGATCGTTCGCCCATGCTCATGCCGGCGATCCGGCGGCTGACCTCGCGCATCGCGGCGGCGGGAACGATAAGGCCGTCGACGACGGAACGGTCATAAGCGGGAAGTCCCAGATGGACGCTGGCGAGCGTGGTGACGGTACCGCTGGTGCCCAGCAGACGCGGCGTGCCGGTCGGCGGCCGCAGCCGGGCGACGAACGGTGCGAAGCTGGCCTGCACGCGGCCGCGCATATCGGCATAGACCGCCGCGCGCGCTTGCGGGTCCTGCCCGGCCGCGGCGGTCGCCTCGGTCAGCGAGACCACGCCCCAGGGCGCGCTGTGCCAATCGAGGATGCGCGGCACCGGCGCGTGCGAATCGACGAGCACCAGTTCGGTCGATCCGCCGCCGATATCGAAGACCAAAGCCGGCCCGTCGCCAGGCTCGAGCAGCGCATGACAGCCGAGCACGGCCAGCCGCGCCTCTTCCTCCGCAGTGATGATGTCGAGCGCGATTCCGGTCTCATGATAGACGCGCTCGATGAATTCGGCGCCGTTCGCCGCCTGGCGACAGGCCTCGGTCGCGACCGAGCGGGCGAGCGAGACGTTACGCCGCTTGAGCTTCTCCGCACAGATCCGCAGCGCCGCCAGCGTCCGCTCGATCGCGGCGTCCGACAGGCGCCCGGTGGTGGCGAGGCCCTCGCCCAGCCGGACGATGCGCGAAAAGGCGTCGATCACGGTGAAACCCGAGCCCTGTGGCCTGGCGATCAGCAACCGGCAATTATTGGTACCCAGATCGAGCGCCGCATAATGACGCGATTCGGGCCAGCGCGCGCGCACCGGCCTCTCGGGCGGCAGGGAGGGTCTAACGGGGCGGACGGAGCCTGCATTCCGGCCGCGGGGCATTCTGGCGGAGCCATCCCCCATGGTTTCACTCACTTATGTTCTGTTCCGTCACGGCCGATACGGGCCGCCGGTGCTTGGACGCAAAGCTAGCGCAGGGGGTTCCACGGGGCAAGGCGGCGACCCGGCCGTCGCCAAACGGGATTTCTTTGGCGGATCGGCGGGTCGATGCGCCCGATTCGCTCTATTATGCGGCATGTGCGGTTATGCGCTGTCGCACAGCGGCTCGCGGAGGAGCTTGACCCGAGGATTTCCCCCGCTTAGACGCACCCGCCTGTTGCCCCGTCGTCTAAAGGTAAGACTACGGACTCTGACTCCGTCAATTGAGGTTCGAATCCTCACGGGGCATCCAGGCTTTTCCCAGTTTCGATCCGACGGCCCCGACTTCGAAGTCCGGCGCCCGGGTTCGATTGTCAGATTTGTTTCATCTGGCCCCGTCATAGCCCCGCACCGGTCCTGAAGAGCCCGGTCCTGAAGGGGAAGTATCGACGATGTTGACGCGTATGATCGCAGGTGCCGCCGCGCTGCTGCTCGTCGCTCCCGCAGCAGGCCGGGAGGAGGAGCCGCTCCGAATCAACGACATCGCCGTGATCGGCACGCACAACAGCTACAAGCTGGCGATGCCCGAGACGACGATGGCCAAGGTTCGCGCGGTGAGCGCCGAGATGGCGGACGCGCTCGACTATGCGCATCGGCCTCTCACCGAACAGCTCGACGCCGGCGCCCGCCAGCTCGAGATCGACGTGAATTACGACCCGCAGGGCGGCCATTATGCGCGCGGCTCGGAGGACCCGAAGCTCAAGCTGCCGGGCGTCAAGGTGCTCCACATCCCCGGCATCGACAATTCGAGCAGCTGCGTGCTGCTGATCGAGTGCCTGCGGACCATCCGCGCCTGGTCGGACGCGCATCCGCGGCACGTGCCGATCCTGCTGATGTTCAACGCCAAGGACGAGCAGAACGCGGCGCGGGGCGGGATCGACGCGCTGCGCTATGACGAAGCCGCCTATGACGCGCTCGATGCCGAGATCCGTTCGGTGCTGGGGCCGGACAAGCTGATCACGCCCGACAATGTCCAGGGCAAATACCCCACGCTGCGGGATGCCGTGCTGGCGAACAACTGGCCGACGCTGGAGGCATCGCGGGGCAAGTTCCTCTTCGCGCTGGACGAGCCGCCGGCCAAGGTCGCGGTCTATCGCGGTGCGCGCAAATCGCTCGAGGGTCGCGTGTTCTTCATCAACACCGACGAAAGCTCGCCGGCCGCAGCCTATCTGACGCTCAACGATCCGATCCGCGACGGCGCGCGGATCCGCCGCGACGTCGCGGCCGGCTTCCTGGTGCGGACCCGTGCCGATGCGAATACCCGCGAAGCACGTATGAACGACACGCGCCCGCGCGACGCCGCGCTTGCCGGCGGCGCGCAATATGTCTCGACCGACTATCTGTGGCCCGATCCGCGCTTTGCCGGCGGCTACCGCGTCGCCAAGCCCGGCGGCATGGTCGCCCGCTGTAATCCGGTGCGGCGGCCCGCGGGCTGCGGAGATCTGGAAGCCGCACGATAAGAGCGGCGGCCCGCCCAGCCGGTCAGGCCCGTCGCGTCACTTCGCCTCGGCGATCAGCGCGGCGGCCTTCTCTCCCGACCAGTCATAGTCGCCCGACATCCGCCAGACTTCCCTGCCGGCCGAATCGTAGAGGATCGTCGTCGGCAGATTGGCGCCCATGCCGGTGCTGAGCGCCGTCTCGGTGTCGAGATAGGGCTTCAGATGCTTGTAGCCCGCCTTCGCGAAGAAGGGTTCGACCACCTCCTTGCCCTTCAGATCCTGGCTGACGGGCAGGATCTGCAGCGAATCGCCCCTGGCGCCGGCCAGTGCGTCGAGCGTCGGCATCTCCTTGATGCAGGGAATGCACCAGGTCGCCCATAGATTGAGCAGCACCGGCTTGCCCTTGAAGCTGGCGACCGAGACCTTCTTGCCACCGGGATCGGTGAATTCGGTCGCGGGCGCGGCCTCGCCCTTGTGGGAGCGATCGAGCGTTCCGCCATATGTGGGTTCGGACGCAGTCGACGTATTTGCCGCCGCACTAGTTTCGTTTGCTTGCTGAGGGGCCTGCGATTGCCTATCGCAGCCGCCGATTGCTAGCGCGCCCAGAAGGAGAAAACCGATCGCCGAGCGCAAGGACAGCTCCAATGCCATGTGGGGTGGGCGCTTCGCGGAAGGCCCGTCTGCGGTGATGCGCGAGATAAACGCCTCGATCCCCTTCGACAAGCGAATGTGGCGCCAGGATCTGCGCGGCTCGCAGGCGCATGCCGCGATGCTGGGGGCGCAGGGCATCGTCACGCCCGAGGACGCCGCCGCGCTCGGCACGGGAATCGAGCTCGTCGCCGACGATTTCCGCGCCGATGGCGTGCCGGTCGATCTCGCGCTCGAGGACATCCACATGCTCGCCGAAAGCCGGCTGGCCGAAAAGATCGGCGCGACGGCGGGCCGCCTGCACACCGCACGCTCGCGCAACGATCAGGTGGCGACCGACTTCCGCCTGTGGGTGCGCGATTCGACCGACGAAGCCGATCGCGCGCTCGCGGTGCTGCAGGACGCGCTGCTCGCACGCGCCGAGGAGCATGCCGCAAGCGTGATGCCGGGCTTCACCCATCTGCAGGTCGCCCAGCCGGTGACGCTGGGACATCATCTGATGGCCTATTACGAGATGATCGCACGCGATCGCTCGCGGCTGACCGACGCACGGGCGCGGATGAACCTCTGCCCGCTGGGCTCGGCCGCGCTGGCCGGCACGGGCTTCCCGATCGATCGCGAATCGACGGCGTCGGCGCTCGGTTTCGACGGGCCGACGCGCAATTCGCTCGATTCGGTCTCTGACCGCGATTTCGCGATCGAGTATCTCACCGCCGCCGCGCAATGCAGCCTGCACCTCAGCCGCCTGGCCGAGGAATTCGTGATCTGGGCGAGCCAGCCCTTCGGCTTCGTGTCGCTGAGCGATCAATGGTCGACCGGAAGCTCGATCATGCCGCAGAAGCGCAACCCCGACGCCGCCGAGCTGGTCCGCGGCCATTCGGGGCGGATCGTCGGCAGCCTGGTCGGCCTGATGATCACGATGAAGGGCCTGCCGCTCGCCTATTCGAAGGACATGCAGGACGACAAACCGCCGGTGTTCGAGGCGCACGACCTGCTGGGGCTCAGCATCGCGGCGATGACCGGCATGGTCGAGAGCGCGACCTTCCGCACCGATCGGATGCGCGCCGCCGCCGAAGCCGGCTTCTCGACCGCGACCGACCTGGCCGACTGGCTGGTGCGCGAGGGTGGCATCCCGTTCCGCGAAGCGCATCACATCACCGGCCGCGCCGTCGCCAGGGCCGAGGCGGAGGGAATCCGGCTCGATCAGTTATCGATCGATGCATTGAAGGAAATCGACGCGCGGATCGACGAACGCGTATATGGCGTTCTGAGCGTGGACGCCTCGGTTTCGAGCCGCACCAGTTTTGGCGGCACGTCGCCGGTTCGGGTGCGCGAGGCGATCGCTGCAGCGCGCGCGCGCCGCGAGGAGACCGGGCGATGAAGCGATGGATGTCGACGGCGGCCCTGCTCCTGATCCTGGGCGGATGCGGTGCGCGCGGCGAGCTCAAGCTGCCGGCAGGCCAGGCGGCCCCGGCCACGCCCTATGGCGGGAAATCGACGCCGGGGCCGGGCGAACTGCTCAAACCGCCGCCACAGACCCGGCCTGCGCGCAGCGATGATCTGATCGAAAGCTCGGACAAACGCCGCACCGACGAATACGACCTGCCCCCTCCCCACTGATTTCCGAGCACCATGACCCATTTCGAATTGATCGACGGCGAGATGCACGTCGAGAACGTAGCGATTTCCGCGATCGCCGAAGCCGTCGGCACGCCGGTCTATGCCTATTCCGCGGCGCGCCTGCGCGAGAACGCCCGTGCGTTTCGCGACGGCGTTGCGCGACTGGGGCGCGTCCACCTGGCCTTCGCGATCAAAGCCAATCCCAATCTCGCGGTGCTGCGCCTGCTCGCCAATGAGGGTTTCGGCGCCGACGTCGTCTCGGGCGGCGAGATGTCGCGCGCGCTGGCAGCCGGGGTCGCGGCCAAGGACATCGTCTTTTCCGGGGTCGGCAAGTCGCGCGCGGAACTGATCCAGGGCCTGGAGGCCGGGATCGGCCAGTTCAACCTCGAGCTGGAAGAGGAAGGCGTCGTCCTCGCCCAGCTCGCCGCCGAGCGCGGCATGCGCGTCCGCGCGGCGCTGCGCGTCAACCCCGATGTCGATGCCGGCACGCATGAGAAGATCTCGACCGGCAAGGCCGAGAACAAGTTCGGCCTGCCCATTTCCGAGGCGCCCGCGATCTTCGACCGCCTCTCGGGACTGGACGGTCTCGATCTGCACGGCGTCGCCGTCCATATCGGCAGCCAGCTGCTGAGCCTCGATCCGCTCGAGGCTGCCTTCGAACGCGTCGGGCGCCTCGTCGCCGACCTGCGCGCCGCCGGGCACACGATCACCCATGTCGATCTCGGCGGCGGGATCGGCGTCGCCTATCGCCCGGGCGACGTCCCGCCGACGCCGGCCGCGTTCGGCGAGATGGTCGCGCGCGCGACCAAGGGCTGGGACGTCGAGCTGATGTTCGAGCCGGGCCGCTGCATCGCCGGCGACGCGGGCGTGCTGGTGACCGAAGTGCTTTGGGTGAAGCCCGGTGTGACCAATCCCTGGGTGGTCGTCGACGCCGCGATGAACGACCTGGTGCGCGTCGCGATGTACGACGCCTATCACGGCTTCGCGGCGGTGAAGCCCAGCGGCGAGAAGATGATCGCCAATGTCGCCGGGCCGGTGTGCGAGAGCAGCGACGTGTTCCTCAAGAACCGTGAGATCGACGTGCTGCAAAAGGGCGATCTTGCGGTGCTCCAGACCGCCGGTGCCTATGGCGCGACGATGGCGAGCACCTATAACAGCCGCCCGCTGGTACCCGAGGTGCTGGTATCCGACGACCGGTTCGAGATCGTCGCCAAGCGCATCCCCGCAGAGCACATCATGGGCGAGGAACATGTGCCGGACTGGCTGAAATGAGCCTGGCCGCCCTGCCGATCTTCGTGCGGCTGGCAGGGCGGCCGGTAATCCTGATCGGCGCGGGCGAGGCGGCGGCAGCTAAGCGCCGGCTTCTGGAACGCGCCGGCGCGGCGATCGTCGGCGAGGAAGCCGAAGCGGCGCTGGCGATCGTGGCGCTCGATGACCCCGAAGAGACCGTGGCCCGGCTCCGCGCGCGCGGGGTACTGGTCAACGCCGCCGACCGGCCCGACCTGTGCGATTTCACGCTTCCGGCGATCATCGACCGCGATCCGGTGGTCGTGGCGGTAGGCACCGGCGGCGCTTCGGCCGGACTGGCAGCGGCACTGCGCCAGCGGCTGGAGGCGATGCTGCCGGCGAGCCTGGGACCGCTCGCCCGCGAGCTGGAAGGTCACAAGGCTGCGCTTCGTGCGCGCTGGCCCGATCCGGCCGAGCGGCGACGCATGCTGGGCGCGGGGCTTGCCGGTCCGCTGGATCCGCTCGCGGAAAGATACGCAGGGGAAGTCGCCGAGTGGATCGCCGCGGGTGGCGTCGCGCCGGCGCAGGCGGTGATCCATCTGCACCTCCATTCGCCCAATCCCGACGATCTGACATTGCGCCAGGCGCGCCTCCTTGCGCAGGCGGACCGGGTCTTCCATCTTGGCGGCGTGCCAGAAGCGATCCTGAACCGCGCGCGCGCTGACGCGCCGCGTATCCCCTGCAGCGAGCCGCCCGCCGATCCCGGCCCGGGCCTCTCGATCCTGGTGGAGATGGCCGAATGAGCGGTTTCGCCTATGTCGTACGCGACGGAAAGGTCGAGAAGCCGATCCTCAAGGCCGCGCTGGGCAATCACGACGCCGCCCTCACCTGGATCCACCTGACCACCAATGACGAGCGCGCCCAGGCCTGGCTCAGCGGCGAGGCCCAGCTCTCGCAATATATCATCGACGCCCTGACCGCCGCCGAGACGCGCCCGCGCTGCGACGCGGTGGGCGACGGCGCCGTCATCAACCTGCGCGGCCTGTCGTCGGAAAAGATGATCGCGTCCGATCCGCTCGCGTCGATCCGTATCTATGCGCTCGGCGGCTGCGTCTTCTCGGTCACGCGCAAGCCGCTCAACGCGCTCGCGCCCGTGCGCGAACTGATCGAGGGCGGCAAGATCCTCGATCCGGGCGATCTGATCGCAGCGGTCGCCCAGACGATCACCGAGGAGCTCGATCCCGAGGTCGCCGAGCTCGGCGATTCGCTCGACGATTGCGAGGAGCAGATCGCCACGCATCACGCGTTCGAGCTGCGCCGGATGGTCAATCGCGTGCGCGTTCAGGCGATCGGCTATCGGCGCTTCCTGGTGCCGCAGCGCACCGCGCTCGAGAAGCTCGCGAACCTGCCCGGCGACTGGCTGCGCGACGACGACCGCCTCCATCTGACCTCCGCCGCCGATCGGGCCGCGCGCATGGCCGAGGAATTGGAGAGCATCCGCGAGCGCGCGGCACTGACGCACGAGACTTTGACCGACCTTCGCGCCGAGCAGATCGACCAGCGCTCGCTGATCATCGCGGTCGTGGCGATGGTGTTCCTGCCGCTGACCTTCATCACCGGCCTGCTCGGGATGAACGTCGCCGGCATCCCCTATGCGCACGAGCCCTGGGCATTCTGGGGCGTGTTCCTGCTGTGCGCGGTGCTGGCGGTGGCGATCGCGGCCTATTTCGTCCGCCGCCACTGGTTCGAGCGCTAGAGGTTCTTGCAGCGCTAACGGCACCGGCCGGTGCCGCAACTGTTTCAGCAGCGCTCGAACGAACTTCAAGCCGCCTGGCTTCGGCCCAGCTCGTCGTTGAGCGCGCGGATCGATGCCGCGAGGCGACTGCGATCGGCACGGGTGGCGGCGAGTTCGCCGCGGACTTCACCCAGTTCGATCGCGCGCGCGGCGATCCGGGCATCGAGCGCGAGGTTCGAACGCTTGAGCTCCTCGATCCGGCCGGCGCGCGCCAGCGTGCGCTCGACACGGGCCGAGAGGATCTCGAAGTCGAACGGCTTGACGCAATAATCGTCGGCGCCCGCGGCCAATGCCTCGGCCCCGGCACCATTCTCGCGATCGGTGAGCATGATGACGGGCAGATCGGCGGTCTCGCGCGATCCGCGGATCTCGCGGAGCACATGCATGCCCGACATGTCGGGCAGGCGGGTATCGAGCAGTACCAGGTCGAAGCCGCGCCCGGCGATCAGGTCGAGCGCCTCGGCTCCGCGATCGCTGAGCACCACAAGGTGCCCGAGATGCCCCAGCCGGTGGGCGAGCGAATTCAGGGTCGATCGGCAATCGTCGACGGCCAGTATCACGGGCACCGCGCGGCGGCGCGTACCCATCATCTCACCACCAGCAGCTTGCTCCATTGCCTCCGGTCCCCAGGCGTCCAGGCAACAGGCTTAAGCCCCAAGCCCTGAGCAAAGGGTAAAGGTGCTGGAAACCGCTTGTTAGCCGAGGAAATCGAAGATCTGGTCGACCATGACGCGCATCGCGCCTTCGCACGCCACGACGGCGTCGCCGGGCTCGGCGGTGTTGATCGCCAATCCCATCGGGGTCGGCCAGCCGCGCAGCGAGTGCGTGATCGTGCGCAGTGCCTGGAGCGTCGAGACCGCCGCCTGCCAGCCCGCCGCGGTGGCGATCAGGCCGACCGGAAGCCCGTCGAAATAGACGCGTTCGTCGGCGCGCAGCAGCTCGACATAGTCGAGCGCGGTCTTGACCAGCCCCGAAAGCGTGCCGTGATAGCCGGGCGAGCCGACGATGATCGCGTCGGCGCTGCGCAGCGCCTCCAGATACCGGGCGATCGCCTCGTGCCCGTCGGCATTGCCGGGTTCGTAGTGCGGGAAGGCGATGGCGTCGCCGGTCAGCAACGTCGTGCGCGCGCCGCGTGCCTCGGCCATCGCCAGGGTCGCGGCGAGCAACTTGCCGGTTGCCGATTCGGCCCGCAGCGTTCCGCCCAGGGCGACGATATGGGGTGCACTCATAACAGGCCGCTAGCCCAAAGCGCCGCCCCGCGCCAGATCAGGCGCGGACGCTTGACCAGGCGCCGGCGATTTCCTCGAGGCTGGCAGCCGCATCGCGGAAAGGCTTGGGATTGTTGCCCAGGCTCGCCTGCACGACCTGGTTGCGCAGCCCGTGATAGAAGGTGGCGAGCACCCTGGAGACGTCGCCACCCTTGGCGAAATCGAGCCCTGCCTCGAGCGCGAACATCACGGCGGTCGCCCGCGCGACGCGCTCGCTCTTGACCGCGGGCTTGCCGTTCTCGGCCGCCCAGGCCGCGGCGCGCAGCGCCCCCACACCCTCTTCGTAGAGCAAGGCCACCAGCCGGTGCGGATCGGCATCGGCGGTACGGCCCGCGACATCGATCTGGCGATAGGTTGCGGCAGGATCGGCGGCGAGCGCCGTTGCGTAGCGCGCCATCAGTTGCCGCTCTTGTTCCACGCATCGACCTGCGCCTGGAGGAAGGTCTGGGTCGATTTGTAGCTCGCCACGATGGCGTCCATGCTGGCGAACTGGCGGGTCATACGGGTGCGCGTGTCGTCGGCCGCGGCAAGCGCGGCCTGCTGATCCTCGGCAACGTCCGCCTGCGCCTTTTCATAGCGGTCTTCGCTGGCGCCCAGGCCATAGCTGTTGCTCGCCGCCGTGGTCGCGATCGCGGCGAGCGCCGCCGATACGCCGGCGCCGTCCGCGAACATCGATTCGACCGCGGCGGGATGCTCGGCCAGCGCCTTGGTCAGCTTGGCCGAATCGACCGTGAGCGAGCCGTCGCGATTGGTCTTCACGCCGAGCGCGGCGAGCGTGTGCGGCTCGGTCATGGGCGCGCCGGGGGTCATGTCCTTGACGGTGAGCTGGCTCATCGAGCGCATCAGCGCCTTGGCCGCGCTGTCGGTCTTTAGCGGGCCGGTGACCGCATCGGTCGCGGTCTGCAGCATCGAATAGAGCTGGTTGTACGCGTCGACAAAGTCGCCGACCGCCTGGGTCAGCGAATCGGTGGGCGCCACGGTACCGAGCGTCACCTTGGTGCCGGGGACGGCGGAGACGAGGTCGAGCTTCACGCCCGGGATCAGATCGTCGATCGAGTTGGTCGGGCGCTTCAGCGCGACGCCGTCGACCGCGACGATCGCGTCCTGCGCGGTCGTGCCGATCGTCGTGCCGGCCGCGCCCACGCCGATGTTGAGCGCCGCGAGGCCGGGCGCGCCCGGATCCTCGGTCGCGGTCAGCGTGAACGCCTGGGCCGCGCCGGTCGCGCCCTTCAACACCAGCCGCGAGCCGTCGCCATCGGTCAGGATCGAGGCCGTGACACCCGCCTTCTTGGCGTTGATCGCGTCGGCGATGCCCTGAAGGCTCGAATTGGCCGAGCTGATGTTGATGTCGATGGGCGTGCCGCTGCCGGCGGTGAACCCCGTCATCGCGCCATCGGCGGCAGTAGCGGTGCCGAAGGTGAGCGTGAGCTTGCCGGTGCCGATCGCGGCGCTCTTGTCGGCCACCGCCGCCGCGCTGGCGACCTGGGCGGAGGCGAGCTGGCGGACTTCGACGGTGCCCGAAAGCTGGTCGATCGTCTTGCCGACGATCGCGGTCGCACGGACGATCCCGGTGTTGCTGCTGTTCGGCTGGGTCTGGAGCGAACCGTCCTTGATCAGCGCCTTCAGCGCGCTGTCGAACGCGGTGATCGCGCTCTTGATCTGCGACACCGACGAGATCTGCGCGGTCAGCGTGTCGTTCTTGGCGGTGAGCGCGTCGTTCTTGTTCTCGTACTGGGCCGTGACGAGTTGGTCGACCAGCGCCTTGATGTCGATGCCCGACCCCGCGCCAAGCGTGGTCGTGATCGAAGGTGTGGTCGAGCTGGTGGCCGATGTCGTCGTCATGGAATTCCCCTGTCCCGATAAGCGGCCGCGGACGCGGCGGCTTTAGGCCGAAGCTCCGATTTGATTGCCGTTTTCGTCGAAAAGCGCCGAAGCCGGCACATTGACCAGGGGCTGGATGCCGGCGGCGCGCGCATTGACCCCGAAGACGAAGGCGAGAACCGTCGCGATCGCCAAATACAGGTCGTCGCGCACCTCCTGCCCCTCGCGGCTGGTGTAATAGACCGCGCGCGCCAGGCTCGGATATTCGAGGATCGGCACTTCGAACTCGCCGGCCAGCTCGCGGATCGCCAGCGCGGTCTGGCCGCGGCCCTTCGCGACCACCACCGGCACCTGGTCCTGGCCCTGCTCGTAGCGCAGCGCGACGGCGAAATGGGTCGGGTTGGTGAGCACGACATGCGCGGTGGCGACCGACTTGCGGAAGCCGCCCTTCAATATCTCGCGCTGGCGCTGGCGTTGCGCGCCCTTCAGCTCGGGCGAGCCTTCGCTTTCCTTATGCTCCTCCTTCACTTCCTGCTTGGTCATCTTGAGCTGGCTCAGATGGCGGAAGATCTGGATCGGCAGGTCGACGCCGGCGATCAGCAGCAGCCCGGTGCCCATCACGAACATCAGCGTGAGGAACTGCCCGCCGAGCGAGCCGACCGCGCCGTTCAGGTCCGCCGAGGTGAGGCCGATCGACTTGCCGGTGATCGACCAGAGCATCCAGCCGCCCATCACGCCGAGCAGCACCACCTTGAGCAGCGACTTGCCGAGCTCGATCCAGCCGGTCGGACCGAAGATGCGCTTGAGGCCGGCGCCGGGATCGATCCGCGACGCCTTGGGCGCGAACAGCTTGTTGTTCCAGCCGAGCGAGCCGAGCGCGGCCTGACCGGCGATCGTCGCGATCATCGTGAAGGCGAAGAGCCCGCCCAGCGAGGGCAGCAGCTTCCAGCCGGCCGAGGCGAGCGGGCGGAAGGGCTCGAAATCCTCGACATCGGCATGGCTGAACGAGAAGCTCGCGGTCATCATCTCGCGGCAGGCGCGCAGCAGCGACGGGCCCATGAACAGCATCCAGGCGCAGCCCGCGAGGATGATGATCGCGGCGCCGAAATCCTTCGATTTGAGGAGCTGGCCTTCCTCTACCGCCTTGCGCTTGCGCTTGGCTGTTGGGGCTTCGCTCTTTTCGCCCGAAGTCTCCGCCATCAGCCGAGCACCAGGCTGGGTGCGGCGGCAAGCGCCTCGCGGATGATGACGAGCATATAGTCGCCCATCGCCGGCAGCGCGAGCAGGATGGCGACGATGCCGATGGCGAGGCTGGCGGGGATGCCGATCGCGAACAGGTTGAGCGCCGGCGCGGCGCGGCTGAGCATGCCGACAACGACGTTGAGGCAGAGCAGCAGGAAGCCGACCGGCAGCGCGAGCAGCAGCCCGGCGAGGAAGGCGTATCCGCCGAACATCGCGATGTTGAGCAGCCGCTGCGGCGCGATCCACGCGCCGGGCGGCATCACCTCGTAGCTGCGCACCACCAGGTCGACCAGGACGAGATGCCCGTCGACCGCGAGGAAGAGCAGGGTCAGCAGCAGCGACAGGAACTGGCCGAGCGCCGGCGTCGAATGGCCGCTATTGGGATCGATCGCGTTGGCGAAGCCCAGCCCCATGCCCATGCCGATCACCTCGCTGGCGATCATCGGCGCGGAAAAGGCGATCTGGAGCACGAAGCCAAGCGCGAGGCCGATCAGCGCCTCGGCGGCGACCGCGAGGAAGGTGTTGATCGAGAAGATCTCGGGCGGCGGCACGATATGCGCGGTGTTGACCACCAGCACGCCGATCGCGCCCGACAGCGCGATGCGCACGGGGAGCGGCACCGACACGGCGCTGAATATCGGCGCCGCGACGAACGCCGCGCCGATCCGCACCATCGCGAACAGCAGCGCCCAGAGCTGCGGCTCGATCGAGAGGCCGAAGCCCATCATCGAGTTCCCCTCCCGCTTGCGGGAGGGGTCAGGGGAGGGGTTGACCCTATCGGAGGGACGGCCGGAGAAGGATGCCCCCTCCCCCGACTCCTCCCGCAAGCGGGAGGGGAGAAAGAAGTCACCGCACCAAGTCCGGGATGCGTTCGAAGATGCTCGTGGTGAAATCGCCGAGCAGGCCCAGGATCATGCTGCCGAAGATGACCAGGCTGACCGCCACGACCATCAGCTTGGGCACGAAGGTGAGCGTCTGCTCCTGGATCGAGGTCGCTGCCTGGATCATGCCCAGGATCAGGCCCGAGAGCAGCGCGGGGATCAGGATCGGCGCAGCGGCGAGCGCCAGCACCCACATCGCCTCGCGTGCGACGGTGAGGAAATAATCGGCGTCCATGGCTAACTCGCAAAGCTCTGGGCAAGCGAGCCCATGGTCAGCGCCCATCCGTCGACCAGAACGAAGAGCAGCAGCTTGAAGGGCAAGGATATGATCGTCGGCGACATCATCATCATGCCCAGGCTCATCAGCACGGTGGCGACGACGAGGTCGATGACGATGAAGGGCAGGAAGATCAGGAAGCCGATCTGGAACGCGGTCTTGAGCTCGCTCGTGACGAAGGCAGGCAGCAGCACCGAGAAGGGCACGTCGGCGGGCTTCGCATAGGGTCCGCTCTTGGCCATGTCGGCGAACATCTTCACGTCGCGGTTGCGGGTCTGCTTGATCATGAAGCCGTGCAGCGCCTCGCCCGATCCCGCGATCATCTGGGTCGCGTTGATCTTGCCGGCGGCATAGGGCTGGATCGTATTGGTGTTCATCGTGGCGATCGTCGGCGCCATCACGAAGAAGCTGAGGAACAGCGCGAGGCCGATCAGCACCTGGTTCGGCGGGGTCTGCTGCAGCCCCAGCGCCTGGCGGAGCAATGCCAGCACGATGACGATCCGCGTGAAGCTGGTCATCATCAGCAGGATGCCCGGCAGAACCGAGAGCAGCCCCATGATGATGAGTACCTGGAGCGACAGGCTGAGCGGTGCATTGCCGCCGCCAAGGTCGCCCAGCGCGCGATCGACCGCATCGCCGACCCCCGGCGCAGCCGCCGGGGTGGGAACCGGCGCGCCCTGCGCGAAGGCGGGCGCCGCGAACAGGACCAGGAAGGCGAGCAGCCCGATGAAGAGCGCGGCCCGCCCGCCCAGCGTGCGCGGAATGGCATGCATCGCGCGCATCAGCCGGCCTTGTCGACCAGGGTGACGCCGGTGCGGCTGACCGAGACGAGCAGGCGCCGGCCCTCGAAATCGACCACCGCGAGGCGCAGGCCGGGGGCGAGCATCATCGTCTCCTTGACCTGAACCAGCTTCTCACCCTGGTTCCTGGGCAGACGGGCCTCGAGCTTGCGCCAGGCGTAGAGGCAGCCGATCAGCAGCCCGCAGACGAGCGGGAGCAGGATGACCAGCTTCAGGATATAGGCCCACATCATGCGCGGGCGGCTCGCTTCTCGGGGCTGACCAGCTCGGTCATCCGCACGCCGAACTTCTCGCCGACGGTGACGACCTCGCCGCGGCCGATCAGCGTGCCGTTGACGAACACGTCAAGCAGCTCATTGGCCTCGCGATCGAGCTCGATCACGCTGGTCTCGCCCAGCGCAAGCAGCTCGCGCAGCGACAATTGCGTCGAACCGATCTCGACGGTGAGCTTGACGCCGACGTCCTGGATCAGCCGGAAATTGGCCGCCACGGACGCATCGACGGGGAATGCCCCGGTCATGTCGTTCATCGGAAATCCTCTTCGGTGAGCGGTTCGAGTTGGGTGAGGCGCACGGCCGCGCGGCCGTTGGCGGTGCCGACAAGGCCGGTGCCCAGGCGGCGCTCGGCCACCATCACCGGAACCTCGGGGCCGAAATCGATCGGAATGACGTCGCCGGCCTTGAGATCGAGCAGCAGGCTGAGCGGCACGACCGGCTCGGCGAGCACCGAGCGTATCGGCAGCTTCACGCCCATCACCGCGCGGGTGAGGCCGGAGCGCCATTCGGGCTCGATCTCGACTTCGGCGCCATGCACCTTGGCGACCAGCGAATTGGTGTGCGGCTTCAGCGCCGCGACTGGATAGAGAATGTCGACATGCTGGGGCTTGCCCTCGCCCACCGCGATCCCGAAGCGGGTGACCACCACCGGATCCTCGCCCGACATGTCGGGCGCCGCGGCGATATTGGCCGATGCCTCGGCACGGAAGGTGATGCGGGTCAGCGGTTCCCAGGCGGCTTCCATCGGCACCGCGACCATGCTGCCCAGCCGCGCCAGCAGCGCATCGGCGGCAGGGGTGAATTCGGTGGGCAGCGGGCTGGGCGCCTCACCGTCGCCGCCGAAAAAGGCGTCGAGCATCTCGAGCAGCGGCTTGGCGTCGATGACGACCTGCGCGCGCGCCTTGGCGGTGCCCATCGCCAGCGGCTGCCAGGCGGCAAGACCGTCGCCGCGCTCGGCCTTGTAGTCGGCGAAGCGCTGGACGACGAGCGGCTCGGCCCAGCAGCGCAGCTCCTGGCGGAGCACCCCTTCGAACACGCCCTTCAGCGACTTGGCCAGGCGTGCGGACAGATGCTGCAGCGTGACCAGGTCGCCGAACGGATTCAGGTTGACCGTCCCCAGCGCCGGCGCGTGTTCCGCGCTGGCCCGGGGCCGCTCGCGCCGATCGGCGGCAATTTCTGAAGGGGCGTTAACCATGTTCGTTCACTGAACAATGAAATTGGTAAAGTAGACGTTACTGACCCCGCCGAATCCTTCCTTTTCCTTAAGAACACCGTTGATCGCCTTCACCAGCCGGTCCTGGATGTGCTTCTTGCCCTCGGCAGTGAACACCTCGTCCTCGGTCGTCTCGCCGAGCGACATCAGGATCGACGAGCGGATCGCGATCTCATGGGTCTTGATGTTTTCGAGGACGCGCTCGTCATAGGGCGTCGAGACCGCGATCCCGACCTGGACGAAATGGACGCTGTCCTGGAGGTTGGAGGTGAACTCCTTCTCGAGCGGATAATAGTTCGACGCATATTTGTCGCCGCCCACGCCCTTGGGCGTTTCCTTGCCATGGACCTCGGCGCCGGCCTCCTCACCGTGACCGCCACCCTCGCCGCCCTTCAGCGACGCACGCTTCTCCTCGCTCTTGGGAACGAGCTGCGGATCGTCGGCATTGGCGGCGCCATGCCCGCCCGCGGCGTTGAACCAGCCGGCCTTGACGCCATAGGCGGCCGCGCCGCCGCCGCCGCCGAGCAGCAGCACGGGCAGGCCGACGAACAGCAGCAGCTTGCCCTTCTTTTTCTTCTTGGGGGCCGCCGCGGCGGCGTCTTCAATCTTGTCGGCCATGAGGGTCTCCTGTGTCAGGCGATGCGTTGATCGGTGTCGGCCGCGACGTCAGCCGTCACGGCGCTGGCGGAGCGCAACGGCACCGGCTGGCGCGTCGCGGTGTTCTGCTGCTGGCCCGAGCCCGCGGTGCCGCTGTCGACCGTGGTCTGGCCGAGCTTCACCCCACGCGCTTCGGCGAGTTCGTTCAGGCGCGGCTGGGCGTCGGTGAGCAGCTGACGCGCGGCCTGGGTCTCGGTCGCGAAATGGACATGGATGCGGTCGCCCTCATGCCGGATCGAGATATCGACCTGGCCGAGCGCGGCGGGCGCGAGGCGGATGCGGGTATCGCCGGTGTTCGACGCGTCGCGCATCGTCTCGATCCGGTCGATCATCGCGCCCATCCATTCGTGGCGGCGGGTGTCGAGCGCAGCCTGCTGCATGTCCGCCGGCGCGGCGATCCCAGGGGCCGAAGGCGCATCGGGCGCGGCGGGCGCGAAGGTCGCCCCCGCAATCTCGCGGATCAGCTTGCGCGGCGCGACCGGCGCGTCGAGCGAAAGCGCCGCCAGGGGCGCCACGATCGGCCGGCCGGACAGGGCGGGTACGTCGAGCGCGGTCTCGACCGTCGGCAGCGCCACCGGCTGTGGCGGCGCCGCGGCGGTATCGCCCTTGGCGGGGAGCGCGGGCTTGGGCGCGGCACCCGCCTGTAGTGTCAGGTCGGCAGCCGCCGGGGCGGCGGGCTGCGGCGCCGGATCGGCTTTCACGGCGAAGGTGGTGTCGCCCGGGATCGGTCCGGCGGGCGCCTTTGCGCCCAGCGACGGCGCGGCAGTTTCGGTCGGCGACTGCACGCCGCCCGGCGTGTCGCCCTCCGGCGAGGATCCCAAGGTGATCGGATGCGCCGCGGGCTTGCCCGCAGCGGAGAAGCCGGTGCGGGCCGGGTCGGTCGCGACGGGCGCCGCGAACCAGGCAAATGCCGCATCGGGCGCATCGGTGTCGCCGTCGCTATCCTTGTCGGCATCGCCGTCGCCGAGCTTTTCGTCGAGCCCCGGCAGTTTCTTGCCGCCCGCGGCAAGCCCCTGCCGTCCGGGCAGCAGGGGCTCACTGGCCTCAGCGGTGGCGCCGGGCACGAGAACCGTCGCGAGCGCGACGGCGAACCCGCTGATGCCGGCAGCCGCGACCGGCGCGGCGCGCGGCGCCGCTGGGGCGGGCGATGCTGTGGCAGGCGACATCTGGATCAAGTCGAAATCCCCGGTGAAATGCATTCACCAAGGACTTCAGCAAAGATCGTGCCGATTTCTTCCCGAGGGCGGAAGTTGTTCGAGTTCGCGGAGTGCCTTGAGCGCCGCATCGGCCTGTTCGCGGACGATCAGCTTCTCGATCGCGCTCTGGTCGCGGCGGGCGTCGCGCGTCGCGGCACGCGCGGCATCGAGACCCTGTTCGGCGACGGCGACGCGCTGTTCGGCGGCGTGCGCCGATTGCTGGAGCCGCTCGCGATAATGTGCGGCGGCAATCAGGCTGGTTGCGGAAGTGGGAGCGGGTGCCGCCTTGGGCGAGACATTGGCGGCGAGCCCGGCGATACGCTGGCGCAGCGCCTCCTCCTGGTCGACCCGGGCGCGGGCGCGCACCTCCTCGCCCTGCACCTGCCCGAGCTGGAGCGTGCGGACACGGAGCAGCCGGTCGAGCTTCTTCGCGCTTCTAGGCATTTGCGATCGGGGGGGCGGGGGAGCGGGCCGGAACCGCCTTCAAGACATCACGCATCGCCGAAGACGCCGGTCAGTTCGGCAACGGCGTCTTCGAGGGTCACCACTTCGTCGGCGCCCTGGCGGATATATTCCATCACCGCGGGATGGCAGGCGATCGCCGCGTCGATCTCGGGATCCGCGCCGGGGCGATAGGCACCCATCAGCACGAGATCGCGATTCTCCTCATAGGTGGCGAGGTGCCGCCGCAGCACGCGCGCGGCCTGGACATGCTCTTTCGAGGCGATGTCGGTCATCACGCGGCTGACCGAGGGCCCCAGGTCGATCGCGGGATAGACGCCGCGCTCGGCGAGCGCGCGGCTCAGCACGATATGGCCGTCGAGGATCGACCGGGCGCTGTCGACCACGGGATCGTTGCCGTCGTCGCCATCGGCCAGCACCGTATAGATCGCGGTGATCGAGCCACCCGAGGAGACGCAGGTGCCCGCGCGCTCGATCAGGCTGGGCAGCATCGCGATTGCAGAGGGGGGATAGCCGCGTGCCGATGCCGGCTCGCCCAGCGCCAGCCCGATCTCGCGGCCGGCGTGCGCGACGCGGGTCAGGCTGTCCATGATCAGCAGCACCTTCTTGCCCTCGGCACGGAACGCCTCGGCAATCGCGGTGGCACGCAGCGCGCCGCGGATGCGGAGCACCGGCGAATGATTGGCAGGCACGGCGACGACGACCGAGCGCCCTCGCGCCTCGCCCGCGACCTTGGTCTCGAGAAAGTCCGCGACCTCGCGGCTGCGTTCGCCGATCAGCCCGATGACGATCACGTCCGCCTGGGCAGCGCGGACCATCATGCCGAGCAGCACCGATTTGCCCACGCCCGATCCGGCCATGATGCCGACGCGCTGGCCCTGGCCGATCGTCAGCAGCCCGTTGATCGCGCGCACGCCGACGTCCATCGGCTGGAGCACCCGGCCGCGGTCGAGCGGCGACTGGAGCTTGCCGGCGAGCGGCCATTTGCCCGCCCCCCGGATCGGTCCGAGCCCGTCGATCGGCTTGCCCGACCCATCGACCACGCGGCCGAGCATCGCGCTGCCGACTTCGGCCTCGCCCGGCGGGCCGATCGGCCGCACCGGTGCGTTGGGGAGCAAAGCGGCAGGGCCGCCCAGGTTCATCAGCAAGGTGCGGCCGGCGCGGAAGCCGATCACCTCGGCCTCGATCCGGGTCGCGCCGGTGCCGATCGCGCAGACGGTGCCGACCGGCAGCGACAGCCCGATCGCTTCCATCAGCAGCCCGTCATAGGAAGAGAGCCGGCCAGAGACCTTGGGCTTGGGTGCGAAATCCCCGCAGCCCAGACCGTCGAGATAGTCGGCGGTGAAGCGGTTCAGCATGCCGGCGGGATCGGAACGCGATCGATCGCCTGGGCGAGCTGCTCGAGCCAGAGATCGGGTCCGTCCTCGACGATGGTCGAGGCGCTCTCGATCACGAAGGCACCGCGCGCCAGATGCGGATCACCGACCGGAAAGATGCTTGCCGGCAGCTTGCCCTGGACCAGGATGACATCGTCGGGATGCAGCCGGAGCAGCGCCGATTCCGCCTTGTCGGCGAGAAGGTCGGTCGCCGCATTGATGCGGGCGGCGAGGATATCGGGCGCGACTCCGATCTCGCCGACCATCTTGCCGACGAGATGCAGCACCGTCTGGCGCAGATGCCCGGCCATGCGCTCGCGATCGAAATGCGCGGCGGTGGCCAGCGCGATCGAGACTTGCTCGAGCAACGCCGCTTCGCGTGCCCGGGTCGCCTCGAGATCGGCGAGCGCCGCGGTACGGCCTTCCTCGAACCCCGCGGCGTGTGCAGCGGCAATCGGATCGACAAAAGCCTGGCTTGCCGTAGGTACGGGCTGCGCCGCCGCCTCGAACGGATCCCAACCCTCGGTCGGGTTGGCCGAAGGATCGGCAGGCGAGAAATGGCGCGGCGCGGCAGCCTCGGCCGGAGCGCGACGTCCGATCGCATCGATCTTCGACGCCGCGAACGCCACCGGATCGGCAAAGGCGCGCTGGAGGACATGCTCGGCGGCGCGATGCCGCCCTGCGAAACCGGGTGCGAAGCTAGACATAGTCGTCCTCGCCTCCGCCGCCCGGCATCATGATCGTGCCGTCCTTCACCAGCGCCCGCGCGGTCGCGATCATCGCCTTCTGCGCCTCGAGCACCTCGGCGAGCTTCATCGGGCCGCGCGCTTCCATCTCGTCGCGGATGCCGTCCGCTGCGCGGCTCGACATGCAGCCCAGGAAGCGGTTGCGGACGTCTTCCTCGACGCCCTTCAGCGACTTGACCAGCACCTCGCTGTCGATGCTGCGGATCAGGGTTGACAGGTTCTTGTCGTCGAGCTCGAGCAGGTTGTCGAAGACGAACATCGCCTCCTCGATCGCCTTGGCGACCTCCTTGTCGATCTTGGCGAGCTTGGGCATCACCCGCGCGCCGGTGATCTTGCGCGCGCCCTGCAGGATCTTGGCCGCCTCGCGCGTGCCGCCCATCTGGAGCCCGGCAGCCTTTTTGCGCGTGCCGCTGCGGTTGGTGAGCATCACTTTCAACGTCTCGATCGCCTCGGGCGGGACCGGGCCGAGCCGCGCGACACGGCGCAGAATCTGCGGCTGTGCGGCCTCGGGCAGATGCTCGAAGACCTTGGCGGCGATATCGGGATCGAGATGCGCGAGCAGCACCGCGGCGATCTGCGGATGCTCCGCCTCGACCATCGCGGCGATCTCGTCGGGCTCGTACCATTGCAGCAGCTCGAGGCCGCCCGAAGTCTGCGGCGGCATGATCCGCGCGAGCACGCCCTCGGCGCGCTCGGCGCCCAGCGCGCGGTTCATCATGCCTTCGATCCTGGGTGCCGGATCGAACTGGATGCCCGAGCGCCCGCGCGCCTTGTAGGTGAAGTCGTCGAGCACCTGCTCGACCTCGGCCTCGCTGACATCGGCGACAGTGAACATCGCCTTGCCCAGGTCGCGCACTTCGTCGGGATCGAGCTTCTGGAGGATGGCCGCTGCCTCTTCCTCGCCGACCAGCATCATCAGCACGGCGGCGCGTTCGACGCCGTTGAAGCTGCGCAGCGCGGTCATTGGCCGTCCGCCCGGATCATGTCGCGTACCGCGAGCGCAGCGCGCGCCGGATTGTCGCGGGTGAAGCCGCGGACCAGGCCGACCCGGTCGTCATAGCCGTTGCCGCCCTGCTGGAGCATGTCGATGCTCACCGCCGGCTGCGGCGCCTGCGGGGCGGCGCCGTTGGGGCCGCCGATCGCCAGCGCCGGGCGATGCGCGGAGGCGTCGTCGCGCTTCTTGAGCAGCGCCTTGGCGAGCGGTCGCACGCCGAGGAAGAGCACGAGCAGCGCAATCACCAGCGCCGTCACGTTGCGCGCGACCAGCGGCACCCAGCCGGCATCATACCAGGCGGGGCCACCCGTCGCCGCCTCGGCGGGCGCAGTGAACTTGCGGCTGATCACGGTGACCTGGTCCTGGCGCCCAGCGTTGAAGCCGACGGCTGCCTTTACGAGGTCGTTGATCTGGGTGATCTCCACCGTGCCGCGCGGCTTGCCGGGCTCCTCGCGCAGCAGCACCGCGACCGAGAGCCGCTTGACGTTGCCAGGCGTGGCGCGGGTGACCGAGATTTCCTTGCCGGTCTCGAAGGTACGGGCGAAGCTGTCGCTCTGCTTCTGCGTGACCGGGGGCGTGCCCGGCGGCGTGGCGCCGGCCGGAGGCACGACGGTGCCGGCCGCAGCAGCCTGACCCTGCGCATTGGGCGCGACCAGGGTGCTGGCGGGCGGCGGCGTGTTCGAAAGCGCGCCGGGGATACCGCCGGGCTGGGCGCCGTCCTTCGACGTGCCGGTCCAGGCGCCCTGTTCGGCGCGGATCACGCCGCCCTGCTTGTCATAGCTTTCGCGGGTCGCCTGGCTCTCGTCCAGATCGACATCCGCCTGCACCTCGGCGGTGAAATTGCCGGCGCCGACCAGCGGGGTCAGCAACTGGATCAGCTGAGTGCGATACTTGTCCTCGATGCGACGCTGGAAATCGATCCGCGTGTCCCCGACGGTGGAACCGCCCGAGCCGCTACCGGCCTTGGACAGCAAGGCACCCATCTGATCGACGATCGTCACCGCATCGGGCTGCATCCCCGGCACCGACGAGGCGACGAGATTGACGATCGAGCGGACCTGCGCCTCGCTGAGCGCCCGGCCGCCCTGGAGCTTGAGGATCACCGATGCCGAGGGCTCGGCATGATCGCGGACGAACACCGATGCCTCGGGCGTGGCGAGATGCACCCGCGCCTCGGCGACCGAATCGATCTCCTCGATCGAGCGCGCCAGCTCGGTCTCGCGCGCCTGACGGAGGCGTTCGCCTTCCACCGCGCGGCTGACGCCCATCGGCAGCTGGTCGAGGATCGCATAGCCGCCGGGCGCCGCCTTGGGCAGGTTCTGGCTGGCGAGCAGCATCCGCGCCTTGTGATACTGGTCCTCGGCGACGGTGATCGAACCCGAATCGTCGATGCTCGCCGAGATGTTGGCGCCCTGAAGCGCGCTGGTGATCGCGGCCTTGTCCGAATCGGTGACGTTGGCGAACAGGATCCGCTGCGGCGAGGTCGCGACCATCGACCAGGCGAGCCAGCCCGCGGCGACCAGCCCGACCAGGAAGAGGAACGGGAGGCTCCGCTTCACCGCGGGCTGGGCGAGGATGTCGCCCATCTGCCGCAGCGGATTGAAGCTCGCGGGCATTGCGGCCGCGTCGGTGGGGGTGAGTGCGTTGCTCATATCAAACCGGCATGCTCATGATGTCGCGATAGGCGGAGAGAAGCTTGTTGCGGACCTGCAGGGTCGCCTCGAAGCCGACCGAAGCCTGCTGGCGGGCGAGCATCACCTTGGCGATGTCGACCGTCTCGCCGCGCTCATAGCTTTCCGAAAGCGCGCCGGCCTGGTTCTGGTCGGCGTTCACCTGCTTGAAGGCGTCCTCCATCGTCGAGGCGAAGCTGGCGGGCTTGGCCTCGGTAGCGGCGGACGCCCCGGTGGTGGCCGGTGCCTGGTTGGCGCGGGCGAGCGCCTGGTTGCGCTCGAGGATCTGCGAGCGGAGCGCCATCACGCGATCGACGCTCATCGGGCTGGTGACACTGGTCATGCCGATGCCGCCCGGGCGATGTCATCGCCCTGTTCACGTGCCTTGGCGAGCCGGTAGCGCAGCGTCCGCTCCGAGATGCCGAGCCGCTTCGCTGTCTCGATCCGGCTGCCGTTGCAGGCCGCCAGCGTCTCGCGGATCGCGTGGAATTCATGGATCTGGACGATGTTGTTGAGCGTGCCGCCAGTCTCGACCCGCCGCTCGACGGGCCGATCGAAGATCAGGTGCCCGGCCTCGATCGTGTCACCCGGTGCCAGCAGCAGGGCGCGCTGGATGACATTCTCGAGCTCGCGGACATTGCCCGGCCAGTCATGATCGGTGAGGATTTCGAGCGCATCGGCACTGATCCAGGGCAGGGTGGCGCGATTGCCGGCATGGCGGACGACCATCGCGGCGGCCAGTGCGGGAATGTCCCCCGGGCGTTCTGCCAGTGCCTTGGTCGACAGCGGGAAGACCGAGAGGCGGTAGTAGAGATCGGCGCGGAAGCGTCCGGCCAGGACTTCGCCCTGCAGGTCGCGATTGGCGCAGGCGATCACGCGCACGTCGATCTTCTCGGGCAGCGTGCCGCCGATCGGAACGACCTCGCGCTCCTGCAGCGCCCGGAGCAACTTGGCCTGGAGCTGGATCGGCATCTCGGCGATCTCGTCGAGCAGCAAGGTGCCGCCATTGGCGGCGCGGAAGAAGCCCTGGCCGCCCGACGACGCGCCGGTGAACGAGCCCTTGTGATGGCCGAACAGCATCGCCTCGAGCATCGTCTCGGGCAGCGCGGCGCAGTTGATCGCCACGAACGGTCCGTCGCGGCGCGACGAGCCCATATGGATCGCCTTGGCCAGCACTTCCTTGCCGGTGCCGGTGGGGCCGTTGATCAGCACGGTGATGTCGGATGCGGCGACACGCTCGGCCAGAGCGAGAAGCGCCAGGCTCTCGGGATCGGCGGCGACGGGCTCGCCGGGTTCGCGGAGCATCGCGCCGACAAAGCCGTTGCCGATCGCGGCATCTTCGCTGCCATAGGAGAGCCGGGCGGGGTTGCCGTCGCGGAACGGGACCGCGCTGCGTTCGCCTTCGCCGAGGATCAGCGTGCGGGCCGGCGCCGGCGGAACCTCGCCTTCAGCGACGAGATAGAGGCCGGACGCGGCGGGCTTGCCGTCCTCGCACGAGCCGATCGCGAAACCCTGCGCGCGCAGCGCCGATACCAGCGCATATTTCTGACGAAGTACTGCCGCGGATGGAACGATCGAGCGCATGTAGATCCCCTTTGGACACATCTTTGCGCGAATGATGGTTAATCTCCGGTAAAATACTGTGACCGGCCCGCAACCTTGGTCCGAGCGCGTCCTACGCGCGCGCGTAGGCGCGTTCCGGGGGCCGAAACTTTCCGCTTAATCAAAAAACCGGACGGCCGTTCTCAGGGCTGGCGGCTCGGACTCTTCGCATGGGGGGGTGGCGGGAGCGCCAGCTTTGAACGGAGTAACGGAAATGACTGTTATCGGAACCAACATTGCGAGCCTGCGCGCCGCGAATGCGTCTTCGGGCGCTTCGATGTCGCTGCAGACCGCCATGGAGCGCCTGTCGACCGGCAAGCGGATCAACAGCGCGAAGGACGATGCGGCAGGCCTTGCCATCTCGAGCCGCATGACCAGCCAGGTACGCAGCATGGCAGTCGCCATGCGCAACGCAAACGACGGCATCTCGCTGGCGCAGACCGCCGAAGGCGCGATGGGCGAAGTCACCAACATGCTTCAGCGCATGAAGGAACTGGCTACCCAGGCCGCCAGCGGTACGCTGGCCGACAGCGACCGCGACACGCTGCAGTCGGAAATGACCCAGCTGATCGCCGAAGTCGGCAACATCTCGAAGACCACCAACTTCAACGGCGTCGGCCTGCTCGACGGCAAGACCGGCTCGGTCAAGCTGCAGACCGGCATCAACGCGGGTGAAACCATCTCGATGAAGATGGTCAGCGTCTCGGCCGAGAAGCTGGGCCTGAAGACCGGCGTCGAAGGCCCGGTCACCGGCACGGTCGGCGCGGCTGCGCTTGCCAAGAACACGCTGCAGATCAACGGCACCTGGATCGGCGCCAGCGTCGATACCAATGGCGACGCCAGCGCCGCGATCGGCGACAAGGTGACCGCGATCAACGCGGCGACCAGCGACACCGGCGTGACCGCGGCGGCACAGACCAAGCTCACGCTCGCCGTCAACAGCGCCTCGGCCTCGACCACCGGCAAGATCAAGATCAACGGCGTCGAAGTCGATATCAGCAAGGGCGCGATCGACGGCCCGGACGCTGACACGACGGTCGACCAGTGGAGCTATTCCGCGCTCGCCGACGAGATCAACAGCAAGACCGGCATCGGTGTGACCGCCACGGTCAACGCAGCCGGCACCGGCCTCGAACTCACCAGCGCCGACGATGTCGACCTGCTGGTCGAGGCTACCGGCGACGTCGGCAAGTTCACCGTCACGCCGCAGGGCGGCACGCCGATCACGACCTTCACCGAGGACGAGACCTCGACGGTCGCCCAGAACCAGATCGTGCTGACGGCCGATGCCGGCAAGACGATCATCGCCGGCGGTGAGACCTCGGGCCTGGCCGCGCTCGGCGTGACCGCGACCGCGGCTCCGGGTTCGGATCTCGACATCAGCACGCAGGATGCGGCTTCGGACGCCCTGGCCGTGATCGATGCGGCGCTGACCGAGATCTCGGCCGGCCGCGGCGATCTGGGTGCGGTGCAGAACCGCCTCCAGTCGACGGTCAACAACATGACGACGACGACCGCCAATCTGAGCGAAGCGCGCAGCCGCATCGAGGACGCCGATTTCTCGGCCGAGACGACGGCGCTCGCCAAGGCGCAGATCCTGTCTCAGGCTTCGACGGCGATGCTCGCCCAGGCGAACCAGAGCCAGCAGACGGTGCTCTCGCTGCTCCGTTAAGCGCGTGCCGGTCGGGGTGTCACCCCCCTGACGAGGCACTGCGGCCGGTCACCTCCCGCAAGGGAGGGCGCACGGGGAACCCCGGTGGTCATTGGCCACCGGGGTTTTCCACGTCCTTACTCCATGGGCTTGCCGCCCGGCTTCCATTCGGGCTTGGCGTCGCTGTCCGCCAGCGAGCGGACCGGCTCGACCAGCGACTGGATCGCGCGGGTCATGAAGGCGATGTCCAGACTCTCGAGCGTGTCGTTCTGGGTGTGATAGGTCGGCGTGACCGCCCAGCCCGAAAGCGTGTGCGCGACCACACCCTTCACCGCGAGCGAATAATTGTCCGAGCGCTGGAAGAAGTTCTGATCGGGATAGGGATCGGGCGACACCAAGGCGCCGTGCGCCCTCAGCGTCTCGCCCAGCGTCGAGCGCTCGAACCCGGTCATCATCATCGATCCGGCGGGAAGCTTGGGATCCTGCGCACCGATCATCTCGACTTCGATATTGGCGACGATGTCGCTGAGCGGCACCGGCGGATGCGCGCCGAAATATTTGGAGCCGTAGCCGCCGATCTCCTCGCTGCCATAGGCGACGAACAGGATGCCGCGCTTGGTCTGCTTGGCCGCCGCGAGCGCACGGGCGAGCTCGAGCACCGCGGTGGTGCCCGAGGCATCGTCATTGGCACCCGGCATGATCACGCCGTCGGGCCGCACCCCCAGATGGTCGAGATGCGCGCTGAGCAGCAGCACCCCCGCCTTGGGATCGGTGCCGGGCAGATAGCCGATCGCGTTGGTCGTGATCGCCACGTCCTTGGCGAGACCCGGCAGCGTCATCGAGACGTCGGCGCCGGGCTTCTTGGCCAGCGCGTCGAACGCCGCCGCCGGCAGGATCATCACCGCCGTGCGCTCGGGCACCTCGCCACCGCCCAGATAGGCGGGCATGCGCGGCTTGCCGCCGACGCCCTTATAGGTGCCCTGCATCTCCTCGCTGTCGCGGACGATGACCAGCTTGACCTTCTTGGCGCTGGCGGCGCGGTAATATTGCATCGCCGGGGCGCCGCCGCTGACGAGCACCACGTCGCCGGCGGGCACGCCGTCGGGCTTGCCGGTATAGACCTGGAGCTTGCCGGTCACCGCGTCGCTCCGCCCGACCAGCAGCTTGGGATCGGCGACCACCTTGCCGTCGACGGTCAGCACCGGCGGGCTGTCGAGCCGGAAGCGGATGATCTCGGCCTTTTGAAGATAGCCGGTCATGCCCGGCGCCAGCTTCAATCCGAAGCTCTCGAACTGCGCGGCGACATAGGCCGCGGCGATCGCCTCGTCGCGGGTGGCGCTGCCGCGCCCCTGCAATGCCTCGCTGGCGAGGAACGATTCATGCGCGCGCACCCATTCGGGACGCACGGTCCAGGTCTGCGCGTCAGCTTGGCAGGAAAACAGGCTCGCCGCCGCGACAGCCGCCAACAGATAATGCTTGGACATGTACCGATACCCCCTCGCCGGTGAAGGCGCGGGTGATGCGGCAATCGGCGGCGGTGTGCAATGGGGGCAACACACCAGGGTCCTATCCGTCACCCCAGCCGCTTGTGCAGCGCCTTTTTCAGCTTCGCGTGCGCCGCCGCCTTGATCTGGCAGATCCGCGCGGCGCCGACGCCGAGCACCTGGCCGATCTCCTCGAGGTTCAGTTCCTCGACATAATAGAGCTGGATCACCTGCGCCTCGCGCTCGGGCAGCTCGGTGATCGCCTCGATCAGCGCCTCGCGCTGGTCGCTCTCCGCCAGCTGTTCGAACGCGTCGGGATCGTCGGACATGAACCAGGGCGATTCGTCCGAATACATCTCGTCGATCGAATCGAAGCGCACCGCCTCCGCGGTCGCATATTCGGTCCGCAATTTCTCGACGGTGACCCCCAGCCGCTCGGCGACCTCGGTATCGATGGGCACGCGTCCGAGTTCGGCGGTGAGCGTCGACACCGCGTCGCCATAGGCTCGCCGCCGCCGCATCGCGCCGCGGGTGAGCGTCGCCTGGCGGCGCAGCTCGTCGATCATCGCCCCGCGCACCCGCGTCACCAGATATTGCTCGAAGGTCACCGCGCCGCGATCCTCGAATCCGGCCACCGCCTCGATCAGCGCGACCATGCCGATCTGGATCAGGTCCTCGACCTCGACGATCGTGCTCATCGATCCGTGGATGTGCCAGGCGAGGCGGCGCACCAGCGGCAGATGCTTGCGCACCAGCGCCTCGGCATCGCGCTGGGGCGTACGGGCATAGGTAAGCGGGGTCGAAGCCAGCGAAGCCATGTCTGTCATGTTCCTCGGGGTGTAAGCGTTCATGCGGGCAGCGCCTCCGGCGCGCCGATCACGGCGACGACTTCGACGGCCTTGTCCTCGGGCACTTCGAAGAAGCTCATCACCGGCGTGTCGGGGAGCACGGTCTTGACCAGCTTGCGGATCGCGACGCGGATCGACGGCTGGACGACCAGCGCGAAGGGCTTGGCCTCGGCCACCAGCGGCCCGGCGGCGCGCTGCAATGCGTCGGCGATGCGACGGCCGAGATCGGGCTCGATCGTGTGGCGGCGCGACGGATCGGAGCGGACTGCCTGGCCGAGCAAAGCCTCGAGCTGTCCCTCCAGCGTCATCACCCGCAGGGGCTCGCGCACCCCGCACAGCCGCTGGATGATCAGCGGGCCGAGATCGGGGCGGATCAGCTCGAGGATCTCCTCGGCGTCGAGCGTCTTCTGCGCGGCGGTGGCGATCGCGGCGGCGATGCGGCGGAATTCCTTGAGCGGGATATTCTCGGCGAGCAGCCCGCGCAGCACCGTGGTGAGCGTGGTGAGCGGCACCGGCTGCGGCGAGAGCGCGGCGACCAAAGCGGCGGCGCGTTCCTTGAGCCCGTCGAGCAGCGACTGGACCTCGTCGGGACCGAGCAGGTCCGACGCGTTCTGGATCAGCGCCTGGTTGAGATGCGTCGCGACCACGGTGCCGGGGTCGACCACCAGATAGCCCATGCCGGTGGCGGCATCGGCGTCGCTCGAATGAATCCATACCGCATCGAGCCCGAAGGTCGGGTCCTTGACCGGCTTGCCGCCCAGATGGCCCGAGGCCTGGCCGGTATCGAGCGCGAGCATCTCGTCGGGCGAGACGCTGTCCTCGCCGACCACGACGCCGCCCAGCACGATGCGATAGGTGAAGGGCGCCAGGTTGATGTCGTCGCGCACGCGCACCTGCGGCACCACGAAGCCGAGATCCTTGGAAAGCTGGCGGCGCACCCCGGTGATCCGCCCCATCAGCGGTCCGCCGCGGCGCTCGTCGACCAAAGGCACGAGCCCGTACCCGATATCGAGCATCACCTGCATATTGTCGGTCACCTCGTCCCAGCCGATCTTCGACAGGTCGACCGGCTCCGCGGCAGGCGCGGGCGGCGGCGGGCGATTGGCGATCTGCCTGAGCTTCCACGCGGCGAAGCCGGCGGCGGCGGCGGCGGGCAGGATCACCAGATGCGGCATGCCGGGCATCACCCCGAGCAGGCCGAGGATCACCGCGACCGGCATCCAGGTCTTGTGGCTGCCGAACTGGCTGCCGATCTGGCCGGCGAGATCATAGGTGGAAGCGACCCGGGTGACGATCGCGGCCGCGGCGATCGACAGCATCAGCGACGGCAGCTGCGCGACCAGCGCGTCGCCGATCGCGAGCAGCACATAGGTCTGCGCCGCCTCGCCCACCGCCATCTTGTGGCTGACCACGCCCAGGATGAGCCCGCCGATGATGTTGATCGCGAGGATCAGCAGTCCGGCGATCGCGTCGCCCTTCACGAACTTGGACGAACCGTCCATCGCGCCGTAGAAATCGGCTTCGGTCGAAACCTCGATGCGCCGCGCGCGGGCGTCGTCGGGCGTGATCAGCCCGGCGTTCAGATCGGCGTCGATCGCCATCTGCTTGCCCGGCAGGGCGTCGAGGGTGAAGCGCGCGCTGACTTCGGAGACGCGGCCGGCGCCCTTGGTCACGACGATCATGTTGATGATGATCAGGATCGCGAAGACGAACAGGCCGACGACATAGTCGCCGCCGATCAGGAAGGTGCCGAACGCCTCGATGACATGGCCGGCCGCCGCCTCGCCCTCATGGCCGTGCACCAGCACGACGCGCGTCGAGGCGACGTTGAGGCCGAGCCGGAACAGGGTCGCGAACAACAGCACGGTCGGGAAGGCCGAGAAGTCGAGCGGCTTCTGCGCGTTGAGCGCCACCATCAGCACCGCAAGGCTGATCATGATGTTCATGATGAAGAAGACGTCGAGCAGGAAGGCCGGGATCGGCACCACCATCAGCGCGACCAGCAGCAAGATGGCGCCGGGCAGCGCGAAGCTCTTCATGGCGGGAGCGAAACCCCCGGGAAGCGTCAGACCGTTCACTTGAGGTTACGCTCCCAGATTCGCGAGCATGAGATAGGCAAGCCTGGCATTCGCCGGCGTCGGGCGGAGCGGATTGACCGCATCGCGCGTCGCATTGCCGGAATTGAGCTGGGCCAGCGTGTTCTGGACCCAATGGCGGTCGCCGCCGACCGCGCCATTGCCCAGGATCACTTCATTGCCGTCGCCGCTATCGCCGATGCTGGCGCCGAAATCGTCGAGCCCCTGCGAGAGCGCGTCGAGCCCGTCCGAGGCGAGCCCGGTCGCGCCTGCCGAGGCGGCGCCGCGGTCGAGCTTGCCGGAGAGCTTCTCGTAGATCTGCCCGAGCGTGCGCGGCTGGCCGTTCGAGGCATAGAAGATGCCGCGATTGGCGCGCGCGGCGGCGGGGAACATGCTCGCGCCGGTGCGGCCGGGATTATTCTCCATCGTGCTCAGGAACGAGCGCGCGCCGCCCAGGCCGAGGAAATGCGCCATATAGAGGTCGGTGCCTGTGGCGGGCCGATCGAGCGAACCTTCGAGCGCGGCCTTGTTGTCCGCAGCATGCTCGGCCGCCATCAGCGCCGAGGTCTGCGGATCGCTGCGCATATTGAGGATCGCCTGGCGCGTGCCGGCATCGCTGACGACGTACCGCCCGCTGGCGGTGCGCGAGATGCTGTCGGCAGCCCAGCCCAGGCCGTGCTCGGCACCGTGCTGCTTGATCACGCCGAGCCAGCTCTGGTCGATGAACTGGTAGAGCCCGCTCGCCGACGAGGTCCCGGCGCGCGCATCGGCGCGCATGCCGCTTTCGACCTGTGCCTGGCCAAGCAGATAGTTGAAGTCGACGCCGGTCTTGCGGCTCGCCGCGGCGATCGCCGTCTGGACGCTGGCCCTGGTGTTGACCGATGCTACGCTCATGGATCCCCGATCCGATTGCCCTAGGTGCGGGCATAATCAGCAAGGATCGTGCCAGTTGAGCATGGGCAGATGCGGTGGGAGAGCGGGCCGGTGCGACCCATTTAGAGCATCGGTGAAAGGTGGAGGGGCACTCCGCATGCGGGTCGCATGCCGCAACACCCCTCCACCTGCTTCCCTTGCGGGAAGATCTCAAGCGAAGGCATAGCCTCCGGGGCGATAGGCGGGTGCCATATTGCCGGAAAGAAGTTGCAGGCGGCGGCGAACATTTGCCGCCATCAGGTTCACATAGATGCGGCAGGTCTCGTTGAGCCGATGCGCCTCGGCAGCGAGCTCCTTGACCTCCGCCGAGGGTGCCTCGCCGTCATAGAGCGCGACCGTGTCGATGCCCGCCAGCTTGGCGCGCGTTGCGGCCTCGAGCGCCGGCACGTCGTTCGCCTTGAGTGCGGCAATCTCGGCGTGGAGCGCCTCGATCACCTCGATCAGGGCTTCACGCCTCTGCATTGGGATTCCATTCGAGCTTCAGCGCGAGCAGCCGGTCGGCGATCGTCGAGGGATAGATCGGGAACCGACCGTCCTGGATCGCCTTGCGGATACGCGCCACGCGCTCGGAATCGACAGGCGGTTGGGCCGCCATCGTCTGCGAGAGTTCCGCCGCGGCCGATTCGACCGCCTGGGGCTCGCTCGCAACCGTCTTGACCGGTTCGACGCTGGGCGCAGCGCCGACCGACACCGCCGGGCGGCGATCGACGACCGTGCCTGTCTTGATGCCGATTGGATCTACCATTGCCTGCAATCCTTGAACCTGTGCCGACATTGCTAAGAACGGCAGGGCACGGACAAGCTTTAACAAAAAAATCATTCGCCGAAGCCCGGCAGGCGCGCACGGCCCTGTTCCAGCGCAACCGCCTGGATCGGCTGCTTTTTCTCATCGACCTTGACGAGCAGCCTGGCACCGGGCGCGGCGTCGTTCATCGCGACGCCTTCACGCGTGATCGAAAAACCTGCCGCGCCGGCCTCGACCGTGATCGGATCGCCGCGGCGGATCACCGGCTCGGCCTTCACCGCCGGCGCGACCCGCGCGGCCGCCGGTGCGGCGACCGGCTTGGGCTGGGGTGCGGCGTTGACCGGCACATAGACCCGCCAGCCCGGCGCCATGCAGCGCACCAGAACCGCGTCCTTCGCCTCGCTGCGCCATTCGAGCTGCGGCGCGGCGCACTGCGCGAGCTTCAGCCGCGTATCGACCGGCGCGCGCGCGCCGCCCAGCTCGCCGACCTGCCTGCCGGTGAACTGCGCGACGATGGCGTCGAGGACGATGGTCGACTGAAACTGCTCCGCTACGGGTGCGGCGGCGAGGATCGCGGCGAACAACATCATGGCTGGGTTCCTTGTTGCGGGCGGGCGGCAATGGCCGGTTGCCGGGCGGCAGGGTCTTGCCGCCCCCCGTCATAGCCGAGGGTGAGGACGGTGCGGCGCTGACCGCGTCCGGTGGAAAGCAGGATGCGCTCCGGCGAGATCGCGCCCGAGCGGACCAGGCGCGCGGCGACGGCGCGGGCGCGGTCGGCGGCGAGGATGGGGCCGCTGCCGGTCAGCGGATCGACATCGCCGGGGCTGCCGTCGACCTCGCCGGTGATGTGCAGCCGGGTGCGCGGATCGCGCGCGGCGGACCGCGCCCAGTCGAGCGCGGCCGAGGCATTGACGATCTCCGCCGATCCGGCCGCGAAGCCGCTCACCGCGGCGATATCGACCGGCATCGCGGGTGTCCGCTCCTCGACAAAGCCCGCGCGGATCTGCGCGGCCAGCGCGCGCGGATCGGTCTCGCTCGCCTTGAGGAAGACGAAGAAGCCGACGAGCAGCAGCGACAGGTCGGCCAGCGTGATGAGCCAGACCGGGCGGTCGGGAATATCGTCGTCGAAGGTCATGCCGCGATCTCGTGCAGATCGCGGCGCGCCGCCGGCTCGATCCCGCCCAGCGCAGCGAGCGGCGCGGCGAGGCGGGCACGCTCCAGCGCCTCGTGGCGCGCCCGCCGCTTGAGCCGGGTGGCGATCGGCAGCGCGACGAGGTTGGCGAGCAGGGCGCCGTAGAGTGTGGCGAGCAAGGCCACCGCCATCGCACCGCCGATCGCCGAGGTGTCACGCATCGACGAGAACATCTGGACGAGCCCGATCAGCGTGCCGACCATGCCCATGGCGGGTGCGATATCGGCGGCCCCGGACCAGACCTCGCAGGCCGCGCGGTGCCGCTCGAACCGGGCGCTCCGGTGTTGCTCGGCCAGCAACTCGATCGTCTCCGGCGTCGCGCCGTCGACCGCTGCCGCCACGGCGGCGGCGACATCGGGATCGGCGATCACCGAGCGATCGAGCGCGATCACGCCGTGGCGCCGGGCGATGCGGGTCAGCGCGCCGATCTGGTCGAGCAGCGGCTCCGCCCGGAAAGCGCGGCGCGGCAGTACGGCGAGCGCCGCAAAGCCGCGCGCCAGATCGCGCACCGGGGTCCGCAGCACCACGACGAGCGCGGTGCCGCCGCCGACGATGGCGAAGGCGAGCGGATCGATGAACGGCGCAAGGCCGGGAAAGCTGGCAAAGTCCATGCGCCTGTATGTGCAAGGGCTGGGCCAAATGCGGCGACGGCTCGAGAACCGCTCCTTCGTCACCCCGGACTCGTTCCGGGGCCACCCAGTCTCGGAGCGATGCGGACAAAGCTCCTGCGCGGCACAGTCGGCACCTTAGGATCCGGAACGAGTCCGGGGTGACGAAAAGGGAACGGCACCCCTTTGCCGCCACCCGGCAAAACCTTGCCGCCCTTCCCCGCTTTCCCAGCGATTCCGACACTTTCATACCCCTGCAGGGCATTTGGCACGCCCATTGCAGAGTTCACGCACGAACTTTTGTGCGGGAGACAGCCCATGTCCAACGACAGCCTTTTCGGCGTTCACGGCGCAGCGCTCCAGCTGCGTTCGCAGCGCATGGGCCAGCTCGCGTCGAACATCGCGAACGCGTCGACACCGGGCTACAAGGCCAAGGACATCGACTTCCAGGCGGCGCTCAGCGCGATCGACGCGCAGGGCGGATCGGTCGACAATGCGATCGACACCAACACGCTCTACCGCGTGCCGCTCCAGCCGAGCCAGGACGGCAACACCGTCGAGCTCGCCACCGAACAGACCGCCTTCGCCGAAAACGCCGTCGCCTATCAGACCACGCTGTCGTTCCTGAACGGCCGCATCGGCCAGATCACGCGCGCGCTGAAGGGAGAATGAGCATGGGTGACCGGCCGCTTTCGATCTTCCAGGTCTCGGGCCGCGCGATGTCCGCGCAGCTCGTGCGAATGAACACCACCGCGTCGAACCTCGCCAATGCCGGCACGGTCGCGTCGAGCGCCGACGCCGCCTATCGCACGATCAAGCCGGTGTTCCGCACCGCGTTCGACGAAGCGAGCGGCATGTCGACGGTCGATGTCGAGCAGGTCGTCACCGCCGGATCCGATCCGACCAAGCGCTACGATCCCGGCAATCCGATGGCCGACAAGGAAGGCAATGTCTGGGAGAGCGCGGTCGATGAGACCCGCGAGCTCGTCGACATGCTCGAGACCGCTCGTTCCTACCAAAACAATGTCGAAGTGATGCAGACTGCCAAGCAGCTGATCACCGACACCCTCAAGCTGGGCCGCTGATCATGTCCGATTTCGATAGCACACTCGCCAATCTCGGCATCAACCGCACGGGTTCGGCCGCGCAGCAGGCCGCTGCGTCTTCCAACCTCGGCAAGACCAACATGGACCAGAACGACTTCCTGCAGCTGATGACCGCGCAGCTGAAGAACCAGGATCCGTTCGCCCCGGTCGACAACACCCAGATGGTCGCCCAGATGGCGCAGTTCTCGCAGCTCGCGGGCATCAGCGACATGAACACGACGCTGAAGGCGATCTCGGACCGCCTCAACGGCACCTCGACCGGCGACGCGATGTCGTGGATCGGCCGCACCGTGCTGACCCCCGGCGAGACCGCCTATCCGCGCACCGATGGCACGCTCGGCGGCACGATCGAGCTCGGCGCCGACGCGACCGACGTCAACGTGTCGATCTCGGACGCCAATGGCCGCCTGCTCAAGACCGTCTCGCTCGGGCCGCAGAGCAAGGGTTCGATCGATTTCGAATGGGACGGCACCACCGACAGCGCCGATCCCGCCGGATCGGGCCCGTTCACGATCAAGGCCGCGGCGCGCAACGCCGATGGCGGCTCGGTCAGTGCCACGCCGCTGGTGTGGTCGCCGGTCACCTCCGTCACGCTCGGCAGCGACGGCGCGCCGGTCCTCACTCTACCCGGCCTCGGCCAGGTCCCCGTTTCCGCCGTCCGCAAGATCGGCTGACCCTCTCGAAACCGGAGTATCTTGAATGTCCTTCTACACTTCCCTGAGCGGGCTGCAGGCTGCCCAGACCGACATGTCGACGATCTCGCACAACCTCGCGAACGTCTCGACCAACGGCTTCAAGCGCTCGACGACGATGTTCGCCGACGTGATCGCGTCGACCAAGGATTCGAACCCCAACCAGATGGTCGGTTCGGGCACGGTCGTGCGCTCGATCCGCCAGCAGTTCAGCCAGGGCGGCTATACCCAGTCGAGCTCGGCGCTCGATCTCGCGATCACCGGCGACGGCTTCTTCGCGGTGCGCTCGGATGCCGGCAGCGGCAGCATCAACTTCACCCGCAACGGCAATTTCACGGTAGACCCGGACCGTTACGTGACCGATCAGCAGGGCAACAAGCTGCTCGTCTATCCGGTCGACGGCTCGGGCGCGGTGGTCGCGACCGGCATCGATTCGGCGATTCCGCTGCGGCTGCCGACCACCAGCGGCACGCCCCAGGCGACCAAGAATGTCGGCCTGGCGCTCAATCTCTCGGCCAATTCGGCGATCCCCAAGGATGCCGCACGGTTCGACGACACGCCCTATGCCTTCGACCGCTTCGATCCGGGCACCTACAACCAGTCGTCGCAGACCACGATCTACGATGCCGGGGGCAACGCGCTGACGCTCACCAACTATTATGTGCGCGACACCGCGCCGAGCACGGGCAACGCCACCAGCAGCTGGAAGGTCTATTCCTTCGTCGGCGATCAGCAGCTCGATGCCGATCCGTCGAGCGCCGGCACCATCGAACCGATCACGCTCCAGTTCGATGCGACCGGCCATATGACCGCGCCCACCGCTGCGACCACCTTTGGCGGCTTCCTCGCGCCCGGCGCCTCGGCCGACCAGCAGATCACCCTCGATTTCGGCACGCAGACCAGCCAGACCAGCCAGCCCTTCAGCGTCAACAACAAGACACAGGACGGCGCCGCGGTCGGCCAGTTCGAGGGTATCACGATCGGCGACGACGGTACCGTCCAGGCGAGCTTCTCGAACGGCGATCTCCAGCCGCTCGGCAAGGTGATCCTCGCCAACTTCACCAATCCCTCGGGCCTGCGCCAGCTCGGCAACTCGACCTGGGCGGCGACCGGCCTCTCGGGCGAGGCGCGCCTCGGCGAGCCCAATTCGAACGGCTTCGGCTCGCTGATGTCGGGCGCGGTCGAGCGCTCGAACGTCGACATCACCGAGGAACTGGTCGGGCTGATCGCGGCGCAGCGCAACTTCCAGGCGAACGCCAAGGCGCTCGATACCGCGAGCCAGATCTCGCAGACCATCTTCAACATCCGCAGCTGAGCAAGGGCTGAGGAGGAACCGCCATGGACAAGCTCGTCTACACCGCGCTCTCGGGGCTTCGCAGCCAGATGTCGGCGCAATCGACGATCGCGAACAACATCGCGAACGCATCGACGACGGGCTACCGCGCCGAGCGCGTCAATTTCGATCGCCTCGTGCTCCAGGGCACGGGCTTCGAAAGCCGCGAGCTGGCCTCGGAAGAGGTCAACGACTTCGACCGCCGCGCCGGCACGATGGTGCAGACCGGGCGGCCGCTCGACGTGGCGGTGGCCGGCGACAGCTGGATGGCGGTGCAGGCCAAGGACGGCACCGAAGCCTATACGAGGCGCGGCGACCTGAACGTCGCGCCCTCGGGCGTGCTGGAAACCGGCGACGGTTTCCCGGTGATGGGGTCGGGGGGCCCCATCACCGTGCCCCCCTATCAATCGATCGCGATCGCCAATGACGGCACTGTCACGATCGTGCCCCCGGGCGGCGATGCCAGCCAGCCCCAGGTGATCGACAAGATCAAGCTGGCGAGCACCGACGGCACCCAGACCTCCAAGGGCCTCGACAACCTCCTCCACGTGAAGGGCGGCGGCGTGCTGCCCGAGGATCTCGACGCCAAGGTGCAGGGCGGCGCGCTCGAGCAGTCGAACGTCAACCTCACCCAGTCGCTGGTCGACATGATCGAGAACCAGCGCAGCTACGAAGTGCAGGCGAACCTGCTCAAGGAAGCCAAGACCATGGACGAGAGCTCCGCATCGCTGATGCGGATGCCCGCATAAGGGAGTTTAGACGATGGGTTCATCGGCAATGCACATCGCGCGGACCGGGCTCGACGCCCAGGACATGCGCATGCGGGTCATCTCGAACAATCTCGCCAACGTGAACACGACCGCGTTCAAACGCGACCGTGCCTCGTTCCAGACGCTCGCCTATCAGGTCGTGACCGCGCCCGGCGCCGCCTCGACGGCGGAGACGAAGTACGCGACCGGGCTCAATCTCGGCACCGGCGTGCGCGTCCAGGGGACGAGCCGGATCGAGACCGAGGGGTCGCTGCAGACCACCGGCGCGGCGCTCGACATGGCGCTGGACGGCGACGGCTATTTCCAGGTGCAGATGCCCGGCGGCACGCTCGGCTATACCCGTGCCGGCAATTTCTCGCGCTCGCCCGAGGGCCAGCTGATCACCAGCGACGGCTATCAGGTGATGCCCGGCATCACCATTCCCGACGGCGCGACCAATGTCACGATCGGCACCGACGGCACCGTCTCCGCGACCGTGCCGGGCCAGAGCGAGGCGACCCAGATCGGCCAGATCCAGATCGCCAGCTTCCCCAATTCGGCCGGCCTCCAGGCCAAGGGCGACAATTACCTGGTCGAGACCTCCGCGAGCGGCACCGCCAATCTGGGCGTCGCCGGCCAGGACGGCCGCGGCAGCATCCGCCAGGGCATGCTCGAAGGCTCCAACGTCAATGTCGTCCAGGAGCTGGTCGACATGATCGAGACCCAGCGCGCCTATGAGGTCAATTCCAAGATGATCTCGGCCGCCGATGAGATGGAAAAATATGTCAATCAGAACATCTAAGCGGCCCATGCGTCTGGCTGCACGACTCGCCGTCGGCATCGCCGCGCTCGCCTTCGCCGCGAGCGCGACGCCGGCCGAGGCGCAGATCCTCGGGATCGGCAAGAAGAAGCAGAAGGAGGATTTCTCGGTCACGATGCCCGTCGCGGCGCCGGTGGCCGCGCCCGCCAATGGCAGCATCTTCCAGGCGAGCGACGGCTATGCCGCGCTCTACGAGGGCCAGCGCGCGCGCCGCATCGGCGATCCGCTGACGATCGTGCTGGTCGAGAAGACCAGCGCCTCCAAATCGTCGAGCTCGAAGCTCGACAGCGGCGGCGGCTTCTCGATCACCCCGCCCTCGACCGGCAATCTGTCGCTGTTCAAGCCGACCGACGCCAGCGTCAGCGGCGCGCGCAACTTCCAGGGCCAGGGCGCGGCGGACCAGTCCAACGCGCTGTCGGGCGAGATCAGCGTCACCATCGCCGCAGTCTATCCCAACGGCACGATGCTCGTGCAGGGCCAGAAGCGCGTCACGCTCAATCGCGGCGACGAGTTCGTCCAGATCAAGGGCCTGGTCCGCGCCGCCGATATCGATGCGAACAACCGTGTGCCCAGCACGCGCGTCGCCGATGCCCGCATCGCCTATACCGGCAAGGGCGATGTCGCCCGCGCCAGCCGCCAGGGCTGGCTCAGCCGCTTCTTCCAGATGCTCAGCCCCTTCTGATGCGGAGTGCACGCATGATCCGTCTCGCCATCGCCTTCTTCGCCTGCCTGCTCGCCGCCAATCCGGCCGCCGCGCAACGCGTCAAGGATCTGGGCGGCTTCCAAGGCATCCGTACCAACCAGCTCACCGGCTATGGCGTGGTCGTCGGCCTGCCCGGCACCGGTGACGACAATCTGGAATATACCGTCCAGTCGATGAAGAGCGTCGCCTCGCGCTTCGGGCTCCAGCTGCCCCAGGGCGTGGCGCCGGGCCTCAAGAACGCGGCGGTGGTAATGATCACCGCCGATCTGCCGCCCTTCGCCAAGCCGGGCCAGAAGCTCGACATCACCGTCTCGTCGATGGGCAAGGCCAAGTCGCTGCGCGGCGGCACGCTGATCATGACTCCGCTCCAGGGTGCCGACGGCCAGATCTACGCGATGGCGCAGGGCAATCTCGCGGTCGGCGGCCTCGGCGCGGAAGGCGCCGACGGTTCGAAGATCGTCGTCAACATCCCGTCGACCGGCCGCATCCCTGAGGGCGCGACGGTCGAGCGCACGGTCGATACCGGCTTCGACAAGTCGCCCTTCCTGACCTTCAACCTCGCCCGCGCCGACTTCACCACCGCGCAGCGCGTGCAGGACGCGATCAACACCCGCTTCGGGGGCGGCCGCGCCCGCGCGCTCGACGGCGTCTCGATCGCGGTCCAGTCGCCCCCGGGCGCCGATGTCCGCGCCGAGATGATGAGCGAGATCGAGAATCTGACGGTCGAGGCCGCCGAGGCGCCTGCCCGCGTGATCGTCAACGCACGCACCGGCACGGTGGTGATCAACTCGGCCGTCCGGGTCAGCCCGGCCGCGGTGACGCATGGTAAACTCACCGTTCGTATCGATGAGGCCCAAAATGTCAGCCAGCCTCTGCCGTTTACTAGCGGGAAGACCGTGACGGAGCAGCACAGCACCGTCGGCGTCGAAGAGGAGAAGAAGCCGATGTTCCTGCTCGAGCCCGGGCCCAAGCTCGCCGATGTGGTGAAGGCCGTGAACGCCATCGGCGCCTCGCCGGCCGACCTCGTCGCCATCCTCGAGGCGCTGAAGGAAGCCGGCGCGCTCAAGGCAGAGTTGATCGTCCTGTGAGCACGAACATCGCCCCGCCCGCGATCGCCAGCGCCACCGGCGGCATCTCGCTCGACACCTCGCGCCTCGCGTCCAAGGAGAATCTCCAGGCCGCGGGGCAGAAGTTCGAATCGATCTTCACCGGCATGATGCTCAAGTCGATGCGCGCCGCGAAGCTCGGCGACGGCCTGTTCGACAGCAAGGCCGGAGAGCAGTTCCGCGACATGCAGGACCAGCGGCTCGCCGAGAACATGGCCGCCCACGCGCCGATCGGCATCGGCAAGGCGATGACCGAATTCCTCGGCAAGGCCGCCGCCGCCCAGGTACCGGCCCCAGCACCGGCAACGCCCGATAGCGAAGGGACCAAGCCGTGAGCGACCTCCTCACGATCGGCGCCACCGGCGTCCGCGCCTATCAGACCGCGCTGACCACCACGTCGGAGAATATCGCGAACGCCGGCACCGTCGGCTATTCGCGGCGCACGACCGTGCTCAACGAGGTCGCGGCGCCGTCGACCGCCACCTCCAAGATCCCGAACGGCCTGGGCGTCGTCGTCAGCGGCGTCACCCGCGCGGCGGACCTGTACCGTTCCGCCGAGGTCCGCACCGCGGGCGCCGACCTTGCGCGCAGCGAGGCCGGCGCCGCCTGGCTCGACCGGATCGATGGCGCGCTCACCGGCAACAAGCTCGGCGACCGGCTGACCGCCTTCTTCACCTCGACCAAGGCGATTGCCGCCGACCCTTCCGCCCTCGCCCCGCGCGCGACCACGCTCGAGGCGGCGCAGAGCGTCGCCACCGCTTTCTCCGCCACCGGCGCCGCGCTCTCGGCCGCCGCATCGGATCTCGATGCCAGCGCCGATGCCGCCACCACCCAGCTCAACGGGCTTTCGGCCGCGCTCGCCAAGGTCAATTCGGGCCTCAGCCGCGCCCAGGACGGCAGCGCCGCCAACTCCGCCCTGCTCGACCAGCGCGACCAGATCCTCGAATCGATGAGCGCGATCACCGACGTCTCGGTCTCGTTCGACGGCATCGGCCGCGCCACGGTGCGCGGCGGTGGCGAAGGCGGGCCGCTGCTCGTCCAGGGCGTCGACTCCGCGACCGTCACCTATGTCCGCAACGCCGAAGGCGCGGTCTCCTACGCAGCCCAGCTCGGCAACAGCAGCTCGGCGATGTCGCCGAGCGGCGGCGCGCTCGCAGGTTATGCCGATGGCGCACAGAAGATCGCCGCTGCACAGACAGCACTCGACCAGCAGGCGACCGCGTTTGCCCAGGGCGTCAACGCGGTTCAGGCCGCCGGCGTCGATCTGAGCGGCAATCCCGGCCAGCCGATCTTCGAGATCGGCGATCCCGCCTCGAAGCTCACCATGGTGCTCAACGATCCGCGCGGCATCGCTGCCGCGGCGCCGGGCGCCGGCACGCGCGACAACAGCAATCTCGCCGGTTTCGACACGCTGCGCTCGACCGGAAACGTCGAAGGCGCGATCACCGACATGACCGCGTCAAACGGCGCGGCGCTCGCCGCCAAGCGCAACGTCGCCGAGGCGCAGGGCGCGATCCGCGACACGGCGGTCGCCGCGCGCGATTCGGCGAGCGGGGTCAATATCGACGAGGAGGCGGTCGATCTGATGCGCTTCCAGCAAGCCTATCAGGCGTCGAGCCGCGTGATCCAGGTCGCGCGCGAGACGCTCCAGTCCATCCTCGACATCCGGTGACCGCCATGACCATTCGCGTATCCACCAGCCAGATGTTCGACCGCCCGATGTCGCTGATGTCCCAGCTCTCGGCGCAGGCCGACAAGGCGCAGACCCAGATCGCGACGACCAAGAAGATCTCCGGCGCCGCCGACAGCCCGACCGCCTGGCTGCGGCTCGAGGGCCTGAAGCGCGCGGGTGCCGACGACGGCGCCTATGGCGCGAACATCAAGCTCGCCCAGGGCGTGCTCGCGCAGAGCGACAGCACGTTGGAGAGCGTCGAATCGCAGGTTCAGCGCGCCAAGGAGCTCGCGCTCGAGGCGAATAATGGCGGACTGACCGACCAGAACCGCCAGGCGATCGCCGAGGAGCTCGATTCGATCCGCGAGTCGCTGTTCGGCCTCGCCAACACCAAGGACGTGCGCGGCCAGCCCTTGTTCGGCAGCGCCACCGGCGACACCGCCTATGTGAAGAATGTCGACGGCACGATCGGCTTTGTCGGCACCGGCGATCCGGCCAAGATCCCGGTCGGCGACGGCGATGCCGTCCAGCCCTCGGTCAGCGGCACCCAGGCCTTCGCGGCCGGCACGGGCGGCGACATGTTCTCGGTGCTCGCCGATCTCTCCGCCGCGCTCAAGACCGGCGGCGATGTCAGCCAGGCCTCTTCCGATGCGCTCACCGGGATCGACGCGTCGCTCGACAGCGTCGCCGCGGCCCGCGCCTCGGTCGGCGCGCGCGCGGCGCGGCTCGATCTCTCGGCCGATCATCTGGTCGATGCCGGCGAGGCGCGCGAGAGCGAGCGCTCGGGCCTGGAAGACACCGACATCCCGACCGCGATCACCCAGCTCCAGAAGACGCTGACGGTGCTCCAGGCGACCCAGGCGAGCTTCACCAAGCTCTCCAGCATGTCGCTCTTCGACTATCTGAAGTAATTTCAACCGACTGAGCCCTCTCCCGCCTTCGCGGGAGAGGGGCACACCAACACCTCATTAACCATCTTATCCCGCTAAACCCGCGCAAGAAACCGGCGAAGCGGCCGTTAACCGAGACAGAGTGGCCGATCGCGGCGACGGGGGAACGCAGAGCGCATGTATCCGCTGATTGGTCTTGTCGTGCTTTTGACCATGGTGTTCGGGGGTTTCACCATCACCGGTGGTGCCTTGGGCCCGGTGATGGAAGCCATCCCGCACGAAATGCTCATCATCGGCGGCGCCGCGCTCGGCGCGCTGATCATCGGCAATTCGATGAAGGAGCTGAAGGCGCTCGGCGGCGGCTTCATGAAGGTCTTCAAGGGCCCGAAATACAAGAAGCAGGACTATCTCGACGTCATCTTCCTCGTCTCGAAGCTGATGAAGATGCTGCGCACCGAAGGGCCGATCGCGCTCGAGCCGCATGTCGAGGATCCCAAATCCTCCGCGATCTTCGCCGAATATCCGCGCCTGCTCGCCGATCACACGCTGATCAACCTGATCGCCGATACGCTGCGCCTGGTCGTGGTGTCGTCGGGCACGCTCGACGTGCACGCGGTCGAGGAGGTGATGGACAGCACGATCAAGACGCACCACCACGAGGTCCAGGGTCCGCAGACAACGCTCCAGTCGCTCGGCGACGCGCTGCCGGCGCTCGGCATCGTCGCGGCCGTGCTCGGCGTGGTGAAGACGATGGGCTCGATCGACAAGCCGCCCGCGATCCTGGGCGCGATGATCGGCTCGGCGCTGGTCGGCACGTTCATGGGCGTGCTGCTCGCCTATGGCATCGTCGCGCCGCTCGCCGGCCGCCTCCAGCAGGTGATCGACGCCGACAGCGCGATCTATCACACCGTCAAGCAGATCATCATCGCGTCGCTCCACGGCCATCCGCAGCCGCTGGTGATCGAGGCCGCGCGCTCGGGCATCGCCCATGCCAACCAGCCGGGCTTCGCGGAAGTCTTCGCGGTTCTCCGGGGGTTTTTATATGGACCCGCCCCGGCCCGCCCCCCCCCCCGCCCACCCACCCTGTTTACTCTCTGGGGGGGCGGGGGGGGTACGGGGGCCGGTGCCGCGTTGCGGCAGGAGCCGCATAAATGGCCCGCGCACCCCATGGATCGAACCAGCCCCCCAAGATCATCGTCAAGAAGGTCTATATCGAGGGGCATGGCGGCCATCACGGCGGCGCCTGGAAGGTCGCCTATGCCGATTTCGTGACCGCGATGATGGCGTTCTTCCTGCTGATGTGGCTGCTCGGCGCCACCAACGAGAAGCAGCGCAAGGCGCTGGCCGATTATTTCGCGCCCACCCTGGTGCAGTTCAAGCAGAACAGCGCCGGTTCGAACGGCCTGCTGCAGGGCGACGCGATCAACGCGCAGGAAAACTATCCCAACCGCTCGGGCCAGACCGGCACGCGCTCGATGACCATCCCGGTGGGCGGGGCCGGTGGCAAGGATGTCGGCACCGGCGAGAAGGGCACGCTCAAGGACCAGCGCGCGCTGACGCAGCAGGACCAGAAGAACTTCTCCGAGACGACCAAGCGCATCCAGGCGCGGATGCGCTCGACCCCAGCGCTCGCCAAGCTGGCCAACCATATCCGCTTCGTCCCCACGCGCGACGGAATGCGCATCGACCTGCTCGACGACGCCAATTATTCGATGTTCGATATCGGCACGACCGCGCTCGTCCCCGATGCGAGCAGCCTGATCGGCACGATCGCCGAATCGATCCAGGGGCTCCAGAACCCGATCATGATCCGCGGCCATACCGACAGTCTCGGCTATGGCGACCCCAGGAACATGAACAACTGGATGCTCTCCAGCGGCCGCGCCGAGGCCACGCGCCGGCGCCTGCTCTCCGGCGGCGTACCCGAGACGCGCTTCGAGCGGATCGAGGGCGTGGCGGACCGCGAACCGCTGATCCAGGACACCCCCACCGACCCGCGCAACCGCCGCGTCGCGATCACCCTGCTCTACCGCCGGATCCTCGACCAGGATGCCGACGGCAAGCTCAGGGGCGGCAGGCTCGCCAGCCGGTTCTGACGATCCGCATTTCCCCTTCTCCCTTGACGGGAGAAGAAGGGGCCCGCGCGCGAAGCGCGTGGGAGGATGAGGGTGATCTCCCCCGCGACCAACATCGCCAAGAGCACCCCTCCCGACCCTCCCCCATCAAGGGGGAGGGCTAGATCAGAAGAACAGCTTGCGGACGGTGACCCGGACGACGCGGCCGAGCGGGTCCATCAAATTGGGCGCATAGGCGGCGGGCGTCAGGCCATTCTCGTCGGTCACGCGCTGCTTGGCGTTGAACAGATTGTCGACATGGAATTCGATCCGCGTCCCGCGCAGCCAGGGGTGCTTGAGCAGCAGATCGATATTCTGCCCGAGATTGGCCTCGGCCTGCAGATTGACCTTGGTCAGGCTCGCGAAGTTCAGCGAGTCGCCGCTGCCGAGCGTTCCGGTCGAAGCCTGGGTGGCGCTCTGCCAGGTGCCGTCGAGCCGGAGCGAGAGCATGTCGCGCTTGATCCCGGCCTGGACCTGTATCTGGTGCGCCGGAGACCCGCGCCCCGAAAGCGCGCCGCTCAACTGGTCCAGCGCGGGCAGGCCGGGGCGGATCACGACCTCGTCCTTGAATACCCAGGTGTGATAGGCGTTGAAGAAGAGGCGGTTGCCGCCGCCGCCACGGCCGCCAAAGCCCCCGCGACCGCCACCGCCGCCTCCGCCACCCCGGAAACCGCCGCCGCCACCGCCCGCACCGGGACCGCCCTGTCCATCGCCGCGGGGCTGCGCCTGCCCGTCCTGACCCTGACCTTGGCCCTGGCCCTGGCCTTGCCCTTGGCCCTGGCCGCGATTGGCACCCTGGCCGGGCTGGTTCGGGCTCCCGAACAGGCTGCCCTGCTGCCCCAGCCGGCGGAACTGCTCGAGCTGGGCGGTGAATTCGGGTGGCATGGGCTGGCCGGTGCGCTGCGATTCGGCGCGCGCCTTCTGGAACGCCTCGCGGCGCTCGCGCATGCGCGTGGCCTGGGGCGAAGCGATCGGCAGCGACAGGTTGAAGCCCCAGCGGAACTGCTCGCGGTCGCGGCGGGCGAAGTTCACCGGGCGATAGTCGACGCTGAGCAGCTGCCCGTCGGCGTCGCGGACGAACCGGTCGGGGAATGCCGCCTCGATCGCCGCGGTCACACCGGGAAAGGCCTGGGCCGTGTTGCGGTAGCGCTGGTTGGTGTAGTTCGCGACGATCCCGAAATTGGTGTCGGTAAAGGGCCGGATGTTCAGCCCGACATTGAAGACGTGCCGGCTGTCCGCACTGAGCAGCGGGTTGCCGCCGGTGATCGTGGTGATGTCGACGCTCTCGTTGCGCACGTTATCGAAGACGCGGACATTAGGCGTGGTGATCGTGGGGTTGCCGAGCTGCTGCGGGCTCGGCGCATTGCTGTCCTCGACCCAGTTCACCCGCGCCTGGACCTGGGTGATCGGCGACCAGTTGAAGCCATAGCCGGTCGTGACCAGCCGCCCGAAGTCCGAAAGCTGCTCGATCTCGAAATTGGCGTTGAGGGTGAGGTCACCGATGGCATCGAGCACGGCGTTGCGGCGGCTGGCGACCGGCAGGTTGATATTGCCGCGCACGGCGGCGGTGTCGCGCGAGATGTCCGAATTGCTCGTCAGGCCGCGGCGGAAGGACTCGCTCGAAAGATCGTTGGTGTTGCCGCGGATGCGGATGCTCGCATTGACCTTGCCGGCGGGGACCGAGAAGAGCGGGCCGTTGGTCAGGAACTCGACATTCCCGGTGTTGGTCGTCGTGCGCGCATAATCGGCGGGCGCTACGGTGACCAGGCTCGTCGGGATCGCTGCGAAGGGATTGAAGCTCGGATCGCCCGCGTCGAGCAGCGTCTGCATCGCGACCGGATTGATGTTGGTGTCGGTGGTGGTCTCGCTGGTCGCGCGATTATAGGAGCCCTGGAACGACCAGTTCCAGTCCTTCGACCAGGGTGCCTGGTCGCCGTTCACCGAAACCTCGCCCTGCACGGTCTGGCTGTCGGCCGAGCGCTCCAGGGGTGACAGATTGTCGAGATAGCGCAGCAGCTGCACGTCGCGCGAGAAGGGCGAATAGGGATTGCCGGTGGGCAGGTCGAGCGTGACGCCCGGCAGGCCGAGCAGCGAATTGCTCTCGGTCACGTTGAGCTGCACATTGGCCGTGGCCGAGACGTGCGGCGAAATCGTATGGTTATAGACGCCCTTCAGCGTCAGGTTCTTCTGCGGGCTCACCAGCGTGCGATAGGGGGTGAGGTTGCTGACATTGGGATCGTTGGCATTGGCGGCAAAGGCGCCGAGGCCCTGCGCGCCGCCCGTCGCCCCATCGGGCACCCCCGCGACCGTGACCGTCGAGCCGGCGAGCGCGCTCAGCGCCGGATCGATCTCACCGCCCGGTACGCCGGTGATCGGATCGAGTCCGATGATGTTGCCGCGCGTATCGAACAGCGAGGTGCCCGCGCGGGTGACGCCGCGCTCGCTCTCGAGGATGCTCGAGCTATGATCGTAGTTGAGGTTGAACTCGAAGCGCCCGTCGCGATTGATCTTGAGCAGGTCCAGCTCGCCCTGCTGGCCGGAATTGCCGCCCTGGGTCGGGGCGCGGCCCTCCAGCCTGCCGGTGAGCGCCTGGAAGCGGCGGCGTAGCACGAAGTTGATCACCTTCTGCGAGGCGCTGTAGCCATATTGGAGCGCGACCTCCTCCGGCAGGATGTCGATGCGCTCGATCGCTTCCGGCGGCAGCGAGCCCACTTCGTTGAAGGTCGAGCGCCGCCCGCTGAGCAGGATCACCGGCTGCTCGCCGCCGCGGCCCTGGCCGCTGCCGAGCTGCGCCGACAGCGCGTTGATCAGGTCGCCGACACTCGACGCCCCATAGGACTGGATGTCGGCCGGGCTGAGCTGGACCTCGGGCTTGATGTCGGTCTTGACCGCGCCGCGCAGTTCGCCGGTGACGACGATGTCGTCCGACTGCTCGTCGATCGGCGCATCCTGCGCGGAAGCGGGAGCGGGAGCTGAAGTAGGCGCAGGAGTCGGGGCCTGCGACGTGCCTTTCTGCGCCGGTTGCGCCTGCGCGAAAGCCGCTATCGGCGACACGCCCGCCAGCAATCCCGCAACCGCGCATCCGAGTTTCCGCATCGCCCACTCCGAACCGGGGCCGAAATGACCCGCAACAGAGCAGCCGCCTAAACACGGTTTGTCGCACAATTATACCAAGCTTCCGGCAAAATGCCGGAAACAGGGTGCAATCTCAGGGAATCATCTTCCCGGACGGACTATCGCATCATGCCGTGTCGATCTGGACGACATGGAGTTCGGTGCCGTCGGCGTCGCAATAGCCGATGCGGATCGCCGAGCGATTGAGCGCGCAGGCGACGAAGCCGGGCTTCAGCGCGCAGAAATCGCCGCCATTGTCGCTGCACGGATCGTCGTTCTGCGAGCCGGCGCCCGCGCAGATATAGTCGGTCCCGCCGCTCTTCACGTGCTGGAGGTTGTGGTTGTGGCCGTGCAGGTAGAGCGGCACCCGGTGCCGCTGCAGGATCGGGTCGACCCGGTCGATCACGTCGGGCTTGGCCGCCTTCTCCGCGGCGGTGTAGCGCACCACCGGGTGGTGGCCGATCACGATCTTCCACTGCGCCCGCGATGCCGCCAGGCTCCGGTCGAGCCAGCGGAGCTGCCCTTCCAGATCCTGGCCGCCCGCATTGGTCTTGCGGTCGTGATAGCCCGAGATCATCGGCGTGGTGTCGATCACGAAGAACTCCACCGTCGCCCCGTCGGGCGCCTGCTTGCGGAACGAATACCAGCGCCCCGGCATGTTCCAGCGGTTCTTTTTGGCGCCATAGTCGATCTGCGCCTGCTCGTTGCCGCGATAGTCGTGATTGCCGAGCGCCGCATACCAGGGCACCTGGAGCGAGCGGGCATGATAGATGTCCTCGAACGAGCCCTGCCAGTGCGGATCGTCGATGCCGGTCACGCCGTTCTCGTAGAAATTGTCGCCGACGGTCAGCACATATTCGGCGCCGATCGCCATCGCCGTGTCGGCCATCCGGTCGGCGACGAGGCGCTGGTTGCCCTGCCCGAACCGTCCCCAGTCGCCCAGGACGAGGAAGGTCATCGATGGGCCGCCGATCCTCGCCCAGCCCGGCGACAGCGGCATCAGCGAGGCGGCAAGCCCGCCAAGGACGTGACGACGGGTAAGATTCAGGCTCATGATTTGCTTCTTTCGGGCGAGGAGGATGGCGGACTAGGCGATCAAGACGACATCAATATTTCACGCGCAGGCCGAGGCCGCCGGCGGTGCCGAACGATTCCCAGCTGATCAGCCGGCTGCGTTCGCCGGCATAGGTGATGGCCGTGCTGTTGGTGATGTTGCGCCACTCCGCGAAGAGCTGGACCTTCTTGCTCAGGTCATAGCTGGCGCTGAGGTCGAGCGTGGTGCGGCCCGAGATGATCTCGTCATAGTCGGGGCCGTCATCGGCCATGCCGCCATCGTCGATGCTGTCGCCGGTATAGGCGAGGCTCAGGCGCAGGAACGCCGGCCCCTTGGCGTAGACCAAGGCTGCGTTGAGGATGTCCCTGGGCTGCTCGGAGAGCGGCGGCTCGTCCGGGCGCGGGGCATAGATCAGCTTCGATTGGATATGGGCATAGTTGACCTCGACGCCCAGGCCCGAGAGCAGGCCCGGAAGCATGTCGAACTGCTGGCGATAGGCGGCCTCGAACCCCGTGATCTTGCCGCGCGCGCCGGCCTGGGTGGTGAACTGGTCGTAGATGACCCCGTCGATGGTGACGGGCTGCTGGGTGACCAGCGGGTAATTGTCGATATTCTTCTTGAAGGCGCCGACGGTCAGATAGTTGAGCGGGCCGAAATACCAGTCGAGCGACGCATCGAAATTCTCGGATTCGAGCGGTTTCAGTCCAGGATTCGGGATGCTGATCGTGCGCGCCTCGTCGTCGCGCGAGGCATTGGCATAGACATTCTCGGGATCGGGACGCGCGGTGGTGTTCGACCAGCTCGCACGCGCGACCAGGTTCGGCGTGATCTCGTAGCGCAGATGGACCGACGGCAGGAAATGCGAGGACGTGCCGTCAAAATGCTGCAGGCCGGTGCCGGCAGTCTCGCCCAGACGCTCGAAGCCGGTGTCCGCGGTCTCGAAGCGGCCGCCGCCGATCAGGGTGAAGGGGCCGTGGCGCCAGGTCGCCATGCCGTAATAGGCCTGGATAGTGACATTGGCCTTGAAGTCGGCCGCGACGTCGACACCGCGGGTATAAAAGACCTGCGCCGGACCGAACTTGCTCGGGTTGTTGGCGAGCAGCCCGTGCGCCTGGTCGAAATTGGAGAGCGAGCCGAAATAGATGTCGTCGCGCACCATCGCCGGATTCGTCGACATGAAGTCGCCGAAGCTCAGCGTCTGGCCGGGCAGCACCGACCAGCGGGACGCGACATTGTCGCTGCCCTGGTCGATGAAGCGCAGATAGGTGCCCGTCTTCAGCTCAAGATCGTCGCCGTTTCCCAGTTCGAACTTCTTGCGGAGATTGGCGTAGACGGTCTGCTCGCTCTGGTCGTCGAAGCGCGCGCCCCTCTGGTAGAAGGTGACTCCGACCGCGCCCGGCTGGAGCGCGTCGGGAAGCGTGCCGTCGAACGGCCCGAGCGAGGCACGGTCGCGCGCGATCTGCAACGGCAGGCCGGTGAAGGCCGCCGAGGTGCTGCGAAGGTCGAGCCGGTTCGGGTAATGCTCGCGCGCCTGCTGGTAGGAATGGCCGAGATCGAGCGACCAGCCATCGCCGAAATCCACATCCGCCGTCGTCTGCACGCCGTACAGCGCGAGGTTCCACTCCTTGTACGACAGAGCGCGGCTGATCGAGCCGCTGACCAGGCCGCCCTTGGCGCCGAAATCGGTCGGCACGCCGTTCGTCGTCGCGGGCTCGAAGCTCTCGCTGAGCTGGTTCTCGGTGCCGGGCAGGCTGGACAGGCTGTAGAAGCCGCGGATCTGGAACTTCATGTGGTCGAACGACCCGCCGAACGCGCCGTCGACGCCGACATTGCGCTGCTTGAAGTCGCCGGCGGTCTGGGTGACCGCTGCGGGCGCCCATACCTCGCCGCCATTGCTCGACGGGACCTTCTGCCAGTCCTCGGGCTCGCTGATATACGAGCGGCGCTCGTTCTGGCGGAAGCTGCCGGTGAGCGAGAAGCCGAACGCGCCGCCGGGGCCGAACTGATCGGCGATGAAGGCGTCGGCGCGGACTTCCTTGCCGTGATATTGCTGGAACCCGCCATAGAGCGACCCGCCCGCGGTCAGCTTGGTGACGTCGGCGGGATTGCGCGCGACGATGTTGACCGAGCCGCCGATGCCCTCGCCCGGCAGGTCAGGGGTCATCGTCTTGTTGAGCTCGATCCGCTCGATCAGCGCGTTGGGAATGGTCTGGAGATCGACGCGGTGCGATTCGCTGTCGGCGGTCGGCACGGTGAAGCCGTTGAACAATGTGCCGTTATAATTCGGCCGGGCGCCGCGGATCGAGCTGAAGCGGCCCTCGCCATGGTCCTCGACCATCGAAACGCCGGGCAGGCGACGCAGCGATTCGGCGGCGTTGAAATCGGGCAGCTTGGCGAAGTCATTGCTGGAGACGACGTTCTGGACCGTGTTCGCCGCCTTTTGCCGGGCGATCGAGGTCGCGACGCCGGAAAGCGCGCCGGTGACGACGATGTCCTGGTCCGGCCCGGCTGTGTCGCCCTCCGATTGCTGCGCGGTCGCATCGTCGCTCCGGTCGATCCGATAGCCGCCGCCGGGATTGTCCACCGCGCGCAGCCGCGTGCCCGCCAGCAGCATCCGGATCGCCTCGTTCGCCGCAAGCGTGCCGCGCACCGTCTGCGAACGACGGCCGGCGGCGAGTTCGGGCGAGACCACGACCATCACGCCCGACTGGCGCGAGAATTCGAGCAGCGCGGCGGACAGCGACTGGGCGGGAATGTCGAACCGGCGCCCCTGCGCCTTGGCCAGGGCGGGCGTCGCCGCGACCGGCATCGCCGCGACCACGGCAGTCATCAGAACAGTGTTCGCGAGATATCGACCGCGCATCATTCGCCCCTTTTTCAAGCCTGAATGGATTCCGCAGCCGCGAAGCCGGTTGCGGGAGAGGCCATGCGACGCGGTCCTTTTCAGAGGGCGCGAAGGGTTCTCAGCCCAATGACGCACCACAGCATTGGATCGTCAGGGGCGGGTCGAAAAAATTTTCGTGCGCTGCTTCAGCGGGCCGATTCGGCGATGGCGAAGGCTCCGTCGGGCCCGGCCTCGGCCTTTACCGGGAGCGTCGCGCTGAGCGCGTTCATGAAGGCCGGAATCTCGTTGGTCCGGAACGATGCGGTGATCCGGAGTTCGCCGGCCTCGAGCGTGGCGAGCCGCACGCCCGGCGCATAGTAGCGATTGACGTCGGCGATCAGGTCCGCGAGCCGGGCATTGTCATAGACCAGCCGCCCTTCGCGCCAGGCTCCTGTCGCCTGGGAGGGCAGCACGGCGATCCTCGCCCGGTCGTCGGCGGCCCTGGCGAGTGCGATCTCGGCACGCTGGCCCGCGCGGAGCATCGCCTCCGCCGTATCGGCCCGCGCCGCCCGTTCGATCTGCACCTGGCCCTCCTGCACCGAGACGTGCATCGTACCCGCGCCGAGCTTGACGTCGAACTTGGTGCCGATGTCGCGGATCAGCGAGGCGCCCGCCTCGACCAGGAACGGACGCGCCGCCTGATGGGCGATCTCGAAGAACGCCTCGCCGCCCTGCAGCACCACCCGCCGCTCGGCCCCGGTGAACCGCACCGCGATCGACGAGCGTGCGCCGAGCGTGACGACCGATCCGTCCGACAGCACGATCCTGCGGCTTTGCGCCAGCTCGGTCGCATAACGCTGTTCCGGATCCGCCGGCATATGCGGCATCAGGAATACCCATGCCGCCGCCGCGGCAGCGGTCGCTGCGGCCAGGCCTCCGAACATCGTCCGGCGGCCAGGGCGTGGCGCCCCCGCTGCCGCGGGAGCAGCCGGTTTTTCCATCGGCGCCAGCCCGGCGAGGCCGGTCAGTGCCGGGATGTCGCGCCAGGTCCGCTGGATCGCCTCGAAGCGGCGGTCATGCTCGGGATCGGCGCGGCGCCACGCCGCGAACGCCCGCTCCTGTTCGGGAGACAAATGCCCCTCGCCCAGCCGAACGACCCATTCGCTCGCCTCCGCCTCGATCCGGTCGACCCTGTCGGCCTGAAGCCGCTCGCCCATTACTCGCCGTCCGCCTGTCGCAAGGCGCGCTCGCACAGCGTCAGCGCTTCGGCGAGCATGGTCTTGACCAGGGTCGGCGACCGATTGAGTTGGCGCGCAATCTCGACACAAGATATTCCATGGATGCGGTTCATGATCAGAACCTGTTGGCGCCGCGGGTCCATGGTCTGGATCGTCCGTTCAATGATTTCAAGGCGCTCCTTGGCGGAGAGGACGCGTTCGGCATCGCGATCCTCGGCCTGGGTGGCGGTGCCCGCCTCGTCCGCGACATAGCTGGCGCGCACCGCGTGGCGGCGGCGCTGGTCGATCACATAGTTGCGCGCGCTGCGAATCAGGAACGCCCTGGGATTCTCGACACGGGCACGATCGGGAATCGCGGCGTAGCGCTCGAACGCCGCCTGGACGGCGTCCTCGGGATCGGGCGGGCCGGCACCGAAGGTCCGGGCGATGTAGCGGCGAATATCCTCGCGATGGCTGCGATAGGCAAGGTCCAGCCCCTCGACTCCGCCCGACAGGAAATTCTGGACCGTCAGCCTTGATCTCGTGTGCGCGTCGGACACCGTGAATGCTTTCGGCAAGCCCCGCGCATGTCGCCCAGGGCGGTGGAGCCGGACGCGAGGACCGCGTCCGCCGCCGGCGGCCTTAGGGACCAAATGCTACAGATTGAGATCGGCACGCCCGGGTGCCGCGACGCTTTTCTGTCCGGGGAAAGCGGGGTCTCGATCACGAGACCCCGTAATTACCTGTCCCTCAGGGGACTAGTGGTGCGGCCGAGAAGACTCGAACTTCCACGGGCTTTCGCCCACAACGACCTCAACGTTGCGCGTCTACCAGTTCCGCCACGGCCGCACGTGAAACCCCGCCGGAGGACCCCGACGGCTGGTAAGGCAGCGGCCCCTAGCAAAGCGATACCGCGCTGGCAACCCGCCTGGACACGCTTTCCCGATTGCGCAGATACGCCTAAGCGCGTGGGCCCCTCATGTCGCGCTCCCCCGCCCTGACCGCCGAGACGCGCCGCATCCTCGCCCTTGCCTGGCCGGTGATGCTCACCAGCCTCAACTGGACGATCCTGCACGTCACCGATGTGGTGGTCGTCGGCCTCACCGGCACGCACGAGGTCGCGGCGCTCGGCGCGAGCCGGACGCTGACCTTTCCGGGCATCGTCATGGGGCTGGGCGCGCTCACCGGCATCCTCGTCCATGTCTCGCGCGCCGACGGCGCGGGCGACCTGCGCGGCACCGGGCGGGTGCTGCACGAGGGACTGCTGCTCGCGCTGATCCTCGGGCTGGTCAGCGCCGCGATCCTCTTCGCCTTTCCCGAGCCGATGCTGCGCGCGCTCGGCGTCACGCCCGAGCTGACCCCGGCCACCGCCGCCGTGGTCCGGGTGATGGCGCTCGCCTATCCCTTCCAGCTCATCATCGTCGCGGCGAGCTTCTTCCTCGAAGGCGTCAGCCGGCCGCGCCGCGTCACCGTGGTCAACCTGTCGACGCTGCCGATCAACGCGGTGCTCGCCTGGGCGCTTTCGGGCGGGCATCTCGGCCTGCCCGCGCTCGGCGCCGTGGGAGCGGCGGCGGCAACCGCCATCGCCTCGGCGCTGGGTGCTGCGGGCATGCTCGCCGCCGCCTGGACCTTGCCCCGCGCCAAATCGCGCGGCGTGCACGAGATGGCCGAGCTGTTCTCGTCCCGGACGGTGCGCGGCGCGGTGGAACTGGCGAAGTTCGGCGCGGTCCCCGCCATCGCCTCGGGGCTCGAGCTCGCCGGCTTCGCGATCCTGATCGCGCTGTCGACCCAGCTCGGCGACACGACGGCGCATGCCTTCCAGATCGTCTTCTCGGTCCACAACGTCACCTTCGGGGTCGCGCTCGGGCTGGGTTCGGCGGCAGGCGTGCGCGCCGGCAATGCCGTGGGCGAGGGCGTGCCCGAGGCGGCGGCGTGGCGCACGACGATCGCCGCGGTACTGGCGGCGGCAGCCACGGGCGTGCTCGCGCTGCTGCTGATCGTCGCACCCGCGCCGGTGGTCGACCTCTTCCCCGCCACGCCCGCGGTCCATGCCATGGCGATCGCGATGCTGCCGATCTGGGGCCCCTTCATCCTGTTCGACGGGGTGCAGGTGGTGTTCGTCTATGCGCTGCGTTCGCTCGGCGATCAGGTCGCGGCGGGCGTCAACGGCATCATCGCCTTCTTCGTCATCACCGGCGGCGTCGGGCTATGGCTGGTGCATGCGGGGATCGGCCCCAATGCCCTGGTCTTCGCCTCGGGCTTCGGCATGGTCGTGGCCGCGCTGCTCAACGGCGGGCGCCTGGCGTGGGTCAGCCGCCGATTTCATTCGCGAAGCTGAGCTGGACGACCTTGGCGCTGGCCGGCACGTCGACCTTGGCGCCGTTGAACTCGATCGCGCCCTTGGCGCCCAGCGAGCGGACCTGCGGCGTGATCCGCCAGCTATAGACCAGCCGGTCATGCGCGTCGGTCAGCTCGACGCGGATATCGGGCACCGACTGCTTGCTGCCGGTGGGGTTCACCACCTTGCCCGAGACCATGAACAGCTCGCTGCCATTGGGCATCGTCCGCCGCTCGACCGCCTTGTCGGTGAACAGGAGCGGCGTCTCGACCTCGCCGCCGATGCCGAGCCCCAGCTGCGCGGCGATCCCCGGCGCACCCGAATAGAGGATCGCGGCGGTGCCGAGCAGCATCGACACGCCGGCGATGATCGCCGCGGCGGTCCAGCGCCGTGCGGGATTGCGCCGCGGCTTGAACGGCGGCTGCGGGGCGAACGGATCATAGTCGGTGTCGTCCGGCGCGGCGACCGCAGCATCCTCGTAGACGCGCGGTGGCGGCGGTGCCTCTTCGACGGGTGGGCGCACCTCGCGCTTGGGCGCGGGGGTCGGCGGGCCATCGCTCGTCGCGGCGCGGGTGGCGAGGTCGAGGATCTCGGGGGCCTGGAACCAGCTGTGCTTGCAGCTGGCGCACCGCACCGTGCGCCCCTCGCCGATCGCGCTATCGGGGACGAGGTACCGAGTACGGCACTGGCTACATTCCAGGATCATGGTTGTTCTCGCTGAGCGGCAACCCCTGGCCGCTGCTGCAGATTCTAGCACGCAACGAATCGGGGCAGCAAGAGTCACGCAACGGACATATTCGGCGCGACTCGCGGATAGTCCTCCGCTCCCCGGCTTGAGCCGCCCGGGCGCCTGTGCGATGGCTGATCTGCCGAACGGATAGGGAGGACGGCCGAGCGGCGCATGGCGAACATCGTTCAATTCGAGAATGTCGGCCTGCGCTACGGGACGGGACCGGAGACGCTTTCGGACGTCAGCTTCACGCTCCGGACCGGCGCCTTCTATTTCCTCACCGGCCCCTCCGGCGCGGGCAAGACCTCGCTGCTCAAACTGCTCTACCTCGCCAAGCGCCCGACGCGCGGCGTGATCCGCCTGTTCGGCGAGGACGCCGGCGCGCTGCCCCGCCAGCGGCTGCCGGGCTTTCGCCGCCGCATCGGCGTCGTCTTCCAGGATTTCCGCCTGGTTCCGCACCTTTCGGCCTATGACAATATCGCGCTGCCGCTGCGCGTCGCCGGGGTCTCCGAAAGCGATATCGAGGCCCCGGTGCGCGAGATGCTCGAATGGGTCGGTCTCACCGATCGCGGCCGCGCCAAGCCGCCGACGCTGTCGGGCGGCGAGCAGCAGCGCATCGCCATCGCCCGCGCGGTGATCGGCCGGCCCGAGATCCTCGTCGCCGACGAGCCGACCGGAAACGTCGACCCCGACATGGCCGAGCGGCTGCTCCATCTGTTCGAATCGCTCAACCGCCTGGGCACGACCGTGGTCGTCGCCACCCACGACTTCCATTTGATCAACCGCATTCCGAACGCGCACATGATGCGGCTGGAAAAGGGCCAGGTGAGCGACCCCACCGGTTCGCTGCGCAATCCGCCGGGCCAGGCATGAGGCTCCAGTTCAATCCCAACGCCGCCGATCGCCGGCTGCTCGACGAGAGCCGGCGCACCCGCGCGATGAGCTGGATCATGGCGATCATGGTGTTCCTCACCGTGCTCGCCGGCGCGCTCGGGCTGGGCATGTTCGCCGCGACCGCGCAACTCGACCGCGAGCTTGCCGGGCGGCTGACCGTCCAGATCGTCGAGCCCGATTCCCAGCTTCGCGACGCCCAGGCCGCGGCCGTCCTTGCCGAGCTGCGCAAGCTGCCCGGCGTGACGCGCGCGCAGGAGGCCGACCGTGCGCATCTCGCCGAGCTGCTCAAGCCCTGGCTCGGCGATGCCGGGCTCGATCCCGATCTGCCGATGCCGGCGATGATCGACGTCGACATGCGCGGCGGCGACAGCGCCGCGGTCGAGCGCGCCGCGCGGCGGATCGCGCCCGGCGCGCGGGTCGATCGCCACGCCCAATGGCTCTCCCCCGTCCGCACCTTCATGACCACGATGACCTGGCTCGCGGTCGGGCTGATGCTGCTGATCGCCACCGCCACCGCCGCCGTCGTGCTGCTCGCCGCGCGTTCGGGGCTGGACACGCACCGCGACACCATCGAAGTGCTCCATATGCTCGGATCCACCGATATCCAGGTCGCGCGTCTCTTCCAGCGCCGCATCGCGTTCGACACGCTGGTCGGCGGCCTGGGCGGCACGGTGGCGGCACTGGCGCTGGTCTGGTTCCTCCAGTCGCGGATGGGCGCGCTCGGCTCCGAGATGCTGAGCGGCGTCGCGCTCCAGCAGCGCGACTGGTTCCTCCTCCTGCTGCTCCCGCTCGGCTTCGCGCTGCTCGCGACGGTCGCGGCGCGGCTCGCGGTGCTCGGCGCGCTCAGGAGGACGCTGTGATCTGGCGCCTCGCCGTGCTGCTGATCCTCGCCTGGGCGTTGGGGTTCGGCATCTTCCTGCTCACCCTCGGCAAACCGCTCGAAGGGCGCAAGACCGATGCGATCGTCGTGCTCACCGGCGGCTCGGGGCGGATCGCGCGCGGGCTCGACGTGCTGCGCGCCGGCGATGCCCAGCGCATGCTGGTGAGCGGCGTCGATCCCGATGTCCGCCCACACGAGCTCGCCGCCCAGTTCAAGAACGACCGCAAGCTGTTCGATTGCTGCGTCGATCTCGGCCATGAATCGGTCGATACGCGCTCCAATGCCGAGGAAACCGCGCACTGGGTGCGCGAGCATGGCTACAGGAGCGTGCGGCTGGTGACTTCGGACTGGCACATGGCGCGCGCGAAGATGGAGCTTTCGCACACGCTCGACCAGGTCGAGATCGTCGGCGACGGGGTACGCAGCAAGCCCGGCTACGGCATGCTGTTCCGCGAATATCACAAGTTCCTCGTGCGCCGCGCGGCGCTGTGGCTGGGCGCCGACTGAGATGGCCTGGCTGCGCACGTTGCTGTTCGCGATCGTCTTCTACGGCATCTCGGTGATACTGGTGCTGTTCGTGCCGCTGGCCGGGCTGTTCGGGCGCAACGCGCTGCGCGGCTATGCCATGGCCTGGGTTTCGCTGCTGCGCTGGTGCACCGCGCATATCCTCGGCATCCGCACCCGGATCGAGGGGACGATTCCGCAGGGCCCGATGCTGTTCGCCGCCAAGCATGAATCGATCTACGAGGCGATGGAGCTCACCCGGCTGATCGGCTCGCCGGCCACGGTGATGAAGCGCGAGCTCGCAATGATCCCGATCTGGGGCTGGGCGGCGCGGCGCTACGGAGTGATCGTCGTCGACCGTGCCGCCAACGCCGCCGCGCTGCGCACGATGATGAAGGACGCCAAGGCCGCGCTCGCCGAGGGCCGCTCGGTCATGATCTTCCCCGAGGGCACCCGCGTCGCTCCCGGCGAGGCGCCCGACCTGCGCTCGGGCTTTGCTGGCCTCTACCGGATCCTGGGTCTGCCGGTGATCCCGGTCGCGGTGCGGAGCGGCCATGTCTGGCCGCGCAAGGGGCCCAAGCGCCCCGGCACGATCACCTTCAGCTTCGGCGATCCGATCCCCCCCGGCCTGCCCCGCGCCGAGGCGGAAGCCCTGGTCCATGCCGGTATCAACCGGCTGAACGGCGAAGCAGCAGGTAGAACGCGAGGACGTGCGTGATCATGAGCAGCGGCACGTAGAGGACCGGGATCGCATATGCCGCGCCTAGGTCGCCGGCGACCGCGGGGAGTCCAAGCCGGACGGCATGGTAATAATTCCCGAGCAGGTCGCAGACGCCCACGATGTTGAAGGCGGCGACGAACGTCCAGAAGAGCCGGCGAACCCGGAAGGTCGCGAGCGCCAACAGCGCAAGCAATCCCGTGGCGAGATCCCCATAGGCCGCGAAGACGGCGAAACCGGCGGGAATATTGGGGCCGACCACCCCCGGCACGATGAACACCAGGCCGAAGAACCGGAAGCTGTGCAAGGTGGCGATCGCGCGATGCACGGCCTCGGGCGGCATCGCTTTCGCCCGGGGCAGCCCATAGCCGATGAGCCATGCGAGCCATGCCACATAGCCCAGGATCATCTGCGCCTGGAAAAGCGTTTCGACACGCATCCTGCTTGCTCCTCGGCTTCAGCCGGCGGACCTCCCGCCTGGCATGCGATCGCGAGCTAAGGACGATTCCAACCGCCGACTATTGCGGATATTGTCGATAGATTATGAAGCAACCCTTCACAGTCCGGCACGGCGCGACCGACGGTGTCGAGGTGTTCCTGAGCGTCGCGCAGCACCGTAGCTTTCGACGAGCGGCGGCGGAACTCGGCGTCACCCCCTCCGCGGTCAGCCAATCGATCCGCACCCTGGAAGCGCGGATCGGTGCGGCCCTCTTCCTGCGCACCACCCGCAGCGTCGGATTGACCGAGGCAGGCGAACGGTTCCTGGCCCGCGCCAAGCCCGCCTTCGAGGAGCTCGTCGCCGCGAGCCAGGCTGCCCGCGCGCTCGGCCAGCGGCCATCGGGCAGGCTGCGCCTGTCGGTGCCGCGTGCCGCGGTGCCGCTGCTGCTGGAGCCGCTGGTCGCCTCGTTCTGCCAGGCCTATCCCGATGTGGAGGTCGAACTGTCGGCGAACGAGGAGCTGGTCGACCTGGCCGCCCAGGGTTTCGACGCGGGCGTGCGGCTCGGCCAGTTCATCGCCGCGGACATGGTGGCAGTACGGCTGACCCCGCCGCTCCGCTTGGCTCTTGTCGGCAGCCGCGCCTATCTCGACCGGAACGGGCGGCCGGAACATCCCGGCGATTTGCAGGGGCATGCCTGCCTCAGGCTGCGACGCTCCAGCGGGGCGCTCGCGCCTTGGACGTTCGACGATAACGGCGCGGCACTCGAAATCGACGTGCCGGGCCCCTTTATCGCGAACGACTTTCCCACCCTTCTCGGCGCGGCCGTCAACGGAATGGGGCTGGCACAGCTGCCGGCGCCGATCGCTGGCGAAAGCCTGGAGTCGGGGCAGGTCGAGGCTGTGCTCGCGGAATTCGCCCCGACGGTCCCCGGCCTGTTCCTGTACTATCCCAGCCGGCGCCAGGTCTTGCCGAAACTGCGCGCCTTCATCGATCATATGAAGAGCCGCGCCACCCCCGGACCCCAGCAAGGCGCGATCTGCGACACGTGAGAGCCTCCGACCTCCAAGGTTCCCGCCAAGCCTTGCAATGTAGGATTTCGTCTGGGAGCCTGCCCAGGCTCTTTCTCATCGCGAATATAATCCGGTCGCGCGCAGGCATGCGCGCGCACGAGAACCCCGTGACTTTTGGGACTTTAGGGTAGCCGACTACCGTCCAACCGGAGAAACAAAACCCCTCCGCGAGTAAACTTCGTCATCCGATAGCGGCGCGGAAGCGCGGATTTCCGCCAGATATTGCTCAACCATTTGGTTGTGCATGGAGATACGCAACCAGATGGTTGAATGTCACTCGTGCGAGCGGCCGAAATCCGGCGCCGCATCGTCCTGGCCCTGCTCGATGATCGAGCGGCGGATGGCACGGGTCTTGGTGAACAGGTCGAAGAGCTCGTCGCCCTTGCCCCAGCGGATCGCCCGCTGCAGCGCGCTCAGATCCTCGGAGAAGCGCTGGAGCATGTCGAGCACCGCCTCGCGGTTGGCGAGGAACACGTCGCGCCACATCGTCGGATCGGACGCGGCGATGCGGGTGAAGTCGCGGAAGCCGCCCGCCGAATATTTGATCACCTCGGACTGGGTGACCTCTTCCATGTCCGAAGCCGTGCCGACGATCGTATAGGCGATGAGGTGCGGCAGATGGCTGGTGACCGCGAGCACCCGGTCGTGATGGTCGGGCGCCATCGTCTCGACCAGCGCGCCCAGCCGGCGCCAGAATTCGGACACCCGCTCGATGGCGAGCGCATCGGTGCCCTCGGGCGGGGTGACGATGCACCAGCGATGGTGGAACAGGGTCGCGAAGCCCGCCTCCGGGCCGCTATTCTCGGTACCGGCCACCGGGTGGGCGGGCACGAACACGGCATTGGGCAGCGCCGCCGCCACCGCCTCGACCACGCTTTCCTTGCACGAGCCGACATCGCTGACGATCGCCTCGGCCGGCAGGTCCGCCGCAAGCTCCGCCGCCGCTGCGCCCATGGCGCCGACGGGCACGCACAGGATGACGAGGTCGGCGTCGATCACCGCGGTGCCGGCGCTGTCGGCGATGTCGTCGCACAGCTCGATCCGTACCGCGGTCTCGCGCACCGCCGGATCCATGTCATAGCCGGTCAGCCGCACCGTCGGCATGTGCTGCCGGACCGCGCGGGCGATCGACGAGCCGATCAGGCCCAGGCCGATGATGGTGACGCGGGCAAAGGGCAGCATCAGGCGTCCGCCAGCTTCCTCAGCGCCGCGATCACGCCGCGCGTCTCGTCCTCGGTGCCGATGGTGATGCGCAGGCCGTGCGGGAGCCCCTGCCCCGGCAGCCAGCGGACGATGTATCCTGCGTCCATCAGCCCCTTGTACGCCGTCTCGGCGCTGAGCTGGCCCTCGAACAGCACCAGGACGAAGTTCGCCTGGCTCGGCACGGCGCGCAGGCCGGCATTGCCCAGCTTGGCGATCTCCTCCGCGAACCAGCGCCGCCACTCGGCATTATGCGCCTTGGTGTGCTCGACAAATTCCTGGTCGCCGAGCGCAGCCACCGCCGCCGCGGTGCCGGCGATGGTGATCGAGAAGGGCAGGCGGATGCGGTGCATCGCCTCGATGATCGGCGCCGAGGCATAGCCCCAGCCGATCCGCTCGGCGGCGAGGCCGTACATCTTGGAGAAGGTACGCGTCACCAGCACGTTGGGCGCGGAGCGGGCGAGCTCCATGCCACCGTCATCGTCGTCGCCCTCGATATATTCGGCATAGGCGTGGTCGAGCACGAGCAGGACATGGTTCGGCAGGCCGGCGTGGAGGCGCAGGATCTCGGCGCGTGGCGCATAGGTGCCGGTGGGGTTGTTGGGGTTGGCGACGAAGACGATCTTCGTCCGCTCCGTCACCGAGGCGAGGATCGCGTCGACATCGGTCGCGTAATCCTTGTCGGGCGCGACCACCGGGATCGCACCGACGCGGCGGGTGGCGATCGGGTACACGGTGAAGCCGTAATGGACGTAGATGATCTCGTCGCCGGGGCCGGCGAACGCGCCGGCGGCAAGGTGAAGCACCTCGTCCGAGCCGTTGCCATAGATGATCCGCGCCGGATCGAGATCGTACTTGGCCGCGATCACCTCGCGCAGCTCGGTGCCGCTCGCATCGGGGTAGCGCTCGAGGCTGGTCGCCGCGGTCAGGAACGCAGCGCGTGCCTTGGGCGAGGTGCCGAGCGGGTTCTCGTTGGACGAGAGCTTGGAAACCTTGCGGCCGTCGTCGGTGGTCGACCGCCCCGGAACATAGGGGGCGATTTCCATGATCCAGGGCTTGGGTACGGGTGCGGTCATGCGCGGCGGATTGGCGGAACGGCCGGCGAATGGCAAGCTGCACGAAATTGCAAGGAGGGCGGCATGCGGGGAAGCGGCACTTTGTGGCGGGCGCTGGAGGGTGCGCGACGGCGCAATCTCGATGCAGCGGGCGAGACTTCACCTACGCCGGGGAGCCCCGGCGCGACCCGGCGGGCGCTGCTCAAGGGGATCGTGGCGGCAGGGCTGCTCCCCGCCCTTCCCCGCCCCGCACACGCCTTTCGCGGCGGTGGCGTGGCGATCATCGGCGGCGGGATGGCCGGCCTCAGCGCGCTCCACCGGCTGCGCAAGGAAGGCGTCGACGCCCGGATCTACGAAGCGCGAGGACGAACCGGCGGCCGGATGTTCACCCATCGGCCCGCCCAGGGGCCGGCATTCGAAGTGGGCGGCCAGCTGGTCAACACCGATCACACCGACATGCACGAGCTCGCCAAGGCGTTCGGCATTGGCCTGATCGACCGCAAGACCGATCCGCACCGCACGCTGATCCTCGCCGGCGACCGGGAAATCGCCGAGGACGCGTTGGCCGAGGCCTTGCGCCCGATCGCCGACCAGATCGACCGCGATTCGAAGCGGATGGACGCCAGCCCGCGTATCTTCGCCGAACTCGATCGGCTCTCGATCCACGGCTATCTCGACCGGCATGCCGCGCTGATCCGCGAAACCTGGCTGCGCGACCTGCTCGAGGCAACGAGCCGCACCGAATATGGTGTCGAGCCCGACAAGGCATCGGCGGTCACGCTGATCTGGAACCTGCCGACCGTCGACGGGACGCGGATCGAGGTGCTCGGCGAATCGGACGAGCGCTTCGTCATCGAAGGCGGCAGCGAGGCGCTGGCCCAGGCGATCGCCGACACGCACCGCGACCGCATCGAGATGGGGAAGCGCCTGCTCCGCATCGCTTCGGTTCGAGGCGGGATGCGGCTGGACTTTCTCGACGGCGGCCATGCCGAAGCGGAGACGGTGATCGTCGCGGTCCCCGCCCCGCTCACCCGCCAGATCGATTTCGCAGTGCCGCTGCCCGCGCCCTGGCGCGCCTATATCGCCGAGATGGCGCTCGGCCGGTGCGAGAAGGTCCAGGCCGCGACCCAGGACCTGCCCTGGACGAAGCCGATGGGCGTCGGCGGCGAGCTTTGGCAGACCGACGCGGCGGCGGGCTATGCGCTGGGATGGGACGGCAGCGTCCACCTTCCCGATCGCGTGGACCATGCCTGGACCTGGTTCCTCGGCGGCAACGAAGTCGATGCGCCCGAACCGGCGGCAGCGCTGGCCGCCGCCTTCGCATCGAGCGCGGAGAAGGCGATCCCCGGCATCGGCGCAGCCTGCTCTGCGGGCCCGTTCCGGCGTACCGCCTGGCACCGCGACCCGCTGACGCTCGGTGCCTATTCGACCTTCGCGCCGGGCCAGCTCACCCGTTTCGGGCGCCTGATGTGGCTCGAGGACGAGCATGGCGGCGCAACGCAGGTGGCGGGCGCGGGCAGCATCCTGTTCGCCGGCGAGCATCTGTCCGACGCCTATCCGGGTTATATGAACGGTGCGGCGCAGACCGGGCGGCTGGCGGCGGAAGCGGTCACCGGCAAGCAGGCGATGCGCCGCGCGGCTTGAACCCGGGCCTGCGCATCCCTAGTCAGACGCCATGTCTGGTGACCCGCGCTTCGGCCTTGCCCGCTCGGTGACGCTGCCGGGGCCGCTGCGCCTCGACGGCGGCGTGCTGCTGTCGCCGGTCGACATCGCCTATGAGACCTATGGCACGCCGGCGCCCGACGGCGGCAACGCGATCCTGGTCTGCCACGCGCTGACCGGCGACCAGCATGTCGCCTCCAATCACCCCGTCACCGGCAAGCCGGGCTGGTGGGCGCGGATGGTCGGGCCGGGCAAGCCGATCGACACCGACCGCTATTTCGTGATCAGCTCGAACGTGCTGGGCAGCTGCCTGGGCTCCTCGGGGCCGGCCAGCATCAATCCGGCGACGGGCAAGCCCTGGGCAATGGCCTTCCCCGTCATCACCATCCGCGACATGGTCCGCGCCCAGGCGATGCTGCTCGACCATCTCGGCGTCGAACGGCTGTTCGCGGTCGTCGGCGGATCGATGGGCGGCATGCAGGCGCTGAGCTGGGCGGCGACCTTCCCCGAGCGCGTCGCCTCTGCCGTGGTGATCGCCTCCGCCGCGCGGCATTCGGCGCAGAACATCGCCTTCCACGAAGTCGGCCGCCAGGCGGTGATGGCCGACCCCAAATGGCGCGGCGGCGACTATTACGAGAGCAATGATCCGCCGACCGCCGGGCTGGCCGTCGCGCGGATGGCGGCGCACATCACCTATCTCTCCGAAGCGGGGCTCACCGCCAAGTTCGGACGCAAGCTGCAGAGCCGCGAGAGCAAGACCTTCGGCTTCGATGCCGATTTCCAGGTGGAGAGCTATCTCAGGCACCAGGGATTGAGCTTCGTCGACCGGTTCGACGCCAATTCCTACCTCTACATCACCCGTGCGCTCGACTATTTCGACTTGGCCGAGGAACATGGCGGCTTGCTCGCCAATGCGTTCCGGGGCAGCCCGCCGCGCTTCTGCCTGGTGAGCTTCGACACCGACTGGCTCTATCCCACCTCGGAATCGCGCACGATCGTCCATGCGCTCAATGCGGCGGGCGCGCGGGCCAGCTTCGTCGAGCTGAAATCGCCGTTCGGGCACGACGCGTTCCTGCTCGAAAGCCCCGAGCTCGACCGCGTGATCGGCGGGTTCCTGCGGGCGGGAGAGGCGTGATGGCGTACCGGCTTTCGTTCGAGCAGGCGGACCAGCAGATCGACCTGATCCACGCATTCCTCAGCGGCGCATACTGGTCGAAGGGCATTCCGCGCCACATCGTCGAGGCGGCGGTGGCGAACAGCTTCTGCGTCGGCATGTTCGACGCGGACAATGAGCAGGTCGCGTTCGCCCGGGTGATCACCGATCGGGCGACCTTCGCCTATCTCGCCGACGTGTTCGTGCTGCCGGCGCATCGCGGCCAGGGGCTGGCGCGACAGATGCTGGAGGCGCTGCAGGCGCATCCCGAACTGCAGGGCCTGCGCCGCTGGCTGCTGTTCACCCGCGACATGCAGCCGCTCTACGCCAAGCTCGGCTGGACGCCGATCCCGCATCCCGAACGCTGCATGGAGCGGCACGAAGTGGATCTCTACGAGCGATGAGCCTGCGACCCGACCTTGCGATCATCGCCGCCAATGTCGCGCCGGGGAGCCGCGTGCTCGACATCGGCTGCGGCGACGGCCAACTGATGGCGGCGCTGCGCGACCAGCGGCAATGCGATGCGCGCGGGCTGGAGATCGATCCCGAAAATGTCGCCGCGGCCGTGGCCCGCGGGCTCTCGGTGGTGCAGGGCGATGCCGAGAGCGACCTGGCCGACTATCCCGACGCCAGCTTCGACTATGCGATCCTGAGCCAGACGCTCCAGACCACCAAGCGGCCCGACTGGGTGCTCGAGCAGCTGCTGCGGATCGGCCGCCAGGCGTTCGTTTCCTTCCCCAATTTCGCGCATTGGCGGGTGCGCGCCTCGTTGCTGTTCGGCGGGCGGATGCCGGTGACGCGGCTGCTGCCGCTCAAATGGTATGCCACGCCCAACATCCACCACGTCACCGTCGATGATTTTCGCGCGCTGCTGAAGGAACGCGGGATCGCAATCCAGGGCTGCTGGTTCCTCAGTGGAGACCAGGGCACCGGCTCCGCCATGGCGAACCTGTTCGCCGAGCACGCCGTGTTCCTGCTCAGCAAGGAGGACGCATGACCAGCCGCACCGTGAAGCGCCTGCATCCCGCGATCCGCGACGATATCGGCGATCTGGTGACCCACCGGCCCCTGCCCGGCCCGCAGATCGGCAATGTCGGCGCGTTCCTGTTCCTCAACCATCACGGGCCGCAGCTCTATCCGCCGAACAATCGCGGCCTGCCCTTCGGCCCGCATCCGCACCGCGGGTTCGAGACGGTGACCTTCATCCTCGAAGGCGAGCTGGCGCATACCGACTCGGCGGGGCACGAGAGCATCATCCGCAAGGGCGGCGTGCAATGGATGACCGCGGGCAGCGGCATCGTCCATGCCGAGGTCTCGCCGGCCGATTTCCGCCGCGACGGCGGCCCGATGGAAATCCTCCAGCTCTGGGTCAACCTGCCGGCGCGGCGGAAGATGACCAGCCCGCGCTATACGGGCATGCAGGCGGATGCGATCCCGGCGATCGAGACGGATCACGCCCGGGTACACCTCGTCTCGGGCGACCATGCCGGTCGCAGCGGCGCGATCGAATCGATCAGCGGCGTGTTCATGACCTGGGTCGAGGCGCGACCGGGCGCCGAGCTGACCTTCAAGGGGCTGCGCGGCCGCGACGTCTTCCTCTATTCCGCCCGCGGCGCGATCGAGGTGGCGGGCACGCGCGTGCCGCAGTTCAACCTGGCCGAGCTGAGCGAGGGCGGCGCAGTGACGATCGCCGCGCACGTGCCCGCGCTGTTCCTGTTCGGCCATGCCGAGCCGATCGACGAGCCGATCGCCGCGCATGGGCCCTTCGTGATGAACACGGTGGAGGAGATCCGCCAGGCCTATGCCGACTATCAGGCAGGCAAGTTCGGCGTCGCGGAGATCGTCGAGGCCTGACTTCGCCAAAATTGGCACTGTTCACGATGACGCGCGCGATTGTGAAATATAATTTCGTCGCGAATCGAAGTTCAAAGAGCGGTCGCGGAGGACGACACGCCGAGCCAAACAGGTGAAATCCTACATTGCAAGCCGTGGCGATGCGGCTCAGATGTCCTTGCCCCAGTTGACGGTGACGCGGGTCTGGCCGCCAACCGTATCGACCACAACCATCACGCTGCGCCGCTTCTCCTCGCCGGCGGAATACATCTTGTCGGTCGCCATGCGCTGGGCGAGCCCCGAGGCATTGGCCTGGCCGCGCGACCAGCCGAGCACCTCGGCGGGCTTTGCGCTGGTCGTGTAGACGATCGTGCCGCTGACATGGTCCTGCTGCCCATCGGGGCCCGAGACGCAGGTGCTGATCTTCGCGTCGGCATAGAGCGGCACGAAATCGGGCGGGGGCTGGCCGCAATCGGTCGCCGCAGTCAGCGCCGCGGGCTTGCCCTCGGCAGCCGCGGCCGCGACATTCTGCCCGACCGGATCGTCGGTGGTCTTGGGAGAGCCGCCGCACGCGGCGAGGAGCAGCCCCGCTGCCAGCACCGCCTGTCGCATCACGCTCTCCTTACCAAAACCTAGAATGGTACGTCGTCGTCGAGGTCGTCCGGGAAACCGCCGCCGCCAGCAAAGCCGCCGCCGGCACCAGTGCTGCCGCCGCGCTGGCCGCCGCTGTTGAAATTGCCACCGCCGCGGCTCGAGGACTGGCCGGCGAATTCGTCGCCGCCGCCCCAATCATCGGCACCACGGCCACCGCCCGCACCGGCGCCCTGACCGCCCGGACCATCGAGCATCACCAGCTTGGCGTCGAAGCCCTGGAGAACGATCTCGGTCGAATAGCGGTCATTGCCCGACTGGTCCTGCCATTTGCGGGTCTGGAGCTGGCCTTCGAGATAGACCTTCGAGCCCTTGCGCAGATATTTCTCCGCGACGTTGGCGAGGCCTTCGGAGAAGATCGCGACCGAATGCCATTCGGTCTTTTCCTTGCGCTCGCCGCTGTTGCGGTCCTTCCAGCTCTCCGACGTGGCGATGCGCAGGTTCACCACCTTGCCGCCATTCTGGAAGCTGCGCGATTCGGGATCCCGACCGAGATTTCCGACGAGAATCACCTTGTTAACACTGCCCGCCATGGAAACTCCGCCTAGCAATCAATAAAGAAGGCGCGCCGAAGCGCGCGAACGAAACGGGGTACTATCGATGGCGGACATCATCAACCTTAACCAAGCGCGAAAACAACGCGCCCGCGCCGACAAAAGTGCCAAGGCCAACGCGAACCGCGTGCGCTTCGGCCGGACCAAGGCGGAGAAGGCTGCGGATGCCGCGGAAACCGCAAAGATCGGGCGGCTGCTGGACGATTCGAAGCGGGACTAGCACCGGATCGGCTCGGGCGAAGGTGACACGATTGACACCCGCTATGTCGAAAAATCTTCTTCCCCGATTTTCGTAGCGGAGCGGTAGCCGGTTACCCTAACGTCCCAAACGTCACAGGTATGCGCGAGCGCGCACGTACCCGCGAGAACGACGATTATTCAGAATGAGAAAGAGCGCGCCCTGGGTTTCATGCGAAACCCTACATTGCAACGCCGGCCCTTCGTCACCCCAGCCGCAGTACCGGGGCCCAGGGTCGCGGGCGTAACGCTGCCTGGCTCTGGGTCCCGGCCTTTGCCGGGATGACGAAGGTTGATCGCTTATCGATGCCTTACAGCCCCAGCCCCACCGCGCCCCAATAGGTGATCCCCGCCGCGACATAGGCGAGCGTGAACAGATAGCCGATCATGAAGGCCGGCCATTTCCAGCCATTGGTCTCGCGCCTGGTGACCGCGATCGTCGAGATGCATTGCGGCGCGAAGACGAACCACATCAGGAAGGCGAGCGCGGTGGGCAGCGTCCAGCGATTGCGCAGATTCTCACGGATCGTCGCGTCGCCCTTCTCGTCATCGGGATTGTCGACCGCGTAGACGGTACCGATCGCCGCCACCGCCGCCTCGCGCGCCGCCATCGCGGGAAGCAGGGCCAGCGCGATGTCGTGATTGAAGCCGATCGGCCGGACGACGAGCTCGATTCCGGTCGCGATGCGGCCGGCGATCGAATATTCGCTCTGCTTCGCGCCCGCGGGCGCCTGGGGGAACGTCGCCAGCAACCAGAGGATCGCAACGGTCACCGCGATGGTGGTGCCCGCGCGCTTCAGGAAGATCTCGGCGCGCTGCCACAGGCCGAGCACCACGTCGCGCAGGCGCGGCAGCTGATATTTCGGCATCTCCATCATGAAGCCCGAGGTCGCGCCCTTGGTGACGGTACGGCGAAGGATCAGAGCGGCGCAGAAGGCGCCCAGGATACCCAGGATATACAGGCCGAACAGCACCAGCCCCTGCAGCCCGACGCCCGGCAGCACGGCACGCTCCGGAATCATCGCGCCGATGATGATCGTGTAGACCGGCAGGCGCGCCGAGCAGGTCGTCAGCGGCGCGATCAGGATCGTGGTCAGCCGCTCCTTGTCGTCGGAGATCGTCCGCGTCGCCATGATGCCGGGCACGGCGCAGGCGAAGCTGGAAAGCAAGGGAATGAAAGCGCGGCCCGACAGGCCGACGCTGGCCATCACCCGGTCCATCAGGAAGGCGGCGCGGACCATATAGCCGGTCGCCTCGAGCACGAGGATGAAGGCGAACAGGATCAGGATCTGCGGCAGAAACACCACCACCGCGCCGACACCGGCAATCAGACCCTGCACGATGAAATCATGCACGAAGCCGCTGGGCAGCAGCCCGCCCACCACGTCCGACAGCCAGGCCATGCCGTCCTCGATCCACCCCATCGGCGCTTCGGCCCAGGCGAAGACCGACTGGAACATGACGAACAACAAGGTGAGCAGGAGAATCGGGCCGGAGACCGGATGGAGCGCGATCGCATCGAGCCGGTGCGTCCAGCGGCGCGCGGCGGTCTCCGAGATGGTGACGGCAGTGGCGATCTGGCGGGCGCGGCGCTGGAGCACGACGATGTCGTGCTGGACGCCGGCGCTGGGGCGGATCTTGTGGACGCCCTTCACGACTTCGCCGAGGCGGGTCTTGAGCTCCTCGAGGCCACGGCGGCGCACCGCGACGGTGGAGACGACCGGAACGCCGAGCTCGCGCTCGAGCGCCTCGGCATCGAGTGTGAGCCCGTCGCGCTCGGCGAGATCGACCATGTTGAGCGCGACGACGATCGGCAGGCCCAGCGCGATCAGCTGGAGCGTGAAGCGCAGGTGATTGTCGAGGTTCGACGCATCGACCACGGTGACGATCGCGTCAGGCAGCCGCTCGCCCTCCTGCTTGCCGAACAGCACGTCGCGGGTCACCGCTTCGTCCGGGCTCGACGGATCGAGGCTATAGGCGCCGGGCAGGTCGAGCATCTCGACCGGGCGGCCATCGGGCAGGCTCATGCGGCCGGCGTGGCGCTCGACGGTGACGCCGGGATAGTTGCCCACCTTCTGGCGGGCGCCGGTCAGCGCGTTGAACAGCGCGCTCTTGCCGGCATTGGGGTTGCCGACCAGCGCAACCAGCGGTGCGGGGTTCATGTCAGGTGGCCGAAGAGGTGACGTGGATCGCGGCGGCGACGTGGCGGCGCAGTGCCACCGTCATGCGACCGATACGGCAGGCAATGGGGCCGGCGCCGAGAAAGCCCGAACGATGCAGCAATTCGACCTCGACCCCCTCGTCAAGCCCGAGCTCGCGCAGGCGCCGCGCCTCGGGCTCGGCAAGCGCGTCCCAATCGACGGCCGAAACCGTTCCGGGGCGTTGGCGCGGAAGATGTGCGAGTCGAACAGGCACGGGAATCGCAGCGGGGGCATTCATGCTGCGATTCATTATCAATAACATCGGGGCCGCGCTAGTGGGTGACTTACCCAAGTCTTTATAGCAATCAGGCGACCGGATAGCGCAGCCGGCCGATGAATCGCGACAGGCTGGGGCGATGCTCTGTACGCGTAATGAACTGCGCCTTGGCCTTTTCGAAGCGCATGATGCCCTCGATCCGGCGCCCGAGAAAGGCGCGGGTGTCGGCATGGCCCTCACTCTCGTCACCCAGGAAGACGGTGACCGTCGCGCCATAGACGCCGGCGAGGATCGCGCGCTTGGTATAGTGGTTGTAGTCGGTCGCGGTGTCGCCCGCGGCACGCCACATCGCATCGGCCGCGCGCCAGCCGAGCCGCGCGCCGCGCGCGGCGTTCTGGGGCATGGCAAGGATCGCGAGCGCGCGGGCGAGCGCGTCGCGGAGCGGAGCGACCAGATCAAGGCGCGCCTCGACCAGGGCGGCGATCCGCTGGCGGATCTTCATCGCGGCGAGCTGCTCGGGGGTGAACCGCGCCAGCATCGCGGCGTCGATCGAGGCGAACCAGGCGTCGATCATCGCGACCGGGCCGCCCGAGAAAGCGAGATGCGCGACATCGCGGTCGACGCCCGCGGCATCGGCGGCGGCATCGACCGCGCGCGCGTTCCAGCCGTCGAACGCAGCGTTGGCGGCGACGGCGGGCGCCAGCGCGGAGCGGAGTTCGTCGAGAGTCGCGTCGGCCAGATCCATCACGCCGGTTTAGGCTCCTCCGCAGCCGGTGCAACCCGCGAGCCGCCGGCGCGGACCAGTACCAGCGCGATCGCGACGAGCACCGCACCGATCAGATCGGGCACCCCCAGCCGCTCGCCATAGACGATCCAGCCGACCGTGCCGGCGACGATCGGCTGGGTGAGCAGCGCGATGCCGACGACGAGCGGCGAGAGATGGCCGATCGCATAGATCATCAGCCCCTGGCCGAGCACCTGGCTGGCCAGCGCGAGCCCGATCAGCACGCCCCATTTCTCCGGCCAGATCGTCTCGTTCAGCAGCCAGGCCGCGACGAGCAGCGGGATCGCGCTGGCGAGCGTCGACAGGGCGAGCGCGGGAATCGGCGCCATCGCCGAGCGGACGCGCGCCATCAGGATGAAATAGACGGTGTAGAGCGTGCCCGCGACCAGGCAGAGCAGGTCGCCCGCGAGATGCTTGGGCGAGAGCTCGTAGGAACGGCCGAGCAGTAGCGCGGCACCGGCCGCGGCGAGCAGCAGCGCGAAACCCTGTGAGCGGGTCGGCCAGGCGCGCGCGACGAGGAATCCGTAGATCGGGAACATCAGGGTCGCCGAATTGCCGAACAACGTGGCGTTGGCGAGCGTGGTGCGCAGGATGCCGAGGTGCCAGGTCGCCAGATCGGCGGCGAAGGCGATGCCGCCGAACCCGATCAGCAGCCAGAGGCCCCGCGCGCTGGCAAAGGGCCGCTTCGAGCTCGCATAGGCGAGGAGGACCAGCATCGGCACGGCGAGCGCGATCCGCCAGAATCCCGCCGCGACCGGACCGACATCGGCGAGCCGCACGAACCAGGGACCGAAAGCGAGCGCGATATTGCCGGCGAGCAAGGCGGCCAGCGGCAACATATGCGCTGTTTCATGCGCGGCAGTTTTTCTTGGGGAGGCGGAATCGTGCATGGCGCCCTGTAGCGCCCTATTTTCGCTGCGTCACAACAGAAGGGGTTTATCCCGCTATGCCAAGCCTGTTCGATCCTATCCAGCTGGGCGCCATCACCGCCAGGAACCGCATCATGATGGCGCCGCTGACGCGCGGCCGCTCGACGCGGGCGCATGTGCCGACGCCGATCATGGCCGATTATTACGCGCAGCGCGCCGGCGCGGGCCTGATCATCTCCGAGGCGACCGGCATCAGCCAGCAGGGTCTCGGCTGGGCCTATGCGCCCGGTCTGTGGACCGACGAGCAGACCGAGGCGTGGAAGCCGGTGGTGCAGGCGGTGCACGATGCCGGCGGCCGGATCGTCGCGCAGCTCTGGCACATGGGCCGGCTGGTCCATCCGGACTTCCTCGGCGGCGAGCCGCCCGTCTCGTCTTCCGCGACCACGGCACCCGGCGAGGTCCGCACCTATCCGGCCGAGGAGAGCGGCGAGATCAAGCGGCCCTATGGCCAGGCACGCATACTCCGGACCGACGAGATACCGGGCATTCTCGATGATTACGAGCGTGCCGCGAACAACGCGATCCGCGCCGGTTTCGACGGCGTGCAGATCCATGCCGCCAATGGCTATCTGATCGACCAGTTCCTGCGCGACAATTCGAACTTCCGCGACGACCAATATGGCGGATCGATCGAAAACCGCATCCGGCTGCTCCGCGAGGTGACCCGGCGCGTGACCGACACGATCGGCGCGGACCGGACGGGCGTGCGCCTGTCGCCCAATGGCGAGGTGCAGGGGGTCAACGACAGCAACCCGCACCCGCTGTTCGAAGCGGCTGCGGCTGCGCTTGACGATCTCGGCATCGCCTTTCTCGAAATGCGCGAGCCCCGGCCCAACGGTACGCACCGTCTGCCCGATCATCCGCCGGTCCATCCGGTGATGCGCAAGGTGTTCAGGGGGCCGCTGGCGCTCAACGCCGATTATCATGGCGACGACGCCCAGGCGGCGCTCGATGCGGGCAAGGCCGATGCGATCGCGTTCGGCCGCACCTTCCTGGCCAATCCGGACCTGCCGCGCCGGATCGCCGAGAAACTGCCGCTCAACCCGGCACGCGAGGACCTGTTCTATGTCGGCGGGGCCGAGGGCTATACCGACTATCCGAACTGGGACGAAGCTCAGGCAGCCTGATCGAGGCCGTCGAGCCATCTGGTGACCGCGGCGCGTGCCTGCTGGCGCAGCTTGGGCTGCACCAGCAGCACGGCGAGCAAAACCAGGACCGGCCAGAACAGGAAGCCAAGCGCGACGCAGATCGCGACGACGATAGCGATCGCGAAGCGGATATTCTTGATCTGCTGCCGCGTCGCATAGTTCAGCCGCACGGTGCGCGGCGCCCTTTCGTCGTACCAGGCTCGGGTGGTGAAGACCGAGCCGTCGTCGACGCCAGCGGGGCTGCGCCGAACCGGCGGCTGCGCCGGAGCGTCGCCCGCGGGATGCTCGCGCACCGGCATGCCGGTCTGCGTGTCGATCACCACGAGCCGCCGGCCCTTTTCCACGACGCGGTAGCGGGTGGGCGGCGGCTTCATCTGCGTCAGCCGAAGCGGCTCTTGAGCGCCAGCATCGCCAGCGCCGCCTTGGCCGCCTCGCCGCCCTTGTCCTTCTCGTCGGGCTTGGCCCGGGTGAGTGCCTGGGCCTCGTTCTCGACCGTGAGGATGCCGTTGCCGACGCACAGCCCGTCCATCGACAACGCCATCAGCCCGCGGGCGCTCTCGCCCGCGACGATCTCGAAATGATAGGTCTCGCCGCGGATCACCACGCCCAGCGCGACAAAGCCGTCATAGCGGCCGCTTTCCGCCGCCATCGCCACCGCGCCGGGGATCTCGAGCGCGCCGGGGACGGTGATCGTCTCGTGGCTGTGCCCCGCCTCCTCGATCGCAGCGCGCGCGCCCGCAAGCAGCAGGTCGTTCAGATGCGAGTAGAAACGCGCTTCGACGATGAGAATCTTGGCCATCAGCTATCCATATCGATCGGCCGCTCGCCGACAATCGACAGGCCATAGCCGTCGAGACCGATGAGGGTGTGGTGGGTGTTGGTGAGCAGGACCATGTCCTGCACGCCGAGCTCGGTGAGGATCGACGCGCCGACGCCGTAATCGCGCAGCTCGTCCATGTCCTTGAGGGCGATCGTGCCCGCCTTGGCCTGGAGCGCGAGCGTGAACTGGTCCGGGCGCGGCTTGTTGATCACGACGACTATACCCGCGCCTTCCTGGCCGATGATCTCCATCGAACGGCGGAGCAGCCCGCCGCGCGCCCCTTCCTCGCCGAATATGTCGCCGAAGGGAGAGAGCGCGTGCATGCGGACCAAAGTAGGCTTGTCCGGATCGACCTTGCCCTTGACCAGGGCGACCTGCTCGCTCGCGGTCGCCTTGTTCCAGAAGGTGACCGCGGCCCAGTCGCCGCCCCATTCGCTGGTGAAGCGGGTCTCGGCGCGCTTCTCGACGAGATGGTCATGGCGGCGGCGATAGGCGATCAGATCGCGGATCGTGCCGATCTTGAGATTGTGGAATTGGGCGAAGGGGACGAGATCGTCCATCCGCGCCATCGTCCCGTCGTCCTTCATGATCTCGCAGATCACGCCGGAGGGGTTGAGGCCGGCGAGCCGCGCGACGTCGACCGCCGCCTCGGTATGGCCGGTGCGGACCAGCACGCCGCCGTCGCGCGCGACCAGCGGGAAGACATGGCCGGGGGTGACGATGTCTTCCCTGCTCTTCGATGCATCAATCGCGACCGAGATGGTGCGCGCGCGGTCCGCCGCCGAAATCCCCGTGGTGACGCCTTCGCGCGCCTCGATCGAGACGGTGAACGCGGTTTCATGGCGCGTGCCGTTGGCGCGGCTCATCAATTCGAGGCCGAGCGCGTCGACGCGCTCCTTGGTCATCGCCAGACAGATCAGCCCGCGGCCATATTTCGCCATGAAATTGATCGCATCCGGCGTCGCCATCTGGGCGGGGATGACCAGATCGCCTTCATTCTCGCGATCCTCGTCATCGACCAGGATGAACATCCGGCCGTTGCGGGCCTCGTCGATCAGCTCCTCGGGGGTCGAGAGGAAGCCGTGACGCAGGCGCGCCAGTTCAGGACTTCGCACGAAGCGCCTCCATGCGCTGGAGATAGCGTGCAAGCACGTCGATCTCGAGATTGACCGCCTGGCCGGGCTTCAGATCGCCGAAGGTGGTGACCGCCGCGGTATGCGGGATGATGTTGAGCATGAATTCGACGCCGTCCTCGGTGTCGTGCACGTCGTTGACGGTGAGCGAGACGCCGTCGACCGTGATCGAGCCCTTGGGCGCCACGTACGGCGCGATCTCGGAGCCGGCGGCGATGGTGACGCGGTGCGAGCCGCCTTCCTCATGCACGTCCCTGACCGTGCCGATCCCGTCGACATGGCCGGTGACGATATGGCCGCCCAGCTCGTCGCCGAGGCGCAGTGCGCGCTCGAGATTGAGGCGGCGGCCGGCGGTCCATTGCCCCTCGGCGGTGCGCGAGATCGTCTCGCCCGACACGTCGAACGCCATCCAGCCTGCCCCCTTGTCGACCAAAGTCAGGCAGACGCCCGAACAGGCGATCGAGGCGCCGAGATCGATCCCGTCGGTCTCGTAGGCGGTGGAAACGCGGACGCGCAGGTCGCCCTGGCGCTCGGCGGCTTCGATCCTGCCGATATCGGAGACGATTCCAGTAAACATCAAGAGTCCTTTGCGGCGCGCTCGTAGACCTCAAGGCGGTCGCTGCCAAGCATCCGCGCATCCGACAAGGTCCAGCGATCATGCGCCGCGGCGAGATCGGCAAGGCCGATATCGCCGAGCGCGGATTTGCCGGCGCCGATCAGGATCGGTGCGCGGTAGAGAAGCAGGCGATCGACCAGGTCGGCGCGGAGGAACGAAGCGGCGGTTTCGGCGCCGCCCTCGACCAGAAGACGATCGATTCCCGCAAGGTCTGCGATCCGCTCGGGAGAGGCGACGACCTCCCAGCCATCGGGTGCCGCGCCCGACGACAGCAGCACGCGGCGGGGCGAACGGCGTTCCAGCCCGGCGAGCCGGACGTCTAGGCTCGGGGCATCGGCCTCATAGGTCCCGCGCCCGACCAGGATCGCTTCGTGGCGCGACCGTTCGAGATGGGCATGGGCACGGGCTTCCGGGCCGGTGATCCAGCGGCTCTCGCCCGACGCGAGCGCGATGCGGCCGTCGAGCGAGGTGGCGAGCTTGAGCGTGACCTGGGGGCGGCCCCGGACACGGCGGGTCAGGAATCCCGCCATTGCGCGGCGCGCAGCACCCTCTCCCACGCCCAGCGAGACTGTGATGCCAGCTTCGCGGAGCCGCACCATGCCCTTGCCATCGGTACGCGGATCGGGATCGCCGAGCGCGACCACCACTCGGGCAACGCCCGCCTCGACCAGCAAGCCGCTGCAGGCGGGGCCGCGCGGCGAAGCATGGGCGCAGGGCTCGAGCGTCACATAGACAGTTGCGCCGCGCGACTTTTCGCCGGCCTCGGCCAGCGCCATCGCCTCGGCATGCGGGCGGCCACCGGGCTGGGTCCAGCCGCGCCCGACGACGCGGCCCCCCGCCTTCGCGGAGGCAGGCTGCACGATCACGCAGCCGACATTGGGATTGGGCGCGGTGCGGCCGCGGGTGCGCTCAGAGAGCGCGAGCGCCGCCGCCATCCAGCGGGCGTCGCTCAAAAGCCGTGATTGGTCAGCCAATCGTCGACCTTCTTGAACTCGGCCTGGTTCGCCTTGCGCCGTTTCTCGAGCGCTTCCTCGGCGATGTGCTTCTTGGCCTGGTCGATCTTCTGCTGCGCCTTGATCTGCTCGTCGGTGCGGGTGAGCGGCCAGGATTCGGCATAGATGATGTTGCGCTCATAGGGCGTCTCGATGCGCGAATCCTTCACGAACACGAACAGGACCATGAAGGTGATCGCCATCGAGAGCATCATGAACCAGAGTTCATGCGGCTTGCGCTGCGCGAGGAAGAACCGCAGGTCGCGAATCGCGCGGAGCGGGGACAGGGATCTCAGGAAGGTCATCTCGCGCGCAAGATAGGGATGCGGGGGCTCAGGGACCAGCCCCCGCATCCAACACCCGTCAGCGGGCGTTTTCGAGTTCGAAGCGAACGTTCATGACTTTCCAGCTCTCCTCGGGCACGCCGCCGCGGCTGGCGGGCTTGAAGCGCCATTTGCCGAGCGCCTGGCGCTTGGTGACCTCGAAGAACGCGGTGCTGGTGGCGCTGAGCTGCTGAACCTCCTTCACCCGGCCGTCGACGCCGATCAGGATGCGGACGCGGACCTGGCCGTCGCGCTGGGCGCGCAACTCGGAAGAGGGGTAGTCGGGCTGGAAGTCCTTGAGATAGCGCGGATCCTGCAGGGCGCCCAGCAGCGGCGGCAGTACGACCGGCTCGGGCGTAACGATCGGGTCGCCCGTCGGCGCGGGCCGCAAAGGCGGTTGCGGCGGATAGACGATGTCGGTCGTGGCAGACGTGTTGTCCGATTTGGTTGCCACCTCCGGCTTCGGCGCGGTCGGCAGCGGTTCGCGGACCACATCGCGCTTCAGAGTCTTGGGCTGGGGCTTCGGTTGCTCGATCGGCGGCGGGACCGGCGGATCCTTATAATCGTTGAGGATGAACTTGGTCGGCTCCTTGCCGATGATGTTGGGCGCCGAATAGATCAGGCCGGCGATGATCGCGGCATTGATGGCAAGCGCGGCGCCGAAGCTGAAGCCGCGCGAATGCGGGGGCTGGTATCCTTGATTGGCGTACATGCTGTGCACTCCATCTCCTGTTGCCGGTCTTTAGCGCCGACTCCGTGATGATACATCATTACATGTCATTGGCAAATCATTTGCGGATCAGGCAGCGGAGAGGCGGGCGACCGCACGATCCTTGCCGATCAGCGGCAGGAGCGCAGCCATGTCCGGCCCATGATCGCGGCCGGTGAGGGCGAGGCGGAGCGGCAGGAACAGCGTGCGGCCCTTGCGATCGGTCTCGGCCTTGAGCGCGGCGGTGAGGGCGTGCCAGGGATCGGCCGACCAGTCGATTTCGCCGGCGAGCATGGCGGCGCGGGCGAGGAAGGAGTGGTCCTCGTCGGAGGCGATCGACTCGACCGGGCCTTCGACCACGGCCCACCAGTCGGCGGCTTCGGCGACGGTGGTGAGGTTCGGGCGAATCGCCTGCCACGCCATAGCGTCCATGCCGGCTGGGAGGCGGGCGGCGACCGAGGCGAAATCGAGCTGGTGGAGGATGCGGGCGTTGAGCTGCGCCAGCTCGGCCTCGTCGAAACGCGCCGGGGCGCGGCCGAAATGCGCGAAATCGAAACTTTCGACCAGGGGCGCAGAGTCGACGAAGGGCTCGACGGGATCGCTGGTGCCCAACCGGGCGAGCAGCGCGATCAGCGCCTGGGGCTCGATGCCCGCCTCGCGGAAATGCGCGACACCGAGCGAGCCGAGCCGCTTGGAGAGCTTGCCCTCGCTGCCGATCAGCAGCGCCTCGTGCGCGAAGGCCGGCGGCGATGCGCCCAGGCTCTGAAACATCTGGAGCTGGGACGCGGTGTTGGAGACATGATCCTCGCCGCGCACGACATGGCTAACGGCCATGTCGATATCGTCGATCACCGAGGGAAGCAGATACAGCCAGCTACCGTCGGCGCGGCGGACGACGGGGTCGCTCATCGTCCTGGGATCGAAGCGCTGATGGCCGCGGACGAGATCGTCCCATTCGATTGCCGCGTCATGATCGAGCCGGAAGCGCCAGTGCGGCCGGACGCCCTCCGCTTCCAGCTTCGCGCGGTCCGCATCGGTCAGCGCCAGCGCGGCGCGGTCATAGACAGGAGGCAGGCCGCGACCGAGCAGTATCTTGCGCTTGAGATCGAGCTCCTCGGCGGACTCATAGGCGGGGTAGACCCGGCCGGCCGCAACCAGCTCGGCGAAGCGCGCCTCGTAGCGATCGAAGCGCGCCGACTGGCGCGCCTCGCCATCGGGCGCGAGGCCGAGCCAGGCGAGATCGGCGCGAATCGCGTCGACATGGCGTTCTTCCGACCGCGCCTGATCGGTATCGTCGATGCGCAGCAGGAAACGGCCGCCATGTCGCTTGGCGAACAGCCAGTTGTGGAGCGCGGTTCGCAGGTTGCCGATGTGAAGGCTGCCGGTGGGGCTGGGGGCGAAGCGGGTTACGACCGTCATGGCCGGGACCTAGGCTGCGCAGGCGCGAGCGGCAATGCCCCTTTACCTCGTCGGATGGCCACGCCTAAGAGGCGAGCGGACGGGAGACTACAGCAATGAAATTGATGGCCGGCAATTCGAACATGCCGCTCGCCTCGGCGATCGCGGACTATCTCGAGATTCCGCTCACCAAGGCGAATGTCCGCCGCTTCGCGGACGAGGAGATCTTTGTCGAGATCCTCGAGAATGTGCGCGGCGAGGACGTGTTCGTGCTCCAGTCGACCAGCTATCCGGCCAACGACAACCTCATGGAGCTGCTGATCATGATCGACGCGCTCAAGCGCGCGTCGGCCAAGCGGATCACCGCGGTGCTCCCCTATTTCGGCTATGCCCGCCAGGACCGGAAGCCCGGCCCGCGCACGCCGATCTCGGCCAAGCTGGTCGCCAACCTGATCACCGTCGCTGGCGCCGACCGCGTGCTCTCGGTCGATCTCCATGCCGGGCAGATCCAGGGCTTTTTCGACATCCCGACCGACAATCTCTACGGCGCGCCGGTGATGTCGGCGGACATCCATACCCGCTTTCCCGACAAGCAATGGATGGTCGTGTCGCCCGACGTGGGCGGCGTGGTGCGCGCCCGCGCGCTGGCCAAGCGGCTCGACAACGCCCCTCTCGCCATTGTCGACAAGCGCCGCGAACGGCCGGGCGAATCGGAAGTGATGAACATCATCGGCCAGGTCGAGGGACGCTTCTGCATCCTGATTGACGACATCGTCGATTCGGCGGGCACGCTGTGCAACGCCGCCGCGGCGCTGAAGGCGGCGGGTGCCGAGGACGTGGTCGCCTATTGTACGCACGGCGTGCTTTCGGGCGGCGCGGTGGCGCGGGTCGACGGATCGTCGCTGGCCGAGCTCGTGATCACCGATTCGATCGGCAACCATGCGGTGATCGCCGACAGCAAGAAGATCCGGCATCTGACGATCGCCCCGCTGCTCGCCGAAGCCGTGCGCCGGATCGCCGACGAAAGCTCGGTCTCCAGCCTGTTCGACTGACGAACTTCCGCCAAAGTGCACGGAGTCGCGGCTCATTCGTGCACTTTGGCCTCGGTGCCGCCACGCCTCCCAAAAGCGCAGGAAAGGCAGTGTGGCGGCCATCCCCGGACCTGAGCACGCCAAACCCTACATTGAAAGCCGTCGGGCGAGCGCTTCCCAGACCAGGGCCGCGCCGACCAGGATCATCAGCCAGTAGATCGCGGTGTAGAAGCGCTCAGGCGAGACGCGGCGGACCAGCCAGACGCCGGCCAGGGTCGAGAGCAAGGCGAGCGGCAACAGGGCTGCCGAGGTGAGCAGGTTCGCCCGGCTGAACTGGCCGAGCGCGACATAGGCGGGCACTTTCAGCCAGTTGGTCGCGGCGAAATAGATCGCGGTGGTGCCGACCAGCACGTCGCGCGGCAGGTTGCGCGGCAGCACCCAGAGCTGGAAGGGCGGCTGGCCGGCATGCGCGATCTGGCTGGTGAAGCCCGAGGCGATGCCGAACAGCGAGCCCACCCATTCCGGCCAGCGGGCGGCGTCGCGGGGGACCGCGTGCGCGGCGACCCACAGCCGATAGCCGCCGAACAGGATCGAGATGATGCCGACCGCTGCCATCACCGCGACCGGCGAGACGCTGGCGGCAAAGGCATAGCCGAGCCAGATGCCGATCACCGATCCCGGGAGCATCCAGCCGATCAGCCGCCAGTCGACGGTGCGGCGGAACGCGAGCACGCTCACCACATCCTGCGCGATCAGGATCGGCAGGGTGATCGCGGCGGCACGGACCGGATCGATCGCAAAGGCGAGCAGCGGCAGCGACAGCGCGCCCATCCCCGCGAAGCCGCCCTTGGACAGGCCGAGCAGGATGACCGCGGGGATGGCGAGTGCGTAGAATTGCCAGTCGGTGATCATGACGTCATGCCGTCATCCGGTTCCGCGGTCGTGCCGATATCGCCCGCGGCCACCCATTCGCGCCAGATCAGCACGAGCGCCGCCATCACCGCGGGGCCGACGAACAGGCCAAGCAGGCCGATGGTCTCGACCCCGCCGACGATGCCGATCAGCACCCAGACGAAAGGCAGGCGGGTCGTGCCGCCGATCAGGCCGGGGCGCAGGAAATGGTCGATGACGAAGTTGATCACGAAGGCCAGCACCCCGACGACGATCGCCGCCACGACGGCGCCCTGGATCACCAGGAGCAGCAGCGCGACCAGCAGCACGGCGACCAGGCCGAACGGGATGATCGAGGCGAGGCCCGACAAGAGGCCGGTCAGGATCGGATGCGGCACGCCGGCAAAAGCGAAGATCACCGCCATGATGATACCCTGGGCGAGGCCGAGCAGCACGAGTCCGTCGACCGTGCCGCGCACCGAGGCGAAGATCTGGCGTCCCACGCGCCCGCCGGCATCGCCGAACGCCCGGGTCGCGCCGCGCTCGAGCTGCTGCACCACCGCGTCCCTGTCGCGGATCAGGAAGAACAGGACGACGATCGTGAAGGCGAAGACGACGACGCGCGCGATGATGCTGTGCGTCAGGGTCCTCGACTGGGTGAGAATCAGGTCGGTGTCGATGCGCGCGAACTGCTCCGAGGCACCGGCGGCGGTGAGGAGGTGCGCGTTCCACCAGGCGGTGATCTGCGCGGACCCGAACGGCAGATTCGCCACCCAGGCGGGAACCGGCACGCCATGGGCACGCGCGTTTGCCAGCCAGAGCGCGACGCCCTGCGCTTCGATCACGGCGCGTGCCAGAGCGACCACCAGCGGCACGACGACGATCAGCAGCACCGCCGAGGTGATCAGGCAGGCGACGAGCGTCTCGCGGCCGGGCCAGCGGGCCAGCAGGCGGCGGCGCAGCGGCTCGACGGCAATCGCGACGACTCCAGCCCACAGGATCGCCGGAACGAAGGCGGCGCCGATCCACAAGGCGGCGAGCGCGATGGCCAGCGCGAGCGCGACCCGCGCGCGCAGCTGGGCGGGCGTCGAAGTATCCAAGACCGGTCCCCCTTTATTGTCCGGCGGACGATGCCGACCGACACGTGGCTCCGCAATGGGCAGTGGCCGCGGATTTGCGTCCGCGGCCAAAATGCCTAATCGGAAAAGCCATGGCCGAGGACCGTAGCGGACAGATCGCCGTGATCTTCGTATCGGAGCGCACGCGCGACGACGATGCCGGCTATGCCGCTGCTGCCGAAGCGATGGCGGCGCTCGCCGCGCGGCAGCCGGGCTATCGCGGCGTGGACGATGCGCGCGGCGAGGACCGGATCGGCATCACCGTCAGCTATTGGGCCGACGAGGCGAGCGCGATCGCGTGGCGCAAGCATCCCGAACATGCCGCGACGCGCGAAAGGGGGCGGGGGCGCTGGTACAATTGGTATATGCTCCACGTCGCCGAGATCGGACGCAGCTATAGCTGGGAACGCGGATGAAGGTCCGCGGCATCGACGGGACCTTCGCGCTTCTCTTCACGGTGATGCTTGCGATCGCGGCGGGAAACACCGCGCTGCAATCAGTACTCCCCGCGCTCGGCCGCTCGCTGGGCGCCGCCGACAGCGCGGTAGCGGCGGTCTTCTCGGTCTCCGCCCTGCTCTGGGTGATCGCCGCGCCCTTCTGGGCCAACCGGTCCGACCGGCACGGACGGCGAGCGATGGTGCTGCTAGGCGTGGCGGGCTTCACCGCATCACTGTTCCTGTGCGGGCTGTTCCTCGCGCTGGGCATCAACGGCGTGCTCGGGCCGATCACGACCTTCATCGCCTTCATTGCGGGCCGGATGATCTACGGCATCTTCGGATCGGCGGCGCCGCCGGCGGTGCAGGCGCTGGTGGCGGGGCGCACCACGCGCGAGGAGCGGACCAAGGCGCTGACGCTGCTCGCCTCGGCCTTCGGACTCGGCACGATCCTGGGGCCGGCGATCGCGCCCTATCTGGTGATGGGCAGCCTCTGGTCGGGCGGACCGCAGATCGGCCTGGCGGGTCCCGCCTTTGCCGGGAGCGCGATCGGGGCCGTGATCTGGATCGCCGTCGCCCGGCTGCTGCCGCGCGAAGAATCCGCATCGCATGGCGCGGCGGTCGCCTATCCTTCGATCGGCGGGCAAGGTTCGGGCGCGAGCATCACCGCCGCCACCGCCGATGCCAGCCAGCCGGTCGGCTATTTCGATCCGCGCATCCGCGCCTGGATCATCTGCGGGCTGGTGATCGGCCATGCCCAGGCGATGACCGGGCAGGCGATCGGCTTCCTGATCATCGACCGGCTCCACGTGACCCCGCTCGACGCGCTCCAGCCGACCGGACTGGTGCTGATGCTGGGCGCGGTATCCTCGCTGCTCGTCCAATGGGGGCTGATCCCGCTGTTCGACCTCAAGCCGCGAGCGCTGGTGCTGATCGGGGTCGTGCTGGGGGCGGCAGGCTGCGTGGCGACCGGCAGCGCCACGTCGCTCTACGGCATCGCGCTCGGCTATGCGCTCACCGCGCTCGGGATGGGTTTTGCGCGACCCGGCTTCACCGCCGGATCGTCGCTCGCGGTCGATTCGCACCACCAGGGATCGGTGGCGGGCAAGGTCACCTCGGTCAACGGCGCGGCTTTCGTGCTCGGGCCGTCGATCGGGGTGGGACTGTACGAGCTGTGGCGGCCGTTACCCTATCTCACGGCCGCCGGCTGGCTCGCCTGCCTTTTCCTCTATGCCTGGCTCAGTCTTCGCCCTTCGGACCATGGCCGCGGAGCATCCCCGGCGCGATGAAGCCGATCGGCTGGATCGCCGATGCCTGCTGCTTCAGCCGCCCCGACATGGCCTGATACTCCTCCTCCATCTCGGGCGTGACCGTGGCGCGCGAATCCGCCAGGGCTTCGTCGAAATGCGCCATGGTGACCTGCTTGGTCTCCAGCGACTGACGCAGCGCGACAAGGCCCGCGCGGCGCACCACATCCTCCAGATCGGCGCCGGTATAGCGCTCGGTCCGATCGGCCAGCACCGCCAGATCGACATCGTCGGCGAGCGGCATCTTCTCGGTCTGGATGCGCAGGATGCGCTCGCGACCGGCCTTGTCGGGGACGCCGACATAGATCAGCTCGTCGAACCGCCCCGGACGCAGCAGCGCGGGATCGATCAGATTGGGGCGATTGGTCGCGCCGATCACCACCACCGACTGGAGCTCCTCGAGCCCGTCCATCTCGGCGAGGATCGTGTTGACCACCCGCTCGGTCACCTGGGGCTCGCCGACGCCGCCGCCCCGGGCGGGGACCAGCGAATCGAGCTCGTCGATGAACAGCACGCAGGGCGCGACCTGGCGGGCACGCGCGAAGAGGCGCGCGATCTGCTGCTCGGACTCGCCATACCATTTGGAGAGCAGGTCGCTCGACTTGGTGGCGATGAAGTTCGCCTCCGCCTCGCGTGCGACCGCTTTGGCCAGCAGGGTCTTGCCGGTGCCGGGCGGGCCATAGAGCAGGAAGCCCTTGGCCGGACGGATGCCGAGCCGGCGGAACGCGTCGGGATCCTTGAGCGGCAGCTCGACGCCTTCCTTCAGCCGCATCTGCGCATCGTCGAGACCGCCGACATCGTCCCAGCGGACCTGCGGCGCCTGGACCATGACCTCGCGCATCGCCGAAGGCTGGACGCGCTTGATCGCCTCGAGGAAATCCTCGCGGGTGACCGACAGCGTATCGAGCACCTCGGGCGGGATGCTGCGATCCTCGAGGTTGAGCTGCGGCATCAGCCGCCGCACCGCCTCGATCGCCGCCTCGCGGGTGAGCGCGGCGAGATCAGCGCCGACGAAACCATAGGTGGTCCGCGCGAGCTCGTTCAGGTCGACATTCTCGGCGAGCGGCATGCCGCGCGTGTGGATGCCGAGGATCTCGCGGCGGCCGCGATCGTCGGGCACGCCGACGACGATCTCGCGATCGAAGCGGCCGGGGCGGCGGAGCGCCTCGTCGAGCGCCTCGGGGCGATTGGTCGCGGCGATGACGACGATGTTGGCGCGCGCCTCGAGCCCGTCCATCAGCGTGAGCAGCTGGGCGACGAGGCGCTTCTCCGCCTCGCCCGAGACCTGGCCGCGCTTGGGCGCGATCGAATCGATCTCGTCGATGAACACGATCGATGGCGCGGTCTTGGCCGCTTCCTCGAACACCTGGCGCAACCTCGATTCGGACTCGCCATAGGCCGAGCCCATGATCTCCGGACCGTTGATCAGATGGAAGGTCGCGTCGCTTTCGTTGGCAACCGCGCGGGCGAGGCGGGTCTTGCCGGTTCCGGGCGGCCCATGGAGCAGCACGCCCTTGGGCGGATCGACGCCCAGGCGCTGGAACAATTCGGGGTAGCGCAGGGGCAGCTCGACCATCTCGCGAAGCTGATCGATCGTGGCGGCCATGCCGCCGATATCGTCATAGGTGACGTCGGCGCGGCGGGTTTCGGCGGCCTCGGTATATTCGGGGCGCAGCTCGACCTCGGTATTCTCGTCGATATGGACGATGCCGCGCGGCGTGGTCGAGATGACCGCGAGGCGGATCTCCTGGAGCGCATAGGCCGGCGCGCGGACGAACTGGGCGACATTGGGCGGCACATCGGCGCGCTGGTGACCGACCGTGGCGATCGTGTCGCCGGCGGTGAGCGGACGCTGGAAGAACGTGCGCTTCAGCGCCTCGCCCGAACCCTGAAGCCGCAGATTCTCCTGCGCCGGGGCGAAGACGACGCGGGTAGCAGGCTTCGATTCGGCGCTGCGGACCTCGACAAAGTCGCCCGAGCCGACGCCGGCATTGGCACGCTGGAGGCCGTCGATGCGGAGCAGCTCGAGCCCCTCATCCTCCGAATAGGGCAGCACGGCACGGGCGGGCGTGGTCCGCTTGCCGACGATTTCGATCACGTCGCCTTCGGTGATGCCGAGCGCGGCCATCAGCGAGCGCGGGATATGGGCCAGGCCGCGTCCGCTGTCCTCGGGCCGGGCATTGGCCACTTGCAGCTTGCGCACCTGTGTTTCGTCATCCGCCAATTCTTTTCTCCCGTTGGCGTGGAACGGAGAACCTAAGCATGGCGGACGCAAAAAAAAGGGCCGCCCCGTGGGACGGCCTTGGAAAGTTTTAGGAGAGGATGCCTGAAAGGCACGCTCTATGTGCAGTGCGGCACGAAATTGTGCAAGTGCGAAAAGATTTATCTCCGATTGCGCATCTTGCAATCGTTCTCAACCGGAACGATAGTCGCTTCACAGAGCAGGAACCCCATTGCCAAGTCGGAAACACTTGCCAAGTTTGTGACGCACTGCACAAAGAAGAGAGAATGCGCCGCCTTCCTCCCCTCACCGCCATCGAGGCTTTCGTTCAGGTCGCTCGGCTCGGCTCGATCAAGGCCGCCGCCGAGGAGCTAGCGCTTTCCTCGCCCGCGCTCAGCCGGCGCGTCCAATCGCTGGAGCGCTTCATCGCCAAGCCGCTGTTCGAACGAAGGCACCAGGCGCTCAAGCTCAACGACGATGGCGAGCGGCTGCTGGGACTGATCGCGCCCGCGCTCGACGCGATGACCGACGCGGTCGAGGCGATGACCAGCGGGACCGAATTGCTGCGGCTGCGGCTGGGCGTGCTGCCCCTGTTCGCGACGCAGCGCCTGCTGCCCAAGCTGCCCGAACTGAAGCGCCGCCATCCCGAGCTGCATCTCGACGTCGACACCGCCGGCCATGGCATGGCCCGGCTGGGCGACGGGCTCGACGCGGCGATCGTGATCGCGCGCGACATCGATCCGGGCCTGTATGCGCGCCGGCTCGACCGCAACCGGGTGCACGTGATCGGCGCGCGCGCGCTGGTCGAGGGGCCGAATCCGGTGAAGGAGCCGCAGGACCTCAGCCGGCTGACTGCGCTGGTCCATCGCGACATGCCCGAGACCTTCACGGCGTGGCGCGCCGCGGCGGGCTTTCCTGATCTCGAGCCGGCCGCGATCGACCATTTCGATTCGGGCAATCTGATGCTCGAGGCCGCCGCGCAGGGGCTGGGCGTCGCCTTCATGCTCGAATCGCATTTCGAGGCGGCGCGCGACGAGCGGCTCGTCCAGCTCTTCGACCTGACGGTCGAGAGCCATTACAGCTATTGGTTCGTCTGCCGCCCCCGCGCGCTGACCCAGCGCCCGGTCAAGATCTTCCACGACTGGTTGGTGGAATCGGTGGCAGCAAAGGATCTGTAGGCCCCTCCCGGGGATTGCGTCCGGGAGGAGTCCTCCACCCCAACCCCTCCTCTGAAGAGGAGGGGCTTTCAGCGGTCGTTACTCGGTGCGCATCTTGACGATCTTGCCGGGATTGCGCGGCGGCTCGCCCTTGGGGAGCGCGTCGACATGCTCCATGCCCTCGGTCACTTCGCCCCAGACGGTGTACTGGCCGTCGAGGAAGGTCGCGTCGTCGAGGCAGATGAAGAACTGCGAATTGGCACTGTTCGGATCCATCGTGCGCGCCATCGAGCAGATCCCGCGGAGGTGTGGCTCCCGGCTGAACTCGGCGGGGACATTAGGCTTGTCCGAGCCGCTGGTGCCGGTGCCGGTGGGATCGCCGCCCTGGGCCATGAACCCGTCGATCACGCGGTGGAAGACGACGCCGTCGTAAAAGCCCTCATTGGCGAGGCTGGTGATGCGCTCGACATGGAGCGGGGCGAGATCGGGACGCAGCTTGATGCGGACGTCCCCGGACTCGAGGGTCATGACGAGGCTGGTGGGATCGGACATTGGGCACTCCTGAGGAAGGATTTGCGTGCCACCTAGGCATGCAGCCCCCGACTTGCAAATCCCGGGCGGCAGTGGCAGCGCCTCGCATGGGGTCGTCGAAGGAGGTCGAACGATGAGCGAGACCGAACTTCATCCGGGCGAGGACGCGTCGGAAAGCGAACTCGACGAGGACGACCGGCTCAAGCCCGAGTTCGTCAGCGCGGTGCTCGAGGCAGTCGAGGCCGGCGACACCGAGGCGGCGCACGCGCTCGCCGAGCCGCTCCACCCCGCCGACATCGCCGACCTGGTCGAGCTCACACCCTCCGAGCTGCGTCCGGCGCTGGCCGCGGCGATCGCGGACCTGATCGACGGCGACGTGCTCGCCGAGATGAACGACTGGGTGCGCGAAGCGCTGGTCGATGCGCTCGAGCCGCACCAGGTCGCCGATATCGCCGCCGAGCTCGATACCGACGACGCCGTCGCGATCATCGAGGACATGGACGCCGAGGACCAGCGCGAGGTGCTCCGCGCGCTCGATCCCGACGACCGCGCCGCGATCGAGGAAGCGCTTTCCTATCCCGAGGAATCCGCCGGCCGCCTGATGCAGCGCGAGCTGGTCGCGGTGCCCGAGCATTGGACCGTGGGCGACGTGCTCGACTATCTGCGCCGCAGCGAGCACCTGACCAGCGATTTCTGGGAAATCTTCGTCGTCGATCCCGCGCACCGACCGATCGGCACCTGCGCGCTGTCCTGGATCCTGCGCACGCCCCGTTCGGTCTCGATCGGTGACGTCATGAAGCGCGAGCAGACGCTGATCCCGGTCGACATGGACCAGGAGGAAGTGGCGCTCCGCTTCCAGAAATATGCGCTGATCTCCGCCGCGGTGATCGATTCGAGCGGGCGCCTGGTCGGCATGATCACGGTGGACGACGTGGTCCACATCATCTCCGAAGAGGCCGGCGAGGATATCCTGCGGCTGTCGGGCGCGGGCGAAGGCGACATCAACGAGCCGGTCTTCGACAGCTACAAGGGCCGCGTGCGCTGGCTGATCACCAACCTGGCCACCGCGCTGGTGGCGGCGACGATCATCAGCCTGTTTGAAACCACGATCCAGCGGATGGTCGCACTCGCGGCGCTGATGCCGATCGTCGCGGGCGTGGGCGGCAATGCCGGCACCCAGACCATGGCGGTGACCGTGCGCGCGCTCGCCACCAACCAGCTCACCCAATCGAACACCCTGCGGGCGATCCGACGCGAGATCTCGATCGCGATCCTCAACGGCCTCACCGTCGCCGCGGTGATCGGGACGGCGGTGGCGCTGTTCTATGGCCATCCGGCGCTGGGCGCGGTGATCGCGGCCGCGATGCTGACCAATATCTTCATCGCCGGGCTTGCCGGGGTGGTGGTGCCGCTGACGCTCGACCGGTTCAAGGCCGATCCCGCGGTCGCCTCGTCGATCTTCGTGACGATGACGACCGATTCGATGGGCTTCCTCGCCTTTCTCGGCTTGGCCACGGCGAGCGGCTTGACGGGTTGATCGCGGCGACGCCCGGCCCCAGATCAGGCGCGTGCCACTCCATCTGACCAAGGTCGCCTATGGTTGCGACAGCATCGAATATCTCCAGGAGCGCCTGGCGCTCAAGGCCGCACACCAGCCGGCCTTCCTGACGACGCGCTATCTGCCCAAGCGGCACGAGGAGATCGTCGGAGGCTCGCTGTTCTGGATCATCAAGCACCAGCTGATCGGCCGGTCGCCGATCCTGGGCTTTGGCGAAGCCGAGGGCGGGCGCGTCGCCATCTATCTCGAGCCCAAGCTGGTGCTCGTCCAGGCGCGGCCCAAGCGCGCGCACCAGGGCTGGCGCTATCTGGAAGGCAAGGACGCGCCGACCGATCTGGGCGAGGCGGGCGCAGGCATCGCGGAGCTGCCGCCCGGGCTGGTCGGCGAGCTGGCGGGACTGGGGCTGATCTAGCGGAAGCGCACCACGTCCTGGTCCAGCGGCATCTCACTGCGTCGCTCGGCGGGTGCATGGGCAGCTAACGCCACCGGGACCGCGGGGTCGAAAGTCTGCTCGATCGCGCTTTTGCCGGCCAGCGATAAGCTATCGATCACATAGGGAAGGCCCTCGGACTCCTCGAAAGTCATCCGGTCGCTGAGATGGAAATGCAGGTGCGGCGCGCCGGCCGCGCCGCTCTGGCCGAGACGCCCGATCACGGCGCCGCGCCGGACATGGTCGCCGACTTTCAAGGGCACGCTGCCTTTCCGAAGATGCGCGTAATGCGCGAACACGCCCGGGGCAATCTCCAGCACCGCGAAATTGCCGTAGAGCGTGCGCGCGGTCAGGTCGTCGGGCACAGATTGCGGCGCGAGCGGCGTGCCGTCGGGCGCATCGTTGCGGACATCGCGCACCACACCGTCCGCGACCGCGAGAACCGCATGGTCGAAACCGATCCAGTCGGCATCGGTCGTCGTCGCCAGGCTTTCGCGCCGGCCGCGCACCGAATGGCCGCTTTCGTCCAGCCCGAACCAGTCGATCGCGAAGCGCTGGGGAATGGTGAGCATCCCGTCGACCGCGACCAGGCTGCCCCAATGATGCGAATGCGCATTGCCCGGCCCTTCTGCCGCCAGCCACAACCCGCCGCGAAGCGGCGGACCGAGCACGATCGGACTCCGACCGGCGATCCTGCCCATGATCCCCGTCGCACGCTGCAAACCGCCGGCAGCCGTCCGGAAATCCAGCTGGTGGCGAAGCGTGCGAGGCGCCATGTCCTCGGGCAAGGTCAGCCAGAGGAACAGGGTCGCGCGGCGTCCCGATTCGATCGGGATTCCCTTGGCGGCGCGCTCGGCCTCGATCGGCTTGGCGAGAAGTGCATTCACGTCCGGACCCTGGACGGTCAGCAATGGCTGCGGCCCGCCATCGGCGAACACCGAAAGCTTTTCCAGCGTCAGCGGTCCCCCGCCCGAATCGAAGCTGGTGATGTGCAGCTCATAGGCGAGGTGCCGTTTCCCGTCGCTGCCGCGAACGATCAGCGGTTCGGAGGCTATGCGTGCTTCAACCTGCGCCTGATGCGCGTCTTCCGCGGAGGCCGGCATCGCGGGAGCAGCCGCGGGTCCGACTATCGAGGACAGGACCAGAGCGAGAGCCGCAACGCAAAACTTCATCGAACACGGCCCCCATCGCCTGATGGCGACAGGAGACACAGGCCGATCAGAGGGTCAAGCCGGTTCGCGGCTAGTTCGCCAGCTGCGGGAAGGCGTTGCGGAACGCCGTCACCTTGGGCTTGTCCCAGCGCACGATGTAGGGGTGGGTCGGGTTCCGCCAGTAGAAGTCCTGGTGATAGGCCTCGGCGGGATAGAAGGCGCCGCTCTCAAGCTTGGTGACGATCGGCTTGGGATAGGCCTTCGCTCGGCTGAGCTGCGCGATATAGGCGGCGGCGACGCGGCGCTGGTCGGCGTTCTGCGGGAAGATCGCCGAGCGATAGCTGGGGCCGACATCAGGTGTCTGGCGATTGAGCTGCGTCGGATCGTGCGCGACCGAGAAATAGACGCGCAGCAGCGTGCCATAGCTCACCTTGCTCGGATCATAGACGACGCGGACCGCCTCGGCATGACCGGTGCGCTCGGTCGAGACCTGGTCATAGGTGGCGGCACCGCGCGCGCCGCCGGCATAGCCGCTGGTGACCGACTGCACGCCCTTCACCGACTGGAACACCGCTTCCATGCCCCAGAAACACCCACCCGCGAGGACCGCGACCTGCGGGCCCTTGGCGGGCGCGACATCGGCGGCGGGTGCGGGGATCGGCACCGCACGCTCGGCCGCGATGCCGGCACCACCGTTCGCGGCCAACACGAAGAGGCCCACCGCGGCGGCGGCGGGGAGTATCAGCTTCAGCATCGATGCGGTCCTGAACATGGGAGTTACACCCTATACGTCGGAAGCCCGCAGCCGGTTACAAGTCAGCGGAGCGCTGCGCAGGCCGTCTGGATGCGGGTGCAGGCCTCGGTGAGCAGATCCTCCGAGGTGGCATAGCTGATCCGCAGCGCCGGCGAGAAGCCGAACGCGGCGCCGTGCACCGCGGCTACCCGCGCCTCGTCGAGCAGATAGGTGACCATCTCCTCGTCGGTGTTGATCACGAGACCCTTGGGCGTGGTCTTGCCGATCAGCCCCGCGAATTCCGGATAGACGTAGAAGGCGCCTTCCGGACGCGGGCAGGTCATGCCGTTGATCTGGTTGAGCATAGAAACCACGAGATCACGGCGCCCCTGGAAGGCGGCGACCCGCTCCTTGAGGAAGCTCTGATCGCCGTTCAGCGCGGCGACCGAGGCTGCCTGCGAGATGCTGCTCGGGTTCGAGGTGGATTGCGACTGGAGCTTGCCCATCGCCTTGATCAGCCAGACGGGGCCGCCCGCATATCCAATACGCCAGCCGGTCATCGCATAGGCCTTGGACACGCCATTGGCGGTCAGCGTGCGATCGTAGAGCGCGGGGCACACCTCGGCGATCGTGCGGAATTCGAAGCCGTCGTAGAGGATGTGCTCGTACATGTCGTCGGCATAGATGAGCACATGCGGGTGCCGTTCGAGCACCGCGCCCAGCGCCTTCAGTTCGGCCTCGCTATAGGCCGCGCCGGTCGGGTTCGACGGCGAATTGAGCACCACCCACTTGGTCTTGGCGGTGATCGCCGCCTCGAGCTGCTCGGGCTTGATCTTGTAGTTCTGGGCCGCGCCGGCGCTGACGAAGACGGGCGTGCCGCCGGCGAATTCGACGACATCGGGATAGCTCACCCAATAGGGCGCCGGCACGATCACCTCGTCGCCCGGATCGATCGTCGCGCAGAACGCATTGAATAGCGTGTGCTTGCCGCCCGAGTTCACGCTGATCTGGTTCTCGGCATAGCTGAGGTTGTTGTCGCGGGCGAACTTGGCGATGATCGCCTGCTTGAGCTCGGGCGTGCCGTCGACATTGGTATATTTGGTCTTGCCCGCGCGGATCGCCTCGATCGCGGCTTCCTTGACGAAATCGGGCGTGTCGAAATCGGGCTCCCCGGCGCCGAGACCGATCACATCGATCCCCTGACGCTTCAGCTCGAACACGCGGCTCGTCATCGCGAGCGTGGCGGAGGGCTGGATGCGCTGGAGCGCGGCGGAAGTCTGCATGGGAGGCGCCTTTTCCGGGAGGGACGCGCGCCTATAGGTCCGGCTAGGCGATTTTCGCAACTGTAACGGCGGATACCAATCCGCGTAGCGCATTGCCGAGCAAGAAGCCGCCCTCGAGATCGGCGGGCTTGAGGTCGCCTTCGATCGCGCGGCCGGTCTCGATCAGCTCGGCGCGGAGCACGCCCGGAAGCAGTCCGCGCGCCAGCGGCGGGGTAACCAACCTGTCGCCGCGCTCGACGAAGATCGAGGTGAAGCTGCCTTCGGTGAGGAAGCCCTCGGCATCGGTGAAGACCACTTCCCACGCACCTGAGGCCGCGCGCGCACGGTCATAAAAGGCGCGGCGGGTGGTCTTGTGGACGAGGCGGAAGTCGTCTCGCGCAACTTCGAGCGGGGCGATCGCCACTGCTACGGGCCCGGCGGGGAACTCGGGCAGGGGCGCGACACCGATCGCGATCGCGCCCGAGGGGCCGAGCAGCAGGCGGATGCGCGCCGCCTCGCGCAGGCGGAAGGTCGCCGCCTGAAGCTCGTTGCGCACGCCGTGACGATCGAAGGCGAAGCCGAAGGCCTCCGCGCTCGCCTTGATCCGGGCGAGATGGCGCTCGAGCAGCGGCACGCCCTGCTCGGGATCGAAGCGCATCGTCTCGATCAGGTCGAAGGGGGTTTCTCCCGCAGTCACGAACGCGCCCTTGGCGAGACATTCGTCCCATTCGGCCGCGGCGCTCGAATCGGCGACCACGCCCGAGCCGAGCCCAAGCCGCGCGACACCCGGCGCCGACGGCACCAGCGTACGAATCGCGACATTGAACCTGGCGTCGCCATCGGCGTCGATCCTCCCGATCGAGCCGGTATAGGCGCCGCGCGCATCTTTCTCGACCTCCGCGATCACCTGCATCGCGCGGATCTTCGGCGCACCGGTGACCGAGCCGCAGGGAAAGAGGGCAATAAGCGCGTCGACGGGATCGAGCCCGTCGGCGAGCTCGGCGGTGACCGAGGAGACCATCTGATGGACCGTCGGATAGGTCTCGACTTCGAACAGGCTGGGTACCGACACGCTCCCGGGCCGCGCGACGCGAGCGAGATCGTTGCGCATCAGATCGACGATCATAAGATTCTCGGCGCGCTGCTTGGGGTCGCTGCGGAGCGATTCGGCATTGGCACGGTCGCTTGCCGGATCGGCGCCGCGGACCGCAGTGCCCTTCATCGGCCGGGCGGTGAGCCGCCCCTTGTCGAACGAGAAGAAGAGCTCGGGTGAGAAGCTGAGCAGCCATTCGCTGCCGGTCGCGACCAATGCGCCATAGCCGGCGCGGGCGCGTGCGCGGAGCAGCGCGTACAGCGCGGGCTCGCTGCCGGCGGTTTGGACGGTGGCGCGGAAGGTGAGGTTGGCCTGATAGATGTCGCCGGCCGCGATATAGTCGAGCACCTGCGCGAGCGCGGCGTCATAGTCCGACTGAAGGATCTCCGGCCTTGGCGCGCTGGCCCAGGCGCCGGCGGGATCGGGCAGCAGCGCGGGGACCTGATCGGCGGGAATCTCGATATGGCCGTTGAACAGACCGAACCAGAGCAGGGGCGCAGTGCCGGCGTGCCCCGATGCGGCGGGTTCGAGCGCCGCGCCGGCTTCATAGGATATATAGCCGGCAGCATCGAGACCGCGGGCACGGGCGCCACGCAGCGTCTCGAGCGCGGGGCGCACCTGATCGAGGCTGTCGGCGCGGACGATCTCGACCGGATCGGCATAGAGGCGCGCAGGGGCGCCGTTCGGACGGGCATCGTCGAGCAGCACGAAAGGCGGTACGGGCAAACGCATGGGCGCCCGGGCATGCCGCCCTCCGTCGCATCCGGCAAGCCCGTGTTGCCGTAACCACCCGGGCCAACTACCTGAACGCCATGCCAGACCCGACGACTCCTCTCCAATCTCCCCCGATGCGCGCGGCGATCGTGCCGGTCACGCCGCTCCAGCAGAACTGCACCTTGCTGTGGTGCACCGAGACGATGCGCGGCGCCTTCTGCGATCCGGGCGGCGACCTGGAGAAATTGCGCGCGGCGGCGAAGCAGCACGGAGTCACCATCGAGAAGATCCTGGTGACGCATGGCCATATCGATCATTGCGGCTCGGCCGGCGAATTCGCGCAGGAACTGGGCGTGCCGATCGAGGGACCGCATGAGGCCGACCGTTTCTGGATCGCGCGGCTCGAGGATGACGGGCGCAACTATGGCGTGCGGGGCAAGCCGTTCGAGCCCGACCGCTGGCTGGAGAACGGCGACCAGGTGACCGTCGGCCACCTCACCCTCGACGTCTATCACTGCCCCGGACACACGCCCGGGCACGTCATCTTCCACCATCCCGAATCGAAGCTGGCGCTGGTCGGCGACGTGCTGTTCCAGGGATCGATCGGGCGGACCGACTTCCCGATGGGGAATCACCAGGACCTGCTCGACGCGATCACCGGGCGGCTATGGCCATTGGGCGGCGATACCGTGTTCGTCCCCGGCCATGGCCAGCCGAGCAATTTCGCGCATGAGCGTCGAACCAACCCCTATGTCGCCGATTCGGTGCTGGCGCGCGGCTAGGGTCGGTACCTACCGCAGCGGATTGCTGTACTGGCTGGCCAGAAACACGGCGTAGACGCCGAGGCCGAGCATAACGAGCATCGTCGTCGCGATGCCGACCGTCCGCCCCGGCATCCAGCCATCCATGCCGATGGGATGGAGCAGCCGCCCGAACAGATAGAGCGCCGCCGCCGCCCAGAGCCAGAGCTGCGTACCGGCACCGAATTCGATCAGCGCGATCAGGATCAGCACGATCGGCGTATACTCGGCGAAGTTGAGCTGGGCGCGCATTCGGGCGATCAGCTTGGGGTTGCCGCCATCGCCGACGGACACCTTTTCCGAGATGCGCATGCGGCTGACGCGAACGCCCAGCCAGAGATTGATGAGCGCGGCGGCGCCGGTGGTGGTGAGCGCGACAGGTAGCAGCATGGAGGTCCCCTTGTTCGAGCTGCACCCTACACGGCCTTGCATGCCGAGCAAGAATCGCTATACGCGCGGGCTCGCTTCGTGACCTGCCTGCTGGTCCGGCGAGCGGCCGGCTCAGCCGTCGCTTGCCTGGAATATCCTGTGGGCTTATCGCGACTTTGATTCTGATAGTCTTTTAAAGGTGCCGAATGGCCGTTCCCAAGAGAAAGACCTCGCCGTCGCGGCGTGGCATGCGCCGGGCGCACGATGCGCTGAGCGTCGAAGCATTCCAGGAGTGCCCGAACTGCGGCGAACTGAAGCGTCCGCACAATCTGTGCAACGCTTGCGGCCATTATAACGGTCGCGAAATCACCTCCGTCGAGGGCTGAGAAACGGAGTACAACGGGGGCGTGCCGGCATGACTTTTCCCTCGCGAATCGCCGTCGATGCGATGGGCGGTGACGAGGGGATCGCCGTCATGCTGCACGGTGCCGCGCGTGCGCGTCGTCGATTCGAGGGGATGGAATTCATCCTTGTCGGCGACGAAGCACAGATCCGTGAAGGCCTGAGGACTCATCCCAACCTCGCAGCGGCGTCGGAGATTGTCCACGCCGAACAGGTTGTCGCGTCCGACGAAAAGCCGAGCCAGGCGATTCGCCGCGCCAAGACCACGTCGATGGGAATCGCCATCGATCTGGTGAAAAAGGGCCGGGCCGGCGCCGCGGTTTCTTCGGGCAATACCGGCGCGCTGATGGCGATGGCCAAGCTCTCGCTGCGTACCATGCCGGGAATCGACCGTCCCGCGCTCGCCGCCCTGATGCCGAGCCTGGGCGAAAACGACACGGTGATGCTCGATCTGGGCGCCAATACCGAAGTCGATGTGCGTAACCTCGTCCAGTTCGCGGTGATGGGCGCCGCCTATGCGCGCACCGCGCTCGATCTCGAGCGTCCCCGCGTCGCGCTGCTCAACATCGGCACCGAGGAGATGAAGGGCACCGACATCATCCGCGATGCCGCCGCGCAGCTGCGCGCCGCGACGCACCTGCCGCTCGAATTCACCGGCTTCATCGAGGGCAACAAGCTGTCGCGCGGCGAAGTCGACGTGATCGTGTGCGACGGCTTTTCGGGTAATATCGCACTCAAGACGGTGGAAGGCACCGCGCGGTTCGTCGCGGATCTGCTCAAGCGCGCGTTCAGCAGTTCGACCCGTTCGAAGATCGGCTTCCTGATCTCGCGGCCCGCGACCGAGCTGCTCAGGCACCATCTCGACCCCAACAACCATAACGGCGCGGTCTTTCTCGGCCTCAACGGCATCGTCGTGAAGAGCCATGGCAGCGCCAACGAACTGGGCGTAGACACGGCAATCGGCTTTGCCGCGAAGATGCTGCGCGACGATCTGACCCGGCGAATTGCCGAAGACCTTGGAAACTTCGAGGCCAAGGCCGCGTAATGACAAGTATGGAAGGCGTAAAATGACTGTGCGTTCGGTGATCCTTGGCACCGGATCGGCACTGCCGCCGCGGCGCGTGTCGAATGCGGAGCTGGCCGAGCAGGTCGAGACGACCGATGAGTGGATCGTCGAGCGCACCGGCATCCGCTTCCGCCACATCGCCGGACCCGACGAAACGACGAGCACGCTCGCGACCGACGCATGCAGGGCGGCACTGGCGGCGGCGGGCGTGGATGCGGCCAGCATCGACCTGATCGTGCTCGCCACCGCGACGCCCGACCAGACCTTCCCGGCGAGCGCGACCAAGGTCCAGGCCGCGCTCGGCATCGACGATTGCGTCGCGTTCGACGTGGCGGCGGTATGCTCGGGTTTCCTTTACGCGCTCCAGGTCGCCGATTCGATGCTCCGCGTCGGCGCGCACAAACGCGCGCTGGTGATCGGTGCCGAGACCTTCAGCCGCATCCTCGACTGGGAGGACCGCGCGACCTGCGTGCTGTTCGGCGACGGCGCCGGCGCGATCGTGCTCGAGGGGCAGGATGTGGCCGAGGACGGCCGCGGCATCCTGACGACCAAGCTCCATGCCGATGGCCGCTACAACGACCTTCTCTATGTCGATGGCGGGCCCTCGACGACAGGCACCGTCGGCAAGCTCAGGATGAAGGGCCGCGAAGTGTTTCGCCATGCGGTGGTCAATCTGGCTGCGGTGATGGAGGAATCACTGAGCGCCGTGGGCCTTTCGTCGGCCGATGTCGATTGGGTGGTACCCCATCAGGCCAATGCCCGGATCCTCGACGCAACGGCCCGCAAGCTCAACCTCGCGCCCGAAAAAGTGATCGTCACGGTCGATCGCCACGCCAATACCTCTGCGGCGTCGGTACCGCTCGCGCTCGACGCCGCGGTGCGGGACGGACGCATCAAACAGGGCGATCTGATTGTCCTTGAGGCCATGGGCGGCGGCTTCACCTGGGGTGCCGCGGTCGTCCGATTCTAAATGTTTCTGTCACGTGTCTGTTTGTTGCTAGACAGCCGGCCTAGTGATTTGCTACGTAATCACAATCTGGCTAGAGCTTGATCAACATAGATCAATTGGGGACTTGCCAAGATGACTGCTGTGGGTACGCTGACCAGGGCTGATCTCGCTGAATCGCTTCATCGCGAAGTCGGTCTGTCGCGCGCCGATGCTTCGCGCCTGGTCGAACAGATTCTCCAGCATATGTGCGAAGCGCTGTCCAAGGGCGAGAACGTCAAGATCTCGGGCTTTGGCAGCTTCATCCTGCGCGACAAGGGCGAGCGCGTGGGCCGCAATCCGAAGACCGGCGTCGAAGTACCGATCGCACCGCGTCGTGTCCTAACCTTCCGGGCCAGCCAGATGATGCGTGACCGCATCGTGGCTGGAAGCTGATACGCGTATGCCAGCGACCGAAAAGGCCGCTGGCGCCTTGCGCACTATTGGCGAGCTCGCGGACGAGATCGGTCGTCCGCAGCATATTCTTCGTTATTGGGAAACCCGCTTCCCGCAGCTCCGGCCGCTGACGCGCGCCGGCAATCGCCGTTACTATCGGCCCGACGACGTCGCGCTCGTCCGCCGCATCCACCATCTGCTGAGCGACGAGGGCTATACGATCCGCGGCGTGCAGAAGCTGCTGGCGGAGGAAAAGGCCGCGCGGCCCAAGGGCGCCGCGAAGGGCCTGAAGGACATCCGCGATTCGCTGGTCCAGGCGCTGAAGGACGATAGCTGAGCTAGTTCGCGTCCGGGCCCAGGCCGGGATCCAGATCGCGGGGCCGCACGAAACGCGCGAGAACGCCTTCGCCGGGCACCACATCCGCCCAATGCCGCGCACCGAAACGCAGCTCGGCAAGGCTGGCGGTGGGGAATTTGATCTCGACCTGACCGCGCAGCGAACCATCGTCCCCGCTGAGCAACAGCACCAGCTCCTCCAGCCCGGGATTGTGGCCGGAGATCAGCACGCTTTCGATCGTGTCGGGGAGTTCGCGGACGATATCGAGCAAGGTGGCAGCCGAACCGAGATAGGCGCGGTGCTCCCAGGCCGGCGCGAACTCGCCGCCATAGCCCTGGCTCACATGCCGCAGCGTCTCGACCACGCGGATGGCAGGCGAGGCGATGACATGATCGAAGACGAGGCCAAGGCTCTTCATGTGCCGCCCCATCATCGCCGCGGCGCGCTGCCCCTTGGGATTGAGCGGCCGATCGAAATCGCGGGCGACGGGATCATCCCAGCCGGATTTGGCGTGGCGCAGCAGAGTCAGCGTCTTCATGCGTCCCCAGGGGCTCGGGCGGATTCGGGCGCCTCATGCCGCAAGCCGTGGCCCAAGGAAAGCCGAACCCGCTCGACGGCCTCATCAAGGGTGACGCGCGCGACCGGCGTCCCGTGCGGAAAAGCGCCGAGCAGGCGCGACGGCATTGCCGAGGAGAGCAGGACGAAGGCGCCGCGATCGTCGGCGCGGCGAATCAGCCGGCCGAACGCCTGGGCCAGCCGCGCGCGGACGATCCGGTCGTCATAGGCGGTGCCGCCCCCCGCGAGGCGCCGCGCCGCATGGAGCACGGTCGGCTTGGGCCAGGGCACGCCCTCCATCACCACGAGGCGCAGCGAATCGCCGGGCACGTCGACACCGTCGCGAAGCGCATCGGTACCGATCAGCGAGGCGCGCGGATCGTCGCGAAAAATGTCGACCAGGGTGCCGGTATCGATCGGATCGACATGCTGGGCGAGCAAAGGCAGGCCCTCGCGCGCCAGCCGATCGGCGATCCGGGCATGGACCGCGCGCAGCCGCCGGATCGCGGTGAACAGGCCGAGCGTGCCGCCGCCCGAGGCCACGATCAGCCGGGCATAGGCATTGGCGAGCGCAGGCAGGTCGCCGCGCTTGACGTCGGTGACGATGAGCACTTCGGCCTGGCTGCCATAATCGAACGGGCTCGGCGCCTCGAAGCGCTGGGCGGGACGGAGCAGGTGCTGCGCGCCCGAGCGCGCCTCCGCCACGTCCCAGTCGCCGCCGGCACGCAGCGTCGCCGAGGTGACCAATGCGCCATGCGCGGGCTCGAGCACGGTCTTGGCGAAGGGGCGCGAGGGGTCGAGCCAGTGGCGGTGGAGGCCGACATCATATTCGCGGCCCTCGACCCGATCGACCGCGAGCCAATCGACATATTCGGGATCGGCGGGACCGCCGATCCGCGCAATCAGCGCCAGCCAGGCGCCGACCGTATCGGTGCGCCAGCCCAGCGAGGCGATCGCGCCCTCGATCCGCGCGCGCGCCGGGCCGTCCATCCAGTCGGGCGCCTCGGCGAGCACGGCCTCGAGGCGGCGGCCGAGCGTGACCAGCGGGCGGACCAGCGCATCGAGCGCGGCACCGGCGGGTCCGGCCGCCTCGACCAACGCACCGTCGGGCTCGGCAAGCTCGGTCTCGAGACCATAGCCGGCATCCGCGGCGCCATTGGCATCGCGGGCATAGACCAGCCCGCGGACCGCCGCGAGCAGCGCCTCGACCGGCCCGAACGGCTCGCCTTCCGCGAGTCGCTGGAGCCAGCCGTCGCTGGGCATGGCCCGCGCGGCGTCGACGGCATCGGTGATCGCGCGGCCGCCCTCCTCGTCATAGCTGGCGACGTCCGACAGGCGCGCCGCGAGCCCGCGCCGCCGCCCGCGCGCGCCCGATTCAGGGCCGGTGACCCAGCGGCGCAGCTCGATCGCCTCCTGGCCGGTAAGCGCGGCCGAGAACATCGCATCGGCGGCGTCGAACAGATGATGCCCCTCGTCGAACACATAGCGGGTGGGGCGATTCGCCGATTCGCGGCCGCGCGCGGCGTTGACCATCACCAGCGCGTGATTGGCGATGACGATGTCGGCCTCGGCACTCGCCCGCGCGGCGCGCTCGATGAAGCATTTCCGATAGTGCGGGCAGCCCGCATAGATGCATTCGCCGCGGCGATCGGTGAGCGCGGTCGATCCGTTGCGGCGGAACAGGGTCGGGAGCCAGCCGGGCAGATCGCCGCCGATCATGTCGCCATCGGCGGTATAGGCGGCCCAGCGCGCGGCGAGTTGCGCGAGTATCGCCGCGCGGCCGGCGAACCCGCCCTGGAGCGCATCCTCCAGATTGAGCAGGCAGACATAATTCTCGCGGCCCTTGCGGGTAACGATCTTGCGCTTGCGCACCGCTTCGTCGGGGAAGAGCCGCTCGCTCTCATGGGTCATCTGGCGCTGGAGCGCCTTGGTGAAGGTGGAGACCCAGACCGTGCCTTCCGCCTGCTCGGCCCAGAGCGAAGCCGGAGCGAGATAGCCGAGCGTCTTGCCGATGCCAGTACCCGCCTCGGCCAGCACCAGGATGGGCGAATCGCGGACTTCACGCGGCGCGAAGGCACTCGCGGCGGCGGCGGCATAGTCGCGCTGGCCCTGGCGGCGCTCGGCGCGGGAGCCGGTGAGGTGCGCGAGACGCTCGGCGACGTCCGAATCATGGAGCGTCACGGTACGCGGCGCGGGCCGGGGCGGATGCTCCTCCCATTCGGGGAGCTTCGAGAAGAGCCAGCGCTCGGCCTGGCCGGGCTTGGCGACCTGCTGCGACAGTGCCGGCGCCCAGGGCCAGCGCAGGCGGAACAGCGACTGGAGCGTATTCCATGCGCCCTCGCGCTCGGGCCAGTCGCCGTCCGGCACCGCCAGCAGCTTCTCGGCGGCGCGGCGGAGAAAGGTTGCGATCTCCGAATCGCGCGCCGGCACGTCCAGCCCGGTGACGCGCGCGAGCCCTTTCGGCGTCGGCACCATGAAGCGTGCCGGATGGAGGAACGCGAAGAGCTCGAGCAGATCGAGCCCCGAAATCTCGGGGTGGCCGAGCCGCTGGCCGATCAGCGGGGCGTTGAGCAGGATGATCGGCGTATCGGCGGCGATCCGGATCGCCTCGCCCCGGCTCACCGCCCGCGTCTCTTCCGCCGTGGCGATCCAGATGCCGCCATGGCTGGCGTGCAGCGCGGGATAGGGAAGGGCCGGCATCATCGACACGCCATGATTCCGTACACTTTTCGTTCCGGTTGACCAGCCCGGCCGGTCGCAAAGTGCGCGGAGTCGCGCTGCATTCGTGCACTTTGTCCTCTATCCCCGACGGGCGCTCGGCGGCAGCGTTCCCAGCGCCCGCAGCGCCGCCATCGCCATCCGGTTTTCGACGCCGTGTATCGTGCCGACGAACCTGCCCCGATAGAAGCGCGGCCGGGTCGCGCCGTTGATGACATGCTCCATCACAAAGGCGAAGGCGCGCTCGCGCGCCTCGTCCTCGACCATGTCCCAGGCGATCGCGAAGCTCTCGGCGCCGGGTCGGCGGCGCAGCGCATAAGCGGATCTCACGCCCATCCCGACCGATCGCGCCGCCTTCGCGACGATGCCGCTCTCGGCAAGCGTGGCGATGAAGCCGCGCTGGCGCTCGGGTGTCCAGCCATCGCGGCGGCTGCGCGCCATGGGGACGGGGGTGAAAGCGGGCAGATCATCGTCTGCCGGAAGCGGATCAGGGGCGGAAGGCTCGCGCATCGACAAGTCTATGCGAAATCAAATCCTACATTGGAAGGGACATGGTGACGCTTGCCGTCCACCATTTCTGGACATTCTACCAAGCGCATCAATGCCGCCGACCGCGCTTAGAGAACATCTAATCAAGTAACCGCGCTGTTAAGCGTTCGCAGATGCTCATGACTGTGCCATGGGGCGCATATGAGACTGCGACGCTTTGACCTGCTGCTCGAGAGCGTCTCGTCCCAGCCACCGGAAGACCGCGCCTCCGGCCCGCAAGGACCGGATGGTCGACTGACCAAGCAATCGCCCGGCCAGCGGCCTGCGCTGGGACGCCGCCCCTGACATATAAATGGTCGGCGGTCGCGAAACCGCGTGAAGCGACCAAGAGAAGGGCCGCATCGGTTCGCGCGATGCGGCCCGGCAGCCTCAGCAACCGCAGTCGGTGCACTTGCAGTTGACGCACTGGCAGCGGCTGGCGGTCTGTGCTTCGGCCTGGACGGTGTCGGTCATGGTCTTTCTCCTGCGCCCGGGAGCGGGCGAATCACCATATGCGCTCCGTACCTAGGTACGGAGTCAAGCGGCACTCGGGCCGCAAATACTGGCGGTGCACGCCGCTCTCGGTTAGACGCGCTGCAACATGACGATCGATCCCCAGTTCCGCGCCGCCGCGCTCGACTCCAAGGCCTGGCCCTATGAAGAGGCGCGCAAGCTGCTGAAGCGCTATCCGGACGGCGCGCCGGCCAAGGGCCATGTGCTGTTCGAGACCGGCTATGGCCCGTCGGGCCTGCCGCATATCGGCACGTTCAACGAAGTGCTGCGCACGACGATGGTGCGCCACGCATTCGAGACGATGGCTGACGTGCCCACCCGGCTGATCGCGTTCAGCGACGACATGGACGGGCTGCGCAAGGTGCCGGAGAATGTGCCCAACAAGGAGATGCTGCGCGCGCATCTCGGCAAGCCGCTGAGCCGCATCCCCGATCCGTTCGGCACGCATGAGAGCTTCGCCGCGCACAACAATGCGCTGCTCAGGCAGTTCCTCGACCAGTTCGGCTTCGAATATGAGTTCGCCTCGTCGACCGATTATTATGCCGATGGCCGGTTCGACGAGACACTGAAGGGCGTGCTGCGCCACTATCAGGCGATCCTTGACGTCATGCTGCCAACTCTGGGCGCCGAGCGTCGCGCGACCTATTCGCCGGTGCTGCCGGTGAGCCCCAAGAGCGGGATCGTGCTGCAGGTGCCGGTCGAGGTGATCGACGCCGATGCCGGACTGATCGCCTTCGAGGATGAGGGCGAGCGGATCACCCAGACGATCCTGGGCGGCCATGCCAAGCTGCAATGGAAGGTCGACTGGGCGATGCGCTGGGTCGCGCTCGGCGTCGACTATGAGATGTCGGGCAAGGATCTGATCGATTCGGTGACGCAGAGCTCGAAGATCTGCCGCGTGCTCGGCGCGCGTCCGCCCGAGGGCTTCAACTATGAGATGTTCCTCGACGAGAAGGGCGAGAAGATCTCCAAGTCCAAGGGCAACGGGCTGAGCCTCGAGCAATGGCTGACCTATGGGCCCGAGGAGAGCATCGCCTTCTACGCCTATCGCGAGCCCAAAAAGGCCAAGCAGCTGCATTTCGGCGTGATCCCGCGCGCGATCGACGATTACTGGAAGTCGGTTGCCGATTATCGCGAGCAGCCGATCGCGCAGAAGCTCGGCAACCCCGCGCACCATATCCACAACGGCGCTGTGCCGGCCGAAACGCCGCCGGTCAGCTTCTCGCTGCTGCTGAACCTGGTCGGCGTGCTCGGCAGCGGCGCGACCGAGGAGCAGGTGCGCGGCTATCTCGCGCGCTATCTGCCGGAATCGGCCGGGACGCAGCATCCCGCGCTGGACGCGATGGTGCCGTTCGCGATCGCCTTCACCCGCGACATCGCGGCCAAGCCGGTGCGCCGGGCGCCGCAGGGCGTCGAAATCGACGCGCTCGGCGACCTCGACGCGCAGCTGGCGGCACTGCCCGCCGATGCGAGCGCCGAGGACATGCAGAACATCGTCTACGAGATCGGCAAGGCGCGCTTCGGCAAGGAAGCGCTGCGCGACTGGTTCAAGGCGCTGTACGAGACCTTGCTCGGATCCGAGCAGGGGCCGCGCATGGGCAGCTTCATCGCGCTCTACGGCATCGACAATTCGCGGAAACTGATCGCCGAGGCGCTGGCCAGGGCATGAGCGGGCATGGCGCCGAGGCGGAGGACAAGCCCGACTCGGTGCTGCGCGATTTCCTGAAGAGCGAGGCGGCGGGCGGGATCTTCCTGATCGCCGCCGCGGCTCTGGCGATGCTCGCGGCCAATCTGCCCGGCATTTCCGAGGCTTATTTCCATACGCTGCACCTCGAGACCGGGCCGGACCTCGGCCACGGCCCGATGAGCGTGCATCTGTGGATCAATGACGGGCTGATGGCCCTGTTCTTCCTGCTCGTCGGGCTGGAGATCAAGCGCGAGCTGGTCGATGGGCAATTGGCGAGCTGGGAGCGGCGGCGATTGCCCTTCATCGCGGCGGCGGCGGGGATGGTGATGCCGGCGCTGCTCTATCTCGCGACGATCCGGGGAACGACAGGCCTAGCCGCGGGCTGGGCGATCCCGGCGGCGACCGATATCGCCTTCGCGATCGGGGTGCTCGCATTGCTCGGGAGCCGCGCGCCGGCGAGCCTCAAGCTGTTCCTGACCACGGTGGCGATCGTCGACGACATGGGCGCGGTGGCGATCATCGCCCTGGCCTATACCGCGCATATCAGCCTGGCGGCACTGGGCGGCGCGGCGGTGGTGCTGGCAGCGATGCTGCTGCTCAACCGCCTCGGCGTGACGCGGCTGCTGCCCTATCTGGCGCTCGCCGCCCTGCTCTGGGTGCTGGTCTTCCTGTCGGGCGTGCACGCGACGATCGCCGGCGTGGCGGCGGCGATGACGATCCCGATCCGCAGGGACGATGCGCATTCACCGCTCCACCGGCTCGAGCATGGGCTGCATCCCTGGTCGGCCTATCTGATCGTGCCGCTGTTCGGCTTCGCCAATGCCGGCGTGTCGCTGGCGGGAGTGTCGCCCGGCGTGCTGCTGGCGCCATTGCCGCTGGCAATCGCGGCAGGGCTGTTCCTGGGCAAGCAGATCGGCATCTTCGGGAGTGTCTGGATCGCGGTGAAGACCGGTTTCGCCAAGCGGCCGGGTCAGGCGGGCTGGGCGCAGATCTATGGTGTGGCGCTGCTCGCCGGAATCGGCTTCACGATGAGCCTGTTCATCGGCGGGCTGGCCTTTCCGGGGCGGCCCGAGCTGGTCGACGAGGTGAAGATCGGCGTGCTCGCGGGATCGATCCTGTCGGCGCTGGCGGGGTTTCTCGTGCTGCGCTTCGCCCCGGTGCGGCGGGCTGCCGATAGCGCAGCTGACGTCATGCCATCAGACGACTGACCCGCGGGCAAGGCGTTTCCGGTCGCCGAGCATCGCGACGACGCACAGCGCGAGCCCGCCGAGCGCGAGCAGCGCGCCGACCCAGCCGGTCGACGTCCAGCCATAGCCGGCGGCGATCGCCATGCCGCCCAGCCAGGGACCGAGCGCGTTGGCGGTGTTGAACGCCGAATGGTTGAGCGCCGCCGCCAGTGCCTGCGCATCGCCGGCGACGTCCATCAGCCGCGTCTGGAGCACGGCACCCAGCGCGCCGGTGAAGCCGATCGCGAACACGTCGAGACAGATCGACCAGAAATGCGGCGCGGCGAGCGGATAGAGCGCGAGGCTGACCGCGCTGCTGAGCAGCAGGACCGCGCCGGTCGGCATCAGCGCGCGGTCGGCGAACTTCGGGACGATGATGTTGCCGATGGTCATGCCCGCACCGAACACCGCGAGCACGATCGGGATCGACGTCGCCGGGCTGCCGGTTACCGCCAAGAGGGTCGAGGCGACATAGGTATAGACGCAGAACAGCCCACCGAACCCGATCGCGCTGATCCCGAGCGTCAGCCACACCTTGCCGTTGGCGAGCGCGCCGAGCTCCTTGAGCGGGCTGGCATCGGCATGCGGCCGGTCGCGCGGCGCGAACGCGGCGACCAGGGCGACGGTGATCAGCGCGAGCACCGCCACCACCGCGAATCCCCAGCGCCAGCCCACCGCCTGGCCCAGCCAATTGGCGAGCGGCACGCCCATCACGGTCGCGATCGTCAGGCCGAGCATCACCCGGCCGACGGCCTGCGAGCGCTTGTTGACGGGAACCAGCGAGGCGGCGACCAGCGCGGCGATGCCGAAATAGGCGCCATGCGGCAGCCCGCTCAGGAAGCGGAACAACAGCATCCAGCCATAGGTCGGCGCAAGCGCGCTGAGGCCGTTGAACAGCGCAAAGCTCGTCATCAGCAGGATCAGCAGCGTGCGGCGCGAGAGCTTGGCGGCCCCGACCGCAAGCAGCGGCGCGCCCACGACCACGCCGAGCGCATAGGCGCTGATCACATGCCCTGCGGTCGGCTCGTCGATATGGAGCCCCGCGGAGAAATAGGGCACCAGGCTCATCGTCGCGAATTCGGTCGTCCCGATCGCGAAACCTCCCATCGCCAGCGCGAAATGGACCAGCGCGACCGGCGCGGCGGGACGGGTTGGGGCAGGGGCGTGCATTGGCCCCAAGTGGCCATGCTGCAGTGCAGCGTCAATGGCGTATCCGCGCGCCTCCGATGAAGCTGCTCTTGCCCGGCTCCCCGCGTCGCGTATCGTCATTGCGCCGCCGGCCTCGAAGGATTTCACATGACGTTGCTCGCCGCTCTCGCCCTGATCGCCCTGCCCGGGACTTGCGAGATGCCGCAATGGCGCTTCCTCTTCGCCAACGGCCCGCATGGCGAGGAAATCGGCGGCAAGCGTGCCGATCTGATCGCGGCGGTGCGCCGCGGCAGCCCGCTCAGGGTCGGCTGGGGCGAGGCGGCGAAGGACGGGAGCTGGTCGGTCGAGGAATTCTCGAATGTCGGCTTCACAAATCTGATGGCGGGAAAGGAACTGGTCGTCCAGCTCGAGCCCGCGATGATCCAGAACGACTATCTCGACGCGACCAAGGCGACGCTGCGCGCCGAGCCGCTCGAATGGCGCGCGATCATGTCGACCGACGGACGCTTCGACGCGCAGATGACCGTGCCGTCGACGGGCAAGCTCTATCGCACGCTCCGCCAGCGCACGCGCATCCACTGGTACGCCCTCGCGCCCGATCCCGACTGCGACCGGCGCGAAGCGGTGCACTCGGCACCGCCGGGACGCAGTAACGAGCTGGTCGAAAGCATCAAGCCGGCGGAATAACCGGCCCGTATCAGGCCTTGAAGCAATGCTGGCGATGCCAGGCGAGGAAAAGCGGGTGCGGACGATCAGCCGGCCGCTTGGTCTCGCGCGCAAATCCCGACCGATTGAGCAGTGCGGACACGCTGTCGCGGTCGTTCACATGCCGCGAGATCAGGATCTGGAGATCGTCCTCCAGCGAGACCAGGCCGCGATCGAACATCCAATGTATCGTGCCCGAAAGCGCCAGTCCGTTCGCCACGCTGTCGGGGCCATGCGCCGCTACCGAACGAATATGCGCCGCTTCGACTTCGGCTCTCCCGCCACCGTTGATCAGTTTCAACCCCGTCAGCGCACAGCGCGAGTCATAGGCGTCGAGAACCGTCTTGCGAAACGCGCGATCCCGCACCGGCCGCGATACGAGCTGGGAAACGCGCTCCCTTTCCCCGAAATCGAACCCGACGCTTTGATCGCCGACGCGATTTTCGGGAAGCGGCGTCCCGCTGCGCGGTAGAAGCTGTTCGTCTTCGCGCAGTCCCAAATTGACGATCCGGACAAAATCCCGAGCAGAGATCGGCCGCACCGCCGCCTGCGCGCGACCCGACAGCTTCATCCGGTCGTTGAGCAGACCGCGCTCGACCGGTTCGCCCTCCACCACGAAAGGCACCGGCGTGCTGAACTGCAGGAAGCTGCCCTCCTCGATCATCGCATAATACATGCCGGGCTGATCGGGATCAGGGAGGATCGACTCGACCTTGGCCACCGCCCAATAGCCCCGCGTCTGCTGGATCTTCACCGGCTCATAGTAGAGGATCCAGTCCCCTACGCAGGCGCGGGCACGATCGAGATATTGCCTGGGGAAATGGTAGCGAATTGCCGGCGTGTCGCGGTAAACCGAATCCTCTCGATGGATGAAAACGCCGTTCGCCATCCCATTGAACTATCGGCCGACGAGCCGGTCTGGCAAGCTGGCCGCCCGCGCTCAATCGCGATCGGCTATTCCGCCGGAAAGACTCCCAGGGCACCGCTGGTGCTCGGCGCGCAGAAGAGGATTTCCCAGGCGAGGTCCTCGCCTTCCTCCGCCGACGCCACGACCGCCGCTTTCACGCCATAGCTTTGATTGGCGATCGCCGCGCGCGCCTCCAGCGCCGTGCGCCGGATCGGGTCCGCTTCGATCGCCACCAGCGCGAGGCAGAGCTGGGCCAGCGCGCGCCGGTTGTGCTTGAGCCAGGCCGCCCGTGCCTTGCGCGCCTCGGGCGATTCGGGGCCGTCCATGCGATGCAGGATCACGAACGGCGAGCCCTGCGCCACCAGCACGTCCATTTCGACCTGCCATCGCCGCGCATTCACCTCGTCGCGAACGGGGGCGCCGGTCCAGACCAGCGGGAAGCCGGTAACGTCGTGTAGCCGGAAACGAGCGGGATCGAGCCACATTGCGAATCTCCTTGTGGTCGATCTACGGCAAGCGCTATCTGCATCGATAACGACATTTGGACAAAAAATAATGGGTAGCGGCCATACGATCGGGAATGTCTTCGAGCGGTTCGATGTCGCCGACGGACCGCCGCTGGTCGCCTTCTGGGGCAAGGAGGTCCCCGAGAGCGAGATGCACGAGATGGAGGTCGATTGGCACGCACATGTCCGCGGCCAGCTCTTCTATGTGGAGGACGGCCTGGTGCGCGTCGAGACGCGGCACGAGGCGATGCTCTACCCCCTCCATCGCCTCGGCTGGATGCCGCCGGACCTCGACCACAAGATCTCGATCAGCGGGACCCTGCGCGGCTGGGGCGTGCTGTTGCGCCCCGATCTCTGCGCCTGCCTGCCCGCCGAGCCCTGCGTGATGGGGACGAGCAGCCTGTTGCGGGCGCTGGTGGAGCGCGCCGCCGGCTGGGCGGATCCGACCGAGGTCACGCCGGATCGCGCCAGGCTGATCGAGGTGATGCTCGACGAGATCCGCATGGCGCCGCGCCAGCCGCTGCACCTGCCGATGCCGCGCGACCCGCGCGCGCTACGCATCGCCGAGCGACTGGTGGCGCGCCCCGACCTGCCGGACACGCTCGAGGAGCTGGCGCGCTGGGCCGGGCTGTCCGAGCGCACGGCGCGGCGGGTGTTCCACAGCGAGACCCGCATGCATTTCAGCCAATGGCGCCAGCAGATGCGACTGACCCGGGCAATGGAGCGGCTGGCGCACGGCGAGCCGGTGAGCGAGGTCGCCGACGCGGTGGGCTATGCCAGCCCGAGCAACTTCATCGCCATGTTCCGCCGCGCCTTCGGCGTTTCACCGGCGCGCTTCTTCGCCAACCGCAGCGAGCCGGCCTGAGCCTCGCTCCAAGCTTACCGCTTTCCATTGCGTTATTTCCGTCATCCCGGCGAAGGCCGGGATCCAGGGCTCAGGTAGGGCGCCGCTCGTGACTCTGGATCCCGGCCTTCGCCGGGACGACGATTCAAGCTGAAATGTTCCGTTCAAAAACAGACGCGCCCGCGAAGATGACTTCGCGGGCGCGCAGGTTCATTTCACGTGAAACCGTTTCAGAGCTTCCCAGTGAGCTCCGGGACGATCTTGTACAGGTCGCCGACCAGGCCGATGTCCGCGACCTGGAAGATCGGCGCGTCCTCGTCCTTGTTGATGGCGATGATGGTCTTGCTGTCCTTCATGCCCGCCAGGTGCTGGATCGCGCCCGAGATGCCGATCGCGATATAGACTTCGGGGGCGACGATCTTGCCGGTCTGGCCGACCTGATAGTCGTTGGGGACATAGCCGGCATCGACCGCGGCGCGCGATGCACCGACTGCGGCACCGAGCTTGTCGGCGAGCGGCTCGATCAGCGAATGGAAATTCTCGCTGTTCTGGAGTGCGCGGCCGCCCGAGACGATCACCTTGGCGCTGGTCAGCTCGGGGCGCTCGGACTTGGCGATCTCCGCCGAGACGAAGCTCGAGATCCCCTTGTCGCCGTCGCCCGACACGGCCTCGACCGTGCCCGAGCCGCCCGAGGTCGCCGCCTTGGCGAAGGCGGTGCCGCGCACGGTGATCACCAGCTTCTTGTCGGCGGTCTGGACGGTCGCGATCGCATTGCCCGCATAGATCGGGCGGGTGAAAATATCCGGACCCTCGACCGAGAGGATGTCCGAGATCTGCATCACGTCGAGCAGGGCTGCGACGCGCGGCGCGATGTTCTTGCCGTTGGTGGTGGCGGGGAACAGCACGGCGTCGTGCGTGTCCATCAGCCCGGCGATCAGCGGCGCGACATTCTCGGCCAGGGCATGGCCATAGGCTGCGTCATCCGCGAGATGGACCTTGCCGACGCCGGCGATCTTCGCGGCCTCGTCGGCGACCGCGGCACAGCCCGCGCCCGCGACCAGCAGATGAACTTCACCGAGCTGCGAGGCGGCGGTGACGGCGGCGAGCGTCGCGTCCTTGACGTGGCTATTGTCGTGTTCGACCCAGACGAGCGTCTTCATTTCGCGACTCCCAGAGCCTTGAGCTTCTCCACCAGCTCGTCGACCGAGCCGATCTTGACGCCTGCCGTCCGCTTGGCGGGCTCGACGACCTTGAGGGTCTTGAGCCGCGGGGTCACGTCGACGCCGTAATCCGCGACGGTCTTCTTCGCGACCGGCTTGGACTTGGCCTTCATGATGTTGGGGAGAGTCGCGTAGCGCGGCTCGTTGAGGCGCAGATCGGTGGTCACGATCGCGGGGAGCTTGAGGTCCACCGTCTCGAGGCCACCATCGACTTCGCGGGTGACCGCGACACGGTCGCCCGAAACCTCGACCTTGCTCGCGAACGTGCCCTGCGGCCATCCGAGCAGCGCGGCCAGCATCTGGCCGGTCTGGTTCGAATCATCGTCGATCGCCTGCTTGCCCAGGATGATCAGCCCGGGCTGCTCTTCCTCGGCGACCTTGGCCAGCAGCTTGGCGACGCCGAGCGGCTCGACCTCGTCCTCGGTCGCGATCAGGATCGCACGATCGGCACCCATAGCGCGGGCGGTGAGCAGCACGTCGGTCTCGGCCTTGGGCACGCCGATCGTGACGACCACGACCTCGGTCGCGACGCCCTTTTCCTTCAGGCGCACCGCTTCCTCGATCGCGATCTCGTCGAACGGGTTCATGCTCATCTTGACGTTGGCCAGGTCGACCCCTGTCCCGTCGGCCTTCACCCGCGGCTTCACGTTATAGTCAAGCACCCGCTTGACCGGCACCAGCACCTTCATTGCACTCTCCTGCGTTCCAAACCGTCCCTGGGGAGGAGAGAGGGTTCAGGCGGCCTTCTGCACTTCGGCCACGATCTTCTTCGCCGCATCGCCCAGGTCGTTCGCGGGAACGATGGCGAGGCCCGAATTGGCGAGGATCGCCTTGCCCTCGGCGACATTGGTGCCTTCGAGGCGAACGACCAGCGGAACCTGGAGGTTCACTTCCTTGGCCGCGGCAACGATACCCTCGGCGATGATGTCGCACTTCATGATGCCGCCGAAGATGTTGACCAGGATGCCCTTCACGTTCGGGTCGGCGAGGATGATCTTGAATGCCGCAGTGACCTTCTCTTTCGAGGCGCCGCCGCCGACGTCGAGGAAGTTGGCCGGGAACATGCCGTTGAGCTTGATGATATCCATCGTCGCCATCGCCAGGCCGGCGCCGTTGACCATGCAGCCGATATCGCCGTCGAGCTTGATATAGGCGAGGTCATACTTGGACGCTTCCAGCTCAGCCGGATCCTCCTCGGTCTCGTCGCGGAGCTCCATGAGGTCCTTGTGGCGGAACAGCGCGTTCGAGTCGAAGCCGACCTTGGCGTCGAGCACCATCAGCTTGCCGTCCTCGGTGACGGCGAGCGGGTTGATCTCGATCTGCGCGGCGTCGGTGCCGAGGAACGCATCATAAAGCTTGGAAGCCGTGGAGGCGGCCTGCTTGGCGAGATCGCCCTTGAGGCCGAGCGCGTTGGCGACCGAGCGGCCGTGATGCGGCATGAAACCGGTCGCGGGATCGATGTCGATCGTGTGGATCTTCTCGGGCGTGTCGTGCGCGACGGTCTCGATGTCCATGCCGCCTTCGGTCGAGACGACCATGCCGATCCGGCCGCTGGCGCGGTTGACGAGAAGCGCGAGGTAGAATTCCTTGGCGATGTCGACGCCGTCGGTGACGTAGAGGCGGTTGACCTGCTTGCCATGCTCGCCGGTCTGGATCGTCACCAGCGTGTTGCCGAGCATGTCGGTCGCAGCGGCGCGGACCTCTTCCGCATTCTTCGCGAGGCGGACGCCGCCCTTGGCCTCGGGCGGCAGTTCCTTGAACTTGCCCTTGCCGCGGCCGCCGGCATGGATCTGCGCCTTCACGACATAGAGCGGCCCGGGCAGCTTCTTCGAAGCCTCGACGGCCTCCTCGACGCTCATCGCGGCGAAGCCGGCGGGGACGGGCACGCCGAACTTAGCGAGGAGTTCCTTGGCCTGATATTCGTGGATGTTCATGGGAGGGCAGCCCCTTGGTTTCGGAGATAGGAGATTTGGCTGAGCCTTAAGCACAGGCGGACAGGCGAATCCACCCCGCCGATTGGAGCTTCGCGTTGCCGATCCGGCAACTATCGCTTCGGCTAGCGGGCGAGGCCCGTGGCGCAGAGCGCGGCGGAACTGGTCGTGACACCGAGGATCTCGGCATCGCCGAGCGCGCGGACGCGGTGGAGAAACTGGTCGATCGACTCGGACCTGGACGCCTTGGGCAGATCGGCGATTCGCATCAGCTGCTTGAGGCTGAGGCGATCCACCATCCGCTCGGCCATGCAGGCGGACAGCGGCTTGGGCAGGCCGGCGCGGACCAGCCCGGCACGCAGCCGCGCCTCGGGCACGGCGCAGCCGGCGAGCGTCAGGGCCAGGCCCAGCAGAATCGATGCTCTTATAGCCATCGCGCGAAGCCGCTATAGCGGCGGCATGCACCCCGCAATCGGAATCATCCTGTTTCTTGGCACCATCGCCGCGATGGAGGGCATCGCCTATGCCGCGCACCGCTGGGTGATGCACGGGCCCGGCTGGTTCCTGCACGCGAGCCACCACCGGGCGCGGACGGGCATGTTCGAGCGCAACGACCTCTATGCGGTGATCTTCGCGATACCGTCGATCGTGCTGCTGCTGGGCGGGGTGCAGCTCGGCTGGTGGCCGGGCTGCTCCTGGATCGGTGCGGGGATCGCCGCCTATGGCGCGATCTATTTCTGCTTTCATGACGTCATCGTCCATCGCCGCGTGGCGCACCGCTATGTGCCGCGTTCGACCTATATGAAGCGCATCGTCCAGGCGCACAGGCTGCACCATGCCGTGGAGAGCAAGCAGGGCACGGTGAGCTTCGGTTTTCTCTGGGCGCCGCGCGCGGACACGCTCAAGGCGCAGCTCAGGGCGCGCGGAGGCTCGATCCGGGTCGGCACCAACGCGGATTGACGGGGACCCCGGCTGGGCACACATCGGAGATATGGAGCATCTGAATCTCTCCGAGTCCGAGTGGCGCAAGCGGCTGAGCCCGGAGCAGTTCCATGTGCTGCGCGAAGCGGGCACCGAGCCCGCTTTTTCAGGGCGTTACGACAACAACAAGGCCGATGGCATCTATCGCTGCGCGGCCTGCCAGCTCGAATTGTTCGACAGCGCCGACAAATATGATTCGGGATCGGGCTGGCCGAGCTTCACCCAGCCGATCGCGACCGGCCACGTCGTCGAGCATGCCGATGTCAGCCATGGCATGCGCCGCGTCGAACTGCGCTGCGCCCGCTGCGACGGGCATCTCGGCCATGTCTTCCCCGACGGGCCGCCGCCGAAGGGCCTTCGCTACTGCATGAATTCGCTCAGTCTCGAATTCCGTTCACGTGGCGGCAACGCCGACGGCGCTAGCGGCATCGACTCGGACAACTCCTAATCCTTGTGAGTTGGCCGGATAGGCAGTATCCGACCACCCTTCGATGGCAGTCTCTCCCAAATCTTCCGGCAAGTCCTGGTGGCGCCGCGGCTCCTGGTGGAAGCGCCTTTTCCTGTGGATCACGATCACCGGCGGCACGCTCGCGCTGATCGGACTCATCGCGCTGGGCATCGCGGTCTATTCGACCAAGGCCTCGCTGCCGAGCTTCGACGAGCTCAAATCCTCGCCCAACGGCCAGATGATCCGCGTCCACGCGGCGGACGGCACCGTGCTCGTCTCGATGGGGCCGAGCTATGGCGAGTGGATCCAGTACGACAAGATCCCGCAGGTGATGCGCGACGCGATCGTCGCCACCGAGGATCGGCGCTTCGAATCGCACTGGGGCGTCGATCCTGTCGGAATCGCGCGCGGCATCCGCAACAGCTTCGACCGCAAGGGCAGGGTGAGTGCGGTCTCGACGATCACGCAGCAGCTTGCCCGCAATGTGTTCCTGTCGCTGAAGCGATCCTATGGGCGCAAGGCGCGCGAAGGCATATTGGCACTGGCGCTGGAGCAGAAATTCTCCAAGCACCAGATCCTCGAACTCTATCTCAACAAGGTCTATTTCGGCGGCGGCGCCTATGGCATCGACGCGGCGAGCCGCAAGTTCTTCGGCCATCCCGCGACCAGCCTGAGCCTCGCCGAGGCGGCGGTGATCGCCGGCCTGGTCAAGGCCCCGTCGCATTATTCGCCGAGCGCCGACGCCCAGGCCGCGGTCGATCGCGCCAGCGTGGTGCTCGAGCTGATGGCCGAGACCGGCAAGATCAGCGAAGCGCAGGCCAAGGCGACCGATCCCAGGACCGTCGAGCTCGCGCCCGAGCCCAAGCAGAACAGCGTCCGCTATTTCACCGATTGGGCGCTACCGCAGCTCGAAGTGCTGATCGACGAGACCGACGCGCCGCTCGAGGTGTGGACGACGCTCGACCTCAACATGCAGCGTGCCGCCGACGATGCGATCCGCAAGAACGCACCCGGCAATGCCCAGGGCGCGCTGGTCAGCCTCGACCGCGACGGCGCGGTGCGCGCGATGGTGGGCGGCAAGGACTATGTCGCGTCGATCTACAACCGCGCGACCCAGGCGACGCGCCAGCCGGGCTCGGCGTTCAAGCTGTTCGTCTATCTCGCGGCGCTGGAGGCCGGCCACAAGCCCGACGACATGGTGGTCGACGAGCCCGTCACGATCGGCGGCTGGAGCCCGCGCAACAGTTCAGGGCGCAACAGCGGCGAGATGACGCTGCGGACGGCATTCGCCTATTCGATCAACACGGTCGCGGCGAAGATGGGCCAGGAAGTCGGCTTCGGCACCGTGGCGGACATGGCCAGGCGCTTCGGGCTGACCACGCCGGTCGACACGCATCCGGCGATGGTGCTCGGAACCTCCGATGTGCGGCTGATCGACATGACGCGCGCCTTCGCCTCGGTCGCGAGCAAGGGCGTCGCGGTGACTCCCTACGGCATCACGCGGGTGACCGCGAACGGCGCGGTGATCTACCAGCACGAGGTCGATACCAGCCATGTGCTGGTCGCGCCCTACGTCGCCGCGCAGATGACCGACCTTCTCCAGACCGCGGTCAACACCGGCACCGGCAAGGCCGCGCAGATCGGCCGACCCGTGGCAGGCAAGACCGGCACGACGACGTCGAACAAGGACGGCTGGTTCGTCGGCTTCTCGAGCGGGCTCACCACCGGCGTGTGGATGGGCCGCGACGATGCGAAAGTGGTTCCGGGGCTGCAGGGCGGCACCGCGCCGGCACGCGCCTTCTCGGCCTTCATGGGCAAGGCCGTGGCCAATCGCCCGGTCGAGCAGTTCGACACGCAGGTAACGCTGCCCGAATATCAGCTCGAACCCGAAAACGAAGCCTATGGCATGCCCGACAACGGCATGTTCGTCGACCAGGACGGCAACCCGCTTCCCGAAGACCAGCAGCCGCAGACCGACGGCAGCGAAGAACAGCCCGACGAGCAAGCCCCACCGCCCGAAGACAAGCTCGACCAGGGCTGGATCGATCGGATGACCGGCCGCCCCGCGCCGCAGCCGACGCCGAACCGGGGGCCGTCACGCGATGCGCAGCGTCAGCCGCCGGTCGTGCAGCCGCTGCCCGACCGCGCGCCGCGCGACAATCGCAGCCCTCAGGAGTAGCGGCCGATCCAGTGCAGCGCCGCGCCGCTGCGACGCAGCCAGGCGCGCGCGGGGGCGGGGTCGGCTTCGAACAAGGTCTCGACCAGCCGGTGGAACGCCGGGCCATGGTTCATATGGACGCGGTGCGCGACTTCGTGCGCGACGGTGGCCCGCCGCACGAAAGCCGGCGCGAGGATCAGGCGCCAGCTGTACCGGATCGCGCCGGACGAGGCGCAGCTTCCCCAGCGCCCGCGCGGATCGCCGATCGATACGCGGCTGATGGAGACGCCGGCACGTTCGGCATATTCGGCGGTCTCCTCGCTCAGCACGCGCAGCGCCTCGCGCTTGAGCCAATGCTCGATGCGGCGCTCCAGCCCTTCGCGCGGACCGCCACAGAGCAGGCTATCGCCCTCCAGCCGCGGCGTACGCAGGCTGCCGGCCGGCCAGATGATCTCGATCTCGCGGTCGCCGAACGGGAAGCGCTCGCCGGGCGCGAACGGCCTGCCTTCGGGCAGCGCCGCGCGCTGGGTGGCAATCCAGGCATGCTGCTCATGCGCCCAGGCCAGCCCCTTCTGGAGCGAGGCGCGCGGCGGCAGCGTCAGGCGCACCTTGCCGCTGCGCGGATCGACCGCGAGGCGCATCCGCCGCGCCCGGGCGTGACGGACGACCTCGACCTCGCTCACAAGATCCGATCCACGAGATGGTTCTCGAAATCGCCGGCATCGTCCTCGGAAATCGTCCAGCCGCGCGTCGACTGGCCGGCGGCATGCACGGCCTCGCGGTCGCCACACACCAGATAATGCCATTCGGGAAGCTGCTCGCCCGCGGCTCTCAGGCGATAGGCGCAGGTGCTGGGCAGCCATTCGATCTCATGAACATTCCTGGTGTTCAGCCGCACGCATTCGCTCACATAGGCGTGGCGGTGCTTATAGTCGCTGCACCGGCCCATCCGCCGATCGAGCAGCCGGCAGGCGATGTTGGTCGCGTGGAGCTCGCCGGTATCCTCGTCCTCGAGCTTGTGGACGCAGCATTTGCCGCAGCCGTCGCACAACGCCTCCCACTGTGCCCGATCCAGCTTGTCGAGCGGCGTATCCTCCCAGAAGCGCGTGCTCACCGGACCCAGCGCCTGAGATCGGCGGCGATCGCCTCGCCGTCCTTGTCGATCGGCAGCGACACCATCGGATTGCCCTTGGGGTCCATCAGGAACGCGATGGCGAGGTGATCGACCATATAGCCGCCGCCGGCCGAGACAGGCTGCTTCTTGAAATAGACGGCATAGCTCTTGGCGACCTTGGCGATCGCATCCGGGCTGCCGGTAAGCCCGACCACGCGGGGATGGAAATTGGCGACGAACTGCTTGAGCACCGGCGGCGTGTCGCGCTCGGGATCGACGCTGATGAAGATCGGCACGATCTTGTCCGAAGTCCTGGGATCGCTCTTGTCGAGCAGGCGCATCGCCTGGCCGATCTTCTGCATGTCGGTGGGGCAGACGTCGGGGCAATAGGTATAGCCGAAATAGACGATGCGATATTTGCCGGCGAAATCGCTGTCGCGCACCGTCTTGCCGTTCTGATCGGTCAGCGCGAACGGCCCGCCGATCCGCGCGCCGGCGAGCGGCGGCTCCTGGGGCTGGCCGCATCCGGCGAGGGAGGTGGCCGACAAGAGCAGCGCAAGGGCGGGAAACATCCTATTCATGGCACCGCCAGCCATGATCTGATAGGGACGCGCTTGCAAGAATTCCTGCCATCAAAGGGTTTCCGCGTATCATGAAGGTCCGTGTCTTTCGCGTTATGGCCATGGCCGCGCTCGTTCTCGCCGCCACCCCCGCCGCATCGCAACATTTCTCCGACGGCTACCAGTTCCTCGAAGCGGTCCGCAAAGCCGACGGCAACAAGGTCAATACCTACCTCCAGGACAAGACGCTGCGCATCGTCAACACCAAGGACCGCAACACCGGCGAGGGTGCGCTGCACATCGTCGTCAAGCGCAGCGATCCGACCTATCTGACCGTCCTGATCAACCAGCCCGACGTGAACGTGAACATCCAGGACCGCGACGGCAACACCCCGCTGCTGATCGCCGCCGAGCGCGGCTGGGAGCCGGGCGTCACCGCGCTGCTCGCCAAGAAGGCCAATGTGAACCTCGCCAATTCGGGCGGCGTCACCCCGCTGATCCGCGCGGTGCAGGTCCATGACATCGAGATCGTGCGCGCGCTGCTCGACGCCGGCGCCGATCCCGACAAGGCCGATTTCGGCGGCGGCCTGTCGGCGCGCGACTATGCCCGGCAGGAAGCCCGCTATCCGACGATCGCGAAGCTGTTGGCCGACGCACCGAAGGTCAAGACGCGCGCGGTGGCCGGGCCCAAGCTCTGAATTCCGCTCGGCCGGGGCTCAGAAGGGCTGCTCGGCCTCCGGATCGACGAGCTGGATCAGCCGGCGCGCGGCGCGGCGGCCAAAGGCGAGCGTGCATTTCTTGCGGGTCGGCGTGGCGAGCGGCACCGTCGTCGCCTCGCGCACCACTGCGGCATCATAGCGGTCGGCGACGATCAGCCCGGCACGCCCGGGCAGGAAGCATTCCTGCTCGAAGGGCCTGAGATCGAACCCGGCCGGCACCGCCCAGAAGAAGCGGTCGCAATGCGCGAGATAGTCGTTCCACTTGCAGTCGCCGAGCAGGTCGGCGCGCGACACTTTGATCTCGACGATGACGATGTTGCCGCGCGCATCGAGCGCCATCAGATCGGCGCGCCGCCCGCCGTCAAGCGGCACTTCGGGGATCGCCACGCAATCGTGGCGCAGCAGCATGCGGGTGACACCGCGAACCACGGCGGCCGATAACGGGGGGGGGGGGGCCCCCGCGGCCGCGGTCGGGGATGGCTCGGAGCGCATCCCGACCGACTAGAACATTTCACGAACGAAGGGAAGCCCGCCGGGCCGCCCCGCGTTTCGTTCAGCGATAGAAGATGTGATTGCCTACGGTCGCGACGCGCGCGCGACCCCAGCTCGCCTTGGCATAGCGGGCGTGGAAATAGAGCGCGTCACCGGCGGGGCTCTCCCACAGATCCTTCTTGGCGACCTGCGCGATCGCCATCGCCTTGCGCCACTGCGCATTGGCCGGCGGGGTCGGCAGCTTGCCGCCGCGCACGAACGAGAACTGGCCCGGCTGGGTGACCACCGAGCACACCGACTTGGGGAAACGGCCCGAAGCGGTGCGGTTGAGGATGACGTCGGCCACGGCAAGCTGGCCGGCGAGCGGCTCGCTCTTGGCTTCGTAGTAGATGCCGGTGGCGAGGCAGGTCAGCTCACGGTCCGCAACGTCCTGATCGGCTTCCTGCGAAGCGACGGCGGCGGACAACGACGCGTAATCGGCGTCTTCTTCGATCTGATCCTGGGGAAGGGGCTGAACGATCTCGCGAGCGTCCTGCTTGGAAGCCGCTGCCGTCTGGGGCGCGGGAACATCCTGCCGGGGCGAGACGTTGATCTGCTGAACCGGCGCATCCTGCGCAGCGGGAAGCGGGTTCGCATCGAGCGTGGCTGCATTCGCAAGTGCGCCAGCGCAAAAAGTCACAGCCGCGAAAGTCGCGACGCGTGGCAGAAACTTCATTGAAAATCATTACTGTGCGGTTGGTGCGCGACCGGCCCCGAGAATATGGGACCGCCGGGCTTCCCCCCGACTGCGTAACCGTTCGACCTCTGACCCCGAGCGGCACAACGCTATGGAAAGTGGAGCGCATGTGCCCGCCACGGGCGCGCGCGTCAACCGATACCGATCGTTTCAGCGGCGAACCGTTCTGCCCCTGCGATATCCAGTTCCACCACCCAAAGATCCGAATCGCGTGATCGGCGGCGCTGCCAATAGGCTGTGACCTCGCCCTCATCGGCAATCTCGGCCGGCCCGGAAGGCAGCAATGCCGGCGATCCGTCCGGCCCGAGGCCGCGCTCGAGGAAGCGCGGATTGGCGCCGCGCTCATAGGTCAGCAGCAGGATCGCCCCTGCAGTCTCGTCGCCGCGGGCAAGCACCATCGCCGATCCGCCCTCCTGGTTGACGCGGCGGACCAGCGCGCTGACGAGCACGGCGCTGGTGAGACGGGCCATCAGGCCGCCCGGTAGCCGGGAAGCGACGCCAACGGGATGCGCGAGCGCATGAACGTGCCGGTGCCCCGGGCCGCTTCCTCACCGCTCGCATCGATCAGCCGCGCCTCCGCGACGAAGACGCGGCGCTGGCCGCTCACCCAGCGGCCCTCGGCGATCACCGGGCCGGGCCCCAGCGGTTTTGTGAACAGCAGGTTGAACGCCGTGGTCAGCAGGAAGCGATCGGTGACCAGGCTGTTCGCCGCGTAGAAGGCGGCATCGTCGAGCATCTTGAAATAGCTCGTGCCATGCGCCGCGCCGCCCGCGTGGAAATAGCGCTGGTCGATCGTGAAACGGATCCGGGCGATCCCGCCTTCGGGGATCTCGAGGACCGAATGGAACAGCCGGTTGATCGGCGCCGCCGCATAGAGCGATTCGAGCGCGCGGAAATGCGCTTCGGCACCGGTGGGCTCGGAATCGGGCCCGGATTCAGGCCCGGATTCAGGCAGCGTCACGCGCTTCGACGCCGGCGAGAAGCGCGAACAGCGCATCGGGCGATCCCGCGCCCCGCAGCTTGGCCGCGAAATTGCGGTCGCGCAGCCGCCGCGAGACGCTCGCCAACGCCTTCAGGTGATCGGCGCCGGCGCCGACCGGCGAGAGCAGCATGAACACCAGATCAACCGGCAGATCGTCGACCGCGGCGAAGTCGACCGGCTGGCTCAGCCGCGCGAACACCGCGACGACATGGGTGAGCCCGTCGAGCTTGCCGTGCGGAATCGCGATGCCGCCGCCAAAGCCGGTCGATCCCAGCCGTTCGCGTTCGGTCAGCCGCTCGGCCACGAGCTTGGCGTCGAGGTCATAGGCGCGCGCTGCCGCCGCGCCCAGTTGCTGGAACAGCGCCTTCTTGTTCCCTGCAGTCACGCCGGCGAGCACCGCCTCCGGCACGAGCAAATCGCTCAAATCGGTCATCGGTAATCCAAAAGCTCTGGTCCGCCCGGGCGGAGATGCGCTTAAGCCTGTGCTCGGTTGGGCTCAACCCAGCCAATCGTCCCATCGCCGCGGCGATAGACCATGTTGAACGCACCCGTGCCGGTGTTGCGGAAGAGAAGCGCATTGGTGTGGCGCAGATCGAGCATCATAACTGCATCCGAAACGGTGGCTTCGGGTACGTCGACGCGCGTCTCGGCGATGATCAGCGGGGCATCGGAGGGCTCTTCCTCCTGGGCCGGCTCCTGGAACAGCGTGTAGCCGGCGTCATAGGCACCTTCCTCGGCCAGCGCGTTGACCACGCCGTTCTGACGGTCCTTGAGCCGGCGCGTGTAGCGGCGAAGCTGCTTGTCGATGCGATCGGCCGCACCGTCGAACGCGCCATGCGCCTCGTTGCCGCTGTTGGTCGCCTTGAGCACCAGGCCCTGCATCACGTGCATGACGATGTCGCAGGTGAAGCCATTGTCGTGCGGCCCCTTGCCGAAGGTCGCCTGGGCCGAGATCGCGCGGGAGAAATATTTGTCGGCGATACCCTGGAGTCGGTCGCTTACTTGGCCCTTGAGCGCGCTGCCCGTGTCGACCTGATGCCCCGAGATGCGGATATCCATGACAAAACCTCCACTTAGAATAGAGAGGGGCGGCACCTAGGGATGCTGCCCATATGCGTCAACCTGACGCGGCCAGTCCCCAGAGCGGCTCCTCCATGGCTTTGAGAAAGGCTGCGTGACGTTCAAGTTCCGCCGGATCGGCAGCAAAATGTCGCGCGGGACGCACATGTACCCGATTCCGCGCCTCGGCCGGGGTCTCGCGCATCACCGGCGCATCGACCGCGAGGCCGAGCGTGATCTGGCGGCCGCCGGTGAGCTCGACATAGACCTGAGCGAGCAGTTGCGCGTCGAGCAGCGCGCCGTGCAGCGTGCGCTGGCTGAGATCGATGCCGTAGCGCGAGCAGAGCGCATCGAGCGTATGCTTGGCGCCGGGATGCTTGATGCGGGCGATGCCGAGCGTATCGACCATCCGGCCGAGATCGACATGCGGCCGGCCGCAGCGCCCAAGCTCGCCGTTCAGGAAGCCGAAGTCGAACCCGGCATTGTGCGCGACCATCGGGCTGTCGCCGATGAATTCGAGCAGATCCTCGACCACGTCGTGGAACAGCGGCTTGTCGGACAGGAAGCGTTCGGAAAGGCCGTGGACGTTGAACGCCTCGACCGGCATCGCCCGCTCGGGATTGATATAGGCGTGGAAGCTGTTGCCAGTCGTCACCCGGTTGACCAGCTCGACACAGCCGATCTCGACCAGCCTGTCACCGCCCGAAAAACTGAGTCCGGTCGTTTCGGTATCGAACACGATTTCGCGCATGACTTTCTTATCCTCCCGTGCGCGGCGCTAGGCAAGCGATCAGACTCTTCACCCGTTCGCGCGTCTCCGTGAGCGGGCCTCCGGTGGGGATGACGAAATCGGCGCGAGCGCGCTTTTCGGCATCGGGCAACTGGCGCGAGAGAATCGCCTCGAATCGCTCGGCGGTCATGCCGGGCCGGCCGAGCACGCGTTCGCGCTGGATTTCGGCCGGCGCGGAGACGACCACGATCTTGTCGACATTGCGCCAGCCGCCGGCCTCGAAGAGCAAGGGTATGTCGAGCAGGACGAGCGAAGCCGCGGCATTGGCGGCTAGGAATCTCTCGCGTTCGTGCGCCACCGCCGGATGGACGAGGCCCTCGAGCCGGGCAAGCGCCGCGTCGTCGCCGAGCACCCTATCGCGCAGCAGCGCACGGTCCACGCCCGACTCGGTCGTCGTGCCCGGAAACGCGGCCTCGATCGCCGCCACCAGCGCGCCGCCGGGACCCTGGAGCGCGTGCACCACCGCGTCCGCATCGAACACCGGCACGCCTTCCGCCTCGAACATCGCCGCGACGGTCGACTTGCCCATGCCGATCGAGCCGGTGAGGCCCAGGGTGATCATGAGCGCGTGATCATGACGTGAGCAGGGCGCGCAGTTCCTCGTCGCGGTCGCGCGGCGGTTCGGCGCCGTAGAAAAGCTCGAAGGCGAGCGCGGCCTGGCCGATCAGCATGTCGAGTCCGTCGACCGTGTCGAGCTCGCGGGCGCGCGCCTGGGCGAGCAGCCGGGTCTCGAGCGGGGCGTAGACGATATCGTAGACGACGGCGTCTTCGGGCAGCGGCGACAGGTCTATGTCGAGCGGCGGCTGGCCGGTCATGCCCAGCGAACTGGCGTTCACCACCAGCGCGGCGGCAGGGAGCGGTGCGCCGAGCGGGAGCGCGTCGCCCTTGATGCCGAAGCCCGCCAGCAAGCCCGCGGCCTTGAGTACGTTGCGATTGAGCAGTGTCACCCGGCCGATGCCGACCTTCGACAGCGCGAACAGGATCGCGCGCGCGCCGCCGCCCGCGCCGATCACCACGGCGTGGCGTCCTTCGAGATCGAGCCCCGCGATCGGCGAATAGAAGCCGCCAGCATCGGTGTTGGTGCCGATCAGCACCCCGTCCTCGGCGCGGATCACGGTGTTGATCGCGCCGATCGTCGCCTGCACGCCACCACGATCCTCGACATGATCGAGCGCCGCCTGCTTGTGCGGGATCGTGATGTTGCAGCCGCGCCAGGCCGGATCGGCGCGCCGGGCGTCGAAATAGGCGGCCAGGCCGTCGGGCGTGACATGCGTCGCGCGATACTCGGCTTCGATGTCGAGCGCATCAAGCCAGAAGCCGTGAATGGCGGGCGACTTGGTATGGCCGATAGGGTCGCCGATCACTTCGGCATAAGGCTTCATGACGTCATCACTCCGCGGACGCGCAGATAGTCGAGCAGGGGCAGCAGGGGCAGGCCCAATATGGTGAAATGGCTGCCCTCGGTGCGCGCGAAGAGCTGCACCCCGGGGCCCTCGATCCGGTAGCAGCCGACGCACCCGCTGATCGCGGGCCATTCGGTATCGAGATAGTCCTGGATGAACGCTTCGGAGAGCGTGCGTACCTGCATACGCGCGCGATCGACGTGGCGCCACACGGCGCGCGTACCTTCGGCGATCACCGCCGCGCTGTAGAGATCATGGTGCCGGCCCGACATGCGGCGGAGGTGATCGGCGGCATCCTCGCGGCTGACGGGCTTGTCGAGCAGGGAACCGTCGTCGAGCGCCACGACCGAATCGCAGCCGAGCACCAGGGCCTGCGGCGCGAGACCCGAGACCTTGAGCGCCTTCATCTCGGCCAGCGCGTCCGCCAAGTCGCGCGGCGTAACTTGCGAGGCGATCAGCGACTCCTTGACCGCGGCCTCGTCGACCTGCGCGGCGACCGCCTCGTACGGCACGCCGGCGGCATCCAGCATCGCCCGACGCGACGCGCTGCGGGAGGCAAGGACGAGGTTCATGCGCCGTTGGCCTGGAGCGTCCGCTCGTTACAAAGCTGGATGATCGCCGCGGCGGTCTCCTCGATCGAGCGGCGGGTCACGTCGATCACCGGCCAGCCATTGTCGGCGAACATACGCCGGGCATAGGCCAGCTCGCGCTGGACCGAATCCTGGTCGACATAATTGGTCTCGGTCGCCTGGTTCAAGGAGAGCAGCCGGTTGCGGCGGATCTGCACCAGCCGGTCGGCGCTGGTGGTGAGGCCGACGATCAGCGGGTTCTTGAGCGCGAACAGCTCCGCCGGCGGCGGCGACTCGACGACGATCGGGATATTGGCGGTCTTGTAGCCGCGATTGGCGAGATAGATCGATGTCGGCGTCTTGGACGAGCGCGAGACCCCCGCAAGCAGGATGTCGGCCTCTTCCCAATCCTCGGCGAGGATGCCGTCGTCATGTGCGATGGTGAACTGGATCGCGTCCACCCGGGCGAAATAGGCAGCGTCGAGCGTGTGCTGCCGGCCCGGGCGCGCCTTGGCTTCCTGGCCGAGCAGGTTCGACAGCGCATGGCTGACCGGATCGAGCGGCGCGATCGCCGGGAGGCCCATCGCGCGGCAGCGGCTCTCGAGCGTGCGGCGGGTATCGCTGTTGACCAGGGTGAAGATCACCAGCCCGGGATTCTGAGCGATTTCCTGGAGGATGCGCTCGAGATGCGCCTCACTGCGCACCATCGGCCAGAAATGACGGAGCGTCTCGACATCGTCGAACTGCGCCAATGCGGCCTTGGCGATATTCTCCAGCGTCTCGCCGGTCGAATCCGAGAGAAGGTGAAGATGGAGCCGCATCAGGCCGTGGGGGACTCTGTGGAAAACATTATGGACAGGCGCTAGCGCAACCGGAGGCGGGGGCCAAGCGTGACGGAACCGGGACTCCGGCTCCTGATTCGTCCACAAGCGCGTCCCCAGCCCCGCATCCCGATCCACAATCTGTGGAAAACGGGGACACTGACTCCGAATCCCGGCGCTTCCGTGGGCCGCGCGGAGTCAAGCTGTTGGCAAGTTCAGGGCAAGCGCATAAGCCCCGGCTTCCACGCACCAACTGACTCCAACAATCCTTAGATTCTTATCTTATAGATTTAGGATAGAGACCCTGATCTCCCCGTCTCCCAAGCCCTTGCTCGCGACCCTGCATGGCGAAAAGCAGCCGATCCCGCCCGTCTGGCTGATGCGCCAGGCCGGCCGGTACCTGCCCGAATATCGGGCGCTGCGAGCCGAGAAGGGCGGCTTCCTAGCGCTTATGAACGACAGCGAATCCGCGGCGGAAATCACGCTCCAGCCGATCCGCCGCTTCGGCATGGACGGCGCGATCCTGTTTTCCGACATATTGATCGTCCCGATGGCGCTCGGGCAGGACCTGTGGTTCGAAACCGGCGAGGGACCGCGGCTCGCACCCGTCGTGCAGGCACACGACGTGCTGAACGCCCTGGAAGCGGCGCCTGGAGCGCTTCTGCCGGTCTATGAGACGGTGCGGCGGGTCGCGGTGGCACTTCCTGCCCGGACGACGTTCCTGGGCTTTGCGGGCAGCCCCTGGACCGTGGCGACCTATATGATCGCCGGCCAGGGCAGCCGCGAGCAGAGCGAGGCGCGGCGACTGGCCTATCGCGACCCGGCGCTGATGCAGGACCTGATCGATCGCATCGCCGATTGCACGATCACCTATCTGCTCGGCCAGATCGAGGCGGGCGTCGAGGCGGTGCAGCTGTTCGACAGCTGGTCGGGCAGCCTCTCGCCCGCGCAGTTCGAGCAATGGGTGATCGCGCCGACGGTGCGCATCGTCGCGGCGCTCAAGGCAGAGGCACCGCAGGTGCCCGTGATCGGCTTTCCCAAGGGCGCCGGCGGCAAGCTGCCGGCCTATGCGCGCGAGACCGGGATCGATGCGGTGGGCGTGGACGAGACCGTCGATCCGGTCTGGGCGCATGCATCGCTTCCGGCCGATCTGCCGGTGCAGGGCAATCTCGATCCGCTGGCGCTGATCGCCGGCGGCGCGGTGCTCGACCAGGCGGTGGACCGGATCCTTGCCGCGTTCGCCGAGCGTCCCCATATCTTCAACCTGGGCCACGGCATCCAGCAGGACACGCCGATCGAGCATGTCGAGCAGCTGCTGGCGCGGCTGAGGGGAACGCGATGAGCGCACGCGGGCGGAGGCGAGCATGAGCGGATTTCTGGGCGGCGCCTATCTGTGGGTGAAGGCGTTCCACATCATCTTCGTGATCTTCTGGATGGCCGGCCTGTTCATGCTGCCACGCTATCTGGTCCATCATCAGGAGTCGCTGGGCACGCCCCACGCGGCCGATTGGGAGAAGCGCGAGGCGCTGCTGCGCCGGATGATCCTGTCGCCTTCCATCATCATCGTATGGATTCTGGGTCTCAGCCTCGCTGTGAATATCGGCCTGTTCGACAGTGGCGCGGGGCTCGGGTGGCTCCACGCCAAGCTGTTCCTGGTGGTGCTGTTGTCGGGTTTTCACGGCTGGGCGGTCGGTTATTCGAAGAAGCTCGCAAAGGGCCGGGGCGGCCTGTCCTCGCGGTCGCTGCGCATGGTCGGTGAAATGCCCGCGCTTGCCGTCATATTGATCGTCATCCTGGTGGTGGTGAAACCCTTCTAAGTCGGTTGACTTGAAGAGAACCCCCACCTAATTCCGCCTTGTGTCCCGGTTCGCCGGCGGCATCCTTCCTTCCAGCATCGTTTCTCGTGCGCAATTCGCCGGCCGACGCTCCCCCCAAAGTTCCGGATTCCCTAAATGCATCTCAAGGACCTCAAGAAGAAACCCCCCGCCGAACTGGTTACGATGGCCGAGGAGCTGGGCGTGGAAAGCGCGTCGACGCTGCGCAAGCAGGACCTGCTCTTCGCCATCCTCAAGGCCCAGGCCGAAAATGGCGACATGATCATGGGCGAAGGCACGATCGAAGTGCTGCCCGACGGCTTCGGCTTCCTGCGCAGCCCGCAGGCCAATTATCTCGCCGGCCCCGACGACATCTATGTCTCGCCCAACCAGGTCCGCAAGTTCGGCCTGCGCACCGGCGATACGGTGGAAGGCGAGATCCGCGCGCCCAAGGATGGCGAGCGCTATTTCGCGCTGACCCGCCTCGTCTCGGTCAATTTCGACGATCCCGATGCGGTCCGCCACCGCGTCAACTTCGACAACCTGACCCCGCTCTATCCCGAGAGCAAGCTCACCCTCGACACGCTCGATCCGACCCAGAAGGACAAGTCGGCACGGGTCATCGACATTGTCAGCCCGCAGGGCAAGGGCCAGCGCACGCTGATCGTTGCGCCGCCGCGCGTCGGCAAGACGGTGATGCTGCAGAACATCGCCCGCGCGATCACCGAGAACCATCCCGAGGTCTTCCTGCTGGTGCTGCTGATCGACGAGCGGCCTGAGGAAGTGACCGACATGCAGCGTTCGGTGAAGGGCGAGGTCGTGTCGTCGACCTTCGACGAACCCGCCACGCGACACGTGCAAGTTGCTGAAATGGTTATCGAAAAGGCCAAGCGCCTAGTCGAGCACAAGAAGGATGTCGTCATCCTGCTCGATTCGATCACCCGCCTCGGCCGCGCCTACAACACCGTCGTGCCGAGCTCGGGCAAGGTGCTGACCGGCGGTGTCGACGCCAATGCGCTCCAGCGGCCGAAGCGCTTCTTCGGCGCCGCGCGCAACATCGAGGAGGGCGGTTCGCTCTCGATCATCGCCACCGCGCTGATCGATACCGGCAGCCGCATGGACGAAGTCATCTTCGAAGAGTTCAAGGGCACCGGTAACTCGGAAATCGTCCTCGACCGCAAGGTGGCCGACAAGCGCATCTTCCCGGCACTCGATGTCGGCAAGTCCGGCACCCGCAAGGAAGAGCTGCTGGTCGACAAGAACAAGCTCTCCAAGATGTGGGTCCTTCGCCGCATCCTCATGCAGATGGGCACCATCGACGCGATGGAGTTCCTGCTCGACAAGATGAAGGATTCGAAGACCAACGAGGACTTCTTCGACAGCATGAACCAGTAATCGTTCGGCTGCCGACGAAATTTGGATTGGAAGAGGCCGGGGCGCGTTCCCCGGCCTTTTCTTTTGCCCGCGGACGGGCGGCGGAAACGAATGGCCTGCATATCCGGGACGAACGAGAATCGAGGGGAGGCAATGATGGATGTTCGACTGCGGATGGCCGCGGCCTGCCTGCTGTTTTTCAGCGGCGCCCAGGCCTCCAGCGCGGCATCCTATTACGTGGCGCCCGATGGCCGCGACAGTAGTCCGGGCACCCGATCGTCGCCCTGGCAGACGATCGCGAGGGCCCAGAGCGTCGCGGTGGCGGGCGACACGGTCTATTTCCGCGGCGGTACCTACATCTATGCCAAGGGCGCGAATGCGTGCGCGAGCCGCACGGGCGTGGTGGACGCGGTCCTGCTGAACAAGAGCGGCAGCGCGGGACGGCCCATCCGCTACTGGAACTATCCCAGCGAAAGGCCCGTCTTCGATTTCTCGGCCATGAAGGACGATTGCCGCATCAAGGGATTCCACGTCAGCGCCGACTATATCCATCTGAAGGGGCTGGAAATCACCGGCGTCCGGCAGAACAACAATCTGAACCACGAATCATGGGGCGTGTGGATCAACGGCAGCAACAACGTCTTCGAGCTGCTCGATATCCACCACATCATGGGTGCCGGGCTGTTCATCGCCAATGGCGGCGATAATCTGGTGCTGAACAGCGATTCCCATCACAATTACGATCCCCTGACCTCCAATGGCGCCGGCGAAAGCGGCGACGGCTTCGGTGCCCATCCCAAGGCCGATCATCCCGGGAACATTTTTCGCGGATGTCGGGCCTGGATGAACAGCGACGACGGCTTCGACCTCATCCGCGCCTATTCTCCGGTGCTGATCGAACATAGCTGGGCCTGGCAGAACGGCTATCTTCCCGGAACCCTGACCCCGATCGGCAACGGCAACGGATTCAAGATGGGCGGCTATGGCCGAAGCTACGATCCCCGCGGGGTGAAGCACACGCTCCGCTTCTCGGTCGCTTTCAACAATCGGGCGGCGGGCGTCTATGCCAACCATCACACGGTGGCCAACGACTATTTCAACAACACCAGCTTCAACAATGGTTCGGACTTCAACATGCTCGGTCTCGGCGCGAACGGCGGCGCCGTGAACCTGGGGAAACTGCGCAACAACCTTGCCTATGGCCGCACCACCTATGCCAATATGAGCGACGATGCCGCGTTCAACTCCTGGACGTTGCCGCTGCACGTCGCCGGTGCGGATTTCGGCGGCATGTCCAGCGTCGGTTGGGACGCGCCGCGTCGGGCCGACGGGAGTCTTCCCCTGGTCCGCTCCTTCCGCCTCGCGGCTGGAAGCGACCTGATCGACGCGGGAACCAATGTCGGTCTCCCGTACAAGGGGGCAGCGCCGGATCTGGGCGCATTCGAGCGATGACCAGCTCCGCGTCGGTCTAGCGGATCGATCCCGATGCGCGCCCGGCCGGGAAGGGCCGAGGCTCGGCGCTTTGGTCCTTCGGCTTGGGGCATTCGCTTGCGGCGGGGCGAGCGCTATGGCTAAGCCCGTCGCATGCATTTCAGCTTCGCGGCCATCGCCACGCCCGGCGGTCTCGCTAGCCTGGGTCAGATCGTCCTGGGCGACCTGACCATGGCAGGCGACAATGTCGTCGTGATGGGGTCGCTGGCCTCGGGGCTTCCCGAGCGGGACCGGCGGCGGGTGCTGCTGCTCGGCGTCGGGATCGCTCTGGTCTTCCTGATCGGTTTGTCGCTGATCGCCGTGGAACTGCTCCAGGTGACCGGGCTGGTGCTGGCGGGCGGCCTGCTGCTGCTCTGGGTCGCCTACAACATGTTCCGCGAGCTGCGCGAGGCGCGGCACCGCAGCCACGCCGGGGAAGTGGCCGAGAAAGCTGCGCCCGAGACTGCCAAGACCTTCCTCCAGGCAGCGATCCAGATCACCATCGCCGATCTGTCGATGAGCCTCGACAATGTCCTGCTTGTCGCCTCGATCGCGCGCGAGAACCCGGCGCTGCTGTTCATCGGCCTGAGCTTCTCGGTGATGCTGATGGGCCTGGCCGCCAACTATGTCGCGCGATTGATCCGGCGCTATCCCTGGATCGGCTATATCGGGCTGGCGGTGATCCTGTGGGTCGCCGGGCGGATGATCCATGAGGGTATCGTCGACAACAAGATCGGCATTCTGCATCTGCTCGTCTGACGCTTGCGGACGGGCCGAAGCCTACGTAACCGCGTGACGATGCTGGACTCCTTCCTGACTCCCGAGGCGCTCCAGGCGCTGGGCGAGGTGATCGTGATCGATCTCGTCCTCGCCGGTGACAATGCCGTGGTCGTGGGTGCGCTCGCCGCGGGCCTTCCGGCGAAGCAGCAACGCCAGGTCATCCTGGTCGGCATCGGAGCGGCGCTGGTGATGCGGATCGGCTTCGCGCTGGTCGCGACGCAGCTGCTGCAGGTCGTGGGGCTGTTGTTCGCCGGTGGCCTGTTGCTGCTCTGGGTGTCGTGGCGGATGTGGCGCGAGCTGCGTGCGGGCAACCAGCATGAGGAGATCACGACCAAGCCACCCAAGAGCTTCCTGGCTGCGGCCTGGTCGGTCGCGCTGGCGGACGTCAGCATGAGCCTCGACAATATCCTCGGCGTCGCCGGGGCGGCGCGCGAGCACCCCGGCATCCTCGTCTTCGGCCTGCTCTTCTCGGTCGCGATGATGGGCCTCGCCGCGAACTTCATCGCGCGCGTGATCGACCGCTATCGCTGGATCGGCTTTGCCGGCCTGGCGGTGATCCTGTGGGTCGCGGTGCGGATGATCTATGAAGGCGTGGTCAACCACGAGACCGGGCTGGTCGCGCTGCTGGTCTGATCCTTCAGGTGAGGTTCGCTGCGAAGAACTCCGCCGTCCGCTGGTCCGCCAGCTTCGCGGCTTCGTCGCTGCGGCGCTTGCCCGATTCGGTCGCGAAACCATGGTCGACGCCCGGATAGGTCTCCAGCGTCACCTTGGGATGATCGTCGAGGCCCTCGTGCATCTTCGCCTGGATGTCGGGCGTGACGAAATGATCGTCGCCGGCGATGTGGAGCAGCACGGGATGGGCGATGGCATGCTTCTCGCCGAGTAGATTGTCGATCCCGACGCCGTAATAGCCGACGGTCGCGTCGATATCGGTGCGCGTCGCGGTCATGAACGCCAGCCGGCCGCCCAGGCAATAGCCCACCGCGCCGACCTTGCCGCCGCCCAGCTTGGCGCGCGCCGCCCGGATCGTCGCCTCGATGTCGCGGATGCCGGCGTCCTGGTTGAACTTGCCCATCCATGCCAGCGCCTGCTGGAACTGTTCGGGGACATCGGGATCGAGCTGGATATCGGGCTCGAGCCGCCAGAACAGGTCGGGCGCGATCGCGAGATAGCCCGCGGCCGCCCAGGTGTCGCATTTGGCGCGGATGCCGGGGTTCACGCCGAAGATCTCCTGGATCACGACGATCGCGGCGCGCGGCGTGCCCTGCGGCTCGGCGACATAGGCGTCGAAGCTGCCACTGCCGTCGATCGTGTCGATGCTGATGGTGCCGCTCATAACAGGGTGCCTTTCGAGGAGAAGCGCCGCTCGTGCTCGAGCAGCCAGGATTTGGTCTTGGGTCCCTCGCCGCCGGAATAATGGCCGAGCGCGCCCCCGGCGCCGAGCACACGGTGGCAGGGAACGATGATCGGGAAGGGATTACGTGCGCAAAGCTGGCCGATCGCGCGCGGGCTGGATCCGAGCTGGCGGGCGAGCGCCCCATAGCTGAGCGTATCGCCATAGCCGATCGCGACCAGCCCGGCGCGGAGTTCCTCGCCGCGCGGCGTGCCCATCGGGGCCATCGCCACGCTGAAATCCCGGAGTTCGCCTGCAAACCATCGCTCGAGCTGCTCGGTGGCCTCGCGCACCGCGATGCTGCTCCCGCGTGAAGGCGGCTCGCCGGCGCCGATATGCACCGAAAGGATCTGCGCATCGTCGCCCTCGATCCGGATCGTTCCGAGAGGCGTTGCGATCAGGGCATGGTCGCGCGCATACATGGCGCAAGACCTAGCAGTCGCCCGGCACGGCGCTCAAGCGGAGAAGCATTTCCATGAAGATCAATGTCGAAGTCGAGTGCACGCCTGAAGAGGCCCGCCGTGCGATGGGGTTGCCGGATCTTGCGCCAGTACATGATCGCTATGTCGCAATGATGGTGGAAGCCATTGAAAAACAAGGAACTCCCGAAGGTTTCGAGCAGATGATGCGGGGCTGGGCACCGATGGGCGAGGCCGGCATGAACTTCTGGCGTGGGCTGTTCGATGCCGGCGCGGGGACCAAGTCCGGCGGCTGACAGAATGGACACGATTTTCGCGGTTTCCAGCGGTGCGCCGCCCGCTGCGATCGCGGTGCTGCGGTTGAGCGGGCCGGGCGCATTCGCCGCGGCCGAGGCGCTGGCAGGGCCCTTGCCCGAGCCGCGCCGGGCGGGGCTCCGCGCGCTGCACGATCCGCGCGACGGCGAATTGCTCGACCGGGCGCTGCTGCTCTGCTTTCGCGGACCGCGCAGCGCGACCGGGGAAGACCTTGTCGAGCTTCATGTCCATGGCGGGCGGGCGGTGGTGCGCGCAGTCGAGGCGTCGCTGGGCGCGATGCCGGGGCTGCGGGCGGCCGAGGCGGGTGAGTTCACCCGCCGGGCATTGATGAACGGCCGGCTCGATCTGAGCGAGGCCGAGGGGCTCGGCGATCTGCTGATGGCCGAGACCGAGGCACAGCGTCGCGTCGCGGTGCGATCGGCGGAGGGTGCGGTCCGCCGTGAGGTCGAGGGCTGGACCGTTCGGCTGCTCGATCTGTCGGCGCGGGTCGAAGCGGTGCTCGATCACGGCGATGAGGACGATGTGGCGAGCGCGGATCCGCTTGCCGACCTGCAGGACCAGGCGTTGCATCTGGCCGAGGCGATTGCGGCCGTTACATCGCGGCCACCGGTGGAACGGCTGCGCGATGGGTTGCGGGTAGTCCTCGCCGGTCCGACCAATGCCGGCAAATCGACCTTGTTCAACGCGCTTGCAGACCGCGATGCCGCGATTGTCTCGCCGATCGCGGGGACGACGCGGGACCGGATCGAGGCGCCGGTGGTGCGGGACGGCGTCGCGTATCTGCTGACCGATACAGCAGGACTCGCGGATACAACCGCGGACCCGATCGAGCGGATCGGCGTGGAGCGCGCGCTGCACGCGATGGAAACGGCGGACATCGTGCTCTGGCTGGGGGAAACCCCACCGCCGGCACGGCCGGGCGTTCTCTGGATTCGCGCGCGCGCCGATGTGCCTGATCGCGCTCCGGCCGCCGGCCAGGATGTTTCGATCTCGGCGCTCACGGGAGCCGGTATGGCCGAACTCTGGGCCCGGATCGACGGCCTGGCGAAGGCGTTGCTGCCCCCGCCGGATCTCGTCGCGCTCAACGCACGGCAGCGGAACCTGAGCGAGCGGGCGGGGGAGGCACTCGAGCGCGCGGTACGCCAATTCGATCCGTTGCTCTATGCGGAAGAGCTCCGCATCGCGCGCGGCGCGCTCGATGCGATTACCGGGCGGGTAGGGACCGAAGACGTCCTCGACACCCTGTTCGGGCGGTTCTGCATAGGCAAATAGCCACGTTCCACGTGGAACAGTTTTGACGCGACCCGCGCGAGCCACTAGCGAGCCGGGAATGGAATTCGACGTTATCGTCATCGGCGGCGGGCATGCCGGCACCGAAGCGGCGGCTGCGGCAGCGCGGCGCGGCGCGCGCACGGCGCTGCTCAGCTTCGATCTGTCCAAGCTGGGCGCGATGTCGTGCAACCCGGCAATCGGCGGGTTGGGCAAAGGCCATCTGGTTCGAGAGGTCGACGCGTTCGACGGACTCATCGCCCGCGCGGCAGACATGGCCGGCATTCATTACCGCATGCTCAATCGCAGCAAAGGTACCGCGGTCCAGGGTCCGCGCGTCCAGGCAGATCGCGTGCGCTATGCCGCTGCGGTCCAGGCGATACTCGCGGCAACATCGAACCTCACGATCCTGAGCGGTGAGGCGGCTGAACTGGTGCTCGAAGCTGGGCGCGTTATCGGCGTGCGACTTGCGGACGAGCGGTTGATCCGCGCCCGCGCCGTCGTGCTGGCGACCGGCACTTTCCTGGGCGGCCGGTTATTCCGCGGAGAGGAACGTTTCGAAGGGGGGCGGGTCAACGAATCTTCGGCGATTCGGCTCGCCGAGCAGCTTCGCGAGCTCGCGCTGCCGATGGGGCGGCTCAAGACGGGGACGCCACCGCGGCTCGACGGCCGCACGATCGACTGGACTCGCACCGCCGAGCAGGCGAGCGATGTGGACCCGTGGACGATGTCGCCCATGTCGAACGGGCGTGTCTTGCCGCAGCTGCACTGCGCCGTGACGCGTACCACCGAGGCCACGCATGACGCGATCCGCTCGGGCCTCGATCGCTCGCCGTTGTTCACCGGCGCGATCGATGCGCAGGGTCCGCGCTATTGCCCGTCGATCGAAGACAAGGTCCATCGCTTCGGCGACCGCGACGGGCACCAGATCTTCCTCGAGCCTGAGGGCCTGGATACGCATCTGATCTATCCCAACGGCATGTCGACGTCGTTGCCGGTCGATATCCAGCAGGCGATGGTCGCCTCGATCCCCGGCCTCGAACGGGCAGAGATCGTCGTCCCGGGCTATGCGGTGGAGTATGACTATATCGATCCGCGGGCGCTCGATCGCACGCTGGCGCTGGGCGCGATGCCGGGCCTCTACTTCGCCGGGCAGATCAACGGCACGACCGGCTATGAGGAAGCGGCGGGGCAGGGGCTTGTGGCCGGGCTCAACGCCGCGGCGCATGCGCTTGCCGCGGAGCCGCTGCTGCTTGATCGCGCGACCAGTTATCTGGGCGTGATGATCGACGACCTCGTTCTGCAGGGGGTGACGGAGCCCTATCGCATGCTCACCGCGCGTGCCGAGTTCCGTCTGCGGCTCCGCGCCGACAATGCGGAGACGCGGCTGTCGCCGGTCGCCGCGCATATAAAGTGCCTCGGAAGCGAACGTGTCGAACGGCAGCGGTACCGGACGGTGCAGCGCACACAGCTGGACCAGGCATTTGCAGTCGAACTGACGTCGAGCGTGCTTCAGGCACGCGGCGCGGTAGTCGCCCAGGACGGCGCCCGGCGCTCGGCGCGCGACTGGCTGCGCTTTCCAATGGTGTCGCTCGACCATGTCGGGGTCGAGACCGAGGCTGATGCTGCGATGCTCGCCGAGTTCGTCGAGGATGCGCGCTATGCCCCGTACCTGGAGCGACAAGAGGCCGAGGTTGCAGAGTTGCGCGGCAATGACGCTGTCCGGCTCAGCCCGGCGATTGACTATGCTGCCTTGCCCGGGCTCTCGAACGAGATGGTGGAGCGGCTGGCCGCGGCCAGGCCGGACACCCTGGGCGCCGCATCGCGGATCCGCGGCATCACCCCCGCAGCATTGAGCGCAATCCTGCTCCACGCGCGCAGGTTCGCCGCATGACCGAAGATGACGCGCGAGAATGGGTGCGCACCAACTTCGGCGTTTCACGTGAAACGCTATTGGAGCGCTTCGGCGCGATCCTGCGGCGCGAGGCGAACCAGCAGAACCTGATCGCTGCATCGACCCTGGATACGCTCTGGGCGCGCCATCTGGTTGATTCCGCCCAGCTTGTTCCGCTCGCAAACGCTGCGGGCAGGGGAGCCTGGATCGATGTGGGGAGCGGCGCGGGGTTGCCCGGCTTGGTAGTAGCGATCCTGCTCGAGCGTCCCGTGGTGCTTGTTGAGCCGCGTGCCAAGCGAGTCGCTTTCCTCCGGGAGGCCGCGGCCGAACTGGGGCTGGACAAGCGCGTCACCGTGCAGGGGAGCAAGATCGAGAGCTATCATCCGATCAACCGCGCGGCCGTGGTGTCGGCGCGCGCAGTGGCCGAATTGTCTCAACTCATCCTATCCACGCAACACTGCACAGATTCATCCACAATCTGGTTGCTGCCAAAGGGTAGGAATGCGCATTCGGAGGTGGAAGCCGCGCGCGCGAACTGGCAAGGTTCGTTCCACGTGGAACCAAGCATCACGCAGCCGGATTCGGGAATCGTGATCGCGCAAGGGGTACGCCCAAGATGATCTGCATCACGATCGCGAACCAGAAGGGTGGCGTCGGCAAGACCACGACGGCGATCAATGTCGGTACCGCGCTCGCCGCTACGGGCATGCGCGTGCTGCTGATCGATCTCGATCCGCAGGGCAACGCATCGACCGGGCTCGGCATTGGACGCGCCGAGCGAGAACGCTCGAGCTATGATCTGCTCGTGAGTGACGTGAATCTCGAGGATGTCGTCATCGGCACGCGGGTGCCGGGGCTCGATATCGTTCCCGCCACGCAGGACTTGTCGGGCGCGGAAATCGAGCTGATCGAGTTTGAGGCCCGCACGCACCGGCTGGATGCAGCGCTCGCGCGCCATGTCGCCAACCGCTGGGACGTCGTGCTCATCGATTGCCCGCCGTCGCTGGGATTGCTGACGATCAATGCGATGGTGGCGGCGCATGCGTTGCTCGTGCCGCTGCAGTGCGAATTCTTCGCGCTGGAGGGGCTCAGCCAGTTGCTCAACACGGTCGAGCGCATCCGCAGCCGCTTCAATCCCGGGCTGTCGATCCTGGGCGTGGCGCTGACCATGTATGATCGCCGAAACCGGCTGACCGACCAGGTCTCGGACGATGTCCGCGCCGTGCTGGGCAAAGTGGTGTTCGACACGGTGATTCCGCGCAACGTGCGCCTGTCGGAAGCACCCAGCCACGGCGTGCCGGCGCTGATCTATGATTATCGCTGCGCCGGCTCGGAGGCCTATATCGCGCTCGCACGTGAAGTAATCGACCGCTTGCCCAAGTTGAAGAAGGCCGCATGACCGAACCGACCGCCGCTGCCCGCAAACCCCGTCCCGGTCTCGGCCGCGGCCTTTCCTCGCTGCTCGGCGACAATATCCGCGAAGAGCCGATCGCCGGCACGCCCGAGGCGAATTCGGGCATCCGCATGTTGCCGGTCAGCTCGCTCGTACCCGATCCCAACCAGCCTCGGCGCCATTTCGATGAAGAGGCGCTTCAGAATCTGGCAGAGTCGATCGCGGCGCGCGGGATGATCCAGCCGATCTTCGTGCGCCCGCACGGACACAGCTACCAGATCGTCGCGGGCGAACGCCGCTGGCGCGCGGCGCAGCGTGCGCGGCTGCACGAAGTGCCGGTCGTCGTCCGCGAGCTGAGCGACGTCGAGACGCTCGAGATCGCGCTGATCGAGAATATCCAGCGCCAGGATCTCAACGCAATCGAAGAGGCCGAAGGCTATGCCCGGCTGATCGGCGAGTTCGGCCATACCCAGGAAGTGCTGGGCAAGATCGTCCACAAGTCGCGCAGTCATGTCGCCAATCTGCTGCGCCTGCTCGATCTGCCGCCCGCAGTGCGCGAGATGGTCGTTCGGGGCGAGATCGATATGGGCCATGCCCGCGCGCTGCTCGGTGCACCGGATCCGGAGAAACTGGCGCGTGAAGTCGCGGCCAAAGGCCTGTCGGTACGCGAAACCGAGAAGCTGGCGCGCGCTGCCAAGCCGGCGACGAAGCGTCGTGAGGGTGAAATCAGCGGACGCGACGCCGATATCGCGGCGCTGGAGCGCCAGCTCGGCGACGTGCTCGGCCTCCACGTCAAGGTATCCTATGGCCCCAAGGGCGGCACGCTGACGCTGAACTATTCGACGCTCGACCAGCTCGACATGGTTTGCCAGCGCCTCAGCGGCGAACGGATCTAGCCCCGGGCCCGTGCGGCGGCGCGGGCGATCGCGGTGCATTCCGCCTCGGCAAGGACTTCCCCGGCGCTTGCCGAATGCATGAGTGCGCGTTCGGTCTGACGGACGCGATCGAGCGCGCGCGCGATCTGGGACGCGTTCCAGCGCCGCAATGCGCGGCCGTACGCGGCCTTTTCCCGGAAGAAAATTCTATGTTTTTCAATTACTTCATCGGCACTCGCGCCTGAATCCATATCACTGCGCAGCTCCGCGAGCGTCATCAGCCGCCGCGCCAACTGGCGGAGCAGTGGAATTGCCGATCCGCTTCCTTCGCCCAGTCGTGCGAGCTCGCCGCCGATATCGGCGACGCGGCCGTCGATCACCGCGTCGATGACATGATGGAGCTCGACATCGTTAAGATCGGCGCCGATCGCGTCCAGCGCCTGGCCGTCGGCGTCGCGCGGCCGATCGTGCGCGGCATCGAGATAGAGTGCCAGCTTCTCGATTTCGCGCGCGAGGATCGCCCGGTCGCCGCCACTGGCGGAGGCCAGCCTCTGGGGTACGTCACCGGTGAGGCGCAGGCCATGTTCGCGCGCCACCGTCGAGGCAAGCCGCGCCGCGTCCACGCCCTCGGGCACGTAACAGGCATGCGCCATCGCGGCGGGCGCGGCGATCGCCATCTTGACCAGCTTGCCGCTCGCCTTGAGCCCCGGTCCGATCGCCACCACCGGATTGCCCGCGCGCTCGGCGCCCAGAAGCAGCGTAATCGCCTCGGCCGCGCCTTCCTCGATGCCCTGGACGCGCACATAGCGCACGCCGCCGAACAGCGACATCGATGCGGCCTCGTCGGCAAGGCGGCCAGGCTGGTCGCGCAATGCCTTCATGTCGATGTCGATCCGCTCTGCCTCGGGGCCGAGCGCGCGCGCCAGCCGCGCGGCGAGATCGGAGGCGCCGGCTTCGTCGGGACCGTGGAAGAGATAGAGCCGCGTGTCGGGCTTGGGCGCGTCGACGGCAGCGCGGATCTGGACCGCGCTGGCCTTCATTGCGGTGCGGCAGGCGCCGCGGCGCTGGACTGTGCGTAACGGCCGACACGCGCGACGATCTGGTCCGCGACAATGCCCGAAAGTCGCTCGAGCGCGCTCTTTTCGGCGGCGATCGTCGCATATTCGGATCCGACGACGTCGATGCCGGCGTCCGAGCCTGCGGTCGCGTCGAGCACCACCGAGCCGTTGCTCAGATCGATGAGCTGGTAGCGTGCGCGCAGCGTCCGCCGCTCGCGGGCGACCGAATCGTCGCGCCGCACGCCCAGACCGGCGATCGAATCGTCGAGCCGCACCTGGAGCTGATAGCGCGCGGTCGATTCGCCACCGGCGCCGAGCCGGTCGCGCAGCGCGTTTGCGACGAGCCAGCCCGATTGGCCCTGGATCGGTGCCACCTGGATCGCCGCCAGCGTCGATTGCACCGCGCCTGCCGACCCGCCGCCATAAAGCGGGCGCAGGCCACAGCCCGCCAATGCCGTGGCAGCGACGAGCAGGAGCGCGGCGCGCTTCATGCGACCAAGTTCACCAGACGATCGGGCACGACGATCACTTTCCTCGGCGGCTTGCCTTCCAGCACTCGAACGATCTTGTCGGACGCAAGTGCCGCGGCCTCGACGATATCCTTGGGCGTGCCCTTGGGCATCACCAGCGTGTCCCGCAGCTTGCCGTTGACCTGAACCGCGATCGTCACTTCGTCGTCGACGAGCAAGGCGGGATCGACTTCGGGCCATGCCGCGTCGGCGATCAGGCCGTCATTGCCGGACAGCGCCCATACTTCCTCGGCGAGATGCGGCACCATCGGCGCGACGACGCGGGCGAGGGTGCGGATCGCGTTGGTGCGCGAAGCGGAAGGGGCGGCGCGCTCGATCGCATTGACCAGTTCATAGAGCTTTGCGACGGACTTGTTGAAGGTCAGCGCCTCGATATCCTCTGCGACGCCGGCGATCGTGCGGTGGAGCTTGCGGTCGAGGTCCTTGTCCTCGCCCGAAGCGTCCTCGAGTCCGTCGAACAGACGCCAGAGCCGCTGGACGAAGCGCCAGGCGCCTTCGATGCCGTTCTCGCTCCACTCCAGGTCGCGCTCGGGCGGGCTGTCGGAGAGCATGAACCAGCGCACCGCGTCGGCGCCATATTGGTCGACGATCGGCTCGGGATCGACGGTGTTCTTCTTGGACTTCGACATCTTCTCGATGCGGCCAACTTCCGCCGGCTCGCCCGAGGCGATTTCGAGAACGCCAGCGCTGTCCTTGCGGATCTCCTCCGGAGAGAGCCAGCGGCCGTCCAGGGACTTGTAGGTCTCGTGCGTCACCATGCCCTGGGTGAACAGGCCCGAGAAAGGCTCGGCTACGTCGAGCCTGCCGAGATGCGACAGGGCGCGGGTCCAGAAGCGGGCATAGAGCAGATGCAGGATCGCATGCTCGACGCCGCCGATATACTGGCCGACCGGCAGCCATTGCTCGGCGACCGCCTTGTCGAACGGCTTGTCGTCGGGCTGGCTGGCGAAGCGTATGAAATACCAGGAAGAATCGACGAAAGTGTCGAGCGTGTCGGTCTCGCGCCGCGCGGCCGCGCCGCATTTCGGGCAGTCGACATGCTTCCAGGTCGGGTGGCGATCGAGCGGATTGCCGGGAATGTCGAAGCTGACGTCTTCGGGTAGCCTGATCGGCAGCGATTCGCGCGGCGCGGCGACGACGCCGCAGCTCTCGCAATGGATGATCGGGATCGGCGTGCCCCAATAGCGCTGGCGGCTGACGCCCCAGTCGCGCAGGCGCCACACGGTGGTCCCGGTGCCCCAGCCGCCTTCCTCGGCGCGGCGGATCACCGCGCGCTTGGCGTCGGTCACGTCCATCCCGTCGAGGAAGTGCGAATTCACCAGCGTGCCAGGGCCGGTATAGGCCTCATCGTCGTGGAATAGGGGATCGGTCTTGTCGCCTTCGGAGACGACGCGGCGGATCGGCAGCTCGTACTTGGTCGCGAACTCGAAATCGCGCTGGTCGTGCGCCGGCACGCCGAACACCGCGCCGGTGCCATAGTCCATCAGCACGAAGTTCGCGATATAGACCGGCAGTTCCCATGCCGGATCAAAGGGATGCGTGGCACGGATACCGGTGTCGAAACCCAGTTTCTCCTGCGTCTCCAGCTCGGCTGCGGTGGTGCCGCCCTGTTTGCACAGCTCGATGAACGCAGCGGCACCCGGATTTCCGGCAGCCAGCGCCTGCGCGATCGGATGGTCCGCCGCGATCGCGACGAAGCTCGATCCGAAGATCGTGTCGGGGCGAGTGGTGAAGACCTCGACCTCGCCGCTATCGGAGAGCTTGAAGCGGAACTGCAGCCCCTCGGACTTGCCGATCCAGTTCTCCTGCATCAGCTTGACCTTGTCGGGCCAATGCTCGAGCGCCTGGACGCCCTCCAGCAGCTCGTCGGCGAACTGGGTGATCTTGAGGAACCACTGGCTGAGTTTGCGCCGCTCGATCAGCGCGCCCGAGCGCCAGCCGCGCCCGTCGATCACCTGCTCGTTGGCGAGCACAGTCATGTCGACCGGATCCCAGTTGACCGCCGATTCCTTGCGATAGACCAGGCCGGACGCGAAGAAATCGAGGAACAGCGCCTGTTCGTGGCCGTAATATTCGGGCTCGCAGGTCGCGATCTCACGGGTCCAGTCAAGCGCGAAGCCCAGCCGCTTCAGCTGCGCCTTCATCGTCGCGATATTGGCGCGGGTCCAGCTGCCGGGATGGACCTTCTTCTCCATCGCGGCATTCTCTGCGGGCATGCCGAACGCATCCCAGCCCATCGGATGGAGCACTTCCATGCCGCGCATCCGGCGGAAGCGCGCGAGCACATCGCCCATCGTATAGTTGCGGACATGGCCCATATGGATGCGCCCCGAGGGATAGGGGAACATCTCGAGCACATAGCTCTTGGGCTTGGGTGAATCGTCACGCGCGGCGAAGGTGCGGCGTTCTTCCCACGCCTTCTGCCACGTCGCGTCCGCCTTGAGCGGGTTGAAGCGCGACGCCATGGGTGATCCGGTCAGTCGTTCGCGATCGCGGCGCGGCGCAGATCGCGGGCACGGGTGAGGATGATGTCCTCCAGCTTCTGCACCGTGGCCGCCTGCACCGGTGCCGCCACCCAGGCACCCGAGCGATTGACCTCGCGCAGCGCCGCGACGCGGAGCGCGTCGGCGCGCAGATCCTGGTCGAGCACGGTCACGGTCACCTTCATCCGCTCGGTCGGCGTGTTCGGGTTCACGTACCAGTCGGTGACGATCACCCCTCCGTTCGAATCGGTCTGGAGCAGCGGCATGAAGCTCAGCGTGTCGAGCGTGGCGCGCCACAGATAGGAATTGACGCCGATCGTCGTCACTTTAGAGGCGGCGAGATCGGCCTCGGGACGTGACTTGCCGCCGCAAGCGGTGATCGAAAGAGCGAGCGACCCCAGGATCGCGGTGCGCAACAGGCGGTTCATCGGTAGATTCCTACAGGGCAAGGGATTAGCGGAGAGCATCTATAGGGGCTCGTGTGGCGGGAGCAAGGCGCGCGAATCTGTGTGAGTCTGGCAACACTCGGACTATATTTGTGCCACCGGTGGAACCTTGGTTCCGAATCATGGTAGCGCTCACCATAGAAGAGGAATGCAAATGCGTGTCGGACGCTGGATGACGGGACTGGGACTGGGGGCCATCTGCGCCGCCGGTATCGTCGCGTCGCCCGCGCTTCAGGCACAAGAGCGGAACCGCGAACGCGCGGTCGCTCAGAGAAGCGAAGCGGTTTTGGGTGGGCTGGGGGCCTTCACCCCGGCCGCCGCCGATCCCAAGCTCGCCGCGATTCTCGCGCGCAGCGGCCTGCCCGACAACGGCTTCCGCTTCACGCCCGCCGAGTCGCGCCGCGGTACCGGTCGCGCCGTGACGGTCGCGGTCCGTGCCCGCTCGACTCGTGCGCTGCAGAGCGCCAGCCGCCTGCCGGGCGCAGCGGCGCCGTCGGTCAACCTCGCGCCGATCGCCTATAATCTGGGCGTCTCGGTCGGCTGGAAGCGCTTCGCCGTCTCGGGCGACGTCGCGCATGTCGACCTGATCACCCAGCCGGGCAGCCGCGAGCATGCCGATGTCGGCGTGAGCTACACCGGCAAGCGCGTCAGCGGCCGTCTCCAGGCTGCCAGCGATCGTCCGCTGGCCGATACGCCGATCCTGATCGGCGACAAGCCGAGCTATTCGGTCGATCTCGGCGGCTCCTATTCGCTGACCCGCAACCTCGATGTGACCGCGGGCGTACGCTACAAGAGCGAGCGTGATCGCCTGCCCAAGATCACCGACAACCGCCGCGACAGCCAGGCGGTCTATGTGGGAACCGCCTTCCGCTTCTAAGCGGTCGTTCTAGGCGGTCCAGGCGTCGATCGCCGCCCAGCCATAGAGTCCGATTCTCCAGAGCCCGGCCGCGCGCCGGGCGTCCATCCCGCCCAGTGCGATCACCGGCACGTCGAGGCCGCGCACCAGCAAGCCGAATCGGGCGCGGCCCAGCGCGCCGGCACCCGGATGCGACCGGGTAGCGAAGACCGGCGAGACGAAGATCGCGTCGGCCCCGCCGCGAATCGCCGCGACGGCCTCACGGCGCGAATGGACGGAGCGGGTGTGGAGGCCCCGCCGGCGGCGATTCGCGCCGTGCGTGCCGGCCTCGATGGGCCCGAGTCGCTCCGATCCCGCGCGGAGCAGGATCAGCCGCCGCCTTCGCGCGATCTGGGCAATGCGGGCAAACAGCGCGCGGCGCTCGGCGAGCGGTAGCGAATAATGGCGGAAGATCACGCCGCTACCCGGCGGCATCCGCTCGAGCGCGTCCCACAGTTTCTCGCCCATCCGCTCGTCGGTCATCAGCCAGAGCTGCGGGAGAGGGGGGTGGCGGCGGCGCATCGCCCTGCCTATAGCGCCGCGCATGCCCATAGACGACGCCAGTCAGAGGCTCGCGGAAACACGCACCGCGATTGCCCGCGCCGCAGAGCTTGCCAGCCGCAAGGCGGAGGCGGTGACGCTGATCGCGATCTCCAAGATGCACGATGCCGACGCGATCCGCCCGCTGATCGCCGCGGGGCAGCGCGTGTTCGGCGAGAATCGCGTGCAAGAGGCCGGAGGCAAATGGCCGGAGTTGCGCGAGACGACTTCTGGACTTGCACTCCACCTGGTCGGCCAGCTTCAGTCTAACAAGGCGGACGAAGCGGTGGCCCTGTTCGACGCGATCCATTCGGTCGATCGGTCTTCGCTGGTGACCGCGCTCGCGCATGCGATGGACAAGGCCGGCAAGCGGCCGCCCTGCTTCATCCAGGTCAATATCGGCGACGAGCCGCAAAAGGGCGGCTGCTCCGTCACGGCACTGCCCGGACTCTTGGCCGAAGCGCGCGCGGCGGATCTGCCGATCGCCGGACTGATGTGCGTGCCGCCGGCCGATCTGGAGCCCGCACCCTATTTTGCGCTGCTCGCCAAGCTGGCGCGCGACCATGGCCTGGACGGCCTGAGCATGGGCATGTCGGGCGACTATGAGACCGCGGTGACGATCGGCGCGACGCATGTCCGTATCGGTACCGCATTGTTCGGAGCGCGGGCATGAAGCTGGACGAGCCCAACCGGCCGATCGTGCCGCTGACCACGCGCTTTGGCGCGATCCTGTTCGATTTCGACGGGGTGCTGCTCGAGAGCGAATATGCCGGCAACCGCCAGATTGCCGAATACCTCACCAGCATCGGCCATCCGACGAGCCCGGAAGATTCGATGGCGAACTTCATGGGGTTGGCGGGCGCGGATTTTCTCGCGGCGATCGAGCGCTGGATCGGGCAGGCGATCCCTGACGGCTTCCACACAGCGCGCGCCGAAGAGGATCGTCGCGTGCTGGAAGAGGGGTTGCCCGAGGTCGCGGGCGCGATCCGCTTCGTCTGCTCGCTGCCGCTATCGCTGCCCCGCGCCATTGCTTCGTCGAGCTCGACGGAGTGGATCAGCCGCCATCTCGAGCATCTCGGCATACGCGACGCGTTCGGCGACAAGATCTTCAGCGGCCGAGAGCATGTGACGCGCGGCAAGCCGGCGCCCGATCTCTACCTGCACGCCGCTGCGGCGCTGGGCGTCGACATCGCCGATTGCGTGATCCTGGAGGATTCTCCCGTGGGCGTGACCGGTGCGGTTGCCTCGGGCGCGCACGTCATCGGGCTCTGCGCCGGGGCGCATTGCGCGCCCGACCATGCCACTCGACTGCGAGCGCTCGGCGTCCGTGACATCGCGCATGATTTCGGCGAGGTCGCCCAGCTTATTGCCTGAGCTCGCGCTCCAGGATGAAAGCGCGCAGCGCGGCGGCATCGCTGAGCGCATTGTGCGGGACCTGGCTGAGCGCCGCCGAATCGAAACCGAAGGCGTCGCATAGCTCGAACCGGATACGGTCGATCGGATATCGGCGCCCGGGTCCCGCGACCAGCATCATCGCGGCATGCGCGATATCCTCGGGCCAATCGGCGAAGAGCAGGGGTGCCGGGTCGTTGCGGAGATAGGCGGCGAGGGCGTGGCCCAGCGCGTCACGAGACACGGGCTCGGTATTCAGCACGGGCAGAATATGCTCGACGACCCAAGGCGTCGGCCTTGGGCATTCGAGTGCGGCATAGAAGGGCGGCAGCGCCGCGTCCTCGGGCACCAGCGCCAGCGCGATCAGATCGCCGCAAAAGCCGTTGAACTCGGTGTCGAGGAAATAGCGCATCAGCGAGTCAGGAACCAGGTGAGCACCAGGAGGGCGCCGATGAGCAGGACTATCGACACGATCGCGGCGATCCAAGCGGCGCGGCGACCGATACGTTCGTCGATCAGCTCGACAAGCGCTTCGAACATCTTGGGAAGGGATTCCAGCGCGTCCATAGCGGCAGTCTATCTTGTTGCCGAAGGTCCGCAATTGAGACGGGCGACGGTTCTAGAAATCATGCCCTGTGCGGTCGCGCTTGGTGGCGAGATAGCGGACATTGTGTGGATTGGCCGGCAGGATGTGCGGCACGCGCTCGATCACGTCGACGCCCGCGGCGCGCAGCGTCTCGACCTTTTGCGGATTGTTGGTGAGCAGGCGGATCTGCCGCTGCCCGAGCAATGCGAGCATCCGCGCGGCGATGCGGAAATTGCGCGCGTCGACCGCGAAGCCGAGCCGCGTATTGGCGTCGACCGTGTCGAAACCCTGATCCTGGAGCGCATAGGCGCGCAGCTTGTTGATCAGGCCGATGCCGCGGCCTTCCTGGCGCAGATAGAGTAGGATACCCCAGCCGCTCGTCTCGATCTCGGCGATCGCCGCCTGGAGCTGCGGACCGCAGTCGCATTTGAGGCTGCCGAGCACGTCGCCGGTCAGGCATTCGCTATGGAGCCGTACCAAAGGCGGCTTGCCATCCGGCTGGCCGATCAGCAGCGCGACATGCTCGCCGGGCATCTCGTCGGTGCGGAAGGCGACGATTTCGGCATCCTCGGCGCCCGCCACCGGCAGCCGCGCCCGGCCGACAATGCGCAGGCGATCGGCGTCCTCATGCGCGTCGATATCGGCGAGGGTGATCGCGTCCGCATCCTCGGCGGCAACCGCGAAGAAGGCAGGGAGCAGTCCAGCGATCCGTGCGAGGCGAAGCGCGGCTTCGGCAGCGTCCGGCGCCTCGACCGGAATCGCGCGGAACGGGCCCTTGAGCGGAGTGGCGAGGTCGAATTGCGGATCGGAAAGCGCGGTCGCGGTGTCGAAATCGAGCCAAGGCGCGCGCTCGACCAGCACCGGGCCGTCGGGCGTCGCCGCTTCGCGCTGGTTGGCGAGCTTGAGCGTCGCCGCGCGCCCCGCCGAGAGCAATACCGGCGCGTGCGCGGAGGGATCGAACGCCGCCAGCCGTTCGGCATCGGCGGTCTCGACCGCGAGCAGACGGAGCGTGCCCGCATTCCCGCGAATCGCGATCGGCCAGCCGCGCCGGAGCGCATCGACCGCCTCGGCCGCGGCGCGTGCGCTGGTCAAAAGTCGAACTCGGTGATGATCGGGACATGGTCCGACGGCTTGAGCCAGCTCCGGCATGGCTCGCACACCTTGTGGCTGGTCGCCTTGTCCGCGATTGCCGGGCTCGCCCACATATGATCGAGCCGGCGGCCGCGATCGGATGCTTCCCAGTCCTTGGCGCGATAGCTCCACCAGGTGAAGCAGCGCTCGGGGGCGGGGATGAAGCGGCGACCGAGATCGACCCAGTCATGCGCCGCCTGGAGCCGCCCCAGTGCCGCGACCTCGATCGGCGTATGGCTGACGACGTCGAGCAGCTGCTTGTGGCTCCACACATCGCACTCGAGCGGGGCGATGTTGAAATCGCCGGTCAGGATGGTGGGGACGCTGAGATCGGCGGCCCATTGGGTCATCCGCTCGACGAAATCGAGCTTCTGGCCGAATTTGGGGTTCACCTCGCGATCGGGAACGTCGCCGCCGGCGGGGACATAGACATTCTCGAGCCGCACGCCGTTGGGCAGTCGCACGCCGACATGCCGCGCTTCCTGATTGGCCTGCCAGTCGAACCGGTCGTCCTCGACCACCGGCACGCGGCTGATGATGGCCACGCCGTGGTGCATCTTCTGGCCGTGCTTGATGACGCGATCATAGCCAAGCGCGCGAAACGGCGCCTCGGGGAAATCGCCGTCGATCACCTTGGTCTCCTGGAGACACAGGATGTCCGGCGATTCCTCGCGCAGGAATTGTTCGACGATCTCGATGCGAAACCGGACCGAGTTGATGTTCCAGGAGGCGATCTTCACGGGAGCGATGTAGCGTTTTTGCGCGACAGTGCCAGTCGGGGCCGCGCCAAAAAAAGGAAAGGCCCCCGCTCCGGGGGCAATGGAGCGAGGGCCGACCTAGCGTTCGTCACGCAGGCAGGATGTGGTGCCCGTCCAGGCAACAGGGGGAAAATCCCGGCTCAAACCCCACATCCGCAGTTGAGGATTTAGGCCTG